>NZ_BAAAXV010000001.1:1351557-2027335 GCF_039535785.1 Nonomuraea helvata
GTCTCGGGCCAGTCCGACTCCGTCGCCGAGCGCGCCGGCGTCCTGGCCGACTCGGTCGCCCTGGTCCGCGACCTGGTCAACACGCCTCCCTCCGACCTGTGGCCGGCCAAGTTCGCCGAGATCGCCGAGCAGGAGGGCAACAAGGTCGGCCTGACCGTCGAGGTGCTCGACGACAAGCAGCTCAAGGACGGCGGCTACGGCGGCATCGTCGGCGTCGGCCAGGGCTCGGCCAATCTGCCGCGCCTGGTCCGCCTGTCCTACACCCACCCGGAGGCCGGCAAGCGACTGGCGTTCGTGGGCAAGGGCATCACGTTCGACTCGGGCGGCCTGTCGCTCAAGCCGTCGGCGGCGATGGACTGGATGAAGTCCGACATGGGCGGCGCGGGCGCGGTGCTCGGCGCCATGATCGGCATCGCCAGGCTCGGCCTGCCGGTGAACGCCGTCGGCTACCTCTGCCTGGCGGAGAACCTGCCGAGCGGCACCGCGCAGCGCCCCTCCGACGTCATCCACAGCTACAGCGGCAAGACCGTCGAGGTGCTCGACACCGACGCCGAGGGCCGCCTGGTGCTCATGGACGGCATCGCCAGGGCCGCCGAGGACCAGCCCGACCTGATCGTCGACGTGGCCACCCTCACCGGCGCCCAGATCGTCGCGCTGGGCTGGCGCACGGCCGGCGTCATGGCCAACGACGACGCCGTCAGGGAGCTGGTCGTCGAGTCCGCCCAGGCCGCGGGCGAGGGCGCGTGGGGCATGCCGCTCCCCGAGGAGCTGCGCAGGGGCCTCGACTCGCCTGTCGCCGACATCGCCAACCTCCAGCCGGAGCGCTGGGGCAGCATGCTGGCGGCGGGGATCTTCCTGAAGGAGTTCGTGCCCGAGGGCGTGCGCTGGGCCCACATCGACATGGCCGGCCCCGCGTTCAACAAGGGCGAGCCGTACGGTTACACCCCCAAGGGCGGCACGGGCGCCATCACCCGCACACTCATCGGACTCGCAGAGCGGCACGCGAGCATCTGAAACAAATGAAAAGATGACGGCATCACGAACACCCCGACAAGGAGCCTTCCTGTGGCCTATGACATCGTCGTCCTAGGTGGCGGCAGCGGCGGTTACGCCTGCGCGCTTCGGGCGGCTGAGCTGGGCAAGTCGGTCGCGCTGATCGAAAAGGACAAGATCGGCGGCACCTGCCTCCACAGGGGATGCATCCCCACGAAGGCCCTGCTCCACTCCGCCGAGGTCGCCGACGAGACCCGCGAGAGCGAGTCGTACGGCGTCAAGGCGCGCTTCGACGGCATCGACGTGCCGGGCGTGCACGCGTTCAAGGACAAGATCGTGACGCGGGCCTGGAAGGGCGTGCAGGGCCTGCTGAAGGCCGCGGGCGTGACGATCGTCGAGGGCGAGGGCCGCATGGTCGGGCCCAACCGCGTCCAGGTGGGCTCGGAGGTCTACGAGGGCCGCAACCTCGTCCTGGCCACCGGCTCGGCGCCCAAGACGCTGCCGGGCCTGGAGATCGACGGCGAGCGCGTCATCACCAGCGAGCACACCCTCAAGATGGACCGCGTGCCCACGTCCGTCATCGTCCTGGGCGGCGGCGTGATCGGCGTCGAGCTCGCCAGCGTCTACCGCTCGTTCGGTGCCGAGGTCACGATCGTCGAGGCGCTGCCGCACCTGCTGCCGACCGAGGAGGAGTCCAGCTCCAAGCTGCTGGAGCGGGCTTTCCGCCGCCGCGGGATCAAGTACGAGCTGGGCGTCTTCTTCGACAGCGCCAAGACCACCGAGACGGGCGTGGTCGTCACCCTGGCCAACGGCAAGACCCTCGACGCCGAGCTGCTGCTCGTCGCGGTCGGGCGGGGCGCCGTCTCGGCGGGCATGGGCTTCGAGGAGCAGGGCGTCGCCATCGAGCGCGGCGCGGTCGTGGTCGACGAGCACTGCCGGACCTCCGTGCCCGGCGTCTACGCCATCGGCGACCTGATCCCGACCCTGCAGCTCGCGCACGCCGGGTTCGCGGAGGGCATCATGGTGGCCGAGCACATCGCCGGCCTCAACCCGCCGCCCATCGACTACGCGGGCGTGCCCCGCATCACCTACTCCGACCCCGAGGTGGCCTCCGTCGGGATCACCTCGGCGCAGGCCGCCGAGCGCGGCATCGAGATCGTCGAGCAGGTCTACGACCTCGCGGGAAACCCCAAGAGCCAGATCCTCGGCACCTCAGGCGCCGTGAAGGTCATCGCCCAGAAGGACGGCCCGGTCGTCGGTGTCCACATGGTGGGCCGGCGCATCGGCGAGCTCGTCACGGAAGGGCAGCTGATCTACAACTGGGAGGCCCTGCCCGCAGAGGTCGCCCAGCTCATCCACGCACACCCGACCCAGTCCGAGGCCATGGGTGAGGCGATGCTGGCCCTGGCCGGCAAGCCGCTGCACGTACACAACTAGTCCAAGACCTCGAGATCAGAACGCGAGAGAAGATAACGATGCCGGTCTCCGTACAGATGCCCCAGCTCGGCGAGAGCGTGACCGAGGGCACCGTAACCCGTTGGCTGAAGAAGGAGGGCGAGCGCGTCGAAGCCGACGAGCCGCTCCTCGAAGTCTCGACCGACAAGGTCGACACCGAGATCCCGTCTCCGTCCGCGGGTGTCCTCACCAAGATCGTCGTGGCCGAGGACGAGACGGTGGAGGTCGGGGCCGAGCTCGCCGTCATCGACGAGAACGCCGAGGCCGGCGCCGCCCCGGCCCCGGAGGCGGCCCCCGCGCCGGCTCCGCAGCCCGAGCCGGAGCCGGAGCCCGCGCCGGCTCCCCCGGTCTCCTCGATCCCGCAGCCCGCTCCGGCCCCCGCGCCGGCTCCGGCTCCGGCTCCTGCGCCCGCTCCCGCTCCCGCGCAGGCTGCCGCGCCCGCCCCGCAGGCCGCTCCCGCGGAGCCCTCGCCGCTGCCGTCGGGTGAGAGCCCGTACGTGACGCCGCTGGTGCGCAAGCTGGCCAACGAGCACGGTGTCGACCTCGACTCGATCACCGGCACCGGCGTCGGCGGCCGCATCCGCAAGCAGGACGTGCTGGAGGCCGCCAAGGCGCAGCGCGACAAGGCCGCCGCGGCCCAGGCCGCGCCTGCTCCGGCCGCGGCTCCCGCCGCCGCCCCGCAGGCCGCTCCCGCCGCCGCTCCGGCCGCGCAGGCTCCGGTCGCCGCTGGGCCCGAGCCCGTGGAGGTCGACACGACGCTGCGTGGCCGCACGGAGAAGATGACGCGGCTGCGGCAGACGATGTCCAAGCGGCTGGTCGAGTCGCTGCAGACGGCGGCCCAGCTCACCACGGTGGTCGAGGTCGACGTCACCAAGATCGCGCGGCTGCGCGACCAGGCCAAGGCCGACTTCCTGCGCCGCGAGGGCGTCAAGCTGTCGTTCATGCCGTTCTTCGAGCTGGCCGCCATCGAGGCGCTCAAGCAGCACCCGAAGCTCAACGCGACGATCAACAACGAGACCATGGAGGTCACGTACTTCGACGTCGAGCACCTGGGCATCGCGGTCGACACCGAGCGCGGCCTGATCGCGGCGGTCATCAAGAACGCCGGCGACCTCAACCTCGCTGGGCTGGCGCGCAAGACGGCCGACCTTGCGGAGCGCACCCGCGCCAACAAGGTGACGCCGGACGAGATCACGGGCGGCACGTTCACGCTGACCAACACGGGCAGCCGTGGCGCCCTGTTCGACACCCCGATCCTCAACCAGCCGCAGGTCGGCATGCTGGGGACCGGCGCCGTCGTGAAGCGGCCCGTGGTGATCGACACGCCTGAGGGCGAGGTCATCGCGGTGCGATCGATGGTGTACCTGGCGCTGACGTACGACCACCGGCTGGTGGACGGCGCGGACGCGGCCCGCTTCCTGACGACGGTCAAGCGCCGTCTGGAGGAGGGGCGCTTCGAGGCCCAGCTCGGCCTCGCGTAGCCGCACGGCTCGCCCGGCCGGGCGGCCCCCTCGGGGGGCCGCCCGGCCTTTCGCTTTTCTGGGTGGTCGTGGCTTTCCGTGGTTTTCCAAGGACGTCGTGTCGCTGCTCTGGGACGCTGAGGCGGGGCCCCGCGACACGCGCCCGTGCTGGTGCCCTGACCGTGTGCGCGACACCGACGGGCGGGCCTTGGAGCGGTGGTCGTGATGCGCGACACCGGCGGGCGTGTCCGGGGGACGGGCCGGGGCGGGCGTACTGTGGAGTTATGGCGATCATCGTGACCGGCGCGTCCGGGTTGCTCGGGTCGGCGCTGGTGCGGGCGTTGCGGGACGAGGGGCAAGAGGTCGTCAGGCTGGTACGCCGCGAGCCGCGCGCGGCCGACGAGGCGTTCTGGCAGCCGGGCCGGCAGGAGATCGACCGGGCCGCGCTCGAAGGGGCGGAGGCCGTGGTGCACCTGGCCGGGGCGTCGATCGGCGGCAGGCGGTGGAGCGAGGCGTACAAGCGGGAGCTCTTCGACAGCCGGATCCAGAGCACCGGGCTCCTCGTCGACGCGATCGCCGGGCTCTCGGACAGGCCGGAGGTGCTCCTGTCCGCCTCAGGGGTCGACTTCTACGGCGACACCGGTGACCGGGTGGTCGACGAGAGCCAGGGCAAGGGCACCGGCTTCCTGTCGGACCTGTGCGAGCAGTGGGAGAGCGAGGCCCGGCGGGCGGGTGAGGCCGGGGTCAGGACGGTGCAGATGCGGTCCGGGCTGGCGCTGGGCCGGGAGGGCGGGATGCTCCAGCAGGTGCTGCCGATCTTCAGGGTCGGGCTGGGGGCGCCGCTCGGGTCGGGGAAGCAGTACTGGTCGTGGATCACCGTGCGGGACTGGGTGGGGGCGGCGGTGCATGTGCTGAAAAATCGTGACATTACCGGGCCGGTCAATTTCACGTCCCCGTCGCCCGTGACCAACGCCGAATTCACCCGAACGCTCGGAAAAGCCCTGCGCAAGGGCACGATGCCGATCCCGGTCCCGGCCTTCGCGCTGTCGGCGGGGCTCGGCGAGTTCGCGCGGGAGGCGCTGCTGCCCGGTCACCGCGTCCTGCCGAAGAAGCTGCTCGACAGCGGCTACAGGTTCGCCCATACCCGCCTCGACGAGGCGCTGAGCGCCGTACTCTAGGGAACCGTGCGTCCTTCAACAGGTGGGAGAATCTTGACATGAGCCGGTCAGGACAGTCACACATCCTCGCCATCGGGGGCGGATCCTTCCGCCAGAGCAGGCGCTACAGCTTCATCGAGGCCGGCCCGCTGCTGCGCTACGGCCTCGACCTCACGGGGCAGGACCGCCCGAAGCTCGGGCTGGTCGCCACCGCGGTCGGTGACTCCGACGAGTGGCTGCTCAAGATGTACGGCGCCTTCGCGGGGTGGGACGTCGAGCTGAGCCACCTGACGGTGTTCCCCATGCCCAACGTCGAAGATCCGCGGGCCTGGATCCTCGAGCAGGACATGATCTACGTGAGCGGTGGCAGTGTGGCCAACCTCATGGCGTTGTGGCGGCTGCACGGCTACGACGAGGCGTTCGAGGAGGCGTGGCGGTCCGGGGTGGTGCTGTCCGGGCAGAGCGCGGGCGCGCTCTGCTGGCACGTGGGCGGCAACACCGACTCCTTCGGTCCCGACCTGCGCGTGTGGGCCGAGGGCCTCGGCTTCCTGCCCTACTCGTGCGGCGTCCACTACGACTCCGACCCGCAGCGCCGCCGGCTGCTCCAGGACTCGGTGGCGAGCGGCGAGCTGCCCAGCGGGTACGCCGCCGACGAGGGCGTGGGACTCCACTACGTGGGCACGGAGTTCATCCAGGCGGTGACCGTCGAGCCGGGCGGCTACGCGTACCGGATCGAGAGCGACGGGGCGGGCGGCGTCAAGGAGTTCAGGATCGAGCCGCGACTCTTGACCCCCTGATTACCCTTCGCGGGTGAGGGAACGGCACAATAGGCTCATGCGCCCCATCCACGGGGACGATCCCCACGCACTCGCCATCGTCCGCCTCGGCGTCGACGTCCCCTACGAGCAGGCCTGGTCGTTGCAGCGCTGGGTGCACGGCAAGCGGGTCGCCGGAGAGCTGACCGACACCGTGCTGATCCTCGAGCACGCCCCCGTCTACACCGCGGGCAAGCGCACCGCCCCGCACGAGCGTCCGGCCGACGGCACGCCGGTCGTCGACGTCGACCGGGGCGGCCGCCTCACCTGGCACGGTCCCGGGCAGCTCGTGGCGTACCCGATCGTCGCCGTCACCGACGTGGTCACGTACGCCTGCCGCCTCGAAGAGGCCATGATCCAGATCTGCGCCGACTTCGGCGTCACGGCGAGACGCGTGAAGGGGCGCGGCGGCGTCTGGGCGATCGGCGACGCCAGCCTGGGCCTGCCCGACCGCCAGCTCGGCGCGGTCGGCCTGCGGGTCGCGCGCGGCGTCACCATGCACGGCTTCTCGCTCAACTGCGCCAACGACCCCCGCTGGTTCAGCCGCATCACGCCGTGCGGCATCCCCGACGTCGGCGTCTCCTCGCTGTCGGCGGAGACGGGCCGCCGCATCGTGGTCGAGGAGGTCATGCCGATCGCGGAGAAGCGACTGGCGGAGGCACTTGGCATGGAGTCGTACGAACTCCACGAGGAGGACCTTCTCCGCCGGTGATCGACGGCCTACGATCGGCTGTGTGAAGCGCCTCCTCGCCGTCTTACTCGCCCTTGTGGTGCACCTGCTGACGCTCGGATTCGTCGCGCTCGGCGCGTGGATCATCCTGGCCCACGTGGCTGAACTGATCGCGTGGCTGCTCGGCGGCACCAGCCTGGCCATCGCGTGGGCGCTGCGGCCGCGCCTGGGCGGCCTGCCCGCCGATGCCGAGGTGCTCGACCGCTCGTCGGCGCCGGAGCTGTACGGCGTCGCGGAGCGCGTGGCCGACCGGGTCGGCGTGCGGCGGCCGGCGAAGGTCGCGGTCCGGGACCTGGAGGCCGAGACCCGCTACGAGCGCGTGGGCCCGCTGCGCACCCCGGTCCTGACGATCGGGCTGCCACTCTGGCTGGCGCTGCCGCCCAGGCAGCGGGTGGCCCTGCTGGCCACGGCGTACGCGCGGGTCCCGACCGGCGACGAGCTGATCGTAGACGGAGCCCTGGCCACGCTGGAGGCCTGGCGGGACGCCCTGGTGGGGGCCGAGCCCCTGCAGGTCAGGCAGGACGCGCAGACCCAGATCTCCGCCTCCTCGCTGGGCGCGGTGGACCATCCGGGCACCACGTACGAGGCGATGGGGGCCCTCGGCCGGCTGCTCGGGCGGGTGCTCGGCGGCCCCGTGCTGCTGGTGCGGTACGCGCTGACCCGGCTGGCCCGCGCCGGCGAGGCCCGTACCCTGGCCCGGCGGCAGGCGCTGGCCCGGCGGGCGGCGTCCGAGCGGGAGCTCGCCGAGCTGGACGAGCTGACCGGCGGCGGCTACCTGGCGCCGATGCAGGCCGCGGCGCTGCGCGGCGAGAGCGCGGCGGCGATCAGGCAGGGCGCGCTGTCCCGGTCCCGACTCACCGACGACGGGGTGCTCACCTCTCCCCCGCGCTCCGAGCTGCTCGGCACGCACGACTCCGAACGTGTCGACGAGGAACTGCTCGGCCACTACACGCGCGCCATCCGCGGATTCGGCCTCATCTCCTGACCCACGACCAGGCCGGTTTCCGGGGAGACGTAAGCTGAGTGGGTGACCGTTGCTCCTGAAGGCCGAAAGCTCCTCCGCCTGGAGGTGCGTAACGCCGAAACCCCTATCGAGCGCAAGCCCCCGTGGATCAAGACCAAGCTGAGGACGGGCCCCGAATACACCGAGCTGAAATCGCTCGTGCGCCGGGAGGGCCTGCACACGGTCTGTGAAGAGGCGGGCTGTCCCAATATCTACGAGTGCTGGGAAGACCGCGAGGCGACCTTCCTCATCGGCGGCGACCAGTGCACCCGTCGCTGCGACTTCTGCCAGATCGACACGGGCAAGCCCAAGGAGTACGACCGCGACGAGCCGCGCCGGGTGGCCGAGTCCGTCCAGCAGATGGGCCTGAAGTACGCGACCGTGACCGGCGTGGCCCGCGACGACCTGCCCGACGGCGGCGCCTGGCTCTACGCCGAGACGGCGCGCCAGATCCACGGGCTGCTGCCCGGGTGCGGCGTCGAGCTGCTGGTGCCCGACTTCAACGGCAACCGCGACCAGCTGGAGGAGGTCTTCTCCAGCCGGCCCGAGGTGTTCGCCCACAACGTCGAGACGGTGCCGCGGATCTTCAAGCGGATCCGTCCCGCGTTCCGGTACGACCGGTCGCTCGCCGTGATCACGATGGCCCGCGAGGCCGGGCTGGTCACCAAGTCCAACCTGATCCTGGGCATGGGCGAGACGCGCGAGGAGGTCGTCTCGGCGATGCGCGACCTGCACGCCGCGGGCACCGACCTGCTGACCATCACGCAGTACCTGCGGCCCACGCCCCGCCACCACCCGGTGGACCGCTGGGTGAAGCCGGAGGAGTTCGTGGAGCTGCAGGCGGAGGCGGAGGCCATCGGGTTCGCCGGGGTGCTCTCCGGGCCGCTGGTGCGCTCGTCGTACCGGGCCGGCCGCCTCTACAAGCAGGCCATCGAGGCCCGCCAGACGGCCTGAGCCACCCACCGGCCCCGGGACCCGCCACCCGCGCGGTCCCGGGGCTGCTGCGTGTCCGGGCCTCTGGCGACGGGCGGCGCGCGTGCCGGAGGATCGTTAGCATGGCAGGGCAGCCGACGGAGGAGCGACGGGATGGCCGTTCTGATCCGCACGAGTGACCTGCCCGCCAAGCAGCGCCACGACGCCTGGCGGGCCATCGTCTGCGACACGCTCGGCCCGCTCGACCTCAGGATCGACGCCGACGCCCCGCTGCGGGGCGAGATCGAGGCCGGGCAGCTCGGCCCCGTGGGCGTCGGCACGGTGCGCACGTCCACACCGCACAGCGTCCACCGGACCCCGGGCCTGATCCACCGTGACAGCCCGGAGCTCTACCGCGTGGTGCTGGCCATGGCGGGCAGCCCGCGGGTGGCGCAGGACGGGCGGTACGCGCAGCTCAGCAGGGGCGAGTTCGCGATCTACGACTTCGGTACGGAACCCGGCGATCTCCAAGCTGGCCCTGTGGGAGCCGCCGTACCACGTGGACGACAGCGCGCCCCCACTGCCGGACGACTTCGCGGCGCGGCTCCACGCCCTGGTGAGTGCGGGCAGGCGGGGGGAGGCGGTGGAGCGGTTCATGGTGGAGGCGGCCGAGGCGTCACCGGAGGCGGTGGCGGCGATGCGCGCGCAGCCGTCCTGGCAGGGGCTCGAGGCGCTGGCTCACACCCTCGCCTACGAGGCCGCCGTCCTGGGGCCGGGCAACGCGCTGCCCGCCGAACGGCTGGCCGCCGTCACGCAGCCGACGCTCGTGCTCAACGGCGAGGACAGCCCCGGCTGGATGTCCAACGCGGGACTGGCGGTCACCAGGGCAGTGCCCGGCGCGGTGCGACGGGTGCTGGAGGACCAGGCCCACAACGTGGCCCCCGAGGCGCTGGTCCCCGAGCTCCTGGAGTTCTTCGTCGCCGCCTGACTCACGCCGCCTGAGTCACGCCGCCTGAGTCACACCGCCTGAGTCATGTCGGCAGGGTGATGGTGACGTCGATGGCGCCGTCGTGGGGAACGCGGAGCACGTGCAGGCGCCGCTTGCCGTCCCGCAGGTACGACACCGACGTCACCCCGAACGTGGCCTTCCGCGGCGTGCCCCAGCGCAACGCGATGACAACGCCGTTCCTGCGCAGGTCGATCCCGTCGGCGGTGGCGGTGACCGAGCCGCCGTAGGGGGCCGCGGTGCCGTCGGTGAAGACGACCTCGTCCGTGGGGTGCACGACGAGCGGGATCTGCTCGGTGGCGGCGGCGCCGGCGCGTACGGAGCGGCGGACGAGCCCGTCGGCCACGGTGACGTCGGTGGCCACGGAGGACGTGCCGAAGCGGAAGGCGTACGGCTCTCCGCCCAGGAACTCGACGGCCTGCGGCCCGTTCGCGTCCGGCTTCTGGCCCGGGAAGACGGTGGCCCAGCAGGCGTAGTTGTTGTTGTTCAGCGAGTGGACGACCGTGCCCGCGACGGGATGCCAGAGGAACGTCAGGCCGGTCCTGGCCAGTGTGGTCGCCCGCCGGGCGCCGAAGTAGCCGCCCAGGTACAGGCCCGGCCGCCGCAGGAACAGGAACTCCTGCCCGAGGTCGCCCCGCCGCTCGGTGAAGCGCTCCGAGGCCAGGTACGGCACCTCCGCCAGGGCCCGCTCCTTGGCCTGCCGGTGGGCGTACCGCTCGGCGTAGAGCGCGTGCGTCAGGATGCGGGGCGAGGTGTTCTGCTTGGCCAGCACCGGCACCGGGGAGGTGTCGGCGGCCCAGGCGGCGCGGGCGGCGGCGAGGTCCTCACGGGCCGACATGAACGCTCCCAGAGCCGGCACCCGGGGAATGAACACGCTGCCGAGGGCGGTGCGCTCCGGGTCGGGCCGGGTGTCGTCGTAGAAGAGCGCGCTGGTACGCGACGACGGCGCGATGTTGGTGAGCCAGCCGGAGCCGTCAGGCTCGCGCAGCAGGTTGTAGCCGAGCCAGCCGGTGTACCCGGCCGCCATGGAGACCAGGTTGCGGTCCCCTGACTGCCGCCACGCGTCGGCCAGCTCGGGCAGCATGACCTCGAAGTTGTAGTTCATGTCCATGCCGCTCTCCTCGTAGAAGAACCCGGCGGGGCTCTGCCCGACGGCGGCGATGCGTGCGAACGCGTCCGCGAGGCCGCGACGGAGCGTGGGGTCGCGGTCCAGGTTCAGGGCGAGGGCGGAGCCGGCGAGCCCGGCGGTGACCTGGTTGGCCCAGGTCAGCTTCGCCTGCCAGACGACGTCGTTGCCGGGGTCGAGGAACCAGGTCATGGCCCGGTGGAGGGCGGCGCTGAGCTGGGTCCTGCGCGCGGGCAGCGCGTTCGACTCGCGCAGCAGGGCCAGGGTCTTGCTCAGGTAGCCGAGCGCGAACCCGGTGGCGGCCAGCGAATGCTGGTCGGCGGAGTACTCGGACCACGACCCGTCCTCGTGCTGCAGCCCGAGGTAGTGGCCGAGCGCGGCGTCGAGCGCGGCCAGCAGCGCCGGGTCGCCGCGGTACGGGTTCCAGGCGCGCCGCTTGGTGTGGAACCAGGCCAGCGTGTGGACGTGCTCCTGCACGCGGGCGTTGTAGGGCGCCGCCGGACTGCGCCACCAGCCGCCCGCGAAGAAGCCGCTGTCGTCCATGTCGCCGACCATCGGCGCGAGCGTGACCAGGTACGGGGCGAAGCGCTGCTCGTGCGGGGAGAACAGGCGCCGGTCGGGCGCCCCGGGCGGGAGCGGCGTGAGACCGGCCGCGGCCCGCGCCGGCCCGGCGGGCAGGAGGGCGGCCGCGCCGGCGACGGCCAAGAGGGTCCGGCGGGTGAGGGCGTGCTCCACGGCAGGGGGCTCCTTACGGTACGTGGCGGCGTCGATCGCACACGCTGGCCCATGCCAAAACCCGCGTCAAGATGATAATACGAATTATCACAGGAAAAATTCCGACAACTCACCACTTGACGTGGCGCACAGCGAGCTCCCACAATCCCAACTAATGCGCATTATCACCCGATAGGACGTAACAGCCCGTGGCCAGACGCCTCACCCAGCAGGACATCGCCCGCATGGCCGGAGTCAGCCAGACGACGGTGTCCCTGGTGCTCAACAACCGCTCCGAGGGCGAGGTACGCATCGCTCCCGAGACCCGCGAGCGTGTCCTGCGCGTGATCAGGGAGACCGGCTACGTGGCCGACCCGGCCGCCCGCCGGCTGGCCGAGGGGCGCAACCGCATCCTGGGCGTGTTCACCTACGAAGCCGTCTTCCCCGCCACGAGCGCCGACTTCTACTACCCGTTCATGGTCGGCATCGAGGAGTACGCCGAGGAGATCGGCTGCGACCTGCTCCTGTTCACCAGCGCGAAGGCGGCGGGGATGCGGCGCAGGATCTACACGGCCGACAACCGGATCCGGCTGGCCGACGGCTGCGTGCTGCTCGGCCGCAGGATCGACAGGGACGACCTGGCCCGGCTCATCGCCGAGCGCATCCCGTTCGTGTCGGTCGGCCGCCGTGACGACGCCGGGGGCCCGGTGCCGTACGTGGGCGCCGACTACCCGCCTGCCGTGCGGGCGCTGGTGGAGCGGGCGATCGGGCTGGGGCACCGGCGGCTGGCGTACGTCGGGCTCGGCGAGCAGGCCGAGTCGTACGCCGACCGGCTGCGCGGCTTCCGCGAGGCGGCCGGCGACGAGGCCCTGCACCTGCCCGCGCCGGATCTGGACGCGCTGCTGGAGGCGGGTGTGACGGTGGCGTTCTTCGAGGAGGAGGCCGACGGCGTCGCCGTCGTGCAGGCGGCCAGGGAGCGGCGCCTGTCCGTGCCCGGCGACCTGTCGGTCGTCACGCTGGGCGCGGCCACCCGCCCGGTCCACACGGATATCGACTTCACGGGCTTCCGCATCCCGCGGCGCGAGATGGGCCGCCGGGCCGTACAAGTGCTGACCCACGTCATGGAGACCGGCGAGAGCCCGCAGGAGCTGCTGTCCTGCGAGCTGATCGAGGGCGACACCCTGGCACCACACCAAGGAAGGTAGACAACCCGCGTGGTTGACATATCAGTGGTTGACATATCAGCGGACGCCGTCGTGGTCGGCGGCGGCCTGGGCGGCGTCGCCGCGGCCCTGGCCCTGCTCCGCGCGGGCCGCACGGTGATCATGTCCGAGGAGTACGACTGGCTCGGCGGGCAGCTGACGAGCCAGGCCGTGCCGCCGGACGAGCACTCCTGGGTGGAGCGCTTCGGGGTCACCGCGAGCTACCGCGCGCTGCGCGACGGCATCCGCCGGTACTACCGCGACCACTACCCGCTGACCTCGGCCGCCAGGGCCAGGCGCGAGCTCAACCCCGGCGGCGGTCACGTGAGCCGCCTGTGCCACGAGCCCAGGGTGGCGGTGGCGGTCATCGACGCGATGCTCGCGCCGTATCTCGGCTCGGGCCGGTTACGCCTGCTGAAGCCGTACAGGCCGGTGGCGGCCGAGGTGGACGGCGACCGGGTCACCGCGGTCAGGCTGGCGCACCGCGACGGCGGCGGCGAGGTCTGGGCGGCGGCCCCGTACGTGCTGGACGCCACCGAGACCGGCGAGCTGCTCCCCCTGACCGGCACCGAGTACGTGACCGGCTTCGAGTCGCAGGAGGAGACCGGCGAGCCCAGCGCCCCCATGACGGCCCAGCCGCTCAACATGCAGGCCGTGTCGGTGTGCTTCGCGATCGACCACGTCGACGGCGACCACACCATCGACAGGCCCGCGAGCTACGACTTCTGGCGGGCCTACCAGCCGCCGTTCTGGGGCGACCGGCTGCTGTCGTGGCGCTGCCCCAGTCCACGCACGCTGGAGATCGTGGAGCGTTCCTTCACCCCCAATCCCGACGACGACCCGCTGCTCGTGGAGGCCGACCAGCGGGTCAACCCCGGCGACGGCAACCTGTGGACGTTCCGCAGGATCGCCGCCCGGCGCACCTTCGAGCCCGGCGCGTACGCAAGCGACATCACGCTGGTCAACTGGCCGTTGATCGACTACCTCGTAGGTCCGGTCATCGACGTGCCCGACGCCGCCGCCCATCTCGCGGCGGCACGCGAGCTGTCCAGGTCGGCGCTGTACTGGCTGCAGACCGAGGCCCCCCGCCACGACGGCGGCACCGGCTATCCCGGGCTCCGGCTGCGCGGCGACGTCACCGGCGGCGCCGACGGGCTGGCGCAGGCGCCCTACATCCGCGAGTCGCGGCGCATCCGCGCGCTCTACACGGTGGTGGAGCAGGACCTGTCGCTGGCGGTGCGCGGCGACAAGGGCGCGGTCGGCTACGCCGACTCGGTGGGCGTCGGCATGTACCGCATCGACCTGCATCCCTCGACGGGTGGCGACAACTACATCGACGTGGGCTGCTCGCCGTTCGAGATCCCGCTCGGCGCGCTCATCCCGCAGCGCATGACCAACCTGCTGCCCGCCTCGAAGAACATCGGGACCACCCACATCACCAACGGCGCCTACCGGCTGCATCCGGTCGAGTGGAACGCCGGAGAAGCCGCGGGCGCGCTCGCCGCGTACTGCCTCGACCACGCCACCACGCCGCACGCCGTGCGGGAGAGCGAGACGTTGCTGGCCGGTTTCCAGCGGCGGCTCGCCCGCGAGGGCGTCGAGCTGCACTGGCCCGACGTGGCCGGCTACTGAACCAAGGAGCCCCTTCCATGAGACCAATCGCGAAGCTCCCATCCGCCGCGCTCGCCCTCACCGTGGCGGTCACGGCCTGCGGCGGCGGTGGCGAGGCGACCACGCAGGCCGGTCCCGTCACGCTCCGCATGACGGTGTGGACCGCCAGCGAGGCCCACCTGAAGCTGCTCAACGACATCGCGGCGGGCTTCACCAAGGCGAAGGTGAAGTTCGAGTCGCTGCCCGTCGACACCTACACCACGACGCTCACCACGCAGATCGCCGGCGGCAACGCCCCTGACCTGGCCTGGATCCTGGAGCGCTCGGCGCCCGACTTCGTCGGCTCCGGCGCGCTGGCCCCGGTGGGAGGCAAGCTGGAGAACCGCGGGGAGCTGATCCCGTCGGCCACCAGGCTCTGGGAGAAGGACGGCGAGCTGTACGCCTACCCGTTCTCCACCTCGCCCCTGGGCGTCTTCGTCAACACCGACCTGCTCAAGCAGGCCGGCCAGAAGCCGCCCGGGAAGGGCTGGACCTGGGATGAGGCCATGGCCGCCGCGGCCGCCGTGGCCAAGAAGGGCAAGGCGGGCCTGGCCATCCCCGACTTCGAGTACAAGGAGTGGGGCGTGCTTGCCGGCATCTGGGGCGGCTGGGGCGCCAAGGCGTGGAGCGACGACGGCGCGACCTGCGGATTCAACAGCCCGGAGATGGTCGGGGCCATGACGTTCATCCACAAGTCGATCTTCGTGGACAAGGCCGTGCCGGGCCCCGGCACGACCGTCGACTTCTTCGCCGGCGACGCCGCCATGGCCATCAGCCAGGTCTCCCGCGCGGGCCTGCTCAAGGACGCGAAGTTCGGCTGGGAGCTGCTGCCGCTGCCGGCCGGCCCCAAGGGCGAGTACGCGGTGATCGGCCAGGCCGGCGTCGGCGTGCTGAAGAAGTCGCCCAACGCCGAGCTGGCCACCGAGTTCCTGGCCTACTTCACCAACGCGGCCAACTCCGCCAAGCTCGCCCAGTTCTTCCCGCCCGCCCGCTCCTCCCAGCTCAACGCCGAGACCCTGGCCAAGAGCAACCCGCTGCTCAAGCCCGAGCAGCTGCAGAGCGTGGTGATCGACGGCATCAACAAGGGCACCGTCAAGCCTGTGCACAAGGGCCAGGAGGAGCTGTCGCAGACCGTACGGGCCGCGCTCGACCCGCTCTGGCGGCCGGACGCCGACGTCAAGGCGGTGCTGGACGACGTGTGCGCGAAGATCCAGCCGATGTTGGGCGCGTGACATGACACTCGCCGCCCGGCTCGCGCGGCCCGCCTCCACCATCCCCTTCTGGAACGTCCGCCGCCGCGACCACCTCGTCGGATACCTGTTCATCGCACCCCAGCTGGTCGGCAGCGCGCTGTTCGTGCTGCTGCCCCTGGCCATGGTCGGCTGGTACAGCCTCAACGAGTGGAACGTGCTGGCCGGCAGCTTCGAGTTCGCCGGCCTCGGCAACTACGCCAGGCTCGCCGCCGACGTGCGGCTGCGCGAGGCGCTGACCGCCACCGGAGTGTTCTCCGTGGGCCTGGTGACGCTCAACCTCGCACTCGCCCTCCTGCTCGCGGTCCTGCTCAACCAGCGGCTGCGCGGGACGGCGCTCTTCCGCACGCTGTTCTTCTCCCCGGTGCTGGTGTCGCTGGTGGCGTGGACGATCGTCTGGCAGTTCCTGCTGCAGCCGTCCGGCGGTGTCAACAGCGTGCTCGGCGCCGCCGGCCTCGACGGGCCGAACTGGCTGCGCGGCGAGGGCACCGCCATGCTGTCGGTGATCGTCGTCCAGGTGCTCAAGAACGTCGGGCTCAACATGGTGCTGTTCCTGGCGGCGCTGCAGGGCGTGCCCAAGCAGCTCTACGAGGCCGCCGAGCTGGACGGCGCGGGCGCGTGGCGCAGGTTCCTGCGGATCACGATGCCGCTGATCAGCCCGACGGTCCTGCTCACCTCGATCATCACCGTGGTCGGCTCCCTGCAGGTCTTCGCCCAGATCGCGGTGCTCACGCAGGGCGGCCCCGGCACCTCGACCACCGTGCTCGTCTACTACCTCTACCAGCAGGCCTTCCAATTCCACCGCTTCGGCTACGGCGCGACCCTGTCGGTCCTGCTGTTCGCCATCGTCGGCGCGCTGACCCTGCTGCAGTGGCGGATGCGCAGGAGGTGGGTCTTCCATGAGGCGTAAGATCGTCCTGTACGGCGTGCTGTGCGTCCTGTGCGTGCCGTTCGTCTTCCCGACCTGGTGGATGATCACCTCGTCCATGAAGCCGATCAACGAGATCTTCGCCTTCTCGCTGCTGCCCGATTCCTGGGACCTGTCCGGCTACCGCCAGGTCTTCGAGGTGCAGCCGTTCGGGCGGCAGTACCTCAACAGCCTCTACATCGCGCTGCTGGTGACGGTGGGCACGATGGCGGTGGCCTCGATGGCCGGGTACGCCTTCGCCCGCATCCGCTTCCGCGGGCAGAACGTGCTGTTCGTGGTCGTGCTGGTCGGGCTGCTGATCCCGAGCGAGGTGACGATCGTGCCGCTGTTCCAGCTGTTCAACTCGCTGGGGCTGAACAACACGCACTGGCCGCTGATCGTGGTGCCGATTCTCGGCGCGCCCGGCGTGCTGGCCACGTTCATCATGCGGCAGTTCTTCCTCACCCTGCCGGACGAGCTCGAGGAGGCCGCCAGGGTGGACGGGCTGGGCCGCTTCGGCTCCTTCTACCGGGTGGCGCTGCCGCTGGCCAGACCCGCGCTGGGTGCGGTGGCCATCTTCACCTTCCTGCACTCCTGGAACCTCTACCTGGAGCCGATCGTGTACCTGTCGTCGCCCGACATGTTCACGCTGCCCCAGGCGCTGACCCAGTTCGTGGACAACTACGGCGGGCCCATGTGGAACGTGCAGCTGGCCGCCGCGACGATGACGGCGCTGCCGGTCCTGGTGGTGTTCGTGCTGGCACAGCGGCAGTTCATCGAGGGGCTGGCGCACACCGGGCTGAAGGGCTGAACGGGGTTCGGATCCGTCTTCCGGACGTTCGGTGACCTGGTGAAGACTGTGGTGGTGGACTTCGACGAACTCATCGCCCGGCTCGACCTCAGCACCAAGATCCGCCTGCTCACCGGGGCCGACATGTGGTCGCTCCCTCCCCTGCCCGAGATCGGCCTCGACCGGCTCGTCATGAGTGACGGCCCGATCGGCGTACGCGGGGAGCAGTGGAGCTCGGCCGACCCCTCGATCGCGCTGCCCAGCCCGACCGCGCTGGCCGCCACGTGGGACGTGGACCTGGTGCGGCGGGCAGGCGCGCTGCTGGCGCAGGAGGCCAGGCGCAAGGGCGTGCACGTGCTCCTCGCCCCCACGATCAACCTGCACCGCTCGCCGCTCGGAGGCCGCCATTTCGAGTGCTTCTCCGAGGATCCGTACCTGACGGGAGAGATCGGCGCGGCCTACGTCGAGGGCGTCCAGGAGGGCGGCGTCGCCACCACGCCCAAGCACTTCGTGGCCAACGACTTCGAGACCGAACGCTTCACCGCGGACGTCCAGGTGGGCGAGAAGGCCCTGCGGGAGGCGTACCTGCGGCCGTTCGAGCGGGTGGTGCGGGCCGGGGCGTGGGGCCTCATGACGGCCTACAACTCGGTGAACGGCACCACCATGACCGAGCACTCCGAGCTGGTGAACGGGGTGCTGAAGGGCGAGTGGGAGTTCGACGGGTTCGTGGTGTCGGACTGGACGGCGCTGCGCACGACCGAGGCCGCCGCCATGGGAGGCACCGACGTGGCGATGCCCGGCCCGTCCGGGCCCTGGGGCGAGAAGCTGGAGGCGGCCGTGCGGGAGGGGCGCGTGCCGGAGTCGGTCGTGGACGACCGCGTGCGCCGCATCCTGCGCCTGGCCCGGCGCGTCGGCGCCCTGCGCGGCGCCGGACCGCACTCCGCGCCGCCTCCCGCCAGGGAGCGCGTCGACGGGGTGGCGCTGGCCCGCGAGGTGGCCACGCGCGGCTTCACCCTGCTGACCAACGACGGCATCCTGCCGTTCCGGCAGGTCAGGACCGTCGCCGTGATCGGGGCGGCGGCCGCGGAAGCCCGCGTCATGGGCGGCGGCAGCGCGCAGGTCTTCCCCGACAGGATCGTCTCGCCGCTGCAGGGACTCGGGGAGCGGGCCGAGGTCCGGTACGCGCTCGGCACCGACCCCCGGATCCGCCTGTCCCCGATCCCCGGCCCGGCCACGGCCACCTTCCTGGACGCGGAGGGCGCGGCGCTGTCCGAGCAGCCGCTGGCCGCGGCCGAGGCCCGGTGGATCGGCCAGCTGCCGCCCGACGTGGACGGCGACCGGCTGACGGCGGTCCGGCTGCGCACCACGTACACGCCGGACGTCTCGGGCGGGCACCAGCTCTCCGTCGCCGGGGTGGGGGCCTTCACCGTCGCCGTGAACGGCGAGACCGTCCTCGACGAGCTCCTCGAGGCGGACGGCGACGACCCGGCCGCGGCGTTCCTGTCGCCGCCGGAGCGGCGGGTGGGCGTGGCCATGACCGCCGGGGAGCCGTACGAGGTGGTCGTGACGCACCCGGCGGGGGCGTTCGGCGGGATGGCGTTCGTGTCGTTCACGGTCGGCCACGCGAATCCGAGCCCCGGCGAGGAGGAGCTGCTGGCCGAGGCCGCGCGGGTGGCGGCCGAGTGCGACGTGGCGGTGGTCGTGGCCGCGACCACGCCGGAGGTGGAGAGCGAGGGCTTCGACCGTACGGACCTCAGGCTGCCCGGACGGCAGGACGAGCTGATCCGCGCCGTCGCCGCCGCCAACCCGCGCACCGTCGTGGTCGTCAACGCCGGCTCGCCGGTCGAGATGCCGTGGACGGGGGAGGTGGCGGCCGTGCTGCTCACCTGGTTCCCCGGGCAGGAGGCGGGGGCGGCGCTGGCGGACGTGCTGTTCGGGGACGCCGAGCCGGGCGGGCGGCTGCCCACGACCTGGCCGAAGCGGCTGGAGGACGCTCCCGTGGTGGACGTGACGCCGGTGGACGGCGTGCTGGCGTACGAGGAGGGCGTCTCGATCGGGTACCGGGCGTGGGAGCGGTCGGGGCGCGCGCCCGCGTTCTGGTTCGGGCACGGCCTGGGCTACACGACCTGGTCGTACGACTCGATCGCGGCCGAGGGGACGACCGTCACGGTCGCCGTCACCAACACCGGCGACCGCCCTGGCCGCGAGGTCGTGCAGGTGTACGTCGCCGGAGCGTTGGCCGGCTTCGACGTGGTCGAGGCCGCGCCCGGGGAGACCGTGCTCACCACGATCTTCCTGCCGGAGCGGGCCTTCCAGGTCTGGGACGGCGGCTGGCGGACGGTCGAGGGCGAGTACGCGGTCGAGGCGGGCCCCAGCGTGGGCGATCTGCGGCTGTCGGCTACCGTGAAGGTGTAAGCCGCGCGAGAAATGGCCGGGTCGCGTTTTCCGTACTGCACCAGTTGGTTTGTATCCTTCAGAGCATGGCAAAGTCCGAGGAACCAGAGAAGCCGGGGCGCATCAAGCAGCTCCGCATGATCGCGCAGATCATCAAGCAGGCCAACCCCAAGGGGATGCCCATAGTCTTCCTCTCGGCGGTGGGCACGCTGGCGGTGGTCGTCGTGATCGGCCTGGTCACGGACTACCTGTGGTATTCGGTGTTCATCGGCGTGCTGGCCGCGCTCACGGTCGGTCTGGTGGTGTTCGGGCAACTCGCCCAGAAGGCGCAATACTCGATCCTGCACGGCCAGACCGGCGCCGCGGCGGCGGTGCTGCAGGGCATGCGCGGCAACTGGCAGGTCACCCCGGCCATCGCGGTCAACCGCGACCAGGACCTCATCCACCTCGTGGTCGGCTTCCCCGGCGTCGTGCTGGTGTCGGAGGGGCCCGGCAACCGGGTGGCGAAGATGCTGGCGGCCGAGAAGAAGCGGGTCGCCCGAGTGGTGCTGGGCATCGAGATCTACGACGTGCAGTGCGGTGACGGCGAGGGGCAGGTGCCGCTCGGCAAGCTGCAGCGCCACATCATGAAGCTGCCGCGCAACCTGAAGAAGCCCGCGGTCAACGAGGTGAAGGACCGCCTGCGCTCGCTGCCGAAGAACATGCCGATGCCCAAGGGTCCGATGCCCAGGGGCGCCCGCATGCCGCGCGGCCCCAAGATGCGCTAGTGCTGTCGGGTTCGTCGCGGGCCAACCGCTGGTGGTGGGACGGCAACGCCGACGACTACCAGGTCGAGCACGGCGAGTTCCTGCGTGACACCGGCTTCGTCTGGTGCCCCGAGGGCGTGGACGAGGCCGACGCGCACCTCCTCGGCGAGGTGCGCGGCCGGCGTGTGCTGGAGATCGGCTGCGGGGCGGCGCAGTGCGCGCGGTGGCTGGTGACGCAGGGGGCGCGGGTGGCCGCGTTCGACATCTCGCACCGGCAGCTGCGCCACGCCCAGCGCATCGACCTCGACACCGGGCTGCGCGTGCCCGTGGTGCAGGCCGACGCCGAGTCGCTGCCGTTCGCCGACGACGCCTTCGACCTGGCCTGCTCGGCGTTCGGCGCGCTGCCGTTCGTGGCCGACCCGCTCGCGGTCTTCCGCGAGGTGCGCAGGGTGCTCAGGCCGGGCGGCCGGTTCGTGTTCTCGGTGAGCCATCCGATCCGCTGGGCTTTCCCCGACGACCCGGGGCCGCGCGGGCTGACGTCCGACCGGTCCTACTTCGACCGCTCCCCCTATGAGGAACAGGACGAGAGCGGCACGGTCACGTACGTCGAGCACCACCGCACCCTGGGCGACTGGGTGAGCCTGCTGGTCGCCTCCGGCCTGACCGTCGCCGGGCTGCTGGAGCCCGAGTGGCCCGAGGGGCACGAGCGGGTGTGGGGCGGCTGGAGCCCGCTGCGCGGCCGCCACCTGCCCGGCACAGCGATCTTCAGCTGCGCGAATACCTAGCGGCCATGGCGTGGAAGACCTCCTTGGGCTCCCAGCGCCGCTCGTCGAGCATCCTCACCACGCCGTACGAGCCGAGGTCGGCCTCGCCGACGCGGTTGTAGGCCGCGAACGTGAACCAGAGCGCGGTGTCCACGCCCTCCTGCTCGAAGACGTCCATCAGCTCGGTGAAATAGCGCACCTGCTCGCCCTCGTCGGGCACGGCGCCGTCGGGCACCACCCACGCCGAGCCGCCGCGCTCCCCCGCGCCGCGGTAGGCGCACGTGCCGAACTCGGTCACCGCGACCGGCTTGCCGTGCTTGAACTGGGCGCGCAGCTCGTCCACGAAGTCGTGGGCGTTGTAGGAGGCGCGGTAGGCGTCCACGCCCGCCACGTCGAACGGGGCCCAGTCGACCGGCTCCCACGGCCCCGAGGCGTAGCTCAGCCTGCCGCCGAACAGCGGCCGCACGGCCTCGGCCACCTTCGCCAGGTAACCGTTGAAGCGCGGCATGACCTGCATCAGGGACGTCCACCACTCGATGTCGCCGCTCATCATGGCGCCGAGCCGGTCGCGGTAGCCGTCGCCCTCGATGAAGCCCTTGCCGAAGGCGGTGATCTCACAGCCGGTGACCAGCACGATGTCGGCGCCGTCGCGGCGCAGCCCCTCGGCGCGGCCGGCCGCGTCGGCGAAGACCTCGAGCATCTCGTCCTGCGTGAGGTCCACGGGGAACGGGGTGAACCAGATCTCCAGCCCGGCCGCCGCGGCCTCCCTGGCCGCCGCCTCGACGCGCTCGGGGTCGCGGCCGGAGATGCGCACCGACGCGCAGTGCAGGTCCTCCGCGATCGCGCGCATGTCGCGGCGGACGTCCTCGATGTGGAACGACGTGCGGCTCAGGTCGTGGCCCGGCAGGAACCCAACGTCATAGTTGATCCCCTTTTTCATGACTTATCCCCTTTTGTTGTGAGCCCGTGCTCCAGGAGGTCGAAGGCCACCTCCACGTCGCCCGCCAGGCGCCCGCCCGCCTCCTCCAGCGGCACTCCCGCGGCGATGCGCTGGAAGAACGCCTCCTGGACGGTGGTGACGGCGGCGGTGATCTGCGCGGCCATGAGCTGGGCGGTCAGGTCGTCGCCGCGGTGGGCCTCCTTGAGTGCTTCGGCCAGCTCATAGCGCTCACCCATGCGCACCCCGTGCAGCGCGCCCATCAGGGCCTGGCTCGAGGAGATCACGCGGACCCTGGTCAGCAGCGACTCCACGTCCATCTCGCCCGCGCCCTGGGCGGCCAGCGCCCGGTAGTGCTCGCGCAGCGCGCCGAGGGGCGTGACCCCCTCGGGGCGCCCGGCCACGATCGCGGCCAGGTCGTCCTTGATCCCCTCGGTGACGAGGCAGTCCTTGGTCGGGAAGTAGTTGAACAGCGTCACCTTGGCGACCCCGGCCGCCTCGGCGATCTCGTTGACGGTCACCGCGTCGTAGCCGCGCTCGTCGAACAGGCGCAGCGCCACCTCGGCGATCCGCCGCCGCGTCTGCTCCTTCTTCCGCTCCCTGAGCCCCATACGGACAGCATAAACCATACCGGGTTCACTTTTAAACCCGGTATGGTTTTTTCTCGATGAAGAGCTACATCCGGACGACCATCGTGTTGGACACGCGGTCGTGCACCCCGCGGTGGTCGCGGTCCCAGATGAGGGCGGGCACGGCCAGGCACAGCAGCAGGGTGCGCACCAGCACGGGCAGCCAGCGGGGGTTCCCGCCGTCCATCGCGGCCACCCTGATGCCGGCCAGCCGGTGCCCGAAGGTCTGCCCCATGAACCCGACCAGGATCAGGTACTGCACGGCGAAGACGACCGCGGGCGCCCACGGCTGCTCGGCGGGGTTCATCCTGAGCAGCAGCTGCACGACGGCCCACGTGCAGATCATCCAGTCGATGACCAGCGCGGCGATCCTGCGGCCCCAGCCGGCGATCGACCCGCTGCCCTCCTCGGGCAGGCCCAGGCGCTCACCCGGGTAGCCGAGATCGATGCCGGCGGACCTGATCCCGCCCAGCCAGGTCTGCGTCCACCGAGGCCCCTTGCTGCTCATGTCCTCAACGGTATCCGCCTGGAGTGCCGGTCCGCGTCGTGACCCAACCGCGTCGCAAACCGGCCATCATGTACGCCATGCCACACGGGGATGACCTTGATGCGCGCTTCAACGAGCTGGTCGCGCAGATCGACGAGGAGCAACAGCGCAGGATGCGGGCCGCGGCCGTCAAAGGCGCGAAAGAGCAGCGGCGTACAGATCGGTTACAGAGACGCTCGCGCTTATCGGGCCCGTACGAGAGCGGGACGGCCCCGCGGCGGCGGGTCGGGCGGGCCTGGATCGCGATGGCCGTGATCACGGGGCTGATCGCGGCCGCGGGCGTGGTCGTGACCTTCCGCCCCGACCTGCTCACCCCCTCGGGTGCGGTGCCCGAGGACCCGGCGGTCGCGGCGCCGTCGCTCAGGCTCACGGTGGGTCCGGCCGAAGGCCCGGCTGAGGACTCGGCTGAGGATTCGGACGAGGACTCCGACGAGGAGCAGGCGGACGGCGGTGGCGAGGAGCCGCCGAGCCCGTTCGCCGGGTCCCCCGCCGAGCAGTACGCCGACGGGGTCGCCGGGTTCGTGATGCCGGAGGCCAAGGCGCTGGGCGGGCTGTCGAAGAAGGACGTGACCAAGGGGCTGAAGCGGACGCGCGAACTGCTGGCGGCGGCCTTCCTGGACAAGAAGACGCTCATGGGCGGCAAGCCGTCGGCCTTCGCCGAGCTCCTGCCCGCCGAGCTGCGCGCGGACTTTCTCGACAACATCCAGCACAACGACGAGGGCGCTCTGGGATACGTCATGCGCTTCGCGCGGGGCACGGCCCTGTCCACCGATGTGGTCAAGGTGCACGGACGGGCGACGCTGTCCACCTTCAAGGAGGACGACAGGCACGGCGTCAAGGTGAAGCTGAACCATCTGGTCGTTTACGCCCTGCAACGTCCGGGCCGACCCGAGACCACCATCAGGCTCGTCGCCCATTCCATCGGCGATGTGCTGCTCTACCGCGAGTCCGGGGACCTGGTCGTCTGGCCGACGGGATGGGGCCCGAGCACCACCCCGTCCAGCTGCGACACGCACGACGCATTCGTGCATCCCGTTTATGAGGACTCGCCTTCCGGAAAGGTCACGCCCACCGGATTGCCGAAGGATCCGTACGAGCAGGAAGAGGACGAAGGCACTGGGTGCACCGCGGCGCAACCCACCTGACCTGCGTAACATGTGTGAAACAAACGAGACACCATACGGAAACGGCCACGTCCTAGCGTCGGCATGATGGCCAGTCCCCAGGGAGGTTCGAGAGTGTTCAACTCCGCCGACGACGTCCTGAAGTTCATCAGTGACGAAGGGGTGCAATTCGTCGATGTCAGGTTCACCGACCTGCCGGGGACGACGCACCACTTCACCTTCCCGGTAGAAAACTTCAGCGCGAGCGTCTTCACCGACGGACTCATGTTCGACGGCTCGTCGATCCGAGGCTTTCAGGCGATCCACGAGTCCGACATGCTTCTGCTGCCCGACCCGTCCAGCGCGGTCGTGGACCCGTTCCGCCAGCACAAGACGCTCAACATCAACTTCTTCGTGCACGACCCGCTGACCGGCGAGGCCTACAGCCGCGACCCGCGCAACGTGGCACGCAAGGCAGAGGAATACCTCAAGGGCACGGGCATCGCCGACACGGTCTACTTCGGCCCCGAGGCCGAGTTCTACATCTTCGACGACGTGCGCTTCGAGACGAAGCAGAACGCCGGCTACTACTACATCGACTCCATCGAGGGCGCCTGGAACACCGGCAAGTCGACCGAGGGCGGCAACCTCGGCTACAAGCCGCGCTACAAGGGCGGCTACTTCCCGGTGCCGCCGATGGACCACTTCACCGACCTGCGCTCCGAGATGGTGCGCAACCTCATCGAGTGCGGCATCGACGTCGAGATGCAGCACCACGAGGTCGGCACGGCGGGCCAGGCGGAGATCGACTTCAAGTTCGGCACGCTGCTCAAGACCGCCGACAACCTGATGCTCTACAAGTACGTGATCAAGAGCACGGCCCTCGAGTACGGCCACACGGTCACGTTCATGCCCAAGCCCATCTTCGGTGACAACGGCTCGGGCATGCACTGCCACCAGTCGCTATGGAAGGACGGCTCGCCGCTCTTCTACGACGAGGTCGGCTACGCGGGCCTGTCCGACACGGCCCGCTACTACATCGGCGGCCTGCTCAGGCACGCCCCGTCGCTGCTGGCCTTCACCAACCCGACGGTCAACTCCTACCACCGTCTGGTGCCCGGCTACGAGGCCCCGGTCAACCTGGTCTACTCCCAGCGCAACCGCTCGGCCTGCGTCCGCATCCCGATCACGGGCTCCAACCCGAAGGCCAAGCGCATCGAGTTCCGGGTGCCTGACCCGTCGTGCAACCCGTACTTCGCGTTCTCGGCCATGCTGATGGCGGGCCTCGACGGCATCCGCAACAAGATCGAGCCGCCGGAGCCGGTCGACAAGGACCTCTACGAGCTGCCGCCGGAGGAGGCCCGCAACATCCCGCAGGTGCCCGGCTCGCTGCCCGAGGTGCTCAGCGCGCTGGAGGCCGACCACGACTACCTGCTCGAGGGCGGCGTCTTCACGCCTGACCTGATCGAGACGTGGGTCTCCTACAAGCGGGAGAACGAGGTCGACCCGATCCGGCTGCGTCCGCACCCGCACGAGTTCGAGATGTACTACGACGTCTAGCAGGTGCGGGACCGCGTCCACGGCCGCCCTGGCCGACTCCTCGGAGTCCGGCCAGAGGCGGCCGTCGCGTTCGCCGGACGTGCCGCCCCGTACGTTCAGCGGTCGGCGCGGCCGTGCCGGTATCCGATCCGATATTCGATCCCCTGCCGGTGGAGCTGCCAGGCGATGGTGACCGCGACGGCGGCCCCCACGGTGAGCAGCTGGACCGGTTCGAGGCGGTTGCTCTCGTGCCACGCCAGAGGCATCCAGGTGATCGCCGCCACGTAGACGAGGTTGGCGAGCCACAGGATTGCTGCGGCGATGGGGAGGATGTGACGCATAGGGCCCCCCTTTGTGCGGTGCGGAAGGGTTTCCGCTACTCGTAGCATCGCCTAAATAATCATCGAAATGCATCGTGGCGAAGATCGCGCCGAGTAAAAGAACTCGGCGTGGTGCCGTGATTACTTAGAGTGGCCAGTCGATTACCGCATAATATGGCGAATTCCGCTTCTCTGGCTATTCCGATTCTTCTATTTCAATGCGGACGAGTTCCTTGAAGCGCCTGCCGGCTTCGGCCGCCTCGGCCTCAGCCTGCTCCCGCAGCCGCCGGACGCGCTCCCGCTCCGAATCCCTGAACCGCTCCAGGATCGCCCGCCGCCGCGCCGGGAGCTTCGCCAGCAGCTCGTCGACCTCGGGGTCCTCCGCGAGAGCGGGAAGCGCGCCGCCCGCGCCACCCGGCACCAGACCGGCCAGCCGCAGCGCCTCGTCCCGGTCGATGCCGAGCGTCTCCGCCAGCGCGAACACCGTGTCCGGCTGCGGCTTCGCCGACCGCATCCGGTGGATGGTGGCCCGGTCGACACCCGACTGCTCCGCCAGCTTCAGCTGGGTCCAGCCACGCCTGATCCGCTCGTGATTGACGCGTTCATAGAAGGGCCGCGCGGGGCCCACCCGCCTGTCGTCATCGCCCATGTTGCAAGTTGTAGCACAAATGTGGCGTCCCGCGGCTTTCGGCGTCAACATTAACGGATTTTGCCACGACCGGTGCTGCTCATTGCTGTGTTGATGTTGCATGTTGTAGCGTCCGGGGCAGGGATGCAACATCTCGTTACACAGGGGAGGTGGATGACCCCCATGACCGAAGAGACCCCGCCGCCGGGCCTGGACCCCCTTCGTCGCCGGAGGCCCCGATGGATCCCACTGCGGTGATCGTCGCCGTCATCGGCGCAATGGCCAGCATCGCCGCAGCCCTGGTCGCCGCCGTCGCCACCGCCAGGAGCGCCGGCAGGAACGCCGAGTCCGCCGAGCGCGCCGCGCTGCACCAGGTCGAGGCCGACGCCTACAAGCGGGCCAGGGAGACGTACGAGGGCGCCATGGCCCGCATGGAGAGCGAACTGGAGCGGCAGGCACGCGAGCTGGATGTGCTGCACAGGCAGATGGCCCGCGGGACCCGCCGGAGACGCGCCGCCGGCCTGGTCCGGTGGGCGATGCGGAAGCCGTCCGAAGGACGGAGCGGCTAGAACTCGAAACGGGGAGCGGACGGGGTCAGGATCGCCGTCTTCGAGGCGCCGGTCCAGAGAGCGGCCAGCTCGTCCGCGACGGTGGCCGTCAGGCGTTCGACGTCCGCACCGGCCGTGTCGTGCAGCGCCTCCGCGACGATCAGGACGTCGGTGGTCGTGTCGCGGACGGCCGAGTGGCCGCTCTGGCGGTTGGTCCAGCGGCGGGCGTGCGCCCTGCCCTCCGCGTCGGCGAAGACGACCTCGCCGGGCGGCGGGTGCTCCGTCTCGCCGGAGAAGGTCAGGTACGCCTCGTCGCCCGCCGCGTACCTGACCTCCACGTACCGCGAGATCTTGGAGAGGTCGAACACCGCCACCGGGACGGCGTACGCGATGGAGACCGCGTTGCAGAGGTCGATCAGCGGGTGCAGGCGCGGCAGCGCGCCTTCCTTCCTGAAGCGCCGCAGCAACGACTCCGACGCGCAGCGGTACTGGGTCGGCTTGAGGCCCATCTTCGAGAACGCCCGCCGCCACGCCTGGATCTCCGGCAGCTCGCCTTCCGAGGAGGTGGCGAGCCGCTTGGCGGCGAGCTCGGCGAACCGGGCGACCTGGTCATCCACGGAGACGTCCGCCGTGATGCCCTTCGCGACGAGCACGCCGGGGACGAGCTCGGGGAAATCGCGCCAGATGTCACTCGAATGCTGGAAACGCACGCGTCACCTCGTCATAGCACCACTTGAGATCGATCACGATACCCGCATCGGGCCCGTCGAGGCGGGCGGAGCGGCGGTGCGGGCGCGGCGGGCGGCCAGGCCGTAGCAGGCGCAGGTCAGCGCGGTCAGGACGGCCGCCGTCGGCAGGGGGTGGCTCACGACGCCCATGACCGCCACGCCGAGGGTGGCGCCGACCTGGCGGAACGCGTTCAGGACGCCGCCCGCCGTGCCGGCCGTGCCCGGAGGCGCGCTGTTGATCATTCCCGCCATCAGCGCGGGCAGCACGAACGACAGCCCGAACCCCATCACCACCAGCCACGGCGCCGCCACGTCCGTCAGGGCGACCCCCGTCAGGCCGGCCGCGAGCAGCGCGAGGCCGCCCAGGATCGGCGGGCGGGGGCCGTAGCGGGCCACCAGGCGGCCGGTGAGCAGCGGGTTCACGGTCATGGGGAGGGTCAGCGGGAGGAAGGCCAGCCCGGCGGCCAGCGGAGCCAGGTGGCGGGTGTCCTGCAGGAGGAGGGTGAGGACGAACAGGGCGCCGGCGAAGGCGAAGTTGGCCACCGTGCCCGCCAGCAGCTCGGGCCAGGTGGCGGCGAGCAGGCCGCCTGGCAGGGCCGGCGCCTTGCTGCGGCGCTCCGCGAGCACCACCGCCGCCAGGGCGACCGCCGCCAGGATGCCCGCCACCATCGAGGCGTCGATCAGGGCCTCCGCCACCAGCGCCAGGAACGCGCAGGCCAGGGCCTGCACCCGCCAGTCGATCAGGCGGTGGCCGCGCGGCGAGCGGACCCGGCGCATGGCCAGCAGGCTGATCAGGGCGATGGGCGGGTTGAGCAGGAACACGGCGCGCCAGCCGGACAGGTCCACGAGGAGGCCGCCGAGCAGCGGGCCGGCGGCGAGCGCGGTGCCGGTGATGGCGGCCCACAGGCCGGTGGCGCGGGCGCGGGCGGCCGGGTCGGGGAAGAGCTGGGGCAGCAGGGCCATCGAGCCGCCCGTGCAGAGCGCCCCCGCCAGGCCGAGCAGGGCACGCAGCGCGATCAGCACGCCCAGGTGCGGGGCCGCGGCGCTCAGCAGCGAGATCACGCCGAACGCCGCCACGCCGACCTTGAAGATCCGGGCCGCGCCGTACCGGTCGGCCACCGCTCCCCCCGTGAGCAGCGCGGCGGCGAAGGCGACCGTGTACGCGTTCACCGCCCACTGCTGGCCGGCCAGCGAACCGCCCAGCGAGGCCCGTAGGTCGGGCAGCGCGATCGTCAGCACGGTCGTGTCGAGGATCACGAGGAAGTAGGCGAGGGAGAATCCGAACATCATGCCCCTCAGCGTGCTGAAACGCCGCATCCACCCTCAACAGGCGCGGTCTGAGGGGGCGTTCGGGAAAACCGTATGCTGCCTTCTATGGACTTGCGCCAGTTGCGGGGTTTTGTCGCGGTGGCCGGGGCGGGCACCGTCACCGAAGCGGCGAACACCCTCGGCCTCGCCCCAGCGTCCGTGTCCGAGCAGGTGCGCCGGCTCGAACAGAGCCTCGGGGTGACCCTTTTCGAACGCACGCCCCAGGGGATGCGCCTGACCGAGCCGGGCGCCACGCTGCTGGCACGGGCGCAGGAGCTGCTCGACCACGCCGACGAGGTACGCCGCGCCGTCACCGGGCAGCGCCGCCGGGTGCGGATCGGCACGCTGGAGATGCTGGCCGCGGCCCGGCTGCCCGCCGTGATCCGCCGCCTGTCGGAACGCCGCCCCGACCTCGACGTGGACGTGCGAACCCTGACCCGGGGGACGCTGCTGGCCGGGGTGACGAGCGGCGAGCTGGACGTGGCCCTGCTGCTGGACACGGGGTTGTGGGTCGGCGGGCTCGGCTTCACCATGCCCGAGGACGCGGGTTCAGGTGCCGCGATGGCGCCCGACCTGGACTTCCTTGACGTGGGCGAGGTCAGGCTGTCGCTGGTCGCGGCGCCGGGCGGCGACCGGGAGCCGCTGCTGGTCAGCGCCACCGGCTGCTCGATCCGGCTGGCGGCCGATCGGGCGTTCGGTCCGGAGGTGCCGCGCAGGGAGCTGACCGGCATCGCGACCGCCCGCGAGTGGGCCAGGCAGGGGCTCGGCAGCGCGCTGCTGCCGGACTTCGCGCTGGAGCCCGACCTGGCCTCGGGCGCGCTCGTGGAGCTCGACTTCGACGCGCCGACACTGGCGCTGCGCCTGGTCTGGCTGCGCGGCCGCGAGCCAGCCCTGCGCGACGTCCTCTACGCCATGAGCGCCTGACGGGCCTACGGGCGCTTGAGGTGGTAGACCACGTGGGGGTACAGAGGGCTGCCCGGGGCTAGCCGCGGGTGGTTGAAGTCAGCCAAATGGGTCATCCCCAGGCGCTTCATCACGGCCTGGGACCGGGTGTTCCGCTGCGCCGTCATGGAGATGATCTCGTCCAGCCCGGCCTCCTCGAACGCGTATCTGACGGCCTCCCTGGCCGCCTCGGTGGCGTACCCGTGGCCCCAGGCCGGCCGCGCCAGCCGCCACCCCACCTCCCACGCGGGCAGGAACGGCGCGTCGAACGTCTGCCAGATCAGGCCGGTGAAGCCGATGAACTCCCCGCTCTCGCGCACCTCCAGCGCCCACAGCCCGTGGCCGTCCTTGTCGAACTCCTCCTCGATCCTGTCGACGAAGTGGTCGCTCTCGGCGCGGGTGAGCGGGGCCGGGAAGTGCTCCATCACCTCGGGGTCGGCGTTCATGGCGGCGAAGGGCTCCCGGTCCTCGTCGCGCCATCTGCGCATGATCAATCGCTGGGTTGTCCGCATCCGAGCCACGATAATGCGGGACCGGCATTCGGGGACTCACCGCCGGGACTTGATGCCGGTGATGCGCCGGAGCACGTCCCACCAGAACGGCGCCCCGAACAGCAGCGCCACGTACGTCAGCAGGAAGCCGGGCCAGTGGCTCGGCGTGGTGATCCGGTCCCACCACAGGGCGCCGTTCCACCGGATGGAGGGGTCGCCCTGCTCCGGGATCGACACGCTGACCAGCGACTGGCCGAGCATCTTGACCAGCGCGGGCTCGCTGAGCGTCTCGGTGACGCACGGCATCGGGTCGCCGCCCGTGCAGCGCGCCTTGAGCTCGTTGTACGCGTCCGGCCCCGACTCCGCGACGGCCGTCACCGAGGCGCGGAAGGCGTTGTCGCGCATCAGTGTCTTGGCGTACTCCAGCCCGTCCATGGTGAACACCAGCGTCACGAACAGGCCGAGCACGGCGACGACCCACTTGACGTAGCGCTTGTAGAGCATGGACAGCCGCTGCATCTCCCCGTCGAACCAGGTCTCCACGCCCTGCCTGAACCGGTCGAGATCGCGCTGCGCCGTCTCCCACACGCCCTTGAGGTGGCCGTACAGGGGGCTGCGCATCTCCTTGAGCTTCGCCAGGAGCCCCTCGACGCCGTCCGGCTCGACCGCCGCCAGCTCCATCAGCGCCACCGCGAAGCGTCCTGGCGGGATGTTCGCGATGCTGGTCCGGCCGCTCTTCGGGTGGTCGATCCCCTGGACGCGCTGGTAGAGCAGGTTGACCATGGCGTCCTCGGCCTTGGTCTCGTGCGCCGGCACCACGCCCGGCTCGGCGGGCGCGGGCTGGTCGCTGTGCTTGGGACGCGGGTCCCGGGCGAAGGGCAGCGCCGCGAAGACGTCACGCACCTTGGCCGGCAGCCATGACCTGCCCTGCTTGTCGGAGCCGTCCATGGTGTCCCTGAGGTAGGCCCACAGGAACTTGCTGCGGATGGCGAGCACCCGCACGAACGCCTCGTTCAGGCCGCTCACCAGCAGCGACAGCAGCAGGAACGACACCACCAGGCCGAGGGCCAGATCCACGTAAACGGATAACACCGCGCCTTGATACACCCGTAGACGAGTCCGATCAAGCCCCGTAAAAAACTCGATCCACCACTTGTCGTGCGCGGCGCGTCACGCGGCGGTAGTCGTCCAGGAAGTCCTCCGAGCCGTCCGGCGGGTAGCCGAGCGTCTGGGCGATCAGCTTGCGCTCCCCCGCCTCACGCGGCACGCTGTCGTCGGCCCGGCCCTTCACCAGCATGATCGCGTCGCGGATGCGGGAGGCGAAGCGCCACGCCTCGGCGAGCACGGCCTCGTCGGCCGGCGCGAGCAGGCCCTCCCCCACGGCCGCGCGCAGGGCCTCGAGCGTACGGGTGGTGCGCAGCGACGGCAGCGCGCCCGCGTAACGGAGCTGCAGCAGCTGGGCCACCCACTCCACGTCGGACAGCCCGCCCGGTCCCAGCTTGGTGTGCAGGGCCGGGTCGGCGCCGCGCGGCAGGCGCTCGGCCTCCATGCGGGCCTTGAGCCGCCTGATCTCCCTGACCGCGTCGTCGTGCAGACCGCCCTGCGGGTAACGCAGCTCGTCGACCATCGACGTGAACTGCGCGCCCAGCTCCCGGTCGCCCGCCGAGAACCTGGCCCGCAGCAGCGCCTGCGACTCCCACGGCGACGACCAGCGCGCGTAGTAGGCGCGGTAGGAGGCCAGCGTCCGCACCAGCGGGCCCTGCCGCCCCTCGGGACGCAGGTCGAGGTCGACGGTCAGCGGCGGGTCGGGGGCGGGTAGCGACAGCAGCCGGCGCACCTCGTTGGCCACGGCGAACGCGGTGTCCGTGGCCTCGCGCTCCGCCACCCCTGGCAGCGGCGAGTGGACGAACATGACGTCGGCGTCGCTGGCGTAGGAGCACTCCATGCCGCCGAGCCGGCCCATGGCGATGACGGCGAACCTCGTGACGTCCGGGACCTTGGCCAGGGCGGCGTCGAGCGCGGCCTGCAGGGTCACGTCCGTCAGGGCCGACAGGGCGCCGCCGACCGTCTCGATGTCGATGAGCCCGAAGATGTCGGCCACGGCCGTACGGAACAGCTCTTTCCTGCGCAGCGCCCGTACGGACGCCACGGCGGTCTCGGCATCGCCGGCGTGCCTGGTGACCGCCGCGAAGGCCTCGCCCAGCAGCGACTCCCGGGAGCGCACGGCGAGCTCCTTGTCCGAGCCCAGCATCGCGACCGCCTCGGGCGCGTGCAGGATCAGACCGGTCGCGTAGCGGCCGGCGCCGAGCACGCGCGCCATCCTGGACGCCACCGCCGTCTCGTCGCGCAGCAGCCGCAGATACCACGGCGTGCTGCCCAGTTTGTCGCTCACCTGCCGGAACCCGAGCAGCGCCCCGTCCGGGTCGGGCGTGTCGGCGAACCAGCCGAGCATCACGGGCAGCAGCGTGCGCTGGATGGCGGCCCGCCTGGACACGCCGGCGGCGAGGGCGGTGATGTGGCGCAGCGCGCCGGCGGGATCGACGTAGCCGAGCGCCTCCAGCCTGGCCTGCGCCGCCGTGGCCGACAGCCGCGCCTCCGACTCCTGCAGCCGCGACACGGCCTGCAGCAGCGGCCGGTAGAACAGCTTCTCGTGCAGCCGCCGCGCCTCCCTGGCGTGCCGCCGCCACCGCGCCGTGAACTCTCCCACCGGATCGGGCTGCATGCCGAGCGCCCGGCCCAGCCTGCGCAGGTCGGACTCGTCGGTGGGCACGATGTGGGTGCGCCGCAGCCGGTGCAGCTGCAGCAGGTGCTCCACCTGGCGCAGGAACGAGTACGCCTCCGCGAGACTGCGCGAGTCGTCCCGGCCGACGTATCCGCCCCTGGAGAGCGCGGCCAGTGCGGGCAGCGTGGCCCGGCGGCGCAGCAGGGGGTCGAGCCTGCCGTGGACGAGCTGGAGCAGCTGCACCGCGAACTCGATGTCGCGCAGCCCGCCCGGCCCCAGCTTCAGCTGGCGGTCCCCTTCGGCGCGCACGTGCGCCTCGACCCGCCGGCGCATGGCCTGCACGTCCTCGACGAAGTGCTCGCGGGTGGCCGCCGACCACACCAGGTCGTTGACCGCCTCCACGTAGGCGGCGCCCAGCTCCATGTCGCCCGCTACCGGGCGGGCCTTGAGCAGCGCCTGGAACTCCCACGTCTTGGCCCAGCGCCGGTAGTAGGCCAGGTGGCTGCCGAGCGTGCGCACCAGCGGGCCCGACCTGCCCTCGGGCCGCAGGCCCGCGTCCACCTCCCACAGCGAGCCCTCGGACGTGGTGTCGGCGCAGGCCCGCATCATGGCCTGGGCCAGCCGGGTCGCCGTACGCAGTGCCTTGGTCTCGTCGGCGCCCTCCCGCGGCTCGGCCACGAAGATCACGTCTACGTCGCTGATGTAGTTGAGCTCCCTGGCGCCGCACTTGCCCATGCCGATGACCGCCAGGCGTACCTCGCTGTCGTCGATCTCGGCCCGCGCGATGGCGAGCGCGGCCTCCAGCGCGGCGCCGGCGAGGTCGGACAGCTCGGCCATGACCTCCGCGGGTGTGGCCTCTCCTGTGAGGTCGCGTGCGGCGAGATGCATCAGCCTGCCGCGATAGGCCACGCGGAGCGCGTTCAGCGGGACGTCGCCGGTGGCGGCGCCGGCGCCCCGGGCGTCGGTGCCGGCCCCCGCGGCGTCGGCGGCGGCGGCGCTCCCGCCGTCGGCCGCCTCCCCTGGCTCGGCGCCGACCGCCTTCAGGAACGCGGTCCGTGGGTCGCCCAGGTGTGGCTCGGCGAGGAGCGCGACCTGGCCGGGGTGGCGCACCAGGTGCTCACCGAGGGCGGCGCTGACGCCGAGCACGGCCAGCAGCCGCCCGCGGAGGTGCTCGTCGCCGCGGACGGCGTCGAGCACGGCGGGCTCGCGCTCGGCCAGGCGGGTCAGCGAGACCAGCGCCTGGTCCGGGTCGGCCACGTCCACCAGGAACTCCAGGAGATCGTCCACGTCGACTCCCGTCTGACGGACGAGTTGGGCGGCCCTGGCGCCGTCGGCGAAACCGAGCTTGGCGAGCCTCGCGGCGGTGGATTCGATCCTGGGCACCCCTCCATCTTGTCAGCCCGCTTCGGCGTACCATAGGTAACGCAACGTTGCGTTGCATTTCTTTCGGAGGTGATGACCGTGGTTCCCTCAACCGTCACGTGGGGGCTGCTGGCGGCGTGGGCGGTCCACGACGCCGAGGAACTGGCGACCATGGCGGGCTGGACGCGCGAGGCCCGGGAGCGGTGGCCCTGGGTTCCCGAGGTGTCGCAGCGGCACGTGAACGTGGCCATCGGGCTCATGGGCGGGGTGATGGCGGGGGCCGCGGCGCTGGGGGCGCGTACGGGCGGGCGGAGTCCGGTCTTCCAGGCCGCGCTGCTGGGGTTCGGGGCTCATGGGGTGGCGCACCTGGCGCAGGCGGCGGTGGCCCGGAGGTACACGCCCGGGGTGGTGACCGCGCCCGTGGTGGTCATCCCGTTCTCGGTGTGGGCGTGGCGGCGCCTGCGGGCCGACGGGGTGCCGGTGCGGGCGGGGGCGGCCGCCCGGCCGGGGGTGGCGGCGTTCCCGCTGGTCGTGGGCGGTGTCCACGTCCTGGCCCACGCGCTCACCCGCCCCCGTGCGCGCGGGACGGACACCCGGACCCGCGCCCTCGTGCGGGCAGGGCGCCGGAGGTGGGGGTTCAGGCGCGGCCGCTCGCTCTGATCACCTCGGCGAACGCCTCCGCCACCGGCCGCCAGGTGGCGACCAGCGCGCTCTCGGCCGCCTTGACCTCGGCGTTCAGCTCCTCGGCGGCGTCCAGGCCGGACCCGGAGGTCCAGGAGGTGAAGATCTCCGGCGTGGCCTCGGGATGGAACTGCACCGCCCACGCGGCGGCGCCGAGCCGGTAGGCCTGGTTCGGATACTGGGCCCCGGTCATGAGCGGCACCGCGCCGTCGGGCAGCCGCGTCATGGTGTCCTGGTGATACTGGACGGCCACGGCCGTGCCGATCCCCGCCAGCAGCGGGTCATCCGCCGCCGCGGGCAGCGCGACCACCTCGCGGACGCCCACCTCGAGCCCGTTCGTACCGCGTTCGACCGTGCCGCCGCAGGCCAGGGTGAGCAGCTGCGCCCCCAGGCAGATGGCCAGCGTGGGCGTGCTCTCGTCGACGGCCCGGCGCAGCAGGTCACGGGTGGCGGGCTGCCAGGGGCTCCGCTCGTCCTCCCAGGCCGCCGCCGCACCGCCGAGCACGATGAGCCCGTCCGCCGGGCGCGCGGGAATCTCCTCACCCAGGTACGGCCGTACGACGTCGCAGGCCGGCCCGAGCCATTCGCCGAGGTACCCGAGGCCCGCCTCGGCCTCGTGCTCGATCACGGTGATACGCATATCAGGCAATTTAACCGCCACGCGCGCGGGCGATCGCCCGAGGGCCATGCGTATCGTGGCCGGACGTTTGTCCCTAAGCTCCGACCATGGGACTTGAGTTCGACGATGTCGCCGGTCAGCGGATCGTGACGTTCGGAACGGGACCGCGCACGATCATCGCGGTCCACGGGATCACGGCCTCCCTGATGGCGTGGGGAGCGGTGGGGCGGCGGCTGCCGGAGGGATGGCGCCTGGTCGCGATGGACCTGCGCGGGCGCGGGCACAGCGCCGCGCTGCCCGGCCCGTACGGGCTCCCGAGGCACGCCGAGGACGTCCTGCGCGTCGCCGACCACGTCGGGGCGGGTCCGGACGCGGTGCTGACCGGGCACTCGATGGGCGCGTACGTGGCCGCCCTGGCCGCCGCCGAACGGGACTTCGCCCGGGTGGTGCTGGTGGACGGCGGCCTCCCCCTGCCGCCGCTGCCCGAGGACGCGGACGTCGACGAGGTCATGGAGGTCACGCTCGGACCGGCGATCGCCCGGCTGCGCCAGACGTTCCCCACGGCCGACGCGTACGTCGACTTCTTCAAGGCGCATCCGGCCTTCGCCGGGCAGTGGAACGCCGACGTGGAGGCGTACGTCCGCTACGACCTGACGGGCCCCGAGGGTGCGCTGCGGTCGCGGGCGGTGGAGGAGGCGGTGCTGCAGGACGGGCGCTGGTTGCGGCTGGAGCCGGAGGCCATCGCGGCCGCCCTCGGATCCGTCCAGACGCCGCTCACCCTGCTCAGAGCGCCTCGCGGACTGCTCAACCAGGACGCCGGCTTCCTCCCCGACGATCTGGCCCTGCCCTGGACCACCCGCCTTCCTGGGCTGCGGGACGAGGTGATCCCGGACTGCAACCACTACACGATCCTGTTCCACGACCGCTGCGCGTCGGCCGTCGTCACCCACCTCACCTCTCTGGCCTGATCCCCGCCCCTCGGCCGTCACCGGCGGTCGCGGCGACCCCCCGCCCCGTTACCGAACATGAACGCGAACTGACGGGTAGCTTAACGATCTTCGCCGCATATTCCCTCATATTGATCATGCCTCTTACGATCACGCCGCAACGATGGTCAAACCTCTCCCCAGAGGCGCGCGATCGGAGATCGAAGAGTGGCTTTATCCCGCACCCGCGTCCGCCGGACGACCCCGGCGGACCGGGCCATCGCGGCCGTGCTCTCCGCGGCACTGGCCGTAACTGTCGCGGACATCCCCACGGCGTACGCGGACACCCCCGCCCCCCAACCCCCACCGGCGGCCGTGCCGCCCGACCCCTCCACCGCTCCGGCCGGGCCCAGCGCGCCCGACGAGAGCTCGGCCAGGCTGACCGCCCGGCTCACCGGCAAGCGAGTCGAGATCGAATCGGCACGTACCGAGGCCTCCTCCACCTACGCCAACCCCGACGGCACCCTCACCGAGGAGATGTTCGCCGGGCCGGTCAGAGTGCGCGACGGCGCCGGGTGGAAGCCCGTCGATCTCGCGCTCACAGCGGCCGCCGACGGCACGGTGACCCCCAAGTCGCACGGCAGGGCGCTGCGCATCGGCGGCGGCGCGAGCGGCGCCAAGCAGGCCGCGGCCGCCGGGACCGACCTGATCAGCGTGGCCGCCGGGAACGCCCGCGTGACCCTGCGCTGGCCGGGCGCGCTCCCGTCGCCTCAGGTGTCGGGCCAGAGCGTCACCTACCCCGGCGTGCTGCCCGGCGCCGACCTGACGGTCACCGCGACCAGGACGGGCGCCGAGCAGTTCCTGCTGGTCAAGCAGCGGCCCACCACCCCGCTGTCCTACCGGCTCAGGCTGGACGCCCCCGGGCTCACGGCCCGCCAGGCCAAGGACGGCGGCGTCGAACTGGTGGGCAAGGGCGGCAAGGTCGCCGCGACCGTGCCCGCGCCCGTGATGTGGGACGCGCGGGTGGACCAGGCCTCCGGCGAGCACCCGCATCGCGCGCCGGTGAAGATGGAGGTGTCGGGCAAGGACCTCGTGCTCACGCCCGACCCGGCCTTCCTGAACGACCCCGCCACCGCCTACCCGGTCACCGTCGACCCGGCGGTCAACGTGGGCGAGGCGTTCGACACGTTCGTGCAGCAGGGCTACAACACCGACAATTCCGCCTCCACCGAGCTCAAGCTCGGCAACAACGGCAGCGGGCAGATCGCCAAGTCGTTCATCACCTGGAACACCTCCGGCCTGGCCGGGCGGAAGATCCTGTCCGCCACGCTCAACCTGTGGGACTTCCACTCCTGGTCATGCACGGCCAAGAACTGGGAGGTGTGGAGCGCCGACCAGGCCTCCACCACCAGCCGCTACCCGGGCCCCACCATGGCGGCCAAGTACGCCACCTCCAGCCAGACCAAGGGCTACGGCTCCGCCTGCGCCGCAGGCTGGGTCAGCGCCAACGTCACGTCGCTGGCGCAGTACTGGGCGGACAAGGGCTGGGCCAAGTCCGGCATGGGGCTGCGCGCCTCGGACGAGTCCGACCCGTACGGGTGGAAGCGGTTCAACTCCGGCAACGCGGCCTCGCACACGCCGTACATCGCGGTGACGTACAACGGCAACCCGAGCACGCCGCTCTCCGTCTGGACCAGCCCGAACAGCGAGGTGAACAGCACCCTCTACACCAACTCGGTGACGCCGCGGCTGTACGCCCACGTCGGCGACCCCGACGGCGGCAACGTGCGCGCCAAGTTCGAGGTGTACGACGGCAGCACCGCGGTCATCACCGGCCTGTACGGCGCGTACGTGGCCTCCGGAGGGTTCTCGGACGCCGCTCTGCCGGCCGGCAAGCTGGTCAACGGCCGCACCTACACGCTCAAGGGCTGGGGCAACGACGGCTCGCTGGACTCCCTGCAGCCGCAGTCCCGGCAGTTCACCGTCGACACCACGCGGCCGCCCGCGCCCAAGCTGACCAGCGGCTCCCACCCGGACTCCGGATGGCACGGCGACGCCGGCGAGCCGGCCTCGTTCACCGCCACGCCGGCCGACTCCGACGTCGCCAAGATCGCCTACCGGCTCGACGACGGTGACACGGCCACGGCGGCCACGACCGGCGCGGCCGTCACGTTCACGGTGACCCCGCAGGCCGCGGGGCCGCACACGCTGACGACGTACACCCTCGACCGGGCGGGCAACGCCTCCGAGGCGGTGACGTACCGCTTCAACGTCGGAGCGGGCGCGCTGGCCGCGCCGGCCGACGGCACACGGACGGCCCGCCGCGCCGAACTGGCCGCGACCGGGCGCGGCGAGTACGACCGGGTGACCTTCCAGTGGCGGCGCGCGCAGACCGACGCCTGGGCCGACATCCCCGTCGCGCAGGTGCTCGGCGCCGACGGCAAGCCGCTGGCGGCCTGGCCGGTCGCGGCGACGGTGGCCGACGGCACCGCGACGGTGTCGGGGCTGACCTGGAACCTGGTCGACCAGCTCGGCGGCGACGGCGCCGTCCAGGTCCGCGCCGTGTTCGCCAACGCCTCGGGCTCGGCGGGCACGCCGGCCGCCGACGTGGTCGCGGACCGGCAGGCATCGGGGGCCGAGACGCAGAACGTGGGGCCGGGCAGCGTCAACCTGCTGACCGGCGACTTCCGGGTGGAGGAGAGCGAGGCCGAGCTGTTCGGCCTGGCGCTGTCGAGGACGATCTCCTCGCGCGACCCCAAGGCCGGCACCAAGATCGCCTCGCAGGCGTCTCCGTTCGGCCCCGAATGGTCGGCCGGCGGCGTGTCGGACGTCGCCGACTCCGAGTACGCGGCGCTGCGCGAGACCTCCGCCAGCTCCGTCGAGATCACGCTGGTGGACGGGACGCCCATCCAGTTCACCAAGACCGGCAGCGGCTGGAAGCCGGAGGAGGGCGCCGAGGACCTGACGCTGACCGGCTCCTACACGCTCAAGGACGCCGACGGCGTGGTCACCACGTTCACCAAGCCCTCGGGCGCGACGTCGTACCTGCCGGCCACGACGACCCCGCCCGGCGCGAACAACGTCACCCGCTACGTCTACGAGGCCGCGAGCGGCGCCCAGCGGCTCAAGGCGGTCATCGCGCCCACCAGCGGGGTGTCCGACGCGGGTGCGGACTGCGCGCTGCCCTCGCCCAAGACCGGCTGCCGGGTGCTGGAGCTCGTCTACGCCACGCAGACCGGCGGCGGCGACTACGCGGGCCGGGTCAAGCAGGTCCTGTTCCACGACTCCGGCACGCCCGTGGCCGTCGCGCAGTACGCCTACGACAGCGCCGGCCGCCTGATCCAGTCGTGGGACCCGCGCATCACGCCGGCGCTCAAGACGGTTTACGGCTACGACACCGGCGGCCGCCTCACCTCGCTCACCTCGCCGGGACAGCTCCCGTGGACGTTCGTCTACGACGCCGACGGCAGGCTGACCAGCGCGGTCCGGCAGGCGCTCAAGCCGGGCACGGCCGACCAGGTGGAGGGCGAGAACCGCACCTCCATCGTCTACAACGTGCCGCTGGACAAGGCCGCCGGTGGGCCGGCCGACCTGCGGCCGCAGCACACCGCGGCCTGGGGGCAGCACGACAACCCCACCGACGCCACCGCCGTCTTCCCCGGCGACCAGATCCCCGACGGCCGCTCCTGGACCAGGGCCACCGTCACCTACCTCGACGCCAACGGGCGGCAGGTCAACCAGCTCACGCCGGGCGGTCACCTGTCGGCCACCGAGCACGACAAGTTCGGCAACGTCGTGCGCGAGCTGTCGGAGGGCAACCGCGAGCTGGCGCTCGGCACCTCGCCGCGCCTGGCCGAGCTCGGCGTCTCCGGGCTGCCCACGGCCGAACGGGCCGAGCTGCTGTCCAAGCGTTCGACGTACAACGACGACGGCACCCGGGAGCTGGAGACCCTCGGTCCGCTGCACGTCGTGTCGGTGGGCGGCGAGGAGACGGCGGCCAGGGAGCACACCGTCAACACCTACGACCAGGGGCGTCCCGGCGACGCGCCCACCAAGGACCTGGTGACCAGGACCGAGGTGAGCGCACGCCTGCTCAGCGGCGAGGACCGGGACACGCGGGCGACCGCCACCGAGTACGACTGGGCGCTCGGCAAGCCGCTCAAGAGCATCAAGGACCCCGGCGGGCTGAACCTGGTGACGGCCACGTCGTACGACGGCGACGGCAACCCCGTCAAGACCGTGCTGCCCAAGGGCAACGACGCGGCCACCACGATCACCACGTACTACACCGCCTCCGGCAGCGCGCCGTGCGGCGGCAAGCCGGCGTGGGCGGGGCTGGTGTGCCGGACGGCGCCCGCCGGGAAGATCAGCGGAGGCGGCGACAACCCCGACGAACTGCCCACCGCCATCACCACCTACGACCGCTACGGCAACCCGCTGACGGTCTCCGAGACCGCCAACGGCGTCACCCGCGTCACCAACACCGCCTACGACCCGGCGGGACGCCAGATCCGCCAGTGGATCACCGGCGGCGTCGGCGAGGCGCTGGGCGCCGTGGCCACGGTGTACGCGCCCGACTCCGGCCAGGTGGCCGAGCAGCAGCGCCTGGACGCCGCGGGCAACGTCACCGAGCGGATCGTGATCGCCTACGACCGGCTCGGCCGGCGGATGTCCTACACCGACGCCGACGCCGGGGTGGTCAAGACCGAGTACGACCTGCTCGACCGGACCACGAAGGTGACCGACTCCGCGCCGTCCACCGTCACCTACGGCTACGACACCGCGGCCGAGCCGCGTGGCCTGGCCGTGACGATGACGGACTCGGTGGCGGGCACGTTGACCGCCCGGTACGACGCCGACGGGGAGTTCGCCTCCGGCGACCTGCCCGGAGGCCTGCACGTGAGCGTGACCGACGACGAGACCGGCACCGATGTCTCGCGCGTCTACACCAAGGACGGGCTGGACCAGCCCGTGCTGAGCGAGCAGGTCACCGAGTCGGTGCACGGCCAGTGGGCCGCCGACGCGCGCGGCGACGCCGGGTACGAGCGGGCCTACGGCTACGACAAGACCGGCCGCCTGACCTCGGCCAGGGAGTCGGCGGGCGGGGTGTGCACGCTGCGCCGCTACGGCTTCGACGACAACTCCAACCGGACCCGCCTGGCCACCCAGTCTCAGGAGGGCACGTGCCCGGAGGCCGACGACGCCGCGGCGGAGATCACCTCCTACGCCTACGACTCCGGGGACCGGCTGGTGGGTGACGGCTACCGCTATGACGCGCTCGGCCGTACGACCGCCCTGCCGGGCGGGACGACGTTCGACTACCACGTCAACGACCTGGCCCGCCGGCAGACCGCGGGCGACCAGACGCTGACCTGGTCGCTGGACCCGGCCGACCGGTTCAGGTCCACCGCCGGCGCGGCGGGCACCGTCGTGAACCACTACGGCTCCGACGGCGACTCGCCGCGCTGGAGCACCGAGCCCGGCGGCAAGGTGCTCAGGAACGTCTCCGGCTTCGACGGCGACCTGGCGGCGATCACCGGCGCGAACGGTGACGTGCGCCTGCAGCTGACCACGCTGCACGGCGACGTCGGCACCGAGTACACGCTGGGCACCGCGACCGCCACCGTGGTGGACGCCGACGAGTACGGGGTGGCGCGCGGTCCGGCCCGCAGGTACGGCTGGCTGGGCGGCAAGCAGCGCGCCGCCGACACGCTGGACGGCACCATGCTCATGGGCGTGCGGCTCTACAACCCGTCGCTGGGCCGGTTCCTGCAACTCGACCCGGTGGAGGGCGGCAGTGCCAACGCCTACGAGTACTGCTCGGGCGACCCGGTCAACTGCACCGACCTGGACGGCAAGTGGGGCTGCGGCTGGTGCCGCAAGCTCCGCCACAAGGCCAGGCACGTCTGGCGCCGGGCCAAGGTCCACTACCGGGCCTTCCGGTACGGCTGGAACACCGGCCGGGGCTGGGGCGGTTTCGTCCACCGGTGGGCGAGCAGCGGCCGGCGCTGGGTCAGCCGGGGCTCCTTCATCGTCGGCGTGGGCTTCGGCACCTACAGCTGTCTCCGCAGGCGCACGATGAGAGGGTGCGCCAAGGCGTACTGGGAGAACAGCGCGATCGGCGGCCTGTCCGGTGCGCTGTACGGCATCGGCCGCGGGTCGTGGCGGTGGCGCCACTGGTGGCGCCGCACGCACCGGTAACCCACGTGAATGAATGAGAACGGCCCCTGAGCTGCCTGCTTGTCAGCTGCTCAGGGGCCGTTTCTCGTCGTAGGTCAGCGTGGAGCGATCCAGGTCGCGCGGGCGGCGGCGACGAGCGTGCCGTCCACCTCGTAGATGGCGCTCTGGCCGTACATCTTGCGCCCGTCGCGGCCGGTCGGGCGGGCCACCACGGAGTAGCGGCCGCCGGGGTGGACCGGGCGGTGGATCTGCACCGCGAGCCGTCCGAGCAGCGCGGACTCGCCGGGGCCGAAGTGGGCCCAGCCGGTGATGCAGTCGAGCACCGCGCCCACGATCGACGCGGGCACCCCGTCCTCGCCCGTCACCGTGAACGGCACCCGCCAGCCGGCCGCCACCAGGTCCGTGCCCTCCACCGGGCCGGGGAAGATGCGCAGGCCGTCACCTGGCTCGCGCAGGCCGCAGGCGAAGCACTCGGCGAACGGGTGCGCCTTCAGGCCCACGAACCCGGCCTCGGCGCGCGCGGCGTCGTTGAACGGCACGAACCCGGGACCCTCCAGGTCCTCGGCCACGGGGATGGCCTCGACCAGCAGCTTGTCGCCGTCCGAGAGGGACACGGAGTTGGCGACGTGCTCGAGGCGCAGCTCGGTCTCCAAGGGCGTGGGCGCGTGCAGCGTGACCTCGACGGCTGATCGACCACCGTTCAGCGCCTCCGCCATGGTGCCCGCTATCCAGCCGCCGTTGGCGACTCCCGCGGGGCCCCGGAAACGCTGCGGAACGGTCAACACGGTCTGCAGGGCAGCCGTCGTCATGCCACAACCTCCAATATCGCCACATGTGGCGAGAAGTCCGGAAACATCAAAAGAAGCAGGCCGATTTTACTGGACTCCCGGTTTCGCCAGATCTCGGGGGCCCTGAGGCTGATCGGCACCACGCATAACGCCTCGAGGGGGTCCGAAACTTCCCACCCGCCCTCGACCGGCCTGTCACCAGGTGTCTCGAGACGCTATGCACCGCACATCGCCGGGATGTGACTCGGGGGTCAGAAGCAACGAAAATCGGCCTCACTCCGGACTTGCACCTGGAGTGAGGCCGATCAAGGCGTTGTGAGTACCATATCCCGGCTTACCCCACCCCGCGACCGATACTCGGATACGGCCGCCCACCGATGTGCGCGTCTTCGGCCGCGTTCGGGAAGGCTGGAGAACACGGCAGCATGAGAGAGCGAGAGGGTGAACCTGTGCGGGGTGCGAGGTTGGAGTATCCGTCCGGATCCCTGGTCGTCCTGACGGGGCTTCCGGGCGCGGGCAAGACCACCCTGCTGCGACGCCTGTACGGCCTGCAGGGCGTGGAGAGCGTGCCCGTCACCATAGGCACGGTCGCGGTGATCGACTCGTTCCAGTCCAAGCAGCACTGGTACGGGCGGCTCGCCTGGGCCCCGCAGCCGGTGCGCCGCGCCGTGGTCTTCGTCACCCACCTGAGCCGCATCCGCCAGGCGTTGACCCTGGGCCACTCGGTCATCGCGCACAACCGGGGCTGCGGCCCGTACGTGCTGCGCGGTTTCGCCTGGCTGGCCCGCAGGCACCGGGCGGGCTTCCACCTGCTCCTCCTGGACGCGCCGCCGGAGGTGGCGCTGGCGGGGCAGCAGACCAGGGGCCGGGTGGTGGCGCCCAGGACGTTCGCCCGCCATCAGCGCAGGTGGGAGAGCCTGCTGACCAGGGTGAAGGGCGGCGATCCCGCCCCCGCCTCCGGCGCGTACATCATGGACCGGGCGGGGGCGGACGTGCTGCAGGAGATCGTGTTCGACGAGAGAAGCGCGAACGCTCAGAGCACGGGCAGGTAGCGACCCAGCTCGAACTCGGTGACGTGGCGGCGGTATTCGCGCCACTCCGCGCGCTTGTTGCGCAGGAAGAAATCGAAGACGTGCTCCCCCAGCGTCTCGGCCACCAGCTCGCTGCGCTCCATGACCTCGATCGCGTCGTTGAGCGAGCCGGGCAGCGGCTGGATGCCGAGGGCGCGCCGCTCGGCGCTGGTCAGCGTCCAGACGTTGTCCTCGGCCGCGGCGGGCAGCTCGTAGCCCTCCTCGATGCCCTTGAGGCCGGCCGCCAGGATCAGCGCGAAGGCGAGGTACGGGTTGCACGCCGAGTCGAGCGACCTGAACTCGATGCGCGTCGAGCCGCCCTTGTGCGGCTTGTACATCGGCACCCTGACCAGGGCGGAGCGGTTGTTGTGGCCCCAGCACACGTAGGAGGGCGCCTCGCCGCCCTGGCCCGCGATGGCCTCGGCCCCGCCCCAGAGCCGCTTGTAGGAGTTGACCCACTGGTTGGTGATGGCGGTGATCTCGGCGGCGTGCCTGAGCAGCCCGGCGATGAACGACCGGCCGATCTTGGAGAGCTGGTATTCGGCCCCGGCCTCGTAGAAGGCGTTCCTGTCGCCCTCGAACAGCGACATGTGCGTGTGCATGCCGGAGCCCGGGTGCTCCGTGAACGGCTTGGGCATGAACGAGGCCCAGATGCCCTGCTCCAGGGCGACCTCCTTCATGACCAGGCGGAAGGTCATGATGTTGTCGGCCGTGGTGAGCGCGTCGGCGTAGCGCAGGTCGATCTCCTGCTGCCCGGGCGCGCCCTCGTGGTGGCTGAACTCGACGGAGATGCCCATCGACTCCAGCATCATGATCGCCTGGCGGCGGAAGTCATGGCCGGAGCTGTGCGGCGTGTGGTCGAAGTAGCCGCCGGAGTCGATCGGCTCGGGCCGCCGGCCGGGCTCGGGCCGGCTCTTCAGCAGGAAGAACTCGATCTCCGGGTGGGTGTAGAACGTGAAGCCCATGTCGGCGCACTTGGCGAGCGTGCGCTTGAGCACCCAGCGCGGGTCGGCGTGCGACGGCGAGCCGTCCGGCATGAGGATGTCGCAGAAGATGCGCGCCGCGCCGGGCGTCTCGCTGCGCCAGGGCAGGATCTGGAACGAGGACGGGTCGGGCTTGGCGAGCATGTCGGACTCGTAGACGCGGGCGAAGCCCTCGATGGCCGAGCCGTCGAACCCTATGCCCTCGGCGAACGCACCCTCCAGCTCGGCCGGGGCGATCGCCACTGATTTGAGGAAGCCGAGCACGTCAGTGAACCAGAGCCGGATGAACCGGATGTCGCGTTCCTCGAGCGTGCGGAGCACGAACTCCTGCTGGCGGTCCACAGCGTCCCCTCTATCTGACAGTACGGGTCTATGCACCAGCATGCCGTGTCCGTGTTTCACACACGTTACGGGGGGCGCCGGTGCGAGCCTCGCTGACAAAGCCCCCCGCCCCGACTTAATGTGATCACGCATTCAGTCTCGGGGGAGGCATTGGTGGCCATCGACCTGCTCAATCACAAGCTCGATCGGGCATTCGACCACATCGACGCGAGCGGCAACGGCGTCGTGGAGCGTGAGGACCTGCTGGGGCTCGGCGCCCGCATCCTGGTGGGCTTCGGGGAGTCCCCCACCTCGCTCCCCGGGGCCAGCCTCGTCGACAGCTTCGGCGGGATCTGGGCCACGCTGTCGCAGACGCTCGAGCGCGACCCCGACTTCACCATCTCGCGGCTGGACTTCCGTACCGGGATGATCGCGGCGTTCGTCATGGGCGACCGGTATGACGCGGTGTTCCGGCCGGCCACGGTGGCGGTGGCGGAGCTGTGCGACGGCGACCGGGACGGCGAGATCGGCCCCGGCGAGTTCCGCACGATGCTGAGCGCGTTCGGCGTCGCCTACGACGACGTGGACGAGGCGTTCGACCGGCTCGACCGGACGGGCAGGGGCAGGCTCACCGTGGACGAGCTGGTCCTGGCCGCCTCCGACTACTACCGCAGCGACGATCCGAACGCCGCGGGCAACTGGCTTTTCGGCCCCCTGTGAAGAGCCCTGTGAAAGCCCGGTGAAGATCCCTGTGAATACGTCCGTGAACACCACCACGAGCACCACCGTGTTCGCCACCATGGTCGCCAACGCGCGCACCGCGCTCCGTTCCGCCCTGACCTCGATGCTGCCGCTGCCGCGCAGGGGCGGCTCGGCGGCGCTGGCGCTGCTGCCGCTCACCGAGCGGGTGCCCGCGATGGCGGCTCCGTGCAGGATGCACCCGGCCGTGTACGCGATCGAGGCCGCGGTCATCGACTGGGCCAGGAGGACCGGGCTGCGCGCCGCGCCCGGCGTGGGCTACCACCGGATGGCGGGCCGGGCGTTCGCCGAGTTCGACGCGGCCGCGGCGGCGCTGTTCGCGCAGTGGCTGACGTGGCTGTTCCACCTGGACGACGAGCTGGACGAGGGGTCGTGCCCGCTGGACATCTTCGACGGCATGCTCAAGGGCGCGGCGCGGCATCCGTTGGAGGCGGCGTTCGCGGACCTGTGGCGGGTGACGAGCGCGCGGATGAGCGACCGGTGGCGGGCCAGGTTCGCGGTGGGGCTGCGGCGCCAGCACGACGCCTGCCGTACCGAGGCCGACAACAGGGCGGCGGGCCGGATGCCGACGCTGGAGGAGTATCCGGCGCTGCGCAGGGGCACGGTGGGGCCGTACCTCTATGACCTGGTGGAGCCGTGCCTGCGGGTCGAGGTGCCGGCGTGGGTGCATGAGGGCGAGCCGTGGCAGCAGCTCGTGAGCGCGTGCAGTGACATCACGGCGTGGTGCAACGACGTGGCCTCGCGGCCGAAGGAGCGCGGCGACGTGCACAACTTCGTCGTGCTCGCGATGCGCCAGCTCGGGCTGGGCGAGCGCGAGGCGACGGCCTGGGTGCTCGACCGGATCGCCGCGCGCTGCCAGGACATGCAGAAGGCCGCCAGGCGGCTGCCGCTGGAGGACCTGGAGCCGAAGGAGGCGCGGGACGTCAGCAAGGTCGCGTGCGCGTACCTGGCGGCGCCGCGCGCCCACCTCGACTGGCTCCTGGAGTCCAAGCGTTACGCCTGACTCGCCAGGGTGTCTCCTATGGGGGTGCGGCGGTAGACGACCTGCTTGCCGACCCGCATCCCCACCGCGAGCCCGCCGCCGCTGAGCACGCCGAGGTGCTGGCTGACCGCGCCGGGCGTGAGCGACATGCGCGCGGCCAGGGCGGAGGTGGTGGCCGGCTCGGCGAGCGCGAGCAGGATCTGCGCCCTGCTCCTGCCGATCAGCGCGGAGAGCCCGCCGGGCGCGGGCGGCGGCCCCTGCTCCCACAGCGTGCCCACGCCGAGCACGGGGTAGATCAGCGTCGACTGGTACGGCGCCGTCATCACCGCCACGGCCTGTCCCCAGAACGCGCTGGGCACCAGCACCAGCCCGTCGCCGTGCAGGCCGCCCGCCTCGCACCACGGCCGGTCGATGAGCAGCCGCTCCCCCGTCCACACCACGGCCGGATCGAGCGCGGCGAACAGCTCGTGCGCCCCGCCCTGGGCGAGCTGGCGCGAGCGGCGCAGCACGTCCCGCTCCAGCAGCCCGTAGACGCGTGGCCAGAACTCCGCGAAGCACCTCTCCCAGTACGCCTCCAGCGTGTCGGCCACCCTGGCCACGCCTGCCTCGGGGTCGGCCATGAACCGCTCGATCACCGCCCGGTCGGTCCCCTTGATCTTCGCCGCCTCCCGGCGGGCCAGCTCGGGGGGTGCTCGCCTGACCCGGTCGAGCTCGGCGGCGAACTCCGGCATCGGCGTGTCGGGGGGCGGCGTGATGAAGTCGGCGATGTAGCCGGTCAGGGGCACGAGCGCGAACAGCTCGGACAGGTCGAGCCCAGCGAGGCGGGGGCGCACGGCCTTGAGCCACGGCAGGTGGATCGAGTGCCGCGACGGCCGCTGAAGGGTCCGCAGGCTGGCGACCAGCTCCCACATCGGCGAGAACGCGAACCGGATCCGGGCCACGTCGTCCGGCCTCAGCACCCACGAGATGGACATGCTTTTAGCGTGCACTAAATCGTTCGCCCCGACAAACCCCCGAATATCACGCTTTATGGCGTGACGAGCGCAACTGTTGAGCGATCCGCCTTCCTGCGATCCAAGCTGGGCGGGCTGCCCCGCCCGTTCTGGGCCCTGTGGGGCGGCACGCTGGTGAACCGCCTGGGCACCATGGTCATGCCCTTCACCGGCGTCTACCTGACGCAGGCCCGCGGCCTGTCGGTGACGGCCGCGGGCCTGGTGATGGGCCTGTTCGGCGCGGGCTCGCTGCTCTCGCAGCTGCTCGCTGGGGTGCTCGCGGACCGGATCGGGCGCCGGGCCACGCTGTCGGGCGGCATGCTGGCCACGGCCGCGACCATGCTGGCGCTCGGCTACAGCACCTCGCTGCCCGCGATCGTGGCCTCGATGTTCGTGCTCGGGCTGGTGATCGACGTCTACAGGCCCGCCTCGAACGCCCTGGTGGCGGACCTGGTCTCGCCGGAGGAGCGGCCCCGGGCGTACGGGCTGCTGTTCTGGGCGATCAACCTCGGGTACGCGGTCGGCATGACGGCCGGGGGCTGGCTCGCGGGGCTGGGGTTCGTCTGGCTGTTCTGGATCGACGCGGTGTCGAGCGTGATCTTCGCCGTGCTGGTGTGGCGGGCCGTCCCGGAGACCAGACCGGCGGTCCAGCAGTCCGCCGGCGGGTTCGGCGTGGTGCTGCGGGACCGGCTGATGGTGGGCTACACGCTGGTGACCCTGGGCGTGGCGCTGGTCTACTCGCAGACGATGACCATGCTGCCGGTGGCGATGACGAAGGTCGTGGGGCTGTCGCCGGGGCAGTTCGGGCTGGCCATGGCGCTGAACGGCGTGCTGATCGTCATCGTCCAGCCGCTGGTGTCGGGGTGGCTGGGACGCAGGGACGCCCCTCGTACCTTCGCGGTGGGGGTGGCGGTGATGGCGCTCGGGTTCGCCATGACCGCGTTCGTCCACGACACGTTCGGGCTGGCGGTGACGATCGCCGTGTGGACGGCCGGCGAGGTCATCCAGGCCGGCATCGCCGGCACGATGGTGGCCGCGCTCGCCCCGGCCGAGCTGCGGGGGCGGTACTCGGGGCTGTTCGGGTTCGCGTGGTCGCTGGCCGCGGTGCTGGCGCCGCTGCTCGGCGGACCGCTGCTGGCGGTCGGGACGTGGGCGCTGTGGTTCACGATCGGCGGGGTGGGGCTGGTGTCGGCGGCGGGCATACTGCTGCTCGGACCGGCCATCAGACGCCGCTGATCACGGACGGCCGCGCGCCGGGCGGCGGCCAGCGGGCCCGGGGCGGCCGCGCCGGGCCCGCCGGCCATGGGGAGAATTCGCCATGTACCCGCGCACCTTCTCCCTCTAAAGTTACGCCTGACATGCTGACCTTCACCGCGCTCGGACCGTTCCAGGCCTGGTCCGACGGCTCCGACCTCGACCTCGGCGGCCAGCGGCAGCGGGCGGTGCTCGCGCGCCTGCTCGTCGCCGGCGGCCGCGCCGTGCCCGTGAGCACGCTCATCGACGAGCTCTGGCCGGGCGGGCCGCCCGCGCAGGCCCTGTCCACCATCCAGGGGTACGTCTCCCGCCTGCGCCGGGCGCTCGAGCCCGATCGCGCGCCCCGCGAGGAGGCCCGCGTGCTCGTCTCCGCGCCGCCCGGTTACGCGCTGCGCGCCGGGACGGACCAGGTGGACACGTGGCGGTTCGAGAGCCTGGTGAAGTCCGCCGGGACGCCGGCGCAGGTGTGGGCGGCCATGGACAGCGCGCTGGGGCTGTGGCGGGGGCCGGCGCTGGCCGAGTTCGGGGAGCTGAGCTGGGCCGCGACGGAGGCGGGCAGGCTGGAGGAGCTGCGGCTCATCGCCGTCGAGCGCCGGGCGGACGCCGGTCTCGCGCTGGGCAGGGCGACGTCGCTGGTGGCCGACCTGGAGGCGCACGCGTCGGCGTACCCGCTGCGGGAGGAGGCGTGGCGGCTGCTCGCGGTGGCCCTGTACCGGCTGGGACGCCAGGGGGACGCGCTGGCGGCGCTGCGCAGGGCGCGCGCGACCTGGCGCGAGGAGCTGGGCCTCGACCTGTCGGCCGCGCTGCAGGTCCTGGAGGCCGACATGCTCGCCCAGCGCCTGGAGACACCGCCTCCGCCGGCACCGGAGAAGTCGGGCGCAGCGAAGTCGGGCGCAGGGAAATTGGGCGCAGGGGAACCGGACGCGGGGGAACCGGACGCGGAGGACCCGGACGCGGAGGACCCGGGCACCGCGCCGCTGCGCGTGCTCGTGGCCGACGACCAGGCGCTCGTACGGGCCGGTGTGCGGGCGATGCTGGCCGGGGAGCCCGGGGTCACCCTGGCCGGCGAGGCAGCCGACGGCGAGGAGGCGATCGCGCGGGTGGCCGGGACCCGTCCGGACGTGGTCCTGCTCGACATCCAGATGCCGCGCCTCGACGGGCTGGCCGCCGCCCGCCGGATCCTGGCGGAGGACCGGCCGCCCAAAGTGATCATGATGACCACGTTCGGCAGCGACGAGAACCTGTACGCGGCGTTGCGAGCGGGAGTGAGCGGATTCGTGCTGAAGACGTCGGCTCCCGAGCAGTTCCTGGCCGCGATCAGGGCGGCGGCGGCCGGGGACGCGCTCATCGACCCGACGATCACCACCCGGCTGATCGCGTCGTTCGCCGGGCGCACCGACCCGGCCGCTCCCCCGGCGCTGGCCGGGCTCTCCGACTCCCAGCTCGACGTGCTGAAACTCGTCGCGCGCGGCCTGACGAACCAGCAGATCGGCCACACGCTCTCGTTGCCCGAGGAGGAGGTGGCCGTCATGGTCAAGTCGCTCCTGGAGCACCTCGGGCTGTTCGACCGGGCGCAGCTGGTCATGGCCGCGTACGAGTCAGGTTTGGTGACACCGGGAGAAAAGACTTCCTTTTCGTCGCTTTGACGATAAAAATCGCGCCGTACTAGGCTTGGCGGCGTGGCCCAACTGCGCATAGCCCTCGCACAGACGAACCCGACCGTCGGCGACCTTGACTCCAACGCCGACCGGCTGATCACGTGGACCCGTGATGCCGCCGCGCGCGGAGCCCATCTCGTGGTCTTCACCGAGATGTTCCTCACCGGCTATCCCGTGGAGGACCTCGTGCTGCGTACGTCCTTCGTGGACGCCAGCATCCGCACCCTGGAGGAGGTGGCGCGCCGGCTGGAGCGGGAGGGTCTGGGAGACCTGCCCGTGGTCGTCGGCTACGTCGACCGCGCGGGCCTGGCCCCCCGGGTCGGCCAGCCGAAGGGCGCCTCGCTGGACGCTGCCGCGCTGCTGCACAGGGGCGAGGTGGTCACCCGGACGGCCAAGCACCATCTGCCCAACTACGGAGTGTTCGACGAGTACCGCTACTTCGTGCGCGGCGACCGGCTGCCGATCTTCCGGCTGCACGGCGTGGACGTGGCGATCGCGGTCTGCGAGGATCTCTGGCAGGAGGGCGGCCCCGTGTCCGTCGTGGGGCAGGCCGGCGCCGGGCTGCTGGTCGTGCCGAACGCGTCGCCGTACGAGAAGGAGAAGGACGACGTACGCCTGGAGCTGTGCGAGCGCCGGGCGCGTGAGGCGGGCTGCGCGCTCGTCTACGTGAACCAGGTCGGCGGGCAGGACGAACTGGTCTTCGACGGCGACTCCATCGTGGTGGACGGCTCGGGCTCGCTGGTGGCGCGGGCGGGCCAGTTCAGGGAGGAGCTGCTGGTCGTGGACCTGGACCTGCCCGTCTCCGACGCGGAGACCGGCACGTTCCCGTACGACGCGAGCGACGGCACCACCATCACGGTGGACCGCACGGTGCTGTCGGACACCCCCGTGGAGCCCTATGAGCCGGCCCCCGCGACGATCGCCGAGCGCCTGGACCTGCACGCCGAGGTCTACTCGGCCCTGGTCCTGGCCGTGCGGGACTATGTGGCCAAGAACGGCTTCCAGTCGGTCATCCTCGGCCTGTCCGGCGGCATCGACTCGGCGCTGACGGCCACCATCGCCTCGGACGCCATCGGCCCGTCGCGCGTCAACGTGGTGCTCATGCCGTCGCGCTACTCCTCGGACCACTCGCTGGCGGACGCGGAGGAGCTGGTCCGCAGGCAGGGCGTGACCTCGGAGGTCGTCCCGATCGCCGACATCGTCGACGCCTTCGAGAAGGAGATCGACCTCTCCGGCCTGGCCGCGGAGAACCTCCAGGCGAGGGTACGCGGCATGATCCTCATGGGCCTGTCCAACCAGCACGGCCACCTGGTGCTGACGACGGGCAACAAGAGCGAGCTCGCGACCGGCTATTCGACGTTGTACGGCGACTCGGCCGGCGGCTTCGCCCCCATCAAGGACGTGCCGAAGACCATGGTCTGGGACCTGTCCAGGTGGCGCAACGCCAACTCGCTCCCCGAGTTCCTGCTCGAGGCGAAGGCCCCCATCCCCGAGAACTCCATCGTCAAGGAGCCGAGCGCCGAGCTCCGCCCCGACCAGCGGGACACGGACTCGCTACCGCCGTACGAGGTCCTCGACCGCCTGCTGGACGACTACGTGGAGAAGGACATGGGCTCGCAGGAGCTCATCGCGGCGGGCCACGATCCGGCGCTGGTCACGAGGGTCATCAGGCTGGTGGACCTGGCCGAGTACAAGCGCCGCCAGTACCCGCCCGGCCCCAAGATCACGCCGAAGAACTTCGGCCGCGACCGCCGCCTGCCCATCACCAACAGGTGGCGCGAGACCACCGGTCAGGCCTGACGGTTGTGAGTGTGGAGCTGCTCCGCGTCGAGCTGGGCGTCATCTGGCGGCTCGACGAGCGGGGCCGCCTGCCGGGGCCGGAGGACCTGGTGATCGGCGTGGCGGCCGACGGCATGACCGCGGCGGTGTCCGGGCACGTGCCCGGCCCGCTCGCCGCGCGCCTCCTCGACCTCGTCTCCCAGGGCGTCCCGTCGCCTCCCGGCCACCCGCCGGACGTCCTGGCGCGGTGCCGCGAGCTCCTCGGCGACGATCACGCGGTGTCCGGAGGGCCGAGCTACCTGGTGCGCCCGCCGGTCCGCTTCGAGGTGCCCGCCGAGGTCCTCAGGTCGGACGATCCGGCGCACGTGGAGCGCGTACGCCCGCTGCGGCCCTCCACCTGGGAGCCCGGCGAATGGGACGCGCTCGTCGGCGGCGGTGAGGGGGCGCCGTGGGCGATGATCGTCGAGGACGGGCAGGTGGCCGCGGTCTGCCACAGCGCGCGCCTGACCCCCGAGGGCGCCGAGGCGGGCACCTGGACGTCGCCCGCCTTCCGGGGGCGCGGGTACGCCGCGGCGACCACCGCCGTGTGGGCCGGCCTCCTGCCGGACCTCCCCCTCTTCTACAGCACCGGTGCCGACAACCGCTCCTCGCAGCGGGTGGCCGGGCGGCTCGGGCTCCGTCCCCTCGGCTGGCTCTGGAAGCTCACGCCCTAGCGTGGAGCACCTCCTGCTCCCATCGGTCGCGGGGCTGGGTGTGCAGACGCCAGTAGTGCTCGGCGATGTCGTCCGGGTCGAAGTCCGTGCCCGGCGCGACGGGCCCGGCCACGGTGACGCTCGCCACGTGCACGCCGGACGGCCCGTACTCCTGGTCGAGCAGCTTCACCAGCGTCCGCACGCCCGCCTTGCCGAGCGACAGGCTGGCGTACGCGGCCTTGGGCTCGGGCATCCCGCCGGTGACGAGGAACGACCCGCTGCCGCGCCGGGCCATCGCGGGCGCCACGTGCGCGGCCGCGACCATGGCCCCCACCACGTTCACCGCCCAGGCGTCGAGCTGGGCCCGCACGCTCACCTCGCCCGGCGTGTCGGGGCGGATGATCGCGGCGTTGTAGACCACGACATCCGGCGTGCCCAGTTCGGCGGAGACCGCGTCGAGTGCCGCCCGCAGCCCGTCCTCGTCGGCGACGTCGGCCTGGTACGTGAGCGCCCCGTCCAGATCGAGTCCCGTGCCGGTACGCGAGACGAGGGCGACCGGCAACCCTTCCCGCGCGAACCGGCGGGCGACGGACCGGCCGATTCCCGGCCCCGCTCCGATGATCACAACTCCAGGCATCATCGGCTCCTTTCCGTTGTTCGATCGCAAGCTAAGGCGTCACATCGATTTGACTGCTCCCCCGCGCCTGAAGGCGGGGGACTCCTGGCTCACGCTGCCTGACGGTCCTGCGGACTGTCGGGTCTTACGCGATCGGCACCAGCCGGGTTCAGACCAGCCCGGACCAGCATCACATGGGCGGAGTTCTTGTCCCTTGGCCGGGATGTTCCGCACGAGGTGCAGGTGTAGGTACGTTCGGAAAGAGGTAGTGCGTGCTTGGTTCTCGCTCCGCACGGTGCGCATTCGGTGGTGGTGTGCGCCGGGTGCACGAGCCGGACGTCCCGGCCGTGCTTGCGGCCCATCTCGATCAGGGCGCGCTTGGTGGCGCCGATGGCCGCGTCGGCGGCCTTGCGCGCCATGGTCGACTTGGCCAGGAACTTCGGCTTGAAGTCTTCCACCGCGAGCGCGTCATGATCGCGCACGACGCGTTTGGCCCACTTGCGGCCGGTGTCTTCCCGCTGCCGGGCGACCTTCTTGTACTGCTTGGCGCGCAGCTTCTTCGCCGCGCGGTAGCCCCGGGAGCCGGGCCGCCCTTTGGCGGGTTTGCGGCGGGCCATCATCTTGTCGTACCGGCCCAGCCTGGCCTGCGCCTTCTTGCCGTACTCCGGGTGCGGCAGGTCATGGTCGTCGCTGGTGGTGGTCGCCGTCTCTGTCACGCCCCAGTCGATACCGATCACCCGCCCCGTCTCCGGCAACAGTTGCACCTGGGCGGGGACGACGAACGAGCAGTACCAGTGGCCGAGGCTGTCGCGGTACACCCGCACCGACGACGGCTCGCCGGGCAGGCCACGCGACCACACCACGCTCAGCACAATCCCGCCCGCCAGGTGCAGACGGCCGTCCTTGATACCGAAGCCGCGCCGGGTGTAGTTGAGACTCGGGTCGGTCAGATCCTTCTTCTTCAAGCGCGGCATCCCGGCCCGCTGCCGGACCGGCAGGCGTTCGGCGATGTCTTTGAGGGCTTTGGCGCGGGATTTGCCGAAGTCCCGGATGATCTGCTGCTGCGGGACGCTGGAGCCCGCACGCAGCCACGGCGTGATCCGGCGGGCCTCGGTCAGCATCTTGTCGAGCTGGGCCGGGCCGCACGTCCGCTTGTCACCCGGATGGGCCCGGTTGTGCAGGTGCACCTGCTTGGACTTGGCGACGCACTCGTTCCAGACCCACCGGCACCGGTCCCACTCGGCCAGCAGGGCGGCGCGGGCGGTGGACGACACCCGAAGCCGGTAGGTATACCGGGCACGCCCGGCACCCTCGGCTACCAGCGGTGGTGTCGTCATGATCGGCCAATCTATCGGAGAGGTACGACAAAATTGAGCCTTCGTCCCAGGTTGAAGCCGCATCGTCTTGGCGGCGATCCGGCTGTCCCTGTCCTGCTTCGCACGAGTTCCGGACTTCTCCCGGCCCTAAAGGACCGGGCTTCCTCCGGAGGTTTCGGTGAAGGTCAAGGAGCGCATGAAGATCGGAGACCGGGCCCAGCGGAATGGGGTGAGCAGGCGGTTGCTCCGTTACTACGAGGAGCAGGGGCTGCTACGCCCGGTGCGGCTGCCCAACGGCTACCGCGAGTACGGCGAGCCGGACGTCGCGGCGGTCCGCCACATCCGCGCGATGCTCGCCGCCGGCCTGCCCACGGCAGTCATCGCCCGCCTGCTGGACTGCGTCCACGATGACGGCGACCGGATCGTGCCGACGGCCTGGCCGGGCATGGTGAGCAACCTGCGCAGGTAGCACCGGCGCATCACCGAGACCATCGAACGCCTCCAGACCTCCCAGCGCGCCCTCGACGCCATGCTCGCCTCCGTCCGTCCGTCCCCGTGATCAGGTGACGTCACAGGGCTTGTCGCCGCGACGTGATCTCTACGACGGACCATCTCGCGCTGACTCGCCGACATGCGGCAGGAACCCAGGCGAACCCGCACGCCCCGCCTCACCTCGGCCTGCGCCCGCTTCCACCAGGTCCGCCGGTTTCACGTCCACCAGCCTCATCAGCAGTTCCCGCGCGATGCAATGGGACAGATCCTCATCGTCGAACCGCATCACCCGGTTGACCGAAAACGGCACCACGGGAGGCAGGTACGGCAAGAACACATCCCCCCCCGCACCCCGAACGGAACGCAACCGCCCACGGTAAAGACGGCCGCATGGCGGCGCAGATGCGAACACTGCGCGATCGCCTCCGGGATGCACGCCCGGCACGTCGGAGGAGCGTTGGTGTAACCGTCACCCGCACCCCCGTAATCCGACGACAACAACCACCAGATACGACCCGTCTCCGCATCCACCGCCGAGCGTGCGCACACCTGACACAGGCCCTTCGCCATGCAGCGCCACTGCCGACGCGTGTTGACCGTCGTGAAGTCCGGCCGCCCCGCCCGCGTCTGCTTCTGCCGCAACCGCAGGACACCCTGGGTATAGTCACCCCGGTGAGGGTCGGCATAGCTCAGCCGCATCCCACCCGCAGCAGGCACCCACACCAGGCGATGGGTCTCGGCCTCCCCCGTCCAGCCGATCACGTACGGGTAGCGGAACGCGGTCCCAGCCGCGCTCTGGTTGAGGCTCATGACGACGCCTCATCTGCGACACGCGGAACCGTCCCATACATCCGCTCATAGCGCTCCTGGCAGAAACCCGCCACGCGCCGCACAGCCGTCTCCATCGCCGAGCACGGACATGACGTGTAGTTCCACGTCCCCTGCTTACTCGTCTGGTGCAGGCACCAGCGGAAACGCCACCCGTACGGACCCCACTCGCACCACACGGCCAGCCCGACCGCCCAGATCCCCACCAGCGCGATGCCCTCGCACTCGCTGATCTGTGACTTGATCCCGTGCCTCTCCAAGCCCTCCGCCAGCGCCCGCGCCAGGCTCCCCGCCGGACTGTCCACCCCAGCCCGCGCCCTCACGCCTTCCTCCCAGCCCCGCCCACGAAATCCACCCTCGCCGCATCGCTCTCGGCGTATGGATCTTCCGCATCTGTCAGGTCAAGGAACGGACCCGCCTCGTAATTTTCCTTCCAACTGAGGAAACAGCCGTACGTACGCGCCACATTCGGCATATTCGGATTAATCGGACGCGGCTTCTTTTTCCCGGGCTGCCGCTTGGCCAGTGGGTCCAACTCTGGCCAGCCATTCGATATGGGGAACATGGCTCGACCGTAGAACCAGGCCAACCACTCTCTCACCCCTGCGAGAGTGCGCAATCACTCGGATCTCAAGGTAGCGCCGACCTGCTAGTTTTTGGCCGCCCCGAGTCATTGCCCATTTAAATGGGTAACCTGGACCCGAGTCCGCGAGGAGGCGACCAAATGCCTACCCATGTGGGAGCCGGTGACAGCCCGCAGGCGCAGGGGCGCAAACTAGCACGTATCGGTAGAGATCTATGGCAACAAACAGGTTCGGTAAAAAAAGCCGCACTTGGGCTTATGGACCTGCATCCGGAGATACCCAGCCTTCAAGCCTTCCGCTACGCCTGCGGCCTGTCCCAGGTCCAAGCGGCCGAGCGGTACAACGAGGCGACAGGCCATCAAACCAGCCTGGGCGGCACCACTATCAACGCCTGGGAGACGTGGGCACGGGAGCGACGAGGAGCCGGATCCCCTCCAACTTTTTCAAGCTTGCTCATCCTCGTCACAGCTTATGGTCGTGGCCCTCTAGGAGTTGCGAACGAAGACATCTCCCCAGGCGATCTGGTCGCGGAAGCCTACGAGCGCCTTGCCCCCGAAGATCAACTCTCCCTCAAGCAGTTCACCGCCGCCAACTCGTCGGGGCGTCCATCTGAGCCGCACACCGGGGTGGATGCGCTGGCTCGCACGTGGAAGTCCCCAGCCCTCCAGGACAACATCATCGGTCGCGATTTCAACCTCACCGTTCCGACCATGGAGCACGGCAATCCAGAAAGATCTTTGTACACCCTTCCCAACCACAGGCCAGGACTGCTGCTCAATCAGACATGGTCCTCGTTCGGCTACGGGATTGAGAGGCTCATACAGCAGATCAAAAACGTCGGACGTCGAGTAGACGTGGACGCCTGCTTTGGCATCAACGAGGCAGGGCTCGTCATGGCGACCTTTCTGGCGTCGGCTCAGTTCGGGCGCTGTCCCATCGGTTACCTCAAGTGCAACAAAAGCCGCGACTTCATCGCCATCGATCCCGCCTCCATCTTCCCGAACCTCCCCGAGGCACCGTCGATCATGCTCTGCGACTTCGAGGTCAAGCACGCGGACGTGGTTGGCTTCATCACTCGGGAGATCCGTACACGGTATCCGAGCGCAGAAATCTACTTCGCCGTCTTCGGTGCCATGACCAAGGAGCGCGATCTTGAAGTGGAGAGCTTCGATAATCTCACCGGCGCGGGCATCATGCGAGCCGCTGACTTCAAAGCGGTGTTCATCGCCGCAACCATGAGCCCACCTGGGATTGAGCCACCCCTGGAGCTACGCTGACCGCACGGAGGTTACATCGTGACACCCCAGCCCCCTCTCCCTGGCATCACGCAGCAGCTCGCAGACCTGGTGGCCCGCGTAATCGCCGAGCTTCGTCCTCAGCTCATCGATGCCGCGCTGTCAGGCAACCGCTCAGAAAGCCGCAACCTTCGGCACTCCGACAACTTCTTGTCGGACTACGACCTGTGGATGCACAGACGGTATCGGGAGCTCCTGACTCAGGTCCTCCCCTCATACGTCTACGCCTCCGAGGAGGCTGACCCTCAGATCATCGGAAACGACCCGGACCCTGACCTGTGCGTACTGGTTGATCCGCTTGATACGAGTGAGATGGCAGTGCGAGCCTTGTACGGCTACACGCATGTGATGCTCTACTCGAAGAGCCTCCGCCGTCCGATCGCAGCCGTGGTGGGTGACATCTTCCACCATCTACAGATCTACGTCGCCGCCCGCGACGATGAGGGACACGACCACGCCTTCGTCTTCACGCAGGACGGGACACCTTTTCCCCTCCAAATCAACCGGGCCACCTCGCTGGAACAGTCCCTGATCACTAACTTCTTCATGAAGCCCAGCGAGCGCTTCGTACCACTCGCGCGGGAGACCCGCCTCATAGGCGAGTTGAGCCGCCTCTCGGCGGACGGCGTAAGCCGAGGGCGCATCGGCGTGGACTTCGGCTCCATCGGGCTGTGTCACATCGCCGCAGGCTTCAGTGACGCCATGATCGAGTTTGCCAAGGGCTTTGCCACCTGGGACCTCGCTCCCGGCCACTACATCCTCCAGGCAGCCGGAGGAGTCGTACTCAACCTCCAGGGCCAGCCCATTCCCTTGGACTACGGATTCGGCTCCGTAGCCGACATCACCAAGGCCATGGACGATCGCTACAAGTTTGTCGCGGCCTCAAGCCTGCCTCTCGCCCAGTCCATTCTCTCCACCCTGACCAGGAGCTGAACGACCTTAGGGAAACCCCTCGGGCTGGTCGCCGCACAGCGTTCCTACGGGCCGCTAGGCTCGCCATCGCCCTCCGCCGGAAGCCGAAGCGCCCGTTACGACGTGGACGGCCCGAGGCGAGGGAGCCGGGTAAGCGCCTCCCCAGCCTCGGGGTCCCACAGTCCCGCAAGTCCTCGGCGGCCGGGGAGAGGCTGTCAGGGGGCCATTCCCGCCAGGGCCACGTCCACGACCCGTTCGGCGAGATCCGGAGCGAGGTCTCCGGCAGGAGCCCACTTGGTGTGCCAGATCATGGTGCCGGTGAGGACGGCCATGCCCATGGAGACATCCAGGTCGGCGCGGAGCTCCCCGGTGGCGATGCCGCGCTCGATCACGGCGCGCATCGCCTCCCTACGGGGCTCGACCGCCCGTTTCATGAAGCGCTCCATCAGCCGCGGGTAGCGATCGGCCTCGCTCATCGCGATGTTCATCACGCACCGGTTGCGGACGTTGCCCGACTCCCTGCGCATCGCGTCGAGCAGGGAGATCAGGTCGTCGCGCACCGACGTGCCACTGAGCGGCGGCAGCGGCGCCTTGAGCGTGGACAGGGCGTCGACGACCAGGTCCTCCTTGTTGGACCAGCGCCGGTAGATGGTCGTCTTGCCGACGCCCGCCCTCGACGCGATGGCCTCGATGGACAGCTCGGAGACCCCCATGCCCTCGCCGATCAGATCGAGGGTCGCCTCGATGATCGCCTTTTCGGCCTTCTCGCTACGCGGACGGCCCGCCGGGCGGGCCGTCCCCGATTCCTGGATCGTCATCGCGGCCTCACACTACCGCTGGTTCCTTCTGTTCCGCCTGCTGGACCGGGCGTGCCTTGCCCGGCATCCACTTTGCCACGACCGCGACACCGAGCAGCGCGATCACCGCCGACACCAGCGCCGTGACGTGCATGCCGTCGAGGAACGCGGTGAACGCCGGCTTGATCAGGGCGTGGCCCTTGTCACCGAGCGCCTGGACGACGCCCATCGTCTGCACGAGCGACTCGCCCGCGGTGTGCTGGACGTTCGAGGGGAGGCCGGCCAGCGAGGGGGTGATCTCGCTGCGGTAGTTCGACGAGAGGACGGAGCCGAGGACGGCCACGCCGAGGGCGCCGGCCACCTGGCGGACGGTGTTGCTCATGGCCGAGCCGACACCGGCCTTCTCCCTGGGCAGCGACTCCATGATGGCGGTGGTGGCGGGCGGCATGATGTTGGCCATCGCGGCGCCCTGCACGAAGAAGACCAGCTCGATCAGCACGATCGGCGTGTCCTGCTCCATGAACGCGTAGCTGGCCAGGGCGCCGGTCACCACGATCATGCTCACGGTGGCCGACAGCTTGGCGCCGAACCGCTCGTTCACGCGCTGGCTGAGCGGCGCGAAGATGAGCTGCGCGGCGGCGAACGGGATCATCAACGCCCCTGCCTGCACCGGCGAGAAGCCCAGCACGATCTGCAGGTAGAAGGTCAGGAAGAACATCCCGCCCATCATCGCGAAGAAGACCATGCCCATCATGCCGATGGCCGAGCTGAAGCGGACGTTGCCGAAGTTGCGCACGTCGAAGATGGGGTGGTCGATGCGGCGCTCCCACCACACGAACACGCCCAGGACCGCCAGGCCGATCAGTGTGGGAACCAGCACCTCGGCGCTGGCGATGGTGCCCAGGTAGCCGCCGCGGATGATGCCGTACACCACGGCCACCAGCCCGATGATGGACAGCACCACGCCGACCGGGTCGAGCTTGGACGGCTTGGGGTCACGCGACTCGGGCACGAGGCCGGCGATGAGGAACATCGCGATGATCACGATCGGCACGTTGATCAGGAAGACCGAGCCCCACCAGAAGTGCTGGATCAGCAGGCCGCCCGTGATCGGTCCGATCGCCACGGCGAGCCCGACGCCACCGGCCCAGATGCCGATCGCCTTGCCCCGCTCTCCGGGCGGGAAGACGTTGGAGATGATCGCCAGTGTCGCCGGCATGATCGCCGCGGCGCCGATGCCCATCGCCGCCCTCGCCAGGATCAGCTGCATCGGATCCTGGGAGTAGGCGCTGGCCAGCGAGGCCAGGCCGAACAGTGCCATGCCGATGAACAACATCCGCTTGCGCCCTGTTCGGTCACCGATCACGCCGAACGTGAACAGCAAACCGGCGAACACGAGGGTGTAGGAGTTGATCGCCCACTCCAGCTCGCTCTGTGTCGCCCCCAAACCGACCGTCTTGTCGGCGATGGTCTTCATCGCCACGTTGAGGATGGTGTTGTCCAGCACGACGGCCAGCAGGCTGAACACCAGCACGCCGAGGATCCCCCAACGGCGTGGATGACCCGTTGCCGGGTCCACGACTGTGTCCTTCATGATTGCGTCCTCTATTTCGATACGTCTGAGTTTCGCAACGACACCGTATCGCAAGTTATTCCGATACGCGACGGTCCCGTTTCGTAAATAGGGTGTGAACATCCGGGGACGGACGACGCGCCCGTGGCTCAGGCCCTGGAAGGTGCCGGTTCGTCCGCCGCTGCCCCTTCGTCCTCGAGCGGCGTCGTAGGTGCCTCGGGCGGGCGGCGGGACCAGAACGGGGCGGCGACGAGCACCATGGCCGCGCCCACCAGGCCCGCCAGCATGAACCCCCACGCCGGCCCGCTCCCGTCGATCACGGCCCCGATGACGGGGGCCGCGACGGCGCCGCCGATCAGCAGGGCCGTGCCGTGCAGGCCCATCGACTCGCCTCTCGCCCCGGCGGGCACCCACCGGGAGAGCACGTCGACCGTGGCCGACAGCGACGGCGCGCAGAGCAGCCCGGCCGGTACGAGCGCCAGGACCAGCCACTGCCAGCCACCGCTCACCAGCCCCACCGGGATGGTCAGCAGACCCATGAAGGCGATGAGCGTCAGTGGCGAGAAACCACGCGAGAGGCCACCGTACACGAACCCGCCGATGAGGGAGTAAACGCACCAGATGGCCACGGCGAGGCCCACCCACTCGGTCTGGCCGGCCTTGTTCATGGTCGCGACCAGCGACAGCTCGGTCGCCGTGAGCACGAACGTGGCCGCCGCGGCCGTGCCGAGCAGCGCCACCAGCCCGGGTGTGAGCCACTGCCGCCTGGGCACCTTCGTCGCGTGCTCCTCCAGCTCCTCGGCCGATCGGGTTGGCGGGTTGAGCGCGATCAGGCCCAGGCCTGCGGCCGCCGTGCCGACGCCGATGACGGTCATCGTCACCCCGCTGCCGAACGCCGTGATCCCCGCCACCGCCAGGGCGGGACCCGCCATGTACGACAGCTCCACGAGCATCGAGTCGAGCGCGAACGCGCTGCGCCGCTGGGCCACCGGCACCAGCGCGGCCAGGCACTGCCGGGTCACGCTGAAGACGGGCAGCGCCAGCAGCCCGGCCACCGCCGCCGCCCCGATCAGCACGGGGAACGGCAGCGTCCACGCGCACGCCCAGAACGCCGCCTGAGCCGCGGTCGTGACGATGAGGACGGGACGCAGGCCGTGCCTGTCGACAAGCCTTCCCGACAACGGGGACCCGATCGCCATGCCGATCGTGCTGGCCATGGTGATCAGACCGGCCTTGCCGTATCCCAGGTCGAGCACCACGGCGACGTGCAGGGTCAGCGTGATGCCCATGGCCGTGGACGGAATCCGCGCCAGCAGCCCCACCAGCAGTAACGCGGGGACACCCGGGATCTTGAGCAGTCGTCGGTACGGGTCGAGAGCCATGTCGTTTAACCTCCTCGCCGATTCTGGCAAGAGGCACCGACAGTTTCGCCACGGGTTTTCCGCCGCGTGACAGCGCGTGACATCATCGGAAGGAGTCCGGGGACGCCGCTGGGGCGCCTCGAGACGTTTTCTGGAGGGTTCACAACTCATGTCCTCTTCAACCACGCTGTACGGGGGCGTCTCCGGGCGCCGCGTCACCGTGCGCGATCTCACCGCCGCAAAGGAGCGCGGAGAGCGGTGGCCCATGGTCACCGCCTACGACGCGATGACGGCCAGGGTGTTCGACGACGCGGGCATCCCCGTCCTGCTGGTGGGCGACTCGGCGGCCATGGTCGTCTACGGGTACGACTCCACCCTGCCCGTCACGGTCGACGACCTCCTGCCCCTCACGGCGGCCGTCGTACGCGGCTCGTCACGGGCGCTCGTGGTCGCGGACCTGCCGTTCGGGTCGTACCAGTCTTCGCCCGCGCAGGCGCTGGAGTCGGCGGCACGCTTCATGAAGGAGGCGGGCGCGCACGCGGTCAAGCTGGAGGGGGGCCGGCGCGTCCTACCCCAGGTGGAGGCGCTGGTCTCGGCCGGGGTGCCGGTCATGGCCCACCTCGGGCTCACCCCGCAGTCGGTGAACGTCCTCGGCGGCTACCGCGTCCAGGGGCGCGGGCAGTCGGGTGACGAGCTCATGGCGGACGCGAAGGACCTCGAGCGGGCGGGGGCGTTCTCCGTGGTGCTGGAGTGCGTGCCGGCCGACCTGGCGCAACGGGTGACGGCGTCGCTGGCGATCCCGACCATCGGCATCGGGGCGGGCGCGGGGACGGACGCGCAGGTCCTGGTGTGGCAGGACCTGATGGGTCTCACGCCGCGACCGGCCCGCTTCGTCAAGCGCTACGCGGACCTGGCCTCGGAGATGGACCGCGCCGTCCGCGCCTTCGCCGCCGACGTGACCTCGGGCGCCTTCCCCGCCCATGAGCACTCCTACGCCTGAGAGCCGGATCCGGGCCGCGCGATCCAGCAGCGCCGGCTCCAGGCCGCGCGATCCAACGGCGCCGGTTCCGGGCCGCGCGATCCAACGGCGCCGGTTCCGGGCCGCGCGATCCAATGGCGGTCGCGCGGCCCGCCGGAAACGCGCTTCTGTCAGGAGAGCGGCACCAACCCGGTGATCTCGGCCAGTTCCTCGGCGGTCGGCTCCCAGTCGCCGGCGGCCGCGTTGGCGCGGACCTGCTCGGGGCCGGTCGCACCGGCGATCACCGAACCACAGCCGGGCAGCGCGGCCAGCGCGCCCATGGCCACGTCCAGGAGGGACCGGTCATGCTTGTCGGCCCAGGAGGCCAGCGTCTCCACCCGGTCCAGCTTCTCCGGCGTGACGAGGTGGGGACGCTCCGCGAGCCGGGTCCCGGCCGGCGGCTCCTGCCCGCGCCGCACCTTCCCGGTCAGCAGCCCGTGGGCCAGCGGGAAGTACGGCAGCACGCCGACCCCGTAGTGCAGGGCCGCCGGCACCACCTCGCGCTCGGCGCCACGCTCCAGCAGCGACCAGTGGTTCTGCGCCGACACGAACGACGCGCACCCTCTCTCTCGGGCCACGTGCGCGGCCTCGGCGATCTGCCAGCCGGCGAAGTTGGAGCTGCCGATGTAGCGCACCTTGCCCTCACGCACCAGCTCGGTCAGGGCATCCAGCGTCTCCTCGATCGGAGTGACGCCGTCGGGGAAGTGGTACTGGTAGAGGTCGATGTAGTCGGTACGCAGGCGCCGCAGCGACCCCTCCACCGCCCGCCGGATGTACGAGCGGCCGCCCAGCGTTCCGCGCGCCTCGCCCTGCTCGGGATCGGGGCGGTTGCCAGGCCTGCCGAACTTGGTGGCCAGCACCACCGTGTCCCGCCGGCCGGCCAGCACCTCGCCGAGAATCTCCTCGGAGGCGCCGTGCACCGCGCCGTACGCCTCCGCGGTGTCGAAGAGCGTCACACCCTCCTCGATCGCCGCGTCCACCACCGCCCTGGTGCCGGTCACGTCGAGGCGCGCACCGATGCTGTTGCAGCCCAGCCCGACCACTGACACCCGCAGGCCCGAGGCGCCCAAGGTCCTGTAACGCATGATTCCGCAGTCACCTTTCGGTCGTACGGTCCGCCGGAGCGGCGCCCCAGGTGACCGGTAGCCGGTCCACTCCGTACACCGCCATGCGGTCACGGGTCGGCACCTCGGCCGCCGGAACGGCCAGGCGCAGGTCGGGGAAGCGGTCGAAGAGCGCGGTCAGCGCGATGCGGAGCTCGGTCCGTGCGAGGTGCTGCCCGAGACACTGGTGGATACCGTGCCCGAACGCCAGGTGCCCGGTCACGGGGCGTCCCACGTCCAGTGTGTCCGGGTCGGGGAAGCGGTCCGGATCCCGGTTGGCGACCGGCAGAGCCAGCACCACGGTCTCGCCGGTCGCGATGACCTGGCCGCCGATCTCGACGTCGACCAGCGCGGTGCGCCGTACGTCGAACTGGAGGATCGACAGGTACCGCAGCAGCTCCTCGACCGCCGGCTCCGCGAGTTCCGGGTCCGCGGCCAGGCGGGCCCGCTGGGCCGGGTCGGTCAGCAGCACGAACGTCCCGAGCGCGAGCATGCTCGACGTCGGCAGATGGCCCGTGGCCAGCAGCACCATCCCGAGGTTGGCGAGTTCGTCGTCGCTCAGGTCGCCGGTCGCCATGGCGTGAGCCAGCAGCCCGTCGTCCGACGAGCCGGCCCCGGCGCGCAGGCGCGCGAGGAGGCCGCGTATGGTCCCGATGATCGACCCCACGGCGTCGGCGGTCTGTTCCGGCGTGGAGTCCAGATCGTTCATCACCGCTGTCGCGGCCTGAACCACGTGCCGGTCCTGCGGCGGGACACCGAGCAGTTCGCAGATGACGAGTGCCGGGACCGGCATGGCGAACGACGTGACGAGGTCGGCGGTCGGCCCTGAGTCCGCCATCGCGTCGAGTGCCTCCGCGGTGTACCGCCGGATCGCGGGCGTCAGCTCGGCGACGCGCCGAGGCCCGAAGTGGTGGCCCAGCAGGCGGCGGTACCGGGTGTGTTCGGGCGGGTCCATGTGCGGAAAGATCCCCGGCGGCGCGGGTGTCGGCCGCTGCTGCGCTCGCTCGCGGCCGACCGGCTGGTGCAGCAGCTCGCGCCGGGTGCTGAAGCGGGGATCCGCCAGGATGGCTCGGGTGACGCCGTACCCGGTCGCCACCCAGCCGATGTGCCCGTCGGGATAGGCGAGCCGGCTGAGCGGGGCTCGCTCCCGTAGCTTGACAGGCGGGTCGAAGGGGGTGGGTCGGTCGGTCTCCAACGGCTGGGCCTTCCGGCCGTCGCTCATCCGGCAATCTCCCATCCGCGCACCGGGCAGGGGTCTCTCCCGGCACGCTGTTGATCATCGGCGCTGACGATTATGCCCGGTAAGTCCGAAAAATGACACCACTAGTCATTTATGGATCATCCGATTAGCATCGGCGCTGACCGTCCCGGACACCCATCTGTCAACTCCCGGATTGCGAGACCGCGGTACGTATTCACCGGTCTGTGATAGGCAACCCGGCAGCTCTTTCAGCAGTCTCGGTCTTCCCCCATCAGAGGTGTCGATGGCGTATCTGGATGCGCAGGTAGCGGTTGTCGGTGCAGGCCCGGTAGGGCTCCTGCTCGCGTGCGAGGTGGCCCTTCACGGCGTTCCGGTGGTCGTGCTCGAACGACTGCCCGAGATCGAATGGCGCCCGAAGGCCGAGGGCATCACCGGACGGGCCATCGACATCATGGACCGTCGCGGTCTCATGATCGGCGTCACCGACGCTCTCCCCAGGCCGCCCACGTCAGAGGAGCGGGAACGCGTCGCCGAAGGTGAGCGACGGCCGGACAGCCTGCTCCCCAAGGCGTTCCCCGGCGCGCGGCATTTCGCCACCATGTTCCTGCTCCGCCCGGAGTCCCCCGACCTGCTGGTGCCCCAGCAACTCCTGGAGGAGGACCTGGCGCGGCGCGCCGCGGAGCTGGGCATCGAGGTACGGCGCGGCCACACGGTCACCGGTTTCGTCCAGGACGACGACCGGGTGCGTATCGACGTCGAGGGTCCGGACGGGCCGTACCGGATGGAGACGGAATGGCTCGCCGGCTGCGACGGCGGCCGGAGCGTGGTCCGGAAGCTGTCCGGCATCGCCTTTCCCGGAACGGACGGCGTCACGACCGGATACCGCGCCTTCGCCGAGATCGACGACCCCGGGTTCCACCTCCCCGGCTGGTTCCGCAAGGACGGCGGACTCCTCGTGTACGAGGAGGGACCGCCCCGGTTCATCACGCTGGAGTTCGACGGCCCACCGGCGAACCGGGACGCGCCCATCACGCTCGAGGAGTTCCAGGAGGCGCTGCGCCGGCTCAGCGGCACCAAGGTGACGGTCACCGAGGTCAAGAAGATCACCCGGTTCACCGACAACGCGCGGCAGGCCGAGACGTACCGCAGCGGACGGGTGCTGCTCGTCGGCGACGCGGCGCACGTTCACTCCCATTGGAGCGGCCCAGGACTGCGGCTCGGGATGGGAGACGCACTCAACGTCGGCTGGAAGCTCGCCGCGGTCGCGCGCGGCCGGTGCCATGAGGACCTGCTCGACACCTACACCTCCGAGCGGCACCCGATCGGCGAGCAGACGCTGGAGATCCAGCGTGCCTCGATCGCGTTGATGCGGCCCGGCCCGTACGTCGACGCGCTGCGCCGGCTGCTCAGGGAGCTGCTGCTCCGCGACGAGGCGAACCGGCAGCTCACCTCCCTGGTCGACGACCTGCACATCCGCTACGACATGGGCGACCCGTCGCTGACCGGTCCGCTGGTCGGGCGCTACAGCCCGGACCTGCAACTACGGCGCGCCGGCGACACCGTACGGGTCGCCGAACTGCAGCGCACCGGGCGGCCGCTGCTGCTCGACCTCGGCGCCGGTCCCGAGCTGCGCGCACTCGCCGAACCCTGGGCCGACCGGGTCGACGTGGTCACGGCCGAATGCGCCGAGGCCCCGGCGGAGGCGCTGCTGATCCGGCCGGACGGCTTCGTCGCCTGGAGCACGCCCGCCGGCCCGGCGTCGCTGCGGGACGCTCTCACCCGATGGTTCGGCCCACCCGAACGCCTACCTGGACAGGAGGCTGGCAATGACTGATTCCAAGCTGACCACACTGCCCGTGTCGGCCACGGTCGACGAGGCGATCGACGTGGTCGAGCACGACGGAGCGGTGATCATCGAGGACTTCCTCGACGCCGATACGCTCAGCGGCCTCTGGGACGACCTGGGCCCGGACCTGGAACTCCAGGCGGACGGCGACGGGCGGCTGGTCGGCGAGAAGACCCGGATCCTGCCGGGGCTGGTGCGCCGGAGCGAGCACTCGATCACGATCATGCGGCAGCCGCACTTCCTCGGCAGCGCGCGGCACTTCCTGCAGCGCCCGGTCAGGGCCTGGCTCGGCGAGCAGCGGATAGAGCTGGTCCCGACGATCCAGCTCGGCATCTCGCGGGCGATCCAGATCCGGCCCGGTGTGCCGATCCAGGGGCTGCACCGGGACGACACGGCCCACCTCCGTACCCACCCGGGTCCGGAGAGCCGGGTGCAGGTGATGATCGCCGCGAGCGAGTTCACAGCGCGCAACGGCGCCACCCGCGTGGTCCCGGGGAGCCACCGGTGGGACGACGAGCGGGCGCCCCGCGACGACGAGGCGGTCCCCGCCGAGATGCGGCCCGGCGCCGCGCTGCTCTGGCTCGGCAGCACGTACCACGGCGCCGGTGTCAACGCCTCCGACGCGCCGCGCACCGGCCTGTCATACGCCTACGACCTCGGCAATCTCCGCCAGGAGGAGAACCATTACCTGTCCTTGCCGCTGGACACGGTCCGCGGCTACCCGGAGGACATCCAGCGGCTCCTCGGCTATGAGGCCTGCCCGCCCATGTGCGGCCTGTACGAGCTGAGCGATCCGATGCTGCTGCTCCGCGACGGCCCGGAGAACCCCGCCGCGACGGCCGGCCCCCAGTGACGCCGGACGGCCTTTCGCGCCACCACACCCCGCGCTGAAGAAGGACGGATGCGTACACCCGACATGTACCTGCGCAGCATCGGCGTCCATCTGCCGCCGGTGGTCAGCATCGAGACAGCCGTCGCCGAGGGCCGCTATCCGGCCGACGAGGTGGAGTACTTCCGCCTGCGCGGTGCGGCGGTGGCCGGCGACGTGCCGGCTCCGGAGCTCGCGCTCCGTGCGGCCCGGCACGCGTTCGAGCGCTCCGGCGGGATGTCACCGCGCGACCTGGACCTCATGCTGTACGCCGACGTCTGGCACCAAGGGCCGGAGGGCTGGCAACCGCAGTTCTACCTGCAGCAGCACCTGGTCGGCGGCGACGTCCTGGCGGTCGAGCTGCGGCACGGCTGCTGCGGGCTGTTCAGCGCCCTGAAGCTCGCCGCCGGCTACCTGCGGCCGGGCGGCGCCGCGCTGCTGGTCGGCGCCGACAACCACGGCACGCCGCTGGTCGACCGGTGGCGCATGATCGAGGGCAACGTGATGGGCGACGCCGGATGCGCGCTGCTGGTCACCACGGACACGGGCTTCGCGGAGCTGCGGTCGGTCAACGTGAGCGTGCTGCCGGAAGCCGAGTCGGTCAACGACGGCGGCGTGCCAATGTGGCCGCCGGACGCGACCGTGGGCCGGCCGCTCGACTTCGCCGCCCGCAACCATGAGTTCCGCAAGCGGCTGCTGGACCGCGACGGCTCCGGCGTCATGCTGGCGATCCAGACGACGCTCATGGAGCTGGTCGACCGCACGCTCAAGGAGGCGGGGATCACGCTCGACGAGGTGGCGCGCGTGGCCCTGCCCCACGGACGCTGGGACGACCTGGAGCACCGGTTGGTGAACTGGTTCGGACTGACCTTGGACGACACCACCTGGGACTACGGCGCCGGCATCGGCCATCTCGGGGTCAGCGACCAGTTCGTCGCCCTCGACCACCTGCTGGCCACCGGGGCGCTGGCACCCGGCGACTACATGCTGCTCATCGGGGTGGGCGCCGGCACCACCATGGCCTGCGCGGTCCTGCGGATCCTCGACATCCCCGGGGCGTACGCCTCCGACGGGCCCGGCTGAGCAGGCGCGCATCGACGATCGACTTCGACCAGCCCAGGAGGCGGCATGGAGACGGCGGACATGTACATCAGCGGGGTCGGGTCGTACCTTCCTGGCACGGTGAGCGTGGACCACGCCGTGGCGGCGGGTTGGTACCCGGCCGAGGAGGTCGAGCTGCACCGGCTCGCCGCGGTCGCGGTGGCCGGTGACGTGCCGCCGCCGGAGATGGCGTTACGGGCGGCGCGGAGCGCGGTGGCCCGCAGCGGGCGCTCCCCCACCGATCTGGATCTGCTGCTGTACGTCTCGACCTGGCATCAGGGGCCGGAGGGCTGGCCGCCCCAGGCGTACGTGCAGCGCCACCTGGTCGGCGACGGCGTCCTGGCCACTCAGCTCAAGCAGGGGTGCAACGGCATGTTCGCCGCCCTGGAGCTGGCCGCGAGCTACCTGCGCGCGCCCGGCCGCCAGGCGGCGCTGCTGGTCGCCGCCGACAACTACGGCACCCCACTCGTCGACCGGTGGCGGATGCTGCCCGGGGCCGTCGCCGGTGACGCGGGCAGCGCCCTCGTGCTCGACACCGAACCGGGGTTCGCCCGGCTGGCGTCGGTGTGCACGATGTCGGTGTCGGAGGCCGAGGAGATGCACCGCTGCGCCGAGCCGCTGTTCCCGCCCGGCGTCACCGAGGGCCGCACGGTGGACTTCGCGGCGCACAACGACGTGTTCCGGCGGCGCGCGGTGGTCGAGGGCGACGGCACCGGGGTCCTGGTGACGCTGGACGAGCGGATGGCCGAAGTGATCGACCAGGCCCTGTCGGAGGCCGGCGTCAAGGCGGACGGCCTGACCCGGGTGGCGTGCATGAACACCTCCCAGGAGATCGCCGACCAGATCTGCGAGCACCGGCTGGGCATTCCGGCGTCCCGGTCGGTCTGGGACTTCGGCCGGACGATCGGCCACTGCGGGGCCAGCGACCAGATCCTCGCGCTGGAGCACCTGGTCCGCGGCGGCGACCTGGGTCCCGGCGATCACCTGCTGATGTTCGGTTTCGGGCCGGGCGTGACCATCTCGGCCGCCGTCGTGGAGATTCTCGAGTCGCCCGCGTGGGCGCGGATACGGGAAGGCGATGTGTGATGGCTCGACCTGGCGAGATGATCGCGCTGATCGGGATCGGCTGCCGCCTGCCTGGCGGCGTCGGTTCGGCGGACGAGTACTGGAACCTGCTGTGCGAGAGACGGGACGCCAGCGGACCGGCGCCCGAGGACCGATGGCGTGACTACGCCGACCGCGGCCCGTCGTACGCGGCGGCGGTGCGCCGCACCCTCGCGCGCGGCAGCTTCCTGGACGGGGTGGCCGACTTCGACGCGGAGTTCTTCGGGCTCTCGCCACGCGAGGCGGAGCTGATGGACCCGCAGCAGCGCCTGGTGATGGAGACCGCGTGGGAGGCGCTGGAGCACGCCGGCGTGGCGCCGACCTCGCTGGCCGGCACGGACGCGGGCGTGTACGTGGGCGTCTGCACCGGCGACTACGGGCATCGGCTGCTGGAGGACCTGCCCGACATCGAGGCGTGGACCGGGATCGGCTCCGCCACCTGCGCGGTGGCCAACCGGGTGTCGTACGCGCTCGACCTGCGCGGCCCGAGCATGGCGGTGGACACGGCCTGCTCGGCGTCGCTGGTCGCCGTCCACCTGGCCGTGCAGGCCCTGCGGTCCGGCGAGACCGATGTGGCACTGGCCGGCGGGGTCAACCTCATCCTGTCCCCCGGTGAGACGCTGACCCTGGACGCCGCGGGCACGCTGGCGCCGGACGGGCGGAGCAAGTCGTTCGACGCCGCCGCCGACGGGTACGGGCGGGGCGAGGGCGCGGTGGTCGTGGTGCTCAAGCGGCTCGCCGACGCCGTGCGCGACGGAGACCGGGTCCTCGCGACCATCCGCGGCAGCGCGGTCAACCAGGACGGCCGCACCGCGGGCATCATGGCGCCGTGCGGCCAGGCGCAGGAGCACGTCATGCGCCGCGCGCTGCGGCAGGCGGACGTCGAGCCGGGCACGGTCGGCTACGTCGAGGCGCACGGCACCGGCACCGCGGTCGGCGACCCGCTCGAAGCGGGCGCGCTGAGCGCCGTCTACGGGAAGGGCAGGCCGCCGGAGCAGCCGTGCCTGATCGGCTCGGCCAAGTCCAACATCGGTCACCTCGAAGGCGCCGCCGGCATCGCCGGCCTGGTCAAGGCCGTCCTGGCACTCGAACGCGGTCAGATCCCGCCGAGCCGGCTCGACACGCCCACTCCGGCCGTCGACTGGGAGGGCGCCGGGCTGCGGGTGGTCGACGCGCCGACGGCGTGGCCCGGCTCTGCGCATCCACGCCGGGCCGCGGTCTCCGCCTTCGGCTACGGCGGCACCGTCGCCCACGTCGTCCTCGAACAGGCGCCGCCGGCGGAGCCACCCGCGGAAGGGACCGCGGGCCGCCTGTTCCCGGTGTCGGCCGCGTCGCGGGCGGCGCTGCGGCAGGCCGCCGGGAACCTCGCCGGCGTCGTCGGCGACCTGCCGGCGGCCGGCGTCGGGCACACGCTCGCGCTGCGCCGCGCGCACCTGCCGCACCGGGCGGTGGTGGCGGCGGAGGATCCGGCCGCGCTGGCCGACCGGCTGCGCACCCTGTCGGCCGGCACCCCGCACGACGCGGTGACCACCGGGCAGGTGCTCGTCGATCCCGGCCCCGGCCCGGTGTTCGTGTTCTCCGGACACGGCTCGCAGTGGGCCGGCATGGGCCGCGAACTGCTGGAGACCGAGCCGGCGTTCGCCTCGGTGGTCGACGAGCTGGAGCCGGTGTTCGCCGCCGAGATCGGCTTCTCGCCGCGGAAGGCGCTCACCGAGGACGAGCTGACCGAGGTGGACCGGATCCAGACCATGATCTTCGTGATGCAGCTCGGCCTGGTCGAGCTGTGGCGGGAGTACGGGGTGCGTCCGCACGCGGTGATCGGCCATTCGGTCGGCGAGATCGCCGCCGCCGTCACGGCCGGGGCGCTGAGCCGCCTGGACGGCGCCCGGTTGATCTGCCGGCGGTCCCGGCTGCTGCGGCGGGTCGCCGGCCGCGGTGCGATGGTCATGGTGCAGCTGCCGTTCGCCGAGGTGGCACGGCTGCTGGGGGACCGCACCGACGTGGTCGCCGCGATCGCGTCGTCGCCCGGCTCGACGGTCGTCTCCGGCGATCCGGAAGCCGTGGCCGAGGTGCTGACCGGCTGGCTCGAGCAGGGGATCCCGGCCCGCCGGGTCGCCTCGGACGTGGCCTTCCACGGGCCCCAGATGGATCCGCTGCTGGCCGAGCTGACCGCCGCCGCGGCCGACCTGACGGCCGACGCCCCCGGCATCCGCGTCTACTCGACGGCGCTGGACGATCCACGGACGAGTCACGGCTTCGACGGCGCGTACTGGGCGGCCAACCTGCGCCGGCCGGTGCGCCTGGCCGACGCGGTCGCGGCGGCCGCGGCGGACGGGTACCGCGCGTTCGTCGAGATCTCCCCGCACCCGGTGGTCACCCACTCGGTGCTGGAGACGCTGGGCGCGGGCGGGCACGAGGAGGTCTTCGTCGGCGCGTCGTTGCGGCGCAACCGCCCGCCGCGCGTCACCCTGCCGGCCAGTGTGGCCGCGGCATACTGCGCCGGCCTCGATGTGGACTGGCATCGCCTGCAGCCGGCCGGCGGGCCGGTCGTGCTCCCCACGTACCCCTGGCAGCACCGCAGGCACTGGCGTGCGCCGTCGGCCCCGGACACCGCCGGTCGCGGCCACGATCCGGACACGCACACGCTGCTCGGCGACGGCATCGATCTCGCGGGCTCCGACGTGCGGCTCTGGCGGACCGGCGTGGACGACCAGACCCGGCCCTACCCCGGCAGCCACGCCATCGAGGGCGTGGAGATCGTGCCGGCCGCGGTGCTCGCGGCGACCTTCTTCGCCGCCGCCGGAGGTCAGACGCTCGGCGAGGTGACGATGTCGGCGCCGCTGCTGACCGCCGACCGCCGCGAGGTCCAGGTCGTCCGGCAGGGAACCGGGCTGCGGCTGGCCGCCCGTACCGCGGGCGAACCGGACGCCGCCTGGCAGATGATCGCCACCGCGACGGTGCCCGCCACGCCGGGAGAGGCGCCGGCCCCACCGGCGCACGCGCTCTCCCCGGCGGAGCCTGGTCTGATCATGCAGCGGCTCGCCGCCGTCGGCGTACCCGGCACCGGGTTCGACTGGATGGTCGAGGAACTGCTGCGCGGCGACGGCGCGCTGCGCGCCCGGGTACGGTGCGGGCCGGCCGCCACGTGGGCGCCCGTCCTGGACGCGGCGATGTCGGTGGCGCCGAGCGCGTTCCCCGGCGACCCGCTGCTTCGCATGGTGACGCACGTCGACCGGCTGGTCGCGGCCGGAGAGCCACCGGACACGGTGGACATCGAGGTGTGGCTCGACCCCGAGCGCGCCGACACGGTGCAGGTACGGGTGACCGACGGCGCCGGTGACGTCGTCGGCTGGCTGTCGGGGCTGCGGTACCCGGTGATCGACGTGCCGGCCCCCGCGGAGAACGGCGCCGACGGCGCGCGGCCCGCCGAGTCCATCGCCGACCTGGGACCGGAGGAGCTGCGCGCGTTCCTCCTGGAGGAGGTGGGCGCGCAGATCGCCAAGGAGATGCGGCTGGCCCCCGGCGATCTGCAGCCGCACCGGCCGCTGGTCGAGCAGGGGCTGGACTCGGTGCTGACGGTGGTCGTCCGGCGGCGGCTGGAGAAACGGTTCCGCTGCTCGCTGCCGACGACCCTGCTGTGGCAGCAGCCGACCGTCGCCGCGGTCTCCGACTACATCGCCGGGCTGGTGTCCGCCAACGGGAGCACTGAAGCGGGGTAAGGGAGGTCAGGCGGTCGTGAGGGTGGCGGGGTCGGTGTTGGAGCCGCAGAGCACCACCGCCACCCGCTCGCCCGGGGCCGGGGTGTAGGCGCCCGCCAGCAGCGCCGCGTACGCGGTCGCGCCGGCGGGCTCCGCCGCCAGCCGGTGCCGCGCCCAGAGGGTGCGCCGGGCCTCGACGATCGCCTCGTCGCTCACCAGCACGCTCCGCACCCGAGGCGACGAAAGGATCTCGAACGGGATGGCGCCGAGCCTGGTCGCGCCCAGCGCGTCGGCCGCCACCCCGCTGACCTCCACCGGCACCGGCTCCCCCGCCCGCAGCGCCTCGTGCAGGGTCGGGATCCGCTCGGGCTCCACCGCGACGATCCGCGGCCCGGACATGGACCCGGCCTCATGAGCGGCCCCGGAGGTGCCCAGGGTGATCCCGGCGGCGAAACCTCCGCCGCCGACGGCGACCACCACCGTGTCCACGCCGCCCGTCTGCTCCACGATCTCCAGCCCCGTGGTCCCCTGCCCCGCCACCACCTCGGCCTGGTCGTACGCGTGCACCGCCAGCGCGCCCGTCTCGGCGGCGCGCTTGGCGGCGGCCTCGGCGGCCTCGGAGTAGATGGCGCCGGTCTGCGTGACATGCGCCCCCAGCGCCGCGAGCCCCGCCACCTTCACCGGGCTGGTCACCTCGGGCACGAAGATCTCCGCCCGCACCCCCAGGGACCGCGCCGCGTGCGCCACCGCCAGCCCGTGGTTGCCCCCGCTGGCGGCGATCACCCCGCTGGGCGGCAGCGCACCGGCCGACAGGATGCGGTTGAACGCCCCCCGCACCTTGAACGACCCCGAGTGCTGCAGCAGCTCCAGCTTGAAGAAGACCCCGGCCGAGACCTCGAGGACCGGCGTGCGGAGCACGTGCCCGTCGATACGACCCGCCGCGGCCAGCACATCCGAATAATCCACAACGCCCACTATGCCAGGGCCTGTGAGACGTCATTCCAAAGGTCCTCGGGGTGCTCGATGCCCACCGCGATGCGTACGGTGCCCTCGCCGATCCCGCTCCTCGCCAGCTCATCGGCGCTCAGCGCGCGATGCGACGTCGTGGCGGGGTGCAGGACGAGCGTCTCCACGCCGCCGAGCGAGGGAGCGAGCAGCGCCAGGCGTACGGAGCTCATGAACTTCTCCCCCGCCGCCCGCCCGCCCGCCAGGTCGAACGAGAGCACCCCGCCGAAGTCGGACAGCAGCTTGCCGGCCAGCTCGTACGAGGGATGCGAGGAGAGCCCCGGCCAGTGCACCGCGGTGACGGCGGGGTGCGAGGCGAGGCGGGTGGCGAGGAAGCGGGCGTTGGAGCAGTGGCGCTCCATGCGCAGCCCCAGCGTCTGCAGCCCCCGCAGCGACAGCCAGGCCGCGAACGGATCCGCCGAGGCCCCCAGCTCGATCGCGAAGTGCCACACCTTCTCGTAGAGGGAGTCGGAGGCGAAGACGGCGATCCCGCCCACCACGTCGGTGTGCCCGGACAGGTACTTGGTGGTGGAGTGTACGACGATGTCCGCACCGTGCTCGATGGGCCGGGAGAGCAGGGGCGTGGCGAACGTGTTGTCCACCACGGACAGGATCCCCAGCTCGCGGGCCGCCGCGCACATCCCGGGCAGGTCGGCCACCAGCGTCATCGGGTTGCTGATCGTCTCCAGGTAGACCAGGCGGGTCTCCGGCCGGACGGCGGCGCGCAGGGCGGCGGGGTCGTTCTCGGGCACGTACGACACCGTGATCCCGAACCTGCCCACCAGGTCGTTGATCATGGCGGCGGTCCCGCCGTACAGGGAGGTCTGGGCGATGAGGTGGTCGCCGGGCTTGAGCAGCCCGAGCAGGACGGTGTTGATCGCGCCCATGCCCGAGCCCGTGGCGATGGCCGCGGTCCCGCCCTCCAGGTCGGCGACGGCCAGCTCCAGCGAGCGCACGGTGGGGTTGGTGTAGCGCGCGTACACGAACGGCCCGTCGGCCCGCCCCATCGCGTCGGCCATCACGGCGGGGTCGTCGAAGCTGAACCCGGACGTCTGGTAGATCGGCATGGTGATCGGGCGGCTGCCCTCGATGGAGGGTTGCGGCACGTGAACGGCGCGGGTCTCCGGACGGAGAGACTCAGGACGGGATTCGGTCATAGACCCAGGATCCCCGCGGAGGAGGTCCGATGTGAGAGCCAATACGGCAGAATTGGTCCATGAATGGGGCCAATCTCGATGACCTCGTCGATCTGCTGGGCCGCTGGGCGTCGGGCCGCGGCCCGCTGTACCTGCTGCTCGCGGCCAGGCTGCGGGCCCTGATCGACGACGGCGTGCTGCCGCCGGACCAGGCCCTGCCTCCCGACCGGGTGCTCGCCAGGCGGCTCGCGGTGGGCCGGGGCACCGTGGTGGCCGCGTACGACCTGCTGCAGCAGGAGGGCCGCGTGCTGCGCCGCCAGGGCAGCGGCACCCGGGTGGCCGCGCTCGACCTGCCCTCGACACGGACCGCCGACAGCGTGGTGGCCAACTCGCTGCTGCTGCACATCCTGCACCCGCCGGACGGCGTGCAGCTCCTGACGTGCGCCGCGCCGGAGGACCCGCCGGCCGCGATGTTCGAGGCGTACGAGGAGGCGGGCGCGCGGCTGGCCGGGACGCGGGACCTGGGCTACCAGCCGGCGGGCCAACCCGCCTTGCGCGCCGCCCTGGCCGCCTACTTCACCGACCGCGGCGTGCCCACGACGGCCGACGAGATCATGGTGACCACGGGCGCGCAGCAGGCCCTCACGCTGCTGACCGGCCTGCTGGTGGCGCCCGGTGACACGGTGCTGACCGAGACGCCGACGTATCCGGGCGCGCTTGAGGTGTTCCGGCACGCCGCCGCCGTCGTCCGGCCGGGAACGGCGGAGGATCTGCGCGAACGTCCCGCCATGGCCTACTTCGTCCCCACCGCCCGCAACCCGGACGGCTCCATCATGGACCGCCCGGCCCGCAGGCGGCTGACCGCGCTGGCCGCCGAGCACGACGTGCCGCTGATCGACGACGAGGTCTGCGCCGAGCTGTGCTTCACCGGCGAGACTCCTCCTCCGCTGGCCTCGTTCAAGGGAGGCGAGCACCTGATCTCCGTCGGCTCGCTGAGCAAGCTCGTCTGGGGCGGCCTGCGGGTCGGGTGGATCCGCGCGGCCGCTCCGCTGGTCTCACGGCTGGCCAGGCTGCGAGCCGTGCACGACCTGGGCGGCGAGGTCTTCAGCCAGCTCGCCGCCGTCGCCCTGCTGCGCCGTCTGGACGACGTACGCGCGGCGCGCGTGCGCACGTTGCGGGAGCGCCACGACCACCTGTGCGCCGAGCTGCGCGCGCACCTGCCGTCGTGGTCCTTCGAGCCGGCCCTCGGTGGCCAGACCATCTGGGTACGGATCCCGCGCGGCGACGCCGACTCCTTCTCCCAGGTCGCGCTCAGGCACGGCGTCGCGGTGCCGCCGGGCAGGTCGTTCGACCCGCTCGGCGGGCATGCCGACCGCATGCGCCTGCACTTCCTCTTCCCGGAGGAGGAGCTTTCGCGAGCGGTGAACAACCTGGCCGCGGCCTGGGCGGACTACGACGGATCGGGCCGCTCGGTCTCCCGTCACCCCCTGGTCGTCTGACAGGGTGGACCCATGGAGACGACCTTCGTACTCGTGCACAGCCCTTCCGTCGGACCGTCGACCTGGGCGCCCGTGGCCGAGTCGCTGGAGCGCCGCGGGCACGCGGTCGTGGTGCCCGACCTGACCGGCGTGGCGGCGGGCGGCGCGCCGTACTGGCCCCGGGTGGTGGAGGCGGTGCGAGCGGTCACCCCGGACACTCCCGTCGTGCTGGCCGTACACAGCAACGCGGGGTTCTTCCTGCCGCTGGTCAAGGAGGGGCTGGGCGATCGGGTGGTGGCGTGCGTGTTCGCCGACGCGCACATCCCGCCGCGCGAGGGCCTGATCAAGGTCGCGGACGAGAGCTTCCTGCCGTTCCTGCATGACCTGGCGGGCCCCGACGGCGTGCTGCCGCGCTGGACCGACTGGTGGGACGAGGAGGACGTGGTGGCCATGCTGCCCGATCCCGCCGTACGCGTACGGGTGGCGGCCGAGCAGCCGCGGCTGCCGCTCGACTACTACACCCAGCCCGTCCCCGTGCCCTCCGGCTGGGACGACGTCAGGTGCTCGTGCCTGTGGTTCGGGCCGCCGTACGAGAACGTCGCCGAGGACGCGGCCCGCCGGGGCTGGCCCGTGACCCGCCTGCCCGGCATGCACCTGCACCAGCTCGTCGACCCTGAGGGCGTCACGGACGCGCTGCTCAGGCTCTCGCGGAAGTCGTGAATTCTTCACTGTCGCCCCGCGATCGTCCTCGGAACACTCGTACACATGACAGCGATCAACGTGCACGGGCTCAGGAAGAGCCACCAGGGGTTCGAGGCGGTGAAGGGCATCTCGTTCGAGGTGGCGGAGGGTCAGATCTTCGCCCTGCTGGGCCGCAACGGCGCGGGCAAGACCACCACGATCGAGGTGCTGGCCGGCTTCCAGCGGCCTGACGGCGGCACCGTGCGGGTGCTCGGCCTCGACCCGTACGCCGACCGCGCGGCCGTCAGGCAGCGCACCGGGATCATGCTGCAGGAGGCGGGGTTCTTCCCTGACCTGACGGTGGCCCAGACCGTCGACACCTGGCGCGGATTCACCGCCGCGCCCCGCCCGCGCGACGAGGCGCTGGAGCTGGCCGGGCTGACGGACAGGCGGACCACCAAGGTGCGCCAGCTCTCCGGCGGCGAGAAGCGCCGGCTCGACCTGACGCTGGCCCTGCTGGGCCGCCCCGACGTGCTCTTCCTCGACGAGCCGACCACCGGCATGGACCCCGAGGCACGCAGGAGCACCTGGGACGTCGTTCGCGATCTCGCCCGGCAGGGCACCACGATCCTGCTCACCACGCACTACCTGGAGGAGGCGCAGCGTCTGGCCTCCGCCATGGCGATCATGGATGCGGGCGAGGTCGTCGCGTCGGGCGACATGGCGGAGACCCTCGCCGCCCGCTCCGGGCGGGTGGCGTTCCGGCTGCCCGCGCACGTGGACCCCGGCGACCTGCCGCTGCCCGTCACCGTGGAGGGCGAGACGGCCGTCTGCCGCGCCGACGACCCCGACCTGGCCGCGCAGACGCTGCTGACCTGGGCGGCCGGGCGCGGCCTGCGCCTGGCGGGCCTCGAGGTGCGCACGGCCACCCTCGAAGACCTCTTCCTGGAGAGCGCCCGATGAGCCTGACCGCCACCTACCGCCTCGGCACGCGCCTGTTCTGGCGGGACAAGAGCATGCTGTTCGCCTCGGTGATCACCCCCGTGGGGCTGGCCGTGGGGATGCCGGTACTCATGAAGCAGGTACTCGGCGCCTCGTCGGCGACCCCGATCTTCCAGAGCTCGATCTCGCTGCTGCTGGCGATCACCGCGTTCATGAACGTCGCCGTCGCCCTGACCGCCCGCCGCGACCAGCTCATCCTCAAGCGGCTGCGGGCGAGCCGGCTGACGGACGGGCAGATCCTGATCGGCCAGATCGCCGGCACGGCCACGCAGACCGTGGTCCTGATCGTGCTGTGCACGGTGGCCGTACGGTTCGTGGCCGGCGTGCCGCTCCCCGCCGACCCGCTCGGGTTCGCCGCCGTCATCGTCGCGGGGTCGGCCGTGCTGTCCCTCCTCGGCGCCGCGTACACGGCCGCGATCCCGCGCTTCGAGCTGGTGGCCGCGTTCACCATGCCCGTCTTCCTGGTGGCCGGGGTCTCCGCGGGCGCGATGGGCCCCATCCCGCTGCCCTCGTGGCTGCGCCCCGTCCTCGACCTGCTGCCCACCACCGCCGTCGTCAACGCCGTCAAGACCGGCGACCTCGCCGTGCCCGCCCTGGTGCTGGCCGCCTGGACGCTCCTCGGGCTGGTCGCGATCCGGCTATGGTTCCGCTGGGAACCCCGCAGGTCATAAGAAAGGTCATCTCGTCGCTGTGATCTCGTCATCGGCCAGGAAGCTCGCCGGCGGTCTCATCATCGCCGTCTCGGTCGCCTACACGGTGATCGCGCTGCTCTACTTCCGGTGGGGCCTCGGCTACGGGGCGGCGAGCGGGGTCGCGATACTCGCCGTGATCTCCACGCACTACCTGAACATGCGGGCGGGCCTGCGCGGCGAGCGCCCGCCCCGCTTCCCGCTCACGCTCGTGCTCCAGGCGGTCGCCACGTACCTGCCGGACCTCCTGCTGCCCGGCGGCATGTCGGCGGTGTCCGCGCCGATGCTGGCCGGGACGCTGCTGGTGTTCCTGCCGCTGGGCTGGGGCGGCGCGCTGGTGGGGCTCATGATGCTGTACGAGGGCGGCGTGCTGGCGACGGGCATCGACATTCTGGTCGTGCTCTTCTACACGGTCACCGTGCCGACGACGGGCGCCATGATCTACGCGCTGGTGCGGTTCGTACGCGTGGCCGCGGACCTGGAGCAGGCCAGAGCCAAGCTGGCGGACGCCGCGGTGCTCAAGGAGCGCCTGCGCATCTCCCGCGACCTGCACGACGGCCTCGGGCGCAGCCTCACCGCGATCGCGCTCAAGGGCGACCTGGCCTCCCGGCTCGTCGAACGCGACCCCGCCGCCGCCCGCACGGAGGTGGGCGAGCTGGTGCAGGTCGCCAGGGAGGCGGCCCAGGACGTCCGCCAGGTGGCCAGGGGCTACCGGGCGATGTCGCTGGCCGGCGAGGTGGACCGGGCGGTGGCGCTGCTGGAGTCGTCGGGCATCGGCGCGCAGGCCCACCTGACGGACGCGGCGATGCCGAGACGCTCGGAGGAGGCCCTGGCCTGGGCCGTACGCGAGGCGGTCACCAACGTGCTGCGCCACAGCAGGGCCACGACCTGCACGATCACCACGTCCGTGAACGGCGGCAGGCTCCGGCTCGAGGTGGCCAACGACGGCGTCCCCGAGTCTCCCGGCCCCGCCGGAGGGGGCCTCACGGGGCTGGCGGAGCGGGCGGCCCAGGCAGGCGGCTCCTGCACCGCCGCCCCGACCGGCGCCGGCGGCTTCCTCCTGGCCGTGGAGGTCGCGGCGTGATCAGGGTGCTGCTCGCCGAGGACATGCACATGATCCGCGCCGCGCTCACCGCCCTGCTCCGGCTGGAGCCGGACATCGAGGTCGTCGCGGAGGTGACCCGGGGCGACGAGATCGTGCCCGAGGCCCTCCGGGTCCGGCCCGATGTCGCGGTCGTGGACATCGACCTGCCGGTCGTCGACGGCATCACCGCGGCCGCCACGCTCCTGGAGCGCCTTCCGTCGTGCCGCGTCCTGGTGCTCACGGCCATGGGCCAGCCGGGCCACGTACGCAGGGCGCTGGCCGCGGGCATCGAGGCGTTCCTGGTCAAGGACGCGCCGGGCGACCGGCTGGCGGACGCGATCAGGCGCACCGCGTCCGGGCTGCGCGTGCTGGACACCGAGCTGGTGTCCTCGGCCATGCAGTACGGCGAGAGCCCTCTGACGCCCCGCGAGTCCACGGTGCTCAAGGAGGCCGCCAGGGGCGCCTCTGCCGAGGAGATCGCCTCCCGCCTCCACCTCTCCCCCGGCACCGTACGCAACTACCTGACCGGGGCGATCACGAAGACGGGCGCGCGCAACAAGATCGACGCCATCCGCATCGCCGAGGACGCCGGCTGGCTGTGACTCCCTTGGGAATCCGGGATCAGATGTCGGTGATGCGCAGCCCCGCGTGGGCCTTGTAGCGGCGGTTCACGGAGATGATGTTGGCGGTGAGCGCCTCGATCTGGTGAGCGTTGCGCAGCCGCCCCCCGTACACGCCGCGCACGCCCGGGATCACCTCGGCCAGCGCCTGCACCGTGTCGGTGGCCTCGCGGTCGTCGCCCAGCACCAGCACGTCGAGGTCCACCTTCTCCACCGCCGGATCCATCAGCACGACCGCGGACACATGGTGGAAGGCCGCCACCACCCGGCTCCCGGTCAGCACCGCCGCGGCCTGCTGCGCCGCGCTCCCCTCCTCGACCGGCAGCGCGTAGGCGCCCTGCTTGTCGAAGCCGAGCGGGTTCACGCAGTCGACCACGATCTTCCCGGCCAGCTCGGCGCGCAGGGACTCCAGCAACGCCTTGTGCCCCTCGTACGGCACCGCCACGATCACGATGTCGGCCTGGGCGGCGACCACGGCGTTCTCGGCGCCGCTCGCGCCCGCCCCGATGTCGCCGGCCGCGTCCTGGGCGCGCTGCGCGCTACGCGACCCGATCAGCACCTGATGCCCCGCCAGCGCGAACCGCCGCGCCAGCCCCTTCCCCTGGTCGCCGGTGCCGCCGAGGATGGCGATGGAGAGTCCGCTCACGTCTGTCATACGCCAGATAATGCCACCTCGCCGGACGGCCCCCGACCCGCCCACCCCCTACCGAGCTGCCCTTCCGCCGGCCGAGCGGATGGGCAGCGTCCCGGCCGAGCCCGCGCGAGGCTGGCCCGGCCGGGCGGGTGGGCGAGGCGGCCCTGCCGGGAGGCGGGCGAAGCGGCCCGGCCGGCAAGCGGGTCAGCAGTTGCCGGTGGCGGGCAGCCCGAGGATCCGCAGGGCCAGCCATTCGATCGCCGGCGGCCCTCCTTCGACGGCCCCCGAGACGTGGTCGGGGGCGGGCAGCGCGGTCCACCGCACGGTCACGCCGGCCCGGCAGTACTCGGACCGCAGCGTGGACCCCACGGCGAGCGGGATGATCTCGTCGCCCTGCGCGTGATACAGGAACATCGGGACCCGCGGAGCCACGGCGCCCAGGCGGTTCTGCCCGAGCCGGACCAGCCACTTCGGCTGGTTGAGCAGGTCGACCGGGCTCAGGTCGGAGAAGCTGAGCCCCGCCAGCTTGCCGAGGTCGCCCACGCAGTCGTCGGCGGCGTCGGCGAGCAGGGCGCGGCCCCGGTCGTTGAGGTCGGCCTGGAGGTTCAGCTCGGGGTAGGCCGCGTCGAGCCCGACCCCGGCCGCGGCCGCCAGGCCGAAGTTCGGCCCGCCGTCCAGGTGGTCGGCGACCGCGTGCAGGTCAGCGGGCACGCCGCCGGCCGCGACACCCTTGAGCCGCAGCTCGGGCGCGTACGACGGCTGCAGCTGCGCCGCCCACCCGGCCGACGAGCCGCCCTGGGAGTAGCCCATGACGGCGACGGGCGCCCCGCTCGACAGCCCGGCCGCGGACACGCGGGTGGCGGCCCTGATCGAGTCGAGCACGGCATGCCCCTGCGAGATCCCGGCCATGTACGTGTGCGGCCCCGGCGTGCCGAGCCCCTCGTAGTCGGTCATGGCCACCGCGAACCCCTTGAGCAGGAAGAGGCTCACCAGCGCGAGCTCGGCCTCCCGGCCCTGGCTCATGCTGACCGAGGGGGCGCACTGGTCGCCGAGCCCGTGGCTGCCCACGGCGTACCCGATGATGGGGCGCGCGCCGAGCGGGTAGCCGCTCTTGGGCACGAGCAGCGTCCCCGACACGGTGTTGAGCGCGCCGGTGGCGGAGGTGGAGGTGTAGCGGAGGTGCCAGGCGTTGACCGGGACCTCCAGCAGCTTGCCCGGCAGGAGGTAGACGGTCGTGGGCTGGGCGGAGACCACGTCTCCCGGAGCCGCGGCGCGGGCCGGGGTCGTGGTGAGGGACATGATCAATAACAGGATCATGGACATGCTGACGCGGACACGTAAGGTCATGTGCCGCCCCTCTCCGTGAGGACCACATACTTGGGACGGCGGCGCCGCGAGCCGATCGTTACCCGGGAGTAACCCCGTGTCAAGGGTTGAAATGACGCGGAAACACACCTCGTGTCAGCACATCACTCCCGAATCAGCCACCCCCGGACGTGCCGGTCGTGCACCATGGGTGACATGGACTCAGGATCGGTGGCCCTGCTACGCGAGCTCCTGGCCGAGACCGGCTGGCTCGAACGCGCCCGCGAGCTGGGCGTCGCCCTGCGTGCCACCCGCTCGCCCGGCGGCCTGCTCCTGGTCGGCACCCCCGACGAGGAGCCCTGGCACCTGACCGCGCACCTCGCCGACGAGGCCAGGTTCTCGGGGTTGTCGCAGCTCACGCCCACGCTGGTGCGCTGGGCGCCGCCCGCCGACGCCCCCGCCCACCTGCGCGTCGGCCTGGAGCGCCTGGAGCGGGCGGCCCGGGGCGAGACGCTGTTCGTGCTGAGCGAGCAGCAGGCGCCGGTGCCGCTGCTCGAACGCGTGAACGACGCGCGGCGCACGGGCGCGACCATCCTGGCCGTCGAGGGCGGCGACCGGGAGCTGGCCGGGCTGGCGCACGACGCCATCCAGGTGCCGCGCGAGGGGCCGGTGACGTTCGACGGGGCGCAGCACCTGGTGAGCGCGGCGGCCGGAGAGCAGGAGCGCCGCCCCGGCCTGCGTGAGCGCCTGGCCCGCCTGCTGGAGAAGGTCAGCGGTCCCCAGCTGGCGGACTAGCCACACGATCCTCGACCGGCCGCTCGGCCGTGCGGTCCTCAGGCGGTGGACCGGCCGGCTGGTCCTCAGTGGTCGGGCCTGCCAGGCGGCCGCTCAGCGACGTGCCGAGCGCCGCCGTGGTCTCCTCGATCGCGCCGATCACCACGGCCTGCACCGGGTCGGGCTCCCCCGACCTCGTACGGCTCACCCGCGTGACGGCGTCGAGCCTGCGCGCCCCCACATCCCGGATCTCGCTCACCCGTACCTCGCCCTCGGGCACGTCCAGCAGCGCCAGCGCGGGCACGATCGCCACCCCGTGCCCGGCCGCCACCAGCGCGAGCGTCGGCCCGAACTCGGTGATGACGTGCACCTTCCGCGGCTCGAACCCGTGCAGCCCGGCCAGCCGCTCCAGCGCCTGGCCGCACGCCTGGTTCGGCTCGCCGGCCACCCACGGCTGCTGCATCAGGTCGGCGACCGTATGCGGGTCGGGCCAGTCGGGCGGCAGCACGATGCGGTATTCGTCCACGTAGAGCAGCCGGGTGCTCAGCGACGGCTGCGACAGCGCGGGCAGGCTCATGTCCTGCTCGGTGATGAGCACGTCCACGGCCCCCATCCGCAGCTCCTGCAGCGCGGGCTGGCCGTAGATCTCGTGGATGGTCGGGGTGATCTTGGGGTGGCGTGCGGCCAGGTCACGCATGGCCGGGACCAGCACGTGCTTGATGACCGTGGGGAAGGCGGCGATGCGTACGGGCCCGGCCAGGCGTTCGGTGAAGCGGGTGAGCTCCCGCCTGGCCTCCAGCAGTTCCTCCTCCACGCGTTCGGCGTAACCGGCGAGCACCCGCCCGGCCGGGGTGAGTGAGACGCTGCGCTGGGAGCGGTCGATGAGGGCCAGCCCGACCTCGCGTTCGAGCTGGGCGAGCTGCTGGGAGACGGCGGAGGGGGTCAGGTAGAGTGCCTCGGCGGCCCGCATCACGCCGCCGCGGCGGGCGACCTCGTGGAGAATGCGCAGCCGCCGTGGATCAATGTCCATGCAGGTCAGCTTACGCGCACCTTTAGGTTTCTTTATTTGTGCTTCAGCGCCCTGGATCCGGACAATGGCCGCCATGGATCTCGTCCTCGCCGCCGTCGGATGGGTCGGCGCCGCGCTGCTGCTGGGCGGCTACGCCCTGGTCACGTCGTCCCGGTTGCCCGGTGACGGCGTGACGTACCAGATCGCCAACCTCGCCGGCTCGCTCGGGCTGATGGTCAACAGCGCTTACAACGCCGCCTGGCCGTCGGCCGGGCTCAACCTCATCTGGGCGGGGATCGGCGCCGTGGCCCTCGTCAAACTCGCGCGCCGCGCGCGCGAGCAGGAGTCGCCAATTGACATCCTCCCCCTCGTAAACGAGGGGGATTCTCACGGTCGCCCGTGAGGGTTCCTGCTTCACCGCCGGTTGCCCGCCCGAGAGGACTCTCGTTGAGGTCTTACACCAGCTCCACAGGCGTTTCAGCTCTCCGCCAGCCCGGCGGCGAGCACGTTCTTGGCCGCGTTCACGTCCCGGTCATGGACCGCGCCGCAAGCACAGGTCCACTCGCGGACGTTCAGCGGCATCTTGTCTCGCAAGGCCCCGCACGCCGAGCACAGCCTGGAGGAGGGGAACCAGCGATCCACCGCCACCAGTTCCCGCCCGTACCAGGCCGCTTTGTACTCCAGCATGCCCCGCAACTCCCGCCACGAGGCGTCGGAGATGGCGCGCGCCAGCGAGCGGTTCTTCACCATGTTGCGCACGGTCAGGTCTTCCACGGCGATCACTTGATTCTCGCGAACAAGCCGTGTCGTGACCTTGTGCAGGTGATCCCTCCGGCGATCCGTGATGCGGGCATACACCCGTGCCACCCTGCGCCGGGCCTTGTCCCGGTTGTTCGAGCCTTTCTCCTTACGGGCAAGCGCCCGCTGCGCCTTGGCCAGCCTCTTGCGATCGGCCCGCTCGTGACGCGGGTTGACGATCTTCTCTCCGGTGGAGAGCGTCGCCAGAGCGGTGATCCCCGCGTCCACGCCCACCGACTGCCCCACCGGGGGCAGTGGTGTGATCTTCTCCTCGACCAGGATGGACACGAACCAGCGCCCGGCCGCGTCCCTCGACACGGTCACCGTGGACGGGACCGCCCCCTCCGGCAACGGGCGCGACCACACGATGCTCAGCGGCGCATCCATCTTCGCCAGCGTCAACTGGCCGTCCCGCCAACGGAAGGCCGAGCGGGTGTACTCCGCCGACGCCCGCGACTTCTTCCTGCTCTTGAACGTCGGGTACTTGGCCCGCTTGGCGAAGAAGTTCGCGAAGGCGGCCTGCAGGTGGCGCAGCGCCTGCTGCAGCGGCACGGACGACACCTCGGACAGGAAGTCGTACGCACCGCTGCGCTTCCACTCGGTCAGTCGTGCCGAGGACTCCACGTAGGAGATGCGGCGGCCTTCCAGGGTGTAGGCGCGGGTGCGTTCTTCGAGGGCCCTGTTGTAGACGAGGCGGACGCAGCCGAACGTCCGGGCGAGCTCGGAGGCTTGCTCGGGGGTCGGATAGAAGCGGTACTTGTAGGCCCGCTTCACGGTCTTCGCCACGTCTCACATTCTATCAGCCGACCGGCTAAAAATCGCACTCTTGTTCGATACAGCGGTCCGCCTTACGGCGAATCGCCTACCCCTGCCCTGCTCCGCAGGAGTCCAATTCCTCCCCCGCCTGAAGGCGCGGGTTTTCTCGGAGGTATCTGATGATCGTCGAACTCAGTCACCGCATCGTGGACGGGATGGTCACCTATCCCGGCATCCCCGGACCGAAGCTGGGCGTGCACCTGAGCCGGGAGGACTCGCGCGCGGTGTACGCGCCGGGCACGGAGTTCCACATCGGCGTGATCACGCTCGCCGCCAACACCGGCACCTACCTGGACACCCCGTACCACCGCTACGCCGACGGGCCCGACCTGTCGCAGGTGCCGCTGAGCAAGCTGGTGAACCTGCCGGGCCTGGTGATCCGCGGCGGCGAGGGCCGGGAGGTGGTGATCGACGAGGGTCTGGACGTACGCGGGAAAGCCGTGCTGATCCACACCGGCTGGGACCGTCACTTCGGCACCGACGCGTACCTGCACGGCCACCCCTACCTCGCGCCCGGGTCGGCGCAGTGGCTGGCCGACCAGGGCGCGGCGCTGGTGGGGATCGACTCGCTCAACATCGACGACACCCCGCCGCACGGCGAGCGCCCCGCCCACTCGATCCTGCTGAAGGCGGGGATCCCGCTGGTCGAGCACCTGACGGGCCTGGCGGAGCTGCCCTCCGGCGGCTTCCGCTTCCATGCCGCGCCCCCGATGGTCGCGGGCATGGGGACGTTCCCGGTCAGGGCGTACGCGATCGTTCCCTAGTCTTCTTCCTCGGCCTCGTCCCAGGCCTTGTTGCGGTCGGCGGCGCGCTGCAGCGCCCCGGCCGCCTCCTGTTCTGAGGCGTAGGGACCCATCCGATCCTTGTTGGGGCAGCCCTGCTCGGGCTCGACCCGCATGTGCTTGAGACAGAACCACCACTGGCCTTCGCTCACGAGGTCAATTCTGCCCCGTAGACTCATGTTTCATGACGACACTGCTCCAGCCCGGGCGAGTTTCGCCCATGCGAAAGGTTCCCGCCCACATCGAGCGGCCGGAGTACGTCGGCAAGAAGCGCCCCAGGACCGGCGAGTCCGACGTGAAGAGCCCCGAGATCATCGAGCGCATGCGGGTGGCCGGCCGGATCGCCGCCCAGGCTCTCGATGAGATCGCCAAGCACATCCAGCCGGGCGTGACGACCGACGAGCTCGACCGGATCGGCCACGAGTTCCTCATCGACCACGGCGCCTACCCGAGCACGCTCGGCTACAAGGGCTACCCCAAGTCGCTGTGCACGTCGATCAACGAGGTGATCTGCCACGGCATCCCCGACGACACCGTGCTCCAGGACGGCGACATCGTCAACGTCGACATCACCGCCTACATCGGCGGCGTCCACGGCGACACCGACGCCACCTACCTCGTGGGCGAGGTGGACGAGGAGTCGCGGCTGCTGGTCGAGCGCACGCGCGAGGCGATGATGCGGGCCATCAAGGCGGTCGCGCCCGGACGGCAGCTCAACGTGGTCGGGCGGGTCATCGAGGCGTACGCCAAGCGCTTCGGCTACGGCGTCGTGCGCGACTTCACGGGTCACGGCATCGGCACCAGCTTCCACTCCGGGCTGATGGTGCCCCATTACGACGACCCGTCGCTGCGGGTGGAGCTGGTGCCGGGGATGACGTTCACGATCGAGCCGATGCTCACGCTGGGCACGATCGAGTACGACATCTGGCCCGACAAGTGGACCGCGGTGACCAGGGACCGCAAGCGCACGGCCCAGTTCGAGCACACGATCGTGGTGACCGAGACCGGCAGCGAGATCCTCACCCTCCCCTGAGGAGTGTGGCGGTTCGTCACCGGTGCCTGGGCACCACCCCGGTCACCGTCGTGCCCTGCCCCGGCACGCTGTTGACCGAAAGACTCCCGCCCAGCTCCGCGAACGCCGCCCGCATCCTGGCGATCCCGCTCCCCGCGCCCGTGAGGGAGAAGCCCTGCCCGTCATCGCTGATCGTCATGCGTAACCCGCTCTTGGAGACGGTCACGGCGATGGACACGATCTGTGCCCGGCTGTGCAGCTCGACGTTGGACAGGGCGTCGTCCATCGCGGTCATGACGCCGCGTAAGACCCGTGAGGAGACGTCGGTGGCGGGCAGCGCCCAGGTCTCCACGACGATCCCCGTGCGCTCGGACCACTCGGTGAGGTAGCTCTCGAGCGCCTCCCCCAGACTCTGCCCCCCGCGCATCCGTGTCTCTTCCGACAATGGTCTCGCCTTCCTCGGCACGCCGGTCCCGCGCCGGTCCCCACTCCGGCGCTCCAACCTGGCGGTGCGCATCCCCCCTCAAGGCCTACGCACGCTGACTGATGCGGTTATGCCCGTCTCCCCTGCGAGACAGGCTACCGGCCGGTCCAGAGACGTGTAGTGGGAAGATAGAAGGCCATGGCCGAACCGCTACTCGCCCATGCGGCCGCGGGAGAAGGGCTACTCGCCCTTGTCGGCGCGGTTGAGGCGGGCGAGATAGTCGTTGTAGGAGTCGAGCTCGGCATCGCCCCCGCCCGAGCGGTCGGCCCGCCTGTCGGTGCGCCGGGCCTGCCGCTCGTCGTCCCTGTACCACTGCGCGGCGATGGCCAGCAGCACGAGCAGGGTCGGGATCTCGCCGAACCCCCACGCGATGGCCCCACCGTCGCGCTGGGTCTGGATCAGCGTGTCACCCCAGGTGCGGCCGAGCTGCTCGTACCAGCCGGAGGCGATCACGGTGCCCATCATCATCAGCGCGATCCCGAAGAACGCGTGGAACGGCATGGTGACGAAGAGCATCAGCAGCCGCCCGACGTACGGGAGCCGGTTGGGCCCGGGGTCGATGCCGATGATGACCCAGAAGAACAGGCACCCGCTGAGCAGGAAGTGAAGGGTCATCCAGATGTGCCCGAGATGCTCTTGCATGGCCGACTCGAAGAGCGGCGTGAAGTACAGCGCGTACGTCGAGGCCACGAAGATGAACGTGGCGACGCCGGGATGCGTGATGACCTTGGCGAACCGGCTGTGCAGGATCGTCGTGATCCACTCCCGCGGCCCCCGGTCGCCCCTGCGGGTGGCGGGCTTGAGCGCGCGCAACGCCAGCGTGACGGGGCCGCCGAGGACCAGGAAGATCGGCACGACCATGGAGAGCGTCATGTGCTCGATCATGTGCATGTCGAACATGACCTTGGCGTACCGCGACAGGCCGCTCTGCGTGGCGAAGACGAGCAGGGCCACCCCGATGTACCAGGAGACGGTGCGTCCCCACGGCCACTTGTCGCCACGCCGCATCAGCCTGAAGACGCCGAGCCCGTACAGGCCGCCCAGGACGGCGGCGACCACGGCGAAGAACAGGTCGAGCCACCACAGGGTGAACACGTTGCCGAGCGTGATCGCGGGGGGAAGCGGGAAGCCGAGCAGCTCGAACGCCCGGTCGGCGGGCACGCTGAACTCGGGCGGCGGCGTGCGCGACAGCGCCACGGCCACGCCGACGGTGGCGAGCATGAGCAGGAACTCACCTGAGGCCAGCCGGGTGAACGCGTGGGGCCTGCCCTTCTTGAGGTCGGCCATCGTGCGCTGCCTGTGCCAGTAGCCCACGTAGCCCAGCAGCACGAAGGCCACGATCTTGGCCACGGCGAGCAGGCCGTACTGGCTGGTCCACAGGTCGGACAGCGCACCCAGCCGCGCGACCAGGCTGAACACCCCGGAGACGCCGACCCCGGCGTAGCACCAGACGGCCATGTCGGAGAAGCGCGCCGCGGCGATCTCAAGCTGCGGCTGCCTGCGGACCGCGTGCTGGGCCAGCACGGCGAGCCCGCCCACCCACAGCGCGAGCGCGAGCAGGTGCAGCGACACCGCCGACGTGGCCAGGTCGTGGTTGGGTGAGGACGAGCTGTGCCCGGTGAGAGGCACGGGCAGCAGCGTCGCCAGCGCGAACACCAGCAGCCCCGCCGCGGCCCCGGCCGTGATGGCGCCGCGTGAGAACAGCGCGATCGCCACCCCGAACAGCACCACGAGCGTGAGCGCCACGCCCTGCGTGGTCTGGGTGGCATAGCTGGTGAGGAAGGGACCGCTGAGGATCTCGGGCACGGACCGGCCGATGGACTCGGCGGTGCCGAACACGATGCTGGCGAAGGCCGACCCGGCCCAGGCCAGCGCCGCCCACGAGGCGGCCTTGACGTATTCGAGGCCGCTCCTGCCGAGCACGCCCTTGTCGTTGGGCAGCAGCGCGGCGGCCATCAGCAGCAGGCCGACGGTGGCCAGGCCCGAGACGTCCATGGCCAGCTTGGACAGCGGCAGCCCCCACCGGACGACCGCTCCGGAGTCGGGCAGCCCCGGGATGATCCGCGGGAACGCGCGGCCGCCGGCAATCATGCCGATCACCAGCGCGACGACCGAGGCGGCCGCCCCGGCGAGCGCCAGACGCGCCGCCTTGGTCATGGCTTCTTTCTCCGCGCGCTCAGCAGGAAGCCGATGCCGATGCCGACGAGCGCGCCGATCACGATGACCAGCCAGACCGGGAACGTCGCCGCTTGGGAGGCCGACGCCTGGTCAGTGGCCGTCGCCTGGTCAGTGGCCGAGGGCTGGACCTGAGCCTGGGCAGGCGGTTCGGAACTCACCGACGCGGCGCTCTCGGCGCTCGCGGACGCGCTGGGGGACGGCGTCTCCGCCCCCTCCACCTTGAACGGGATCTCGCCCTCGATGGGATGCCCGTCGGACGACACGACCCGATAGGCGATCGTGTACTTCCCGTCGGGCAGCGGCCCCCCGACCGCCTGCGTCACCACTTTGCCGTCCGCCTCGGGCTTGCCGCGCTGATGCTCGGCGTCACCGGGACCGCGCACGATGACGTACGGCAGGCGCACGCCGGCAGTGAACTCCAGCCGCACCTCCTCAAGGGCCTTGACCTTGGCACCCTTGGCCGGGGAGCTGCTCTTGAGCGCGTCGTGCGCCAGCGCGGGCGGGGCGGTGACGAGCACGAGCAGGGCGGCGGCGACAGCGGCGAGTGCCGCGAGCGGGGATCTCTTCATGACATCCTCAAGGCTACCGACGCCGCTGCCCGGTCCTGACCTCGCTACAACCCCGCGCAGGCCAGGGCCCGCTGGTAGGCCTCCACCGCGCCGTCGGAGTCGTCCAGCATCTCCATGGTCTCGGCCGCGGCGTACCAGGTGCCGGCCACGCGTCGGGAGTCCGGCAGCGGCGCGAGCCAGTCACGCACGGCGCGCGCGTGCCCCTGGGCCTCCTCAAGGTTTCCCATCGCCCCATGAGCACGGCTGATCAGCAGGTCGGCCTCTGCTCCAAGGGCGCGCACCTTGCCGGGCAGGACGTCCTGCCCGGCCTGAACGTGGGCGAGCGCCTGGGCGGGCGAGCCCAGGATGATCTCGGCGCGGGCCAGCTCGACCCGGCACCGGGCGATGTCGACCGTGCTCGCCGAGGTCTGCGCCAGCTCTTCCGCCGCCCGCAGCATGATGTCGCGGGCGGCCTGCGCCTGGGCGGGACGGGCCTTCAGGAGCATCGAGCCGTACGCATTACGCATGCGGGCGAGGTTGCGCGGCTGGCCGCTCTCGGACTGCACCGCCATCGCGCGCTCCGCGAAGGTGAGCGTCTCCTCGCCGTGCCCGGTGCTTTGCGCCACCACCGCGGCGTTCCAGCAGGCGGCGACGACCGACCTGGGCGTACCCAGCATGTCGGCGGCGTTGAGCAGCTCGGCGGCGAACTGCCTGGCCCTTAGCATGTCGCCGCGGAACATATAAGCGGACAGGAGCGTGGCACCCAGCTCGACAAGGAGGTCCGTCCACGTGGGACGGGCAGGGCCGCCCAGGATCTGCTCCCCGACCGCGACCGCTTCGGTGAGCCTGTCGCTGTCCCGGTAGACTCGGCACAGCGCGATGGCGAGCTCGACCTCACGCTCCGGCGTGGTCTCCTCGGTCCGCAGCCTGGCGAGGATGGAGATCGCTTCGTCGAGGTCGCCGATCGCCTCCGTGGCGAGCGCCAGCCCGAATTCCGTATCTTGACGAAGCTTGGTGAGACCTGTCAGGTTGTTGTCCGTCAATAGCTCAGCGAAGCGAGTCCGAGCCTCGGAGGCCTCACCGTTCTCCAGGGCGAGACGCGCGTAGCCCAGCGCCAGCTCGATGTCTTCCATCTGCTCGGCCGTGACACCGTTGACCAGGTAGGAGAGCGAACAGTCGAGCTTCTGAGCCAGCAGCTCCAGCACCGCCGGGGTAGGGGTACGTTTGCCACTCTCGATGAGCGAGACGTAGCTGTCCGACAACTCCGGATGCGCAAGCTGTGCCTGCGACAAACCTCGCTGCCGCCTCACTGTCTTGATACGGAGTCCGACCATGTCAGATGTGGTCACCGCTGCCGCTCCCTGAGATTATTGCGTCCGAGCAACACGAATAGGCGAGGGAGAACCCCCGATGCGTACGCGTACTGCGTTGACTGTACTTGCTGCCGTGATTCTGGCTCTCACGACCGTCGGAGGCAATGCTACGACCGCATGGGCCGATTCGTCTCCTGTGAGTATGTTCGACACCCCCGTTTGCTGCTGACCACCGCGGGCAAGAGGCGAGGTACATGATCTGCCCGCAGGGAGCGACTCTCGGCTGTTCCGCACGAGGCCCAAGGCGCGAGGCGGGATTGTCGTGCCTGGACAGGCACACTCACCACATTTTATTGATCTTGACTTTGGCAGCACGGCCCGCACTCCGGCGATCTTTCTTTATGCCACGGCGATTCTTACTACGCTGACTCCTCGACGGGAATCATGGGCGATTAGAGGAGGCCGCTTGAGCGAAAGAATCTTCATCCGCCTCCTCGGAGAAGTCACCGCCGAGTTCCGCCGCGAGGGCTCCGGCCACCCCATCGACCTCGGACCGGGCAGACAGCGAGCCACTCTGTCGATCCTGGCCGCGACAGCCCCCCGCCCTGTCCCGATGGGCGAGCTGATCGCCGGCGTCTGGGGCGAGGACGCCCCGCGAAACGCTGAGCAGAGCGTTTACACCTATATCGCCGGGCTACGTCGCGCTTTTGAGCCCGATCGCGGGCGGCGCGAACCGTCACGCGTACTGGCGGGAATGTCGGCCGGATACGTCTTGCAGCTGGAACCCACCCAGGTGGATGCGCAGCTGTTCGCCGAGTGGACCGCGGAGGCCAGGCAGGTCCAGCGCGCCGGCGACGACAGCCAGGCCGTACGCCGCCTCGACGAGGCCCTGGCAATGTGGCAGGGTACCGCGCTGAGTGGGCTGTCCGGCCCGTTCGTGGAAGCAGAGCGCGACCGCCTCGAGCAACTCCGGCTTGCCGCACTGGAACTGCGCGCGGAGAGCCTGCTGCGCCTGGGCCGCCACCGGGACATCGTCGAGGAACTCTGGCATCTCACTCGCCTGAATCCCCTACGTGAGCGGGTCCGTGAGCTGCTCATGGTGGCCTTGTTCCGCTCGGGCCGCCCGGCGGAGGCTCTGAAGGCCTATGAGGAAGGCAAGGTCCTGCTTGCCGAGGAGGTCGGCCTGTCGCCGGGCGAGGGGGTTGCGCCGGTGCTACGAGATGGTGCTGGAGGCCGATACGGCGCCCGCTTCAAGTGCGTCGCCCGCCCCGAGTGCGCCGACACCACACCAATTGCCCCGCCCGCTGGCGGAGTTCGTGGGCAGGTCGACGGAGATCCTGCGCCTGAAGGAGCAGCTCGCGCCATTCGGTGAGACTCCGCCGAGCCCATTGGTGATCATCACCAGGCCACCGGGCGTCGGCAAGTCAGCGCTGGCCGCCCACGTCGCCCACCTGGCCAAGGACCGCTTCCCCGACGGGCAGCTCTATGTCAACTGCCGAGGCGCCATGCCCGACTTACCGGCGCTCACCCCGATCGACGTACTCGGCCGGTTCCTGCGCGCGCTCGGTGTGCCGCCCAGTGCCGTGCCCACCGACCTGGACGAGGCGGCGGCCGCGTGGCGCAGCCGCCTGCACGACCGGCGAGTGCTGGTCGTGCTGGACGACGCCGCCGACCTCGCGCAGATCCGGCTGCTGCTGGCGGCCTCGCTCGGCAACACACTGCTTGTGACCAGCCGGGAGACCATGAGCTGGGGCGAGGACGCCGTCCAGCTGGAACTCGCCAGGATGTCCCAGGCGGAGTCGGCCACGATGCTGGCCAAGCTGGCAGGTGCGGACCGAATCTCGGCCTACGCGGGCGAGACAGCCAGGCTCGTGCGCCTTTGTGATGGTCTCCCGCTTGCATTACGCATCGCCGGGGCGCGCCTGGCCAGCCGCCCTGACTGGAGCGTGTCCGCGCTGGCGGCCCGCCTGAGCGACGAGCAGACCCGGCTGAACGAGCTGGCGGTCGGCGACCTGGCGGTCCGCTCCAGCCTGGCCGCCAGCCACACCGCGCTCGAACGCGGCTCGCGACCCGTGGACCGGCTGGCCGCGCGCACGCTGTCGCTGCTGGGCCTCCTGCACGTCCCCGAAGTGACCGCGGAGGCGGCGGGCGCGCTGCTCGGCGTCACATCAGGCGAGGCGGAAGCGGCCCTGGAGCGGCTGGTGGACGCCTACCTGCTCGATCGCTCCGGCCCTGGTCGCTACCAGTTGCACGACCTCATCCGCCTTTTCGCCGGCGAGCTGCACCCCAGCGACTGGCGCGAGGCGCTGATCCGCGCACTGTCGTACTACGCCGCCTCCACCCGCCTGGCCAGCCACGTCAGCGACCCGCACCGCACTCAACCGGCAGCCCCGGTCGACGCCGTACCGCACGAGGTCCGCACTGCGGAGGAGGCGAGGGCGTGGCTGCGCGAGGAGGAGGCTGTCCTGTCGGCCGCGGCAGTGCAGGCCCTGCACTCCCCCGACGACACGATTGCCCGGCTCGGCGTCAATCTCACGTTCGGCCTCCAGTGGCGTCAGGAGCGGGCCTACCACATGACGGAGATGAAGGAGCTGAACACGCTGGCGTTGCGGGTGAGCGAGCGCCTCGGGGACGAGGCGGGCGCCCTGCTCGCGCACGACCACATCGCCAACGCCCTGCGTTTGACGGGACACACGGACGAGGCCGTCACTCACCTGCGGGCCGGGCTGGAGCTGGCCCGGCGGCTCGGCGATGCCTTCAGCGAGATGCGTACGCTGGGCAACCTGTCCAGCGCTTACAACTCGGGGGAACGCTACGAGGAGTCGCTGCCCTGGGCGGAGCTCCAGCTCTCCCTGGCCAGGAGCATCGGCGCAAGCGTGGGGGTCCGGTACGCGCTGCTGAGCATGGGGTATTCCCACCTGGGCGCGGGACGTCCGGAGGAGGCGCGTGAGACGCTGCATGAGGCGCTGGCCGAGGCCGAGAAGGCGGGAGACATCGGCCAGGAGGGGGTGATCCGGGTCGCGCTCGGCGAGGCCCACGTCGATCTCGAGGACCCGAAGCAGGCTCTGCCACACCTTCTTAGGGCTCGTGAGGTGTTCGAGGCGAATGGTTACCGGATCGGGAAGCTACGTTGCCTGATCGCGCTGTCGCGCGCGTACCGGATGCTGGAGGATCCCGACCGGGCCCTGTCCTGCGTCAACGAGGCCGTCGTCTGCGGTGGCGGGCTCGGCCACGCCCGCTGGGAGCAGCGGTTGAGGGAGGAGCGGGCGGCCGTGGACGCGACGCAGACGGCTGCACCTAGGCCAGGCTCCACGACCCCGGCGTGTTGAGGCTTTGACCGGGGTCTGATTCGTTGCGTATGACCGATAGCGGATGTCCCCGTGGGTAATAACCCTTCAATTCGAGCAGGGAGCCCATGGGTGAAAGTTCGTGACGCCGAGGCGCGCTGGTCGCAGGTAATCCTGGGCGAAGCGCGATAATGGCGTGCGGGACGCACAACTCGCATTCGTCGCCTCGCGGCTCCTGACCGGAGCCATGCCGCGTCTCCGCCTGCGGCCCTGCAGCCTACGCAGGTGGTGACCAATGCGAGGGCGGGAGATGACCAGCGGATTCAGCGGGGGTTTCAAGCGAATTCAGGATCGGCTTGCAGCCACCGGTGAGGAGCCGATCGTGCCAAGGCAGGCGAGCACTCGATCCCGTCAAGCTGATCTGGCATTTACCGGCCGCCTATACGTTCGTTCCACATGCGGCTGGGGTTATCCCCCGCTCGGATTCTGACTAAGCTGCCGTGGTCGCATCCGTTCGCGATCATCGGAGAGGCGTATGGCCACGAGCCCCACAGTCCGTCTCCTGGGTCCAGTGGGCGGCGAGATCGCCGGCGTGGAGATCGATCTGGGCCCGCCGAGGCAGCAGGCGACCATGGTGATGCTGGCGGGGCCGCCGGGGCGGGTGGTCACCATGGGGCAGCTCGTCGAGGGATTGTGGGGCGCGACTCCGCCTGCGAGCGCCGAGCAGAGCGTCTACACGTACATCGCGGGGTTGAGACGCGCGCTGGAACCGGATCGGCGGCCCAGGGAGCCGTCGCGGCTGCTGATCGGCACGGCCGGCGGATACCGGCTGGACATCGACCCGTCCCTGGTGGACTCCCACGTCTTCGCCGCATGCCTGGACGCGGCCCGTCAGGCGAAGCTGGACGGCGACCTCGACAACGCGCTGGGCGAGCTGCAGCAGGCCCTGGCGCTGTGGCGCGGCCCGGCGCTGAGCGGCGTCCCCGGCCCCTTCGCCGAAACCGAGCGGGCCCGCCTGGAGGAGCTCCACGTGACGGCCGTCGAGGCACGTGCCGACGTGCTCGTATGTCTTGGACGCCCGCAGGAGGCGCTCGACGGACTCCCTGAGCTGATCCGCTCCCGTCCGCTCAGGGAGCGCCTGCGTGAGCTGCTCATGCTCGCCCTTCACGGGTGCGGCCGCCAGGCGGAGGCGCTCGAAGTCTTCGAGGAGGCCAGGCGCGTCCTGACCGAGGAACTCGGCGTGAATCCGGGTGCCGGCCTGCGCCACGCCTATCAGCTCGTCCTGCGTGGTGGCGGCACGGCGGCCGAGGAGTCGACGCCGCGGCAGCTGCCACGCGATCTTCTGGGCTTCGTCGGCCGGACGCCGGAGATCGTCCGCCTGAGATCCCTGCTCGTCCCGCCGGACGATGCCCGGCCGCATCCGTTCGTGGCAATCTCCGGCCCGCCGGGCGTCGGCAAGTCGGCGCTGGCTGTGCACGTGGCGCACCTGGCGAAGGAGCGGTTCCCGGACGGGCAGCTGTTCGTCGGCCTGCACGGGGCCACGCCGAACGTGGCCCCGCTGTCCACTCACGAGATCTCCAGCCGGCTCCTCCGGGGTCTCGGCACGCCGGATCACGCCATTCCGGCGGACGCGGATGAGTCTGCCGCCTTGTGGCGCAGCAGGCTGCACGGGAAACGCATTCTCGTGTTGCTCGACGACGCCGCCGGTCTCGGTCAGGTTCGGCCGTTCCTGTCGGCGCCCCTCGGCGTGGCGGTGCTCGTGACCAGCCGGGAGTCACTCGCCGCGGGCGACGACTGCGTACAGCTGCGCCTGGGCCCGTTGTCGGACGCCGACGCGACCACCATGCTGGCCGGACTCGCAGGGGCCGGCCGCGCCTCCGCGGACCTCGGCCAGACCATGCGACTGGTGCGCCTCTGCGACGGCCTTCCCCTGGCGTTGCGCATCGCGGGCGCACGGCTGGCCGACCGCCCGGAGCTGAGCGTGGGCGCGCTCACGGCCAGACTCAGCGACGAGCGGAGCCGGCTCCGCGAGTTGGAGTCGGGCGAGCTGGCGGTGCGTTCCAGCCTGGCTTCGAGCTGGAACACGCTCAGGGACAGCAGCCGCCCGGCCGACCGGGCGGCAGCACGCATGCTGGCACTCCTCGGCCTGTTCCATGTCCCGGACATGACCGCGGAGCTGGCAGCCCCGCTCGCGGGCTGCTCACCGGCGGAGGCCGGACACGCCCTGGAACGCCTCTCCGACGCTCACCTTCTGGAACGCGGCGGGCAGGAACGTTACCACCTGCACGATCTCGTCCGGCTTTTCGCCGCCGAGTTACCTCCGCCCGAGGGAAGGGTGGCGCCGCTCGTCCGCGTGCTCACCTACGCCGCAGCGTCCGCGCGTACGGCCGCGCGGATCAGCGACCCCCACCGGGTGCATTGCTCGTATCCGAAGGTCGAGGGCGGGGGCCGGCGGTTCGAGAGCCAGGAGGAGGCGTACGAGTGGCTCAGAGTGGAGGAGTCCACGCTGCTGGCCGCCGCCTTCCAGGCGATCGACCATCCGGACGACGAGATCGTCAGGCTCGGGGCGGCGGTCGGCTTCGCCCTCTGGTGGTATCAGCAGAAGGGGTTCCGCGTACCGGACACGATCGCTATGGGGACGCGACTGCTGGCCGCGGGAGACCGGCTCCAAGACGACGTCATCACGATGGAGGCACACGCCTACATCGCGACAGGTCTGCATTTCAAGGGCGATCTCGCCACGGCGCGGCAGCACAACGAGCAGCATCTGCAGCTGGCGAAGCAGCTGGGGGACCGGTTCAACGAGCAGCGTGCGCACGGCAATCTGGCATCCGTGCACGCCGCGCGGGAGGAGTTCGACGACGCATCTCGTCACGCGCTCGCCCAGCGGAAGATCGCCAGGGAGATATCGTCGGCGGTGGGGGAACGATACGCGTTGCAGGCGCTCGGCCGCGCCTACAGGGGCCTCGGCCGACCATACGACGCCATGGCCGTGCTGGAGGAGATGATCGCGATGGCCGAGCGCGCGGGCGACACCATGCACATGTCCGTCGGCGGCTCGCTGCTCGGGCAGGTGTTCCTCGACCTGGGAGAGACGCTCAGGGCCCGCGATCTGCTCGAGCGGACCCTGACACAGGCCCGGGCCGTCCGCGTGAAGACCGCCGAAGTGGCCTGCCTGACCCGCCTGGCCACGGCCCATCGCCTGCTGGGCTCGCCGGATGAGGCGAGCCGACGCGCTGCCGAGGCGATCGCGCTCGCCCGGCAGATGGGCAGCGCGGACTGGCTCGAACGCGCGGTCGAAGAGCAGGAAGCGCTCTCGGATCAGCGGGCGGCACCGCGGAGCACCAGGTAGAAGTCGACCCGATCCCCCATGGTCGACAGATTCCGCTGGGTGAGCTCTTCGCCCCTTTTGATCCGGTATCGGACCGTGTTCACGTGTGCGTGCAGCCGCTCCGCGCAGGCGTTCCAGGCCCGGCGCGGTCCAGGAAGATCCCCAGCGTACGCACCAGCTCCGACTGGTGCCTGCGGTCGTAGTCCAGCAGCGGCGACAGCAACCGGGCCGCGAAAGAGCGGCGCACCTCACCCAGTGGCTCGCCCGGAAGCACCAGACCGGGCGACCCGCTTGGCACCACGTATCTAGGACTGGGGTTCCGGCTCCGAACCGTCGTCAAAGAGGTCGTCGATGTGCGTGGCTTCGAGAGCGCGCCGCAGCCAGACCTCCAGGAGGGCAAGGTCGGTGCAGGTGGCGATCTGCATGTGCCGCTCGGGGGGAATGTCGATGCTGCGGAAGCGCAGGACGGTAAACACAGAGGCCACCTTTTCCCTGATGCGGCCTTGTGTATCGCCCAGTCTCCAGCCCTCTTTCCAGCCTTCTTCGCGGCCTTCTTCTCGACCTGCGGCCTCACCCTTGCGGTACAGGTTCTGGGCCCAGGGGCTGTGCTCGGGAATGTAGATTGTCACGGTTTCCTCCAGAAGCCGGCGCGCCTGCGGCGGGGCCATGTCGATAGTGTAACCAAACAGAGACGCGGCGTCATCGGCTGGCAAGTCGTCGAGGAGCTTGATGAATGCCTCGGTGACCTTCGGCAGGTGGCCGTGCGCCATCACCGACAGCGCCGCAGTCAGCAGGTCCGCGGCCATCTGCTCCGGGTCGGTCAGGACGGGGATCCGGTCGGGCCCGACGATCACCGGCCGCATGATGACGGTCAGGCAGCCGCTGTGGATCTCCACCTGCGAGGTGAAGCGCGCCGCGCAGGGATCGGGCGTGATGAAGATGACGTAGACCGGTTTGCGGGTCTCCAGCCGGAGCATTTCGGCTGCTTCGACGGTCTGCCGCAGCTTCTGCTCAGACATTTCGGTCTCGACCTCGACGATGGTGGAGAACCATCGGTCCTGGGGCGGGCCGCCGAACACGACGGTGTCGGCATGCATCTCCCTGGAGATGCGGTCCCGCAGGTCTCCCGGCCCCACCCACAACGGGGCGCCGGTCGGCAGTTCGATCCCACCGACCTCCCGCAACAGCCGTATCGGCAGGTCGAGATGGTCGCGGACAAGTCGAAGGAGGGCGTCGTGCCGGGGAGAAGGCATGCACGGAACGTTATCAATCGATCACGCATCTGGATGCTTTTTCGCCGAACTGTAGTGCGATCAACGAGGCAGGCCCGTGTCCCGGAGGGCCAGGAAGAAGTCCACGCGGTCCGCCATCGTCGACAGGTCTCTGCCTGTCAGCTCCTCGATCCGGCGGATCCGGTAGCGGACCGTGTTCACGTGCACGTGCAGCCGCTCCGCGCAGGCGTTCCATGACCCGGCGCAGTCCAGGAAGACCCCCAGCGTCCGCACCAGCTCCGACTGATGCCTGCGGTCATAGTCCAGCAGCGGCGACAGCAGCCGGGCCGTGAAGGAGCGGCGCACGTCGCCGGGCACCGTGGCGAGCAGCAGCGCATGCGTATAGATCTCGTCGCTGGTCACCACCCCACCGGCACGGGCCTCAGCCAGACGCCTGGCGTGCCCGGCCTCCTCGACACCGCCCTTGATCGCAGCGGCCCCGGTCAGGGCACCGCTCAGCCCCACGCACAGACGGGTGTCGGGCAGGGCTGCCAGCACCTCGGTGCCGGCGCGCAGCCGCTCGGCCAGCTCGGTGGTGGTGCGCTCGCGCAGCGGCACCAGGGCGACCGCGCCGTCCGCGCCCGCCGCCGCGACGACCTCGCGGCCCAGCAGCTCCTCCACGATCTGCCCGCCGAGCGTGGCGGGGTCGGGGCCGCGGGTGGCGCCGCGGCGGGGCGCGGTGGCGTTCACGATCGCGTAGGGCTCCGCCGCGTCGATCCCGCACGTGCGCAGCCTGGCGTTGAGCTCGGCCACGTCCGACTCGGCCAGGGCGGCCACGATGAGCTGCTCGGCCAGACGGCGCTCGACCCTGCGCCCCTCCTCCATACGGCTGCGTTCGAGCCCGACACAGGCCGCCAGCTCATAGCCCAGATCGGCCCGACCCATCAGGTCGCCGTCGCAGGCCAGCGCCCAGCCGGCGGCCCGGTGCCCGCGCCCGACCGCGAAGATCGTGTGCTCGCCGACGTGCACGGGCAGCTGCGGCGCCGTCAGGTACGCCTGCGCCAGCCGTACCGGATCACCGGCCGCGCCCACGATCACCTCGCCCGAGGCGGACACGACGGCGCCGGTGACGCCCAGCTCGGCGGCGGTCAGCTCGAACAGCTCGCCCAGGTCGGCGCCCTCGGCTATGGCCGCGACGAGCCTGCGGTGGCGGCCGAGCGCGTCGCGCACGTCGCCGGACAGCCGCGGCACGACCAGCTCCGCCAGCGTGCGGAACGACACCTCCGTCGGCACCTCCACCAGCGGCAGCCCGGCGGCCTCGCACGCCGCCACCAGGTCGGCCGGGACGTGGCCGAGCCACGCCTGCCCGGCACCGAGCGCGGCGACCCCCGCCTCGACCAGCGCCGACACGAACCCGGCGGAGTCCTCGGGCGCGTGCCACCACATCAGCCCGGACAGCACCAGCTCGCCGCCGGCCAGGTAGCGGCCGGGCTCGGGCAGGTCCGTGATGTGCACGGCGTGGAACTCGCGGGCGGGGTCGCCGGCGAGCAGGGTCAGGCGCAGGTCCTCGATGGCCAGCAGGTCAGAGATGCGCACTTGGAGGAATATACAAGGCCGTGAGGTCAACCGCTGACCGGGATTTCACGCGACGCGCATAGGAGGCGGCGGGGCGGCGGTGCTCTACTCGAAAGATGACCGAGACCGCGTACACGACCCGGAGCGGAGTCGGCGAGAGCGCGCGGCGGCCCGACGCGACGCTGAAGGTGACCGGGGAGTTCGCCTACGCGTCCGACCTGTGGCTGGAAGGCATGGTGTGGGGCGCGACCCTGCGCAGCCCGCATCCGTCGGCGTGGATCCGCTCGATCGACGTGGGTCCCGCGCTGATGATCCCCGGCGTGCTGACCGTGCTGACGCACGAGGACGTGCCGGGCGCGAAGTTCTACGGGCTGGAGCACAAGGACCAGCCGGTGCTCGCCATCGACCAGGTCCGCTACCAGGGCGAGCCCGTCGCGCTGGTGGCTGCGGACCACCCGGAGACGGCCCGCAGGGCGGCCGCGGCCATCGTGGTCGAGTACGAGGTCCGCGAGGCCGTCACCGACCCCCGCGACTCCAAGGAGATCGTGCGCTACCAGCCGGTGCGCAGGGGGGACACGTTCGAGGCCGAGGTGGTCGTCACCGGCGAGTACGAGGTCGGCATGCAGGACCAGGCGTTCCTCGGCCCCGAGTCCGGCCTGGCGGTCCCGGCCGAGGACGGCGGCGTGGACCTCTACATCGCCACCCAGTGGCTGCATGTGGACCGCGACCAGCTCGCCCCCTGCCTCGGCCTGCCCGCGGAGAAGGTGCGGCTGACGCTGTCGGGCGTCGGCGGCGCGTTCGGGGCCCGCGAGGACCTGTCGATGCAGGCGCACGCCTGCATGCTGGCCCTGCGGCTGAACCGGCCCGTGAAGATCGTGTACGGCCGGGAGGAGTCGTTCTTCGGCCACGTGCACCGCCATCCGGCCCGGATGCGCTACGAGCACGGCGCGACCAGGGACGGCCGGCTGGTCTACGTCAAGGCCGACATCCTGCTGGACGGCGGCGCGTACTGCTCCTCCTCCCCCGCCGTGGTCGGCAACGCCGCCTCGCTCGGCGTCGGCCCGTACGAGGTCGAGAACGTGCGGGTGGACGCCACCGGCGTCTACACCAACAACCCGCCGTGCGGCGCGATGCGCGGATTCGGCGCGGTCCAGGCGTGCTTCGCGTACGAGTCGCAGATGGACCGGCTGGCCGAGGCGTGCGGCCTGTCACCGGTCGAGATCCGGGTGCGCAACGCCGTCTCCCAGGGCTCCCACCTCATCACCGGCCAGGTGATCGACTCGCCCGCCCCGCTCGCGGAGATGCTGGGTGACCTCGAGGCGCTGCCACTACCTGGGCCGCTACCGGGTGAAGTGCCCGTGGACCTGCGGTCGATGCCCGGCGGCGTCTCGCAGACCACGCGCGGCGAGTCGGCGCGGCGCGGCGTGGGCTACGGCGTCGGCATCAAGAACATCTGCTTCTCCGAGGGTTTCGACGACTACTCCACGGCCAGGGTGCGCGCCGAGCTGATCGGCGGCGAGCCCCACGTCACCGTGCACACGGCGGCCGCCGAGGTGGGGCAGGGCCTGGTGACGATCCAGGCCCAGATCGCCCGCACCGAGCTCGGCATCGCGAACGTGACCGTGGCCACCGCCGACACCTCGGTCGGCTCGGCCGGCTCCTCGTCGGCCTCGCGCCAGTCGTACGTGACCGGCGGAGCGGTGAAGGCCGCCTGCGAGGCCGTACGGGCACGGTTCAACGGCCTGTCGCCGGAGGAGGCCCTCGAGAAGTTCGGGCCGATCGAGGAGACGCGCGAGTACCGGCACCGCCCCACGTACCCGATGGACCCGCGCACCGGGCAGGGCGACTCCCACACGCAGCTCGCCCTGTGCGTACACCGGGCCGTCGTGGACGTCGACGTGGAGCTGGGCCTGGTCAAGGTGGTCGAGCTGACGGCCGTCCAGGACGTGGGCCGGATCCTGAACCCGCAGGCCCTGGAGGGTCAGATCCACGGCGGCTCCGCGCAGGGGCTCGGGCTGGCGCTCATGGAGGAGATCCAGGTCCGCGACGGCCGGGTGCTGAACCCGTCCTTCACCGACTACCTCATCCCCACCATCCTTGACATGCCGCCCATGCAGCTGAAAATCCTGGAAAATGCGGACCCGGCGGCGCCGTACGGGCTGCGTGGCGCGGGCGAGCCCCCGACCTTGTCCTCCACCCCCGCCATCGCCGCCGCGGTACGCGCGGCGACCGGGCTGCGGTTGACTCGCGTTCCGATCAGGCCGGAAGATATCGCGTTGTTCAACAGTGGCTCGACCATGGGGGTATCCGATGGCAGACGCGCGTGAAGCGGCCGAGGCAGAGTTCAGGCGGTTCGACACCGACGGCGACGGCCTGCTGACCGCCGCCGAGATCCGCCAGGCCAACGAGGCGCTGGGCGGGCAGGGCGCTTCCGAGAGCGAGATCGAGGCGTTCATCAAGTCCGCCGACAGCGACGGCGACGGGACGATCGCGCTCGAGGAGTTCGTCGGCCTGGTGGGCCACGGGCGCCACGAGCAGGCGTGATCTCGTCCCCTGACGGGTACGAACAGAAAACCTGCATTGGACCGCCGCTACGGCCTTGACCAGGCACGGCAGTAGCGCGGCGCCATGATGAGCAGGTTTTCCATTCGGCAGATCCCGCAGTCCCCCTGATCATCGTGAAGGGGGACGGCGGGTGCTCGATCGATTCTTCGAGCTCACCGGGCGGGGGACCACCGTCGGTCGCGAGGTGCGTGGCGGGCTGACCACGTTCGTGGCCATGGCGTACATCATCCTGCTCAACCCGATCATCCTGGCCGGCGCGACGGACGTCACGGGTGCCCGGCTCTCGATCGCCCAGCTCACGACCTCCACCGCGCTGGCCGCGGCGGTCTCGACCCTGCTGATGGCCTTCATCGGCAACGCCCCGTTCGGCCTTGCCGCCGGGCTCGGGCTCAACGCGGTCGTCGCCTACCAGGCCGCGCCCCACATGACCTGGGCGCAGGCCATGGGCCTGGTGGTGCTGGAGGGCCTCGTCATCATCGTGCTGGCCGTGACAGGGCTGCGCACGCTCATCATGAACGCGATCCCGCTGGCGCTCAAACACGCGATCAGCGTGGGGATCGGGCTGTTCATCGCGCTGATCGGCCTGGTGGACGCCGGGTTCGTGGCGCGGGGCACGGGCACGCCCGTGCAGCTCGGCGCCACGGGCCACCTCGTGGGCTGGCCGGTCACGGTGTTCTCCTTCGGCCTGCTCCTGATGATCGCCCTGTACGTGCGCAGGACCCCGGCCGCGATCCTGATCAGCATCATCGTGACGGCCTGCCTGGCGATCCTGGTCAACTCGCTGGCCCGGGTCCCACGCAGGTCGTGGGGCGTGGTCACGCCGCGCGTGCCGGAGCGGCTGATCTCCGCGCCCGACTTCGGGCTCGCCGGCGCGTTCGACCTCTTCGGCGGCTTCGGCAGGGCCGGGGCGCTGACGGCGACCGTGGTGCTGTTCACGCTGGTGCTGTCGGGGTTCTTCGACGCGATGGGCACGATCATCGGCGTGAGCGACGAGGCGGGGCTCGTCGACGAGCGGGGGCAGGTGCCCCGGCTGGGCCGGATCCTGACCGTGGACGGCGTGGCGGGCATGGTGGGCGGCTCGTTGAGCTCCTCGGCGAACACCGTCTTCGTCGAGTCGGCCGCCGGCGTCGGCGAGGGCGCGCGGACCGGCCTGGCCAGCGTGGTGACCGGGGCGCTGCTGGGGCTGACGCTGCTGTTCACGCCGCTGGCCGCGGTGGTGACCTCCGCCGCCGCGGCGCCCGCGCTGGTGCTGGTGGGCGCGCTGATGATGATGCAGAGCAAGAACGTGCCCTGGGACGACCTGGACCTGGCCGTGCCGGCGTTCCTGACGATCGCGCTGATGCCGTTCACGTACTCGATCACGAACGGGGTGGGCGCGGGCGTGATCGCCTACACCCTGGTCAAGGCGGCCAGGGGGCGCTTCTCCGAGATCCCGTGGCTGCTCTGGATCGTCTCGCTGATCTTCGTGGCCTACTTCGCGATCGACTGGCTGGAGGAGCTGTTCGGCCGCCGTTAGCGGAGGTCGCCGCTGTTGCAGGCCACGCCGTTGTGGTCGACGTCCACGTACCAGGAGTACTCCTCGTGCGTGCCCTTGGTGTAGGGGCCGTCTCCGGCGGCCACGGCCTCCTTGCAGCTCGCGTACCGCTTGTCAGGGGTGCGTCTGGTGCCCGAGGCCCGGTTCGTCGCGGTGGGGTTTGCCCCTACGGGGTTCGTGGCGCCGGGGTTGGTGGTGCCGGTGGCGCCGGGGTTGGTGGTGCCCGTGGTGCCCGGGTTGGTGGTGCCCGTGGTGCCCGGGTTGGTGGTGCCGGGGTTGGTGTTCTGCTGGTTGCCGGTCTGCGGCGGGGTGGTGCCGGACGGCGGGGGAGGCGCTCCCGTGGAGGCGGGGCCGGTCGGCGCCGGGTTCGTCGGGGCGGTGCTCTGGCCGGGCGAGGTGCCCAGCAAGCGGGCCACCAGGGCGTCGGCCTCCTCCTTCTCGAACCCCGCGATGCTCATGCTGTCGCCGTCCATGTACTGGGTGACGATCGGCGCGGCCAGCACGATCTTGGGCGCGTCCGGCTGCACGGGCGCCAGCACGATGGCGACCTGCCGCTGATCGGGCACCAGCTCGTCGATGAGCTGCACCAGGCGCTCCTTGAACTTCGGAGCGATCGCGATGCGCACGGAGTACTGGCCGTCCTTCTCGCGCACGGGCTGGACGGACTGCACCTGGTCCACCGTGACGCCGTCCTCCAGGAGGTAGCAGGTGGTCTGCTGCTCGTCGAGCACGGCCTGCTCGCCGGGGCACGGTGCGGCCTTGGCCTGCCGGACCGGGGCGAAGTGGATGGGCACGGCCAGCTGCTGTGCCCGCACGCCGCCTAAGAGGGGCATGTCGGGATTTCTGGTCATCAGGACGGCTATGGTGCCCAGCACGCCTGCGACCAGCACGACGAGAACGAGCGAGACGATCAACACGATGGTGGTGATTCTGCTGGCTCTCGGCTCCCCCGGGTCCGCGGTCGGCGGCTCTTCCGGCTTGTCCATCGATGACGTTCCCATCCTGACGTTCGGACTGCCGGTGAGCCTATCGAGGTCCGGCGGCACCGGGGTAATCAGCCGAATAATCCGTGAGGTGGAGGAAGAATAGAGGTGTACAAACACCTCACCGAGAAGAGTTCGCTCATGAAGGTCGGTGTTCCGCAAGAGCTCAAGAACAGCGAATATCGGGTGGCGCTCACCCCGGCCGGAGCGCACGAGTTCGTCCGCCACGGCCACCAGGTTTTCGTGGAGCAGGGCGCGGGTCTCGGCTCCTCGATCCCCGACGCCGACTTCGCCGCAGTGGGGGCCGTCATGGTCCCGGACGCCGACGAGGTCTGGGGGGTCAGCGACCTGGTCATGAAGGTGAAGGAGCCGGTGCCGGAGGAGTACCACCGGATGCGCAAGGGGCAGGTGCTGTTCACGTACCTGCATCTGGCCGCCTCCAGATCGTGCACGCAGGCGCTGCTCGACTCGGGCTGCACCGCGATCGCCTACGAGACCGTCCAGACGCCGAATCGTGCGCTGCCGCTGCTCGCGCCCATGTCCGAGGTGGCGGGGCGGCTGGCGCCGCAGGTGGGCGCGTACCACCTGATGCGCTCGCAGGGCGGCAGGGGCGTGCTCATGGGCGGCGTGTCCGGCGTGCGCGCGGCGAACGTCGTGGTCATCGGGGCAGGCGTGTCGGGCATGAACGCCGCCGCCATCGCCCTCGGCATGCAGGCCGAGGTGCTGCTGCTCGACAACAACATCGACAAGCTGCGCCAGGCCGACATGATCTACCAGGGCCACTGCCAGACCGTCGCCTCCAACACGCTGGAGATCGAACGCGCGGTGCTGGAGGCCGACCTGGTCGTCGGCGCGGTCCTGGTGCCCGGCGCCAAGGCGCCCGAGCTGGTGAGCAACGAACTGGTGAGCCGGATGAAGCCGGGCTCTGTGCTGGTGGACATCTCGATCGACCAGGGCGGCTGCTTCGAGGACTCCCGGCCGACCACGCACGCCGAGCCGACGTACCAGGTGCACGACTCGATCTTCTACTGCGTGGCCAACATGCCCGGGGCGGTGCCGCACACCTCGACGTTCGCCCTGACGAACGTGACGCTCCCGTACGCGCTGGCCATCGCCGACCTCGGCTGGCAGCGGGCCCTGAGCGAGGACCCGGCGCTCGCGCTCGGCCTCAACACCCACGAGGGCCGCCTGACCAGCCGCCCGGTGGCCGAGGCGCACGGTCTGGAGTGGACCCGGCCGAACCGCGTCCTCTCCCCCTGACCCGCCCCGGCCCCTCATCAGGACCTCAGGGGGCTACTTCTGGGACTGGCTGGGCGACGCCGACGGCTTGAGGGTCTCCATCGGCGCCTGCTGGTTGCCCTTGGGCTCCGGCGGCAGCGGCGCCTGGTCGGCCGTCGTGGTGATGGCGCCCTCGCCACCGCACGTGGCACCGAGTTCCGGAGTGTCCTTCCCGTTCTGGAACTTCTTGATGAACGCGGGCAGCTTGGGGTCGGCCGGGTCGGTCAGCTTGAGCTGGTGCCCCCACGTCGACACGACCACCGGCGAAGGCAGGCCGGGGTACGGGCTGACCAGCATGTAGTCCTGCTGCCCCGTGGACGTGGCCACGTCCTTCAACTTGTCGACCTGCGCCTTGGGCAGGTCGGGCCGGTAGGTGATCCACACCGCGCCGTGCTCGAGCGAGTGCACCGCGTGTTCGTTGTGGATGGGCTTGTCGTAGATCGCGCATTGCTGCCAGTAGTTGTTGTGCTGGCCACCGACCGGCGGCGTCTCCTTGTACGTGACCGCGGTCCACACGTGCTGCCCGGCCTCGTACTTGTAGTTCGTCACGGCGTCCAGCGAGGTCTCGCGGGCCTGCTTGATCAGGTAGAAGCCCACTACGCCGACGAGCAGCACGATGATCAGGCCACCGGTGCCCCACATGAGCAGCGCGGCGCGGCGTTGTTTGCGCTTCTGCTCGGCCCGCATCTTTGCCAGATGCTCGCGCCGCGCCTGCGCTTTCTCCTTCGTCAACGTTCCTCCATCGGCGTACCAACTCCGGTCACCCTATTGCCTTCCGGGGTATGCGGAGAATAAGAGCGTTATAAGCGTCCGATCACGACGCCTTCCCCCTATGGGTACGCTGGACGAGCCATGGAAAAACCCGCGAGTAAAACCATCCTGATCGTCTGCGGCGTGCTCGTCCTCGCCGTGGCCGCCTTCCTGTTGTTCGGCCGCGGCGGCACGCCCGGCGACACCTCGCCCGAGGCCGGGTTCGCCCGCGACATGGCCACGCATCACGCGCAGGCCGTCGACATGGCGTTCGTCATCAGGGACAAGGGTCCGGCCAAGGAGATCAGCAGCCTGGCCTTCGACATCATCAACACCCAGTCCAACCAGCGTGGCATGTTCCTGGGCTGGTTGCAGCAGTGGGGGCTGACACAGGCGACCGACCAGAAGCCGATGGCCTGGATGAGCGGCCACGGTCATGGCGGCACCGCGACGGCCGCCAATGGGGCCACGCCCGGCGTCATGCCCGGCATGGCCACGCCGCAGCAGCTGACCCAGCTCAAGCAGGCGCAGGGCCGGCAGGCCGAGGTGCTCTTCCTGCAGCTGATGATCCGCCATCACGAGGGCGGCGTGCAGATGGCCGAGGGGCTGCTCAAGCTGTCCACCCGCCCCGAGGTGGTCGGCATGGCGCAGAAGATCATCCAGGGGCAGAGCGGGGAGATCAAGTTCATGACGGAGCTGCTCAAGCTGCGCGGCGCGCAGCCGTACCCGTCGATACTCAAGCCCCAGTAGACCGGCGATGGACGCGGACGCGATCGTGGTGGGGTCCGGGCCCAACGGGCTCGTCGCCGCCGTCACGCTCGCCCGCACCGGGCGCAGGGTACTGCTGCTGGAGGCGGCCGACCGGTTCGGCGGCGGGCTGCGCTCCGCGGAGCTGACGCTGCCCGGGCGGGTGCACGATGTGTGCGCGACCGTGATGGCGATGGCGCTGGCGTCTCCCGCGTTCCGATCTCTAGAGCTCAAGGGCGTGGAGTTCGCGCATCCTCCTGTGGCCGTGGCCCATCCCCTCGACGACCGCCCCGCCGTGCTCGTGCACCGCGACGCCCGGCGCACCGCCGAGGGGCTCGGGCGGGACGCGCGGGCCTGGCTGGCGACCGTCGGCGCCGCGGCCCGGGCGGGGTTCCCGCTGGTGGAGCTGCTGCTCAAGCCGCTGGGACCGTGGACGGCCGGGCCGCGGACCCTCGTGGAGGCGGCCAGGTTCGGGCCGGCGGCGGCGCTGCCCGCCACGACGTTCGCCCGGCGCGCGTTCAGGACCGTGGAGGGGCGGGCGCTGATCGCGGGCATGGCCGCGCACTCGGTGCGCGACCTGCGCGCGCCGATCACGGCCGGGTACGGGCTGATGCTGGCGACCCTGGCCCACCTGGTGGGCTGGCCGCTGGTGCGGGGCGGGTCGCAGGTGCTGGCCGACGCGCTGGTGGCCGAGCTCAGGTCGCTGGGCGGGGAGGCCGTCACCGGCCACCGTGTGCGCCGCCTCGCCGAGCTGTCCGCGCCGACGGTGGTGCTGGACGTCTCGCCCCGTCAGCTTCTCACGATGGCGGACCTTCCGGCGGGCTACCGCAGGCGGCTGTCACGCTTCAGGTACGGTCCCGGCGTCTTCAAGATGGACTGGGCCCTGGACGGGCCGGTGCCGTGGCGGGATCCCGCGGTGGCGGACGCGGGCACGGTGCACCTCGGCGGGACGCTGGAGGAGATCGCGCTGAGCGAGGCGGAGATGGCCGCGGGCCGGCACTCACCCAGGCCGTACGTGCTGGCGGTCCAGCCGTACGCGGCGGATCCGACGCGGGGCGGGCATACGCTGTGGGCCTACTGCCATGTGCCCAACGGCTCGTCCGTGGACATGACGGACGCCATCGAGACCCAGATCGAACGGTACGCGCCGGGCTTCCGTGACCGGGTGCTGGCCCGGCACGCGATGGGCCCCGCCGAGCTGGAGGCCGCCAACCCCAACCTGGTCGGCGGCGACATCACCGGTGGCCTAACCAGCCTCGTCCAGTTCCTCCGCCGCCCCGTCTGGTCGCCCGCCCCTTGGCGCACCCCGCTGCCGGGGGTGTTCCTCTGCTCGGCCTCCACTCCCCCTGGCCCCTCGGTGCACGGGATGGGCGGCTGGCAGGCGGCCCGCCTCGCCCTCCGCGCCTCGTCCCCCAAGCGCTGACGCGCCGTACTTCGGCCGAATGTCGCTGGGCTGGGCGGAGGCGGGTGGGCTCAGGGGTGGGTGGAGCGCATCTCCTCGGCGAGGGCCGCGGCGAACGCGTCCACGTCCGCCTCCGTCGTGTCGAACGCGCACATCCACCGCACCTCCCCCGTGGCCTCGTTCCACGTGTAGAAGCGGAACCGCTTCGCCAGCCGCTCGGTCACGTCCCGGGGCAGCACCGCGAAGACGGCGTTCGCCTCCACCGGCCGGGACAGCGAGACCCCGGGGATGCCGCTCACCGCGTCGGCCAGCCGCCGCCCCATGGCGTTGGCCCGCCGCGCGTTGCGCAGCCACAGGTCCCCCGACAGCAGCGCCTCGAACTGCGCCGACACGAACCGCATCTTCGACGACAGCTGCATGAACGTCTTGCGGATGTAGTCGATCCCGTTGGCCGCCGAGGGGTTGAGGACGACGACCGCCTCGCCGTACAGCAGCCCGATCTTGGTGCCGCCGAACGAGAGCACGTCCACTCCCACATCCGTGGTGAGGGCACGCAGCGGCACGTCCAGGGCGGCGGCGGCGTTGGTGAGGCGGGAGCCGTCGAGGTGGACGAGGAGCCCCAGGTCGTGGGCGTGCGAGCAGATCGCGGCGAGCTCGTCGGCGGTGTAGAGGGTGCCCAGCTCGGTGGTGTTGGAGACGGACACCACGCGCGGCTGCGCCCGGTGCACGTCGCCGAACCCCCACGCCTGCCGGTCGATCAGCTCCGGAGTGAGCTTGCCGTCGGGCGTCGGCACGGTGAGCAGCTTGATGCCGCCCGCCACCTCGGGCGCGCCGCCCTCGTCGGTGTTGATGTGGGCGCTCTCCGCGCAGATGACCGCCTCCCAGTGGGAGGTCATCGAGCGGAGCGACACGACGTTCGCGGCCGTGCCGTTGAAGACCGGCCAGGCCTCCGCCTGCTCGCCGAAGTGCTTCTTGAAGACGCCCTGCATCGCCTCGGTGTAGACGTCCTCGCCGTAGGCGATCTGGTGGCCGCCGTTGGCGGCGGCGATCGCCTGGAGGATCTCGGGGTGCACCCCGGCGTAGTTGTCGCTGGCGAACGCCTTGAGCCGGGGGTCGTGCCGGGGAGTCACGCAGTCAGGTCCAATCGGGTGCCGTTGATCTCGGCGGCGGGGCGGTCGTAGAGGCCGCCGATCGCCGCCGCGAGGTCGTGTACGTCGGTGAAGCCGGAGAACTTCCCCTCCGGCTTGGCGGCCCGCATGGCGTCGTTCACCAGGGCCTTGACGACCAGGATGACCGCCGCGCCGCCGGTGCCGGACAGGGCGTCGGCCAGCGAGAGCGTCCACGCCTCCGCCGCCGCCTTGGCCGCCGCGTAGACGGCGCCGCCGGCGGAGGGCCGCTCGGCCGCCTTGGCGGAGACGATCACGAAGCGGCCGTTGTCGCTCCGCCGCAGCAGCGGCTCGAAGGCCAGCGACACGTGCTGGAGCGTGCGGATCAGCAGGTCGTGCAGGGCGTCCCAGTCGTCGAGGCTGGTCTCGGCGAACGAGCCGGACCCGCGCCACCCGCCGACGAGGTGCACCACGCCGTCCACGCGGCCGTGCTCGCGCTCGATGCGGTCCGCCAGGTCCTGTACGGCGGCGCGGTCGAGCAGGTCGACGTCCTCCTTGTCGACCCCGATCACAGTGTCACCGTTTTTCTGGAAATATCCGCAAACGGCCTCACCGGTCGGCCCGCCGGCCCCGGTAACCAGAATGATCATGCGCGCAGTCCCTTAGTCGATTCGACCACATCCGTCAGCTTACGGCGCAGTGCCTCGTAGAACATGCTCAGCGGGAACTCGTCCGGCAGCACCGCGTCCACCTTGGCCTTCTGCTCCTCCGGCAGCGCCTCGACCCCCTTGGCCCAGGTGGAGCCGGGGTGCGCCGCCACGTACGAGCTCACCAGCTCGTAAGCCGCCAGCCAGTGCGCCAGCTTGGACCGGTCGATGCTGTCGCGGTACAGCTTCTCCACCTCGCCGCGCAGATCGGCGACGCCGTCCGCGACCCGCTCCCAGTCGATCGTGAGCCGGTTGTCCGTCCACCGCACGATGTCGTTGCGGTGCAGGTAGGCGAAGAGCAGCTGCCCGCCGAGGCCGTCGTAGTTCCGCACCCGCTCCCCGGTGATCGGGAACCTGAACAGCCGGTCGAACAGGATCGCGATCTGCACGTACCGCGCGTGCGGCACCCCGCGCTCCTCCAGCTTGACCGCCTCGCCGAACGCGGTCAGGTCGCAGCGCAGCTCCTCCAGCGAGTACAGCCAGTACGGCATCCGCTGCTTGATCATGAACGGGTCGAACGGCAGGTCACCGTGGCTGTGGGTGCGGTCGTGGACCAGGTCCCACAGCACGAACGTGTCCTGCGCGAGCCGCTGCGAGGCCAGCAGCCTGGCGGCGTCCGGCGGCAGGTCCAGCTTGAGCGTGTCGGCGGCCGCCTGCGACACCCGCCGGAACCTGGCGGCCTCGCGGTCGGCGAAGATCCCGCCCCAGGTGAAGCGGGCCGGGGCCTGCCGCACCGCGACCGTCTCGGGGAACAGCACGGCGGAGTGGGTGTCGTAGCCCGAGGTGAAGTCCTCGAACGCGATCGGCACGAACAGCGGGTTGTCGTAGCCGCCCGCCTCGAGCTCGGCCAGCCAGTCCGGCCAGATCGTCCGGATCCAGACGGCTTCGAGGTTGCGGTCGGGGTTGCCGTTCTGGGTGTACATGGGGAACACCACGACGTGCTCCAGGCCGTCCTCGCGCTGGGTGTCGGGGTGGAAGAGGTCGAGCGAGTCGAGGAAGTCGGGGACTCCGAGGTCCTGCGCGGCCCACTTCGCCAGGTCGGCCTGGACGGCCCGGAGGTACGCGGCGTCATGGGGGAAATATGGTGATATTTCGCCCACCCCCGCCTCGATCTCGGCCACCAGCGCCTTGGCCCGCTCCTTCTCCTCCGGCACGGAGCCGTCCTTGACCTGGAGCGGCCTCAGCTCCTCGACGGCCGCCTTGAGCCGGGCGAACAGGGCCGCCTTGGCCTCGTCGCGGCCCTCCGAGGCGCCTCCGGCGTCCGGGACGCGGGCGGCCCAGGTGACCACGTTGCCCCAGAGGCGGCGGTGGTCGTAGTCCTCGATGGAGTCGTCACCGAACAGGTCGGAGTCGGCGAACGCGACCACGCGCCCCAGCCCGTACCGGACGGCGACGGCCAGCGGCGCGCCCGCCGGGTCGGCAGTCGGCGAAGAGGCGAACAGCACCTCGGACTCGCCCTTGGTCGTGAGGACGCCGGTGCGGTAGAAGCAGGCCGAGCGGACCCCGGCGAGCAGGCCGGAGGTGGTGGCGGGCTCGGCGAGCACCCAGGTGGCCACGCCCCGGTGCGCGTGCTTCGGGTCGCGCACGGTCGCGTGCTCCACGCCCACCCCGAAGCGGGCGAGCAGTTCGCGCAGGTTGTTGCCGTACTTGTCCTGCTCCTCCTCGGCCAGCACCACCAGGCCGCCGCCCCCGGCCACGAAGGACTGGATCGCGTCCAGCTCGGCGTCGGTGAAGACGGGGCTGCCCTGGCCGATGGTGCGCTCCCAGCGCTCCCCCGACGGGTGCGCGATCACCAGGACGTCCTGCTCCGCCAGGACCTCGGACGTCAGCTCGCCCGACGTGCGGGCGGCGACCACGTGCCCCAGGTGCCGCAGCAGCCCGGCCGCGCGCGCGTAGCTGTTGTCATCGGGATGGGCGGGGTTGATGGCCTCCGCCACCTCGCGGCGAACGGTCCACGACTCGCTGTGGGCCTCGTCGAACAGCACCCGAGGGAACGCTTGCATGAAAATCTCCTGTATCTACCGCCTTACGCAGAAAAATATACACATAGACCGCGAGTGCCCCGCAATCCCTAATCACTCAGATGGTGCCCGGCCGGACGACCCCGGTCTCGTACGCGAAGACCACGGCCTGCGCCCGGTCCCGCAGGGAGAGCTTCATCAGCACCCGCGCCACGTGCGTCTTGACCGTGGCCTCGCCCACGTACAGCTCTCTGGCGATCTCGGCGTTGGTGAGGCCGCGGGCCAGCAGCCGCAGCACCTCCAGCTCACGCGGCGTCAGCTCGGCCAGCCGGGGTGAGGGCGTCGGCTCGGCCCGGCCCGCGAACGTGGCGATCACCCGGCTCGTCACCGCCGGGTCGAGCAGCGCGTCACCGGCGTGCACGACCTTGATCGCCTCCAGGAGCTGCTCCGGCGGCGACACCTTCAGCAGGAACCCGCTGGTGCCCGCGCGGAGGGCGGCGTAGAGGTTCTCGTCGGTGTCGAACGTGGTCAGCGTGATGACCTTGGGCGGCGACGGGGTGTCCAGCAGCTCTCTGGCCGCCGCCAGCCCGTCGAGCCTGGGCATCGAGATGTCCATGAGGACGATGTCCGGGCGCGTTCGCCTGGCCACCTCGACGGCCTCGCGGCCGTCGGAGGCCTCACCCACCACTTCCATGCCGGGGTCGCTGTCGACGACCATGCGCAGCCCGGCCCTGACCATCGCCTGATCGTCGGCGATGACAATACGAATGACCACACGCGGAGGGTAGACGCCGGACGCCCGCCTTGGACACCCGTGCCAAGCCGCACGCAAGTGAGTCACAAGTCAGGACACGTGCACGCTCTGCCTGATGCGGGCCTGGGTGGCGTCGTCGCAGGTGGTCTTGGCACAGAAGTACATCACAAGCATGGTCTTGGGCTGCCGGTCGATCACGTAGCTCACGAACCCCAGCCTGGTGCCGCTGCCGGGGTCGTGCAGGGCGCCGTCGAAGCGGGTGGCGGGACTGGTGCCCGCCTGGTCCTGCACGGGTTTGCCCACGTCGACCTGGCCGGGCAGCAGGGCCTCCATCTTGGCCTTCATCTGGTCGGAGGTGCCGTTGGCGTCGAGGGTGTCGGAGACCTGGACGTACACGCCCGAGGCGCTGTCGGGGTCGTCCTCGACGATCTGGGAGATCGCCGTCCAGTCGGCGCCCGGGCCGGCCACGAACAGCGACTCGAACTCCTGGGCGTGCGGCGAGGCCACCGCGAACAGGTCCTGGTGGGTGCGTACGGTCCAGTCGCCCGGATATTCGAACGTGAGCGGCGCGGCGGCGCTGGTCTTGTAGCGGGACCAGGTGTCGCTGCGGTGGTTCATGATGATCATGACGACCAGCGCGAGCGCCGCGACGGCGGCGACCAGCGTGGTGGCCACGATCGGGACGCGGCCGGGGCGCCTCTTCGCCGTGTTCGGCTGGGTGGGAGGCGCGAACCTGGACGCCGACCCCAGCGCCACGTGCGGCCCGGACGTCGGCGCCGCCAGAGGTGACGGGCCGGTGTGAGGGCCGGTGTGGGGGCCGGTGTGGGGGCCGGTGCCGGGTCCCGTGGACGGTCCCGATCCGAGCACGGGGTAGGGCCCGGAGGGCAGGCCCTGGCGCGGCACGAAGTGGGCGTCCCCGAGCGCGTCGGGCTGGCCTCCGCTGATCGCGTCACGCAGCGCGGTCACGAACTCCGTGCAGGTCGCGTAGCGCTGCTCGGGCGACTTGGCCAGCGCCCGCATCATCACGGCGTCGATCTGCGCCGGCAGCTCGGGCCGCAGCTGCGACAGCGGCGTCGGCTGCTCGGCCAGGTGGGCCCAGAGCAGCGCGATGTCGTTCTCGCGCTGGAACGGCAGCCGTCCCGACAGCGCCTCGTAGACCACGCAGGCCAGCGCGTACTGGTCGCAGCGGCCGTCGATGTGCTCCTTGTTGATCTGCTCGGGCGCCATGTACCGGGGCGTGCCGATGAACTGGTCGGTCTGGGTGAGCCCGGAGATCGACGAACGGTGCTTGGTGATGCCGAAGTCGGTGAGGTAGACGTGGTCGCCGGCCAGCAGGATGTTGGCCGGCTTGACGTCGCGGTGGATCAGGTCGTGCGCGTGCGCGGCGTCGAGCGCGGCGGCGACCTGGGCGAAGATCTGGTACGCCTGGCCGATCGGCAGCGGGCCGCGGTCGTAGATGAGGCGGCGCAGGTCGAGGCCGTCGACGTAGCGCATGGCGATGTAGAGCACGCCGTCGGCGTCGGCGTTGGCCTCGTAGATGGGGATGATGTTGGGGTGCTCGATGCTGGCGACCGTCCTGGACTCCAGGATGAACCGCTGCCGGAACCGGTCGTCGACGCTGAGCACCGGGTTGAGGATCTTCAGCGCCACCCGGCGGCTCAACCTGGGGTCGAGCGCGAGGTAGACGACGGCCATGCCGCCCTTGCCGACGATGTCCTCGATGTAGTACCCGGCCACCTCCTGGCCGATGAGCGATCTCTCATTCAATGGCATCACGTCTCGATGGGGTGGCCGCAGTAACCGCAGAAGCGGTGCGCGGGCCCGAGTCGCATACCGCACGACGTGCAGTACTTGATCGCCGAATCCGGCGCGGTCATCACCTGCTGTTGCTGCGGGACCACTTGGAACGACTGCGAACGCCGTACGACCACGGTCTGATCGGCGCGGTCGTCGATCGGCGGGCCGGCCGCCAGCGGCTCTGGCAGGCCTTCCGGTCTTTCAGGAGTGCGGCGGCGCCACAGCAGATACGCTCCGCCCCCGGCGGCCAGGAAAAGTATCCCGGCCGCCAGGATGAACGGCCACAGCGGCGTGGACCTGGCGGGCGTGACCGCCGCCTGCTTCGTGCCCTTGTCCTCGGGCCCGCCCCGCTTGGCCAGCGTGGTCTTCAGCAGCTGGGCGGCCACCGCGTTGCCCGGATAGAGCTCCAGCACGCGCTGGAAGCCGGGCGCGGCCTCCGTGTAGTACTGGGTGTGGTAGCGGGTCAGCGCCGCCTCGAACGCGGTGTCGATCGCGCCCCTGCGCGGCACCACCTTGGCCGCGGCCAGGATGCCGGTGACCTCCCTGATGCCGATCATCCTGCCCTCTTTGCCGCCGCCCACCAGCAGGCCGATGACGTGGCCGTCCTTGTCGCCGATCACCGGCGCGCCGATCAGGCCCTTGTCGGCGAGGGCGCCGAGTTTGACCGGCTCGTCCACCTTCTTCTCCGGATCGGCGAACGACCTGCCCTTCTCCCCTGCCACGCCGCCCTTGCCCAGGTGGGCGATCTCGACCGTGGCCTGGACGTTCGGGCCCGGCCTGCCGACGAAGCCCGCCACGTTCGTGGGCGAACCCTCCTGCTCGGGCACCTTGTCGGCGAGCGGAGCGGTGGGCATCCCGACGCCTCCGGCCGCGGGGGTCACGGGCACCAGCACGGCGGGGCTGTCAGGCGTCGGACCGGCCTTGATGCACTTGACCTTGAAGCCGTTCTGGCTGGGCGGCGACACGTTGGGGAAGGCCGTGATCTCGGTGGTCACGTTGACGATGCAGGTCGCCGTGTCGGTCTTCGGCGGGTAGCACTCCTGCAGGTGGTGGTTGAGCAGGTCGTCGGAGAGCTTGTGCTTGGTGTAGTCGAGGGGGATCTTCACCTTGTGGTGCTCGGCGAAGATCTTGTTCGCCGCGTAGACGGCGACATCGTTCGGATTGACCGCCAGGCGTCTGAGCGTGACGATCGTGCCGTCGGGGTTGATGACGGTCCCCGTGCCCGCGCCGAACGGGATGTCGTAGGACCGCTCCACATGTCTGAGCTCGCCGATGTGGTCGAGCAGGGTGATCTCCACGTGGGACACGGCTTCGAGCCGCACCACGGCGGGGGTCACCAGGTCGGTGATCCCGCTGGGGTGCTCGTGAGCCGCGACCGGCATCGCGATCAGCACAAGTGCCGCCGCGACACCACCGGCAAGAGCTGTGAGGCGCGCCATCTCCGCTCCAAACGCAGGCCCTGAATCCAGGGTCCCAATCAGGTGCCGTAAGTCAATAGATCCGCACATAGACAAGCGCTTGTTTGGTGACATAACGTACCCGGATGGGCTACACGATCGGCGTCGATGTCGGTGGCACCTTCACCGATGTGGTCCTCCGTGACACGTACGGCGCGGTTTCCGTGGCCAAATGTTTGAGCACCCACTACGACCCCATCGCGGGCATCGTGACCGGCGTTACGCGCGCGCTCGGCGACCGCGACCCGGCGCTGGTCACGCGGGTGGTGCACGCCACGACGCTGGCCACCAACGCGGTGCTCGAACGCAAGGGGGTCCGCGTCGCCTTTGTCACGACCCAGGGCTTTCGTGCCGCCATTCCGCTCGGCCGCTACGCCCGGGTCGAGGAGGACCGCTACGACCTGCGCTTCTCGCCCCCTCCTCCGCCGGTCGCGGCGGGCGACTGCTTCGAGGTGGTGGAGCGTGTCTCGGCGCGCGGCGCCGTCCTGACGCCGCTGGATCCCGGCTCGGTACGTCGCGTCGCCGCCGAGATCGCCGAACGCGGCATCACGTCGGCGGCGGTCTGCCTGCTGCACTCGTACGCCAACCCGTCCCATGAGCGGCAGGTCGCCGCGATCCTGCGCGAATCGCTCCCGAACGTGGTGACGTCGTCGGAGATCTGGCCGGAGATCCGCGAGTACGAGCGCGCCACCACCACCATCATGTCCGCATATATAGGCCCATTGATGGCGTCTTACCTTTCGCGGCTCCGGGAGCGGCTGGCCGAGATCGGGATCCGCGCGCCCATCCACGTCATGGAGTCGAGCGGCGGCGTGATCTCCGCCGAGCTCGCGGCCCGGCGGGCGGTGGCCACGATCGAGTCGGGCCCGGCCGCGGGGGTGCTGGCGGCGGCGGGTACCGGGTTCGCGAACGTGATCTCGTTCGACATGGGCGGCACCACCGCCAAGACCTGCGTGGTGCGCGGCGGGCGTCCGGAGATCACGCACGAGTTCCACGTGGGCGGCAAGGGCAGCTTCGGGGGGCGGCGCTCGGGCACCGGCGTACCGATCAAGACCCCGGCCATCGACCTGGCGGAGGTGGGGGCGGGCGGGGGCAGCGTGGCCTGGCTCGACCCGGCGGGCGCGCTGCGCGTGGGCCCGCACTCCGCGGGCTCGTCGCCCGGCCCCGCCTGCTACAGCCTGGGCGGCTCGGAGCCCACCGTCACGGACGCGAACCTGGTCCTCGGCTACCTCTCCTCGGCCTCGCTCCCCCTCTCGCCCGACCTGGCCGGCAAGGCCCTCGACCGGCTGGCGTCGCCTCTGGGGGTGTCCCGGGAGGAGGCCGCGTACGCCGTCCACGAGATCGTGAGCGCCTCGATGGCGTCGGCGGTGCACGTGGTGACGGTGCAGCGCGGCATCGACCCGCGCGGCTTCGCCCTGGTGGCCTTCGGCGGCGCGGGGCCCATGCACGCGGCCCGGGTGGCCGAGCGCTTCGGGATCGGGACGGTGGTCGTGCCCCCGTACTGCGGCGTGGCCTCGGCCGCGGGCCTCCTGTCGGGCGCCCTGTCCACGGACCGCGTCCTGTCCCGCCTGGACGCCCCGGACCCTGCGGCCGTGTTCGCCGCCCTCGCCGACGAGGCCGCCGCCGACCTAGGCGTCTCGCCCTCAGATCCCGGGGTGCTGGTGTCGCGGTCGGTGGACGTGCGCTTCAAGGGCCAGTCCCACGACCTGACCGTGGAGTGGACATCCGAGCGCCCGGTGCTGGCGTCCCGCTTCTTCGAGCGGTACGAGGAGGTGTACGGCATCGCGCAACGGGGCGAGATCGAGCTGGTCAGCTACCGGGCTCGGGTCACCGTCCCCACCACACCCCACCTCCCGGGCGCCGGTGCGGCGGCGGGCGAGCGTGCGACACCCGGCACAAGGAGGGCGTACTTCCCGGAGACCGGCGGCTACACCGAGGTCCCGGTCCACACCAGGGACACCGTCGACGGCAGCCCACTCCACGGCCCCGCGATCATCGAGGACGCCGAGTCCACGATCGTCGTCCCGCCCGGCTGGAGCGCCGCCCTGGCCGGGACCCGCGCCGTACACCTCACCAGGAGCACGACATGCCCGACCCCCTGACCGCCGAGGTGCTCAGGAACGCACTGGTCGTGGCGGCCGAGGAGGCCAGCATCGTGGTGGTCCGCTCGGCGTACTCGACGTTCATCGTCGAGGGCTCCGACGCCTCGGCCGCCATCCTCGACGCCCGGGGCCGCCTGATCGCGCACTCCATGGCCACCACGCTCATGAACAGCATGGCGCTCAAGGTGGCACTGCCCGAGCTGCTCAAGGACATCCCCCCGGACACCATGCGCCCCGGCGACGTGTACGTGCTCAACGACGCCTACCGCGGCGGCGTGCACACCAACGACCTGCTCGTCTACCGCCCGGTCTTCGTCCGGGACACTCCGGCGTACTTCACCGCCACCATGATCCACGTCTCCGACCTCGGCGGGCTCTCGGCGGGCGGCATGGCCCCGCTGGCCACGGACATCTTCCTGGAGGGCCTCCAGCTGCCCCCGGTGCGCCTGGCCACCAAGGAGGGCCTCGACCGGGCTGTCGAGGCCGTGCTCAGGGCCAACAGCCGCACCCCCGACAAGGTCATGGGCGATGTACGCGCGCTGGTGGCCGGGACTGCGGTGGCCGCCGCCCGCCTGGAGAGCCTGGTCGGCGAGTACGGCGAGGACGGCCTGAGCGCGGGCGTCGGCGAGTACCTGGACTACACGGAGGCCAGAACGCGGGCGGCGCTGGCCGAGCTGCCGGAGGGCCGGTTCGAGGCGGCGTACCCGATCGACGACGACGGCATAAATGCAGAACAATCCCACTACATCCGCGTCGCCGTCACCCTCGGCGACGACCGGGCCGTGCTGGACTTCGCGGGCACGGACCCGCAGGTCCCGGCGGCGATCAACGCCTCGGCCTCGCAGTCCCTCGCCGCCGCCGTCTTCGCCGTCCGCTGCTTCCTGGACCCCACCATTCCCATGAACGACGGCTGCCTGCGCGCCATCGAGGTGCGCCTCCCCGAGGGCTCCCTGCTCAACGCCCGCTCCCCCTACCCGTGCGGCGGCCGCTACGTCCCGATCTACGCCGCCATGGAGGCGGTCTTCCAGGCCATGTCGGACGCCGTCCCCGGCCGGGCCATCGCCGCCAGCGGCATCCTGCAGCCGTTCTCGATCTCGGCGGTGGGTGCGCCGTACTGGATCCACCTCTCGTACGACTTCGGCGGCGTCGGCGCCCGCCCCGGCCTGGACGGCCCGGACGCGACGGGCGTGCACTTCGGCATCGGCCGCAACTCGGTGCCGCAGGCGGAGCCGGTGGAGAGCCGCTGCCCGCTCATCGTCGAGTCCATCGAGACCATCCCGGACTCCGGCGGCCCCGGCCGCTTCCGCGGCGGCCTCGGCTCCCGCACGGTCTACCGCTTCCTGGCCGACTGCCACGTCACGACCCGCGGCGACCGCCTCCGCCTCGCGCCTCCCGGCCGGGACGGCGGGCTGCCGGGGCGGCTCGGGGGGTTCTTCAAACGCCACCTGGACGGGACGGTGGAGCGGCTGGCATCCAAGGTCAACAATGTGCGGTTCTCGGCCGGGGAGGCGTTCATCGTGGAGACGACGGGCGGCGGGGGGCTGGGGGCACCGGGCGAGCGGTCCAGAGAGGCGGTCCTGGCCGACCTCGAGGCGGGGCGTGTCACGCCTCGAGGAGCGGCCGAGGATTACGGATTCGAGAGCCGGCGGCCGAACAACTCTGCGGGATCGAAGCTGACACGGTAAGGGGTCGAGAGCGTGACCGTGGTCCCTGCCTTGTAGACGCTGGGGTCCCGGTAGGAGTCACCCTCGAGTTCGTGAACGTAAAGTGCCGGCCCTGGTTCGGGTTCGACGCGCCAGTAGAGGGGAATGCCCGCTGCCGCGTATGCCGCCGCTTTGGCCCCTCTGTCATGCATCTTGGTGCTCGGGCTGACCACCTCAACCGCCAGAAGCAGATCGCTGGGCGCGAACATGAGCCCCACCGACTCAGACACCGCCTCGGGCACCACGACCAGGTCGGGGATGTAGAAATCCTTGTCGCCAGGGCAAACGTTGACGGTTGGCAGTGCCTCCAGCCCAGGTGGCGCCGCGTCGGTGAGGATATGCGCCAGCCGGTAGATGGCACGCTGGTGCAGGGGGGTGGGGGCAGGGCTCACTACTAGGCTCCCGTTGAAGAGCTCGTAACGATTCCCGTCGTCCGGGAGTTTGAGCAGGTCGTCGACTGTGTATGGCGGCGCAGGAAGGACAATCTTGCGCCTCGCGGTCGGTTCGATCGTCGCCATTGCGGTCACCCACTCAGTATCGGGAGTCTCGCCCTCGCCCACATGCTACTTGCCCAAATTCCGTCACTTAAAGTCACGAGGCCGCCACGCCTCAGCGCCTCGCCGCACAGCCGTGTGCACGGCACGGGCCAGCCGCGCCCCCCACTCCGAGCGCGGCCCGCCGAACAACTCCTCGGGCCCGTCAACAGGCACCACCACGCACAACGCGTCCGACGCCGTCCCCGTGCACGGGAACCCCGCCTCGATGAGCGCCTGGGACTTCGCCTCCGTGACCGTCATCACCGCGTTGACCAGCGCCGCGTCCGTCATGGCCACCGGCAGGACGGCCACGATGTTGACGGTCCCCGCCCGGATGGGCGCCAGCTCCGGATCCGCGGCCCCCTCGGGGGCGGCGGCCCAGGTGGGGACGCGGAGGCCAACGGTCGCGTACGCCTCCACGCCGCCGTCGCAAGCCTGGACGTAGCGGTCGACGGAGGCGGCGGTCAGCATGCCGACCCCGTCACCACCGCCGGGGCCTAACGACACCAGGTGATCCACCGGATCCATCCGCGCATAGCCCGCCACCACCTGCGCGTTCAGCACCCACTCGCGGACCCCGATGCCGCCGCCGAGGAGGGCGGAGGAGATCATCCGCCACCCCGGCCCGAACTCCCAGAGCAGCGCCCCCAGCCGCGCCCCGTCCTCCACCCGATACGTGAGCTTCACGGCCCTCCCCTGACCAGGTGCACGACAGGCCGGCCGTCCGGCCCTGGCTCGATCTTGACACGGGCGTCGAAGTGCCGTCCCACCAACGACTCGGTGAGCACCTGGGCGGGCTTGCCCGAGGCGGCCGCGCGCCCGCCGGCCAGCAGGAGCAGGGCGTCGGCGTAGAGTCCTGCGACGGTCAGGTCGTGCAGGGTGGTGACGACGGTCAGGCCGTCGGCCCGGCGCAGCCGGTCCACCAGCTCCAGCACCTGCTGCTGGTGACCGAGGTCCAGCGCCGTCGTGGGCTCGTCGAGCAGCAGCACGGGCGCCTGCTGGGCGAGCGCCCTGGCCAGCACCACGCGCTGGCGCTCGCCGCCGGACAGCTCCCCGACGCGGCGCATGGCGAACGCGGCCAGGTCGAGCCGGTCGAGCACCGACGCGGTGACCTCCCGGTCGTGCGCGCTCTCCCGGCCCAGATACGGGATGTACGGGGTACGCCCGAGCAGCGCGTAGTCGAAGACCGTCATGTCGGGCGGCAGGGCGGGGGCCTGCGGCGCGTAGGCGAGCAGGCGGGCCCGTTCGCGGGGCTTGAGCCGGGCCGACGGCCGGGAGTCCAGCGTGACCTCGCCCCGGTGCGCGACGAGCCCCATGACGGCCTTGAGCAGGGTGGACTTGCCTGCCCCGTTGGGCCCGATGACGGCCAGCCACTCGCCGGCACGCACCTCCAGGGAGACGTCGGACACGACCTCGCGGTCGCCGAGCCGTACGGACAGCCCCTGAGTCCTGATCACGTGGCCGCCCGCCTGGTCATGCGCAGGACGCCGACGAAGAACGGCGCCCCCACGAACATGGTCACCACCCCGATCGGCAGCTCGGCGGGCGCGATCACGGTGCGCGCGATGAGGTCGGCCAGCACCAGGAACGCCCCGCCGCCGATCAGCGAGAGCGGCAGCACGATCCGGTACGACCCGCCCGCCAGCCGCCGCACGATGTGCGGGATGACGATGCCCACGAACCCGATCAGCCCGCTCACCGCCACGGCCGCCGCGGTGGCGAGGGAGGCGGCCAGGAGCACGGTGAAGCGCACCCGGGCCGCCCGCACGCCGAGGCTCGTGGCCTCCTCGTCGCCCACGGACAGCACGTCGAGCATCCGCCCGTGCAGCAGGAGCAGCACGGCCGAGACGGCGGCGTACGGCAGGACCAGCCAGAACTGGTCCCACCCGCCGCCGACGTCGCCGAGTATCCACGAGTAGATGCGCTGCAGCTCCTCAACCTTGAGCTGCTGGATGAACGCCTGGATCGCGGTCAGGAACGACGTGACCGCCACCCCGGCCAGCACCAGCGTCGCGGTGCCGCCCGCGCGCCCGGCGGTGTTGCCGAGCGTGTACGCGAGGAACACGCCGCCCACGGCCCCGAGGAAGGCCGCGAGGGGGATGCTCCCGGCCGACCCCGGCAGCAGCACGATGGCCGCGGTCGCCGCCAGTCCCGCCCCGGCCGCGGCGCCCAGCAGGTACGGGTCGGCGAGCGGGTTCCTGAACACGCCCTGGTACCCCGCTCCCGCCATGGCCAGCAGCCCCCCGACCACGGCGGCCACCAGCACCCGCGGCAGCCGCAGCTCGAACAGCAGCCCCTGCTCGACCGGCGCGAGCCCCGAGTCCACGTGCACGAACGGCAGCCAGTCCACGGCCTGGAGCACCACCTGCCAGGGCGAGATGTCGGCGGCCCCGTCGAGCAGCCCGGCGATCATGCACATGGCCAGCACGCCCAGGGCGCACACCACCCAGAGGGGTCTGGCCCTGGACGGGCCGGCCTGCCGTGTCATGGTCAGCTCGTGGTCCCGGCCTTGGCCACCGCGGCGCCGATGGACTCGGCGAGCTGGACGACGCGCGGCCCCCAGCGGGAGGCGAGGTCGTCGTCGAGCTGGACGACCTGGTCGTTCTTGATGGCGGACAGCCCCTTCCAGCCGGGCCGCTTGGCCAGGGTGTCCTTGCTCTGCCCGCAGCACTTGACGTCGGCCAGGAAGATCAGGTCGGGGTCGGCCTGGGCCACGAACTCGGCCGACAGCTTGGGATAGCCGCCCGCCTGGTCGGGGGCCTTGTCGGCGATGTTCGTGAGGCCGAACATGGCGTAGACCTGCCCGATGAACGTCTGGGACGTCGCCGCGTACGGCGTCTGGTCGAGCTCGTGGTAGTAGGTGAGCTTCTTGTCCTTGGGCGCGTCGGCGGCCAGCTTGTCCATGGCGGTCTTCATGCCGGAGACGACCTCGTCCGCCTTGGCCTTGTTGCCGGTGGCCGCGCCGATCTCGGCGATCTCCTCGTACGCGTCGTCCAGCTTGGTCGCGGCGGGCTCGAGCAGGACGGGCACGTTCACCTTGCCCAGCTCGGCGACGATGTGGTCGATGTCGTCGGAGACGATGACGAGGTCGGGCTTCTTGGCGACGATGGCCTCGACGTTCGGCTTGAAGCCGGACAGGTCGGTCTTCGGGGCCTGCGCCGGGTAGTTCGACTGGTCGTCGACCGCGACGACCTGAGGGCCGGCGCCGACGGCGAAGAGCGTCTCGGTGTGGGTGGCCGAGAGGGAGACGATCCGTTCGGGCTTCTTGGCGAGGGTGACCTTGCCGTTGCCCGCCTCGATCGTGACGGGGAATCCCGCCGAGGAAGCGGGGGCGGTGCCTGTGGGGGCGGCGGTGGTGGTGGGGGTGGTGGTCTGGCCGCATCCGGCCAGGACCAGCGTTCCCAGCAGCGCGCCCGCGAAGGCCGTGCGTACGGGCCTCACGAGTAGTCCTTTCACACTGTTCGGAACCGAGAGACCCGCGTTTGAGCGACGGATCACCCTTTTCCACGAGGGTTGATGACGTCGGCGCAGAGGCAGGCGACCTGGCTATGACAGTTGCGGGACAGCGCCGGATTCGCACCGGACTTCGCTGCAGCACTGCGCGTCGGACAAACGCTATCAATGCTCCAGATGCGCGCGACGTCAAGGGGCGAGTTGGGCCTCCGCCTCGGTGATGATCGCCTGGAGTCTCAGTCCGTGGGCGGCGTCGAGGGGGTGGCCGCCGCCGTTCCGCACGGTCTCGGCGAACTCCGCCACGAGGGTGACCATGGGGTCGTCGTCGAAGGGCTGGAGCACGGCGCTGCCGGCGCGGCCGTACACGGCGAACGTGGACGGCGGCGGGTCCCCGGCGGCGGCCATGCACAGCGACGCCTCGCTGACCGCGCCGCCCTCGTGCTCGAGCAGCAGTCCGGTCCAGCCGAGCGGGTCGCCGTGCGCGCGCACCCCGGTCACCCGGCCCAGTGCGGCGTCGAGCAGGTCGATCACGTGCGGCCCGACGTCGAGCAGCGCGCCCTTGTCGAGCCGCCACGGGGTGGCGTAGGGGTGGTCGCCGAGCAGGACGCCGGAGATGTTCACGGCGTGGCCGCCGAACGCCTGGATCTCGCGGCACCGGGCCAGGAACGCGCGGGTCTGGGCGGCGTACCGCATGGTGAGGACCATCTGGGAGGCCACGCCCGCCTCCGCGACGGCCTCGGCGAGGCGCCGGGCGCCGTCCAGCGTGTCCGCGAGCGGCTTCTCCAGCAGCAGCGCCTTGCCCGCGCGGGCGGCGCGGACGCCGAGCTCGGCCTGCACGGCGGGCGGCACGCAGAACGCCACGGCCTCGCAGGCGTCGAACAGCTCCTCGATCCGCTCGAACACCGGCGCCCCGAGCCGGGCGGCGGCCTCAGGCCGGCGGGCCCACACCCCCGCCAGCCGCGTGTGCGGCCCCCTGGACAGCATCGGCGCGTGCGCCCGCTCGGCCCACGGCCCCGCTCCGACCAACCCCACCGCCACCGGCTCCATGAAACCTCCCTTTTGTGGTGGATTTTTCCACATTGCGTATGGCGATCTTTGTAGCATGTACGGCTGTACGGCCTCTTACCGGATGTAAGGGGCAAAGTCAGCTTCCAACGGGGAATCAAACAATGCGAAAAAGCGTCATCAGTACGCTTCTGGCGGGCTTAGTGCTGGCCGCCTCGACCGGGGGAGTCGCCTCGGCGGAGCCGAGTCCCGAAACCTCGACCCCCGCACCCATCGGCTGGGCGGCGTGCGGCGACTACGGCGGCGAATGCGCCACGATCAAGGTCCCGGTCGACTACGCGAACCCGTCGGGCGCCACCCTCGACCTGGCGATCGGCCGGCTCAAGGCGCTCAACCCGGCCAGGCGCATCGGCGTGCTGGTCGTGCATCCCGGCGGGCCCGACGCCTCGGGGATCAACCCGTTCATCCTGCACAACGCCATCCCGGCCGAGAGCGCGCTGCGCCAGTACTTCGACCTCGTCAGCGTGGACCCGCGCGGTGTCGCCCGCAGCAACCCGGTGCAGTGCGACGCGGACCTGCTGGATCAGATGCCGGGCACCTATCCGGCCAACGAGAGCGAGTACCAGGGGTGGCTGGCGTACAACGCCAAGCTCTCGCAGAACTGCCGCGAGCGCACCGGCCCGCTCTACGACCACGTGGACACCACGAACGCCGCCCGTGACGTGGACTCCATCCGCGCCGCGCTGGGCGAGAAGCAGATCAGCTTCTTCGCCCTCTCGTACGGCACCCAGGTCGGCCAGCAGTACGCCGAGCTGTTCCCGCAGAACATCCGGGCCATGGCGATCGACTCGAACATGGACCACAGCATCACCTCCGCCTTCCGCTACCTGCAGACGACCACCGAGGACTTCGAAGGCTCGTTCAAGGCGTTCGTCAGGTGGTGCGGCGAGACGCCGGCCTGCGCCCTGCACGGCGAGAACGTCACGGCGATCTGGGACGGGCTGCACCGCAAGGCGGCCGAAGGCACGCTGAAGGATCCCGCCACCGGCGAGCCGATCACGGCCGAGACGCTGCGCATCTTCCTGTTCGACGGCATGTACGACCCGGCGGGCAGCTGGTTCGACGTGGCCACGACCCTGAAGGACCTCCAGGCCGGCACGGCCGCCAAGCTCCCCACCCTGGCCAAGCCGAAGGCGGAGACCGCCTCCTACGCCTACCAGGCCATCTGGTGCTCCGACTGGAAGTGGCAGGTCACCGGCTTCAAGCAGCTCGACCAGTACCGCAGGCAGCTCGAGGCGCTCTACCCGCACACCAAGCTCTCGCCGTTCTGGTCGGACGTCGTCCTCTGCCTGGGCCGGCAGGGCAAGGTCACCAACCCGCAGCACCGCCTCGACATCTCGGGCGCCCCACCGGTCCTGCTGCCCAAGGCCCGCTACGACGTCGGCACCCCGGCGGCCTGGAACTACGGCGCGGCCGCGCAGATCCCCAGGGTCAGGGTCCTGGAGTACGACGGCGTGGGCCACGGCCAGTACCGCAACAGCACCTGCGCCCGCAACCACATCGAGACGTACCTGACGAGCCTGAAGCTGCCGCCGAGCGGCACGCACTGCGCTCCCGAGTACCCCTCGCAGCCGCCCACCTCGGTGCGTGCGAACCAGGAGCAGCCGCTGTCCGTAACCGGACGGCCGCTGCACTGAACCGGCCCGGGTAACCGGGCACGATGGGCGGGCGCCCCGCGCGGTGCCCGCCCATCGGCGTCACTGGGCGGCGCGCCACTGGTGGATGGCGTGCTGCGGACGGTGGGCGAGCGTGCCGGAGTCGATGGCGACGGTCTGGCCCGTGACGCAGCGGGCCTCGTCGGAGGCGAGGAAGCACACCAGGTTCGCGACGTCCTCGGGGGCGCAGGCCCAGGGCAGGAGCCGCTCGGCGGCCTTGTCGGTGAGCTGGTCCTGGGTCATGACCCGCTGGGCGGTCTCGGTGAGGACGAGCGCGGGGGCGACGGCGTTGCAGCGGATGCCTCGGGGGCCGTACATCGTCGCCACGTAACGCGTGAAGCCGATCAGGGCCGCCTTCGAGGCCCCGTACGCGGGGTGGATGGTGTCCCCCACCAGGGCGGACACCGACGACATGAGGACGATGGCGCCGCCGTCCGGCATCGCGGGCACCGCGTGCTTGACCGTGAGCATGGCGCCGCGCAGGTTGACCTCCATCGTGCGGTCCCAGACCGCGGCCTCGAGCGAGTCCAGGTCGCGGTCGCGGCCGTAGACGTCGGCGTCGAGCGCGGCGGCGTTGGCGTGCACGACGTCCACCCGGCCGAACGACGCGACCAGGGCCGCGACGGCCTCCTCCACCTGCTTGTCGTCGGAGACGTCGCAGGTCAGCGCCATGGCCGAGCCGCCGTGCGCGCGGATGGCGGCGGCGGTGGCCCGGGCCCTGGCCGCGCGCAGGTCGAGCACGCCGACGCAGGCGCCCTCGGCGGCCAGGCGCTCCGCGCAGGCCGCGCCGATGCCCGAGCCCGCGCCCGTCACCAGCGCGACGCGACCGTCGAAACGGCCGGAGAGGCGGGTGCTCACCACTCCACCGCCAGGGCGGCCAGGCCGCGGCCGACGAGCGACCTGCGGTAGGCGATCGGCTCGCCGGCGACGAACCTCAGGCGCGGCAGGCGGCGGCCGAGCACCTCGAGGGCCGTACGCAGCTGCAGGCGGCCGAGCGCGGCGCCGACGCAGAAGTGGATGCCGTAGCCGAAGACCATGTGCTCGGCGGCGTTCGGCCGGTCGATCAGGAACCGCTCCGGATCAGGGAAGACGCTCTCGTCATGTGCGGCGGAGTCGGTGGAGAGCAGGACGAGGGATCCCGCCGGGATCGTCACGCCGTGCGAAGTGACGTCGGTCACGGCATACCGGAACGAGCCGAGCGCGGCGCCGTCGATGCGCATGCACTCCTCGACGGCGTTCGGGACCAGCTCGGGCGGCACCGGCCAGGCGTCCTCCCGCAGCAGGCGCAGGACGGCGTTGCCGAGCTGGTTCGGGACGGTGTCGTTGCCGCCGAGCAGGATGGTGGAGATCAGCTCGACGACCTCGCGATGGGTCAGCTCGGCGCCGATCAGGGAGGTCATCAGGGACGTGAAGTCGTCCTGGGGGTCCTTGGCCCTGGCGGCGACCAGCCGGTCCACGTAGTCCAGATAGGTCAGGAAACTGTCGGCGAGTTCGAGCTGGCGGTCCGGGGGCTGCGGCGACAGGAAGAGCTGGAACCAGTCCTTCACGTGCGCCTGGACGAACGCCTCGTCGGCCTCCGGCACGCCGATGAAGCGGGCCGTCAGCTTGATCGACGGCTCATGGCCGATCTCGGAGACGAAGTCGGCCCGGCCGCGTGCCTCCAGGCGGTCCAGCAGCTCCTCGTTGAGCCGCCGGAACGCCTGCTCCATGGCCGCGACCGCCCGGGGCGTGAACGCCCTCGACACCGACCGGCGCAGGCGGGTGTGGTCGGGCGGGTCCACGTTCGCCACGAAGCTGGACAGGAACGAGCCGTGCTCGCCCAGCTTCTCCTTGGTCTCGCGGGTGAGACTGCGGGAGATCGTGAGCGAGCCCTTGGAGGAGAAGCGCCGCGGGTCGCCGTAGGCCGCCCGCACGTCGGCGTAGCGGGTCAGCACGTACGCGCCGAGGTGCTCGCTCCGGAACACCGGCCGGTCCTGGCGCAGCCTGCGCAGGAAGTCGTACGGAGCGGCGACGTGCCAGTCCGAGCCGACGTCGAAGTCCTCGATCATGCGAAGATCCTCCGCGGGTTGTCGACGAGCATCTGATGGAGCTGGTCGTCCGTGACGCCCCTTTTGCGGAGCTCGGGCAGGACGTCGCGGGAAATGTGGAGGAGGTGGTAATGGGGGTGGCGCTGCCGTACGACGTCGGCGTCGAAGCGGTCATTGAAACAGTACGAGTCATGACTTAAGACCATTTTTTCGGCGTGTCCGCGCTCGCACATTTTCGCCACTATTTCCACGCGGTCCTCGAAAGGACTGATCGTCTCTATGCCGAAGCGGTCCATGCCGAGGTAGGAGCCGTTCGCGACGAGCTCTTCCAGGTAGGCCACGTCGGTGGAGTCCCCGGCGTGCCCGATGACCACCCGGCTCAGGTCCACGCCCAGCTCGCCCAGCAGCCGCTGCTGCTCGAGGCCGCCCTTGGAGGCGCTGTGGGAGTGCGTGGTGATCGGCGCGCCGGTCTCCAGGTGCGCCTCCGCGACCGCCCTGAACACTCGCTCGCACCCCTTGGTCATCCCCAGGTGGTCGGAGGCGCACTTCAGCATGGCCGCCTTGACGCCGGTCCCGCCGATGCCCTCCACGATGTCCCGTACGAAGAACTCCGGCAGCCGGTCCGGTCCCCCGAACAGCGATCCCGGCCCCCGGTTGGCGAAGTACGGCGGCAGCGCGTCGTAGGTGTAGAGCCCCGTGGCGACCACGATGTTCACGCTGGTCAGCTCGGCCACGCGCCGCACCGCGGGGACGTACCTGCCGAGCCCCACCACGGTCAGGTCCACGATCGTGTCGATGCCCTCGGCCTTCAGCGCGTCGAGCTTGCCGGCCGCCTCGCGCGCCCGCGTCTCGAGGTCCCACGCCTCCGGGATGTCCGGCCAGTTCCACAGGATCTCGGGGCTCAGCCCGAAGACGTGCTCGTGCATGAGCGTCGCCCCCAGATCCGCCACCGGGCCCCTCACGGTCTCAGGCATGGGAACCTCTCGTGCTCGAACGGCCGGTTGACCTCGAGTCCGAGCTCGTCGGTCTGCCGGTACGGCAGGCCGGTGTAGAGGGCGTCGGCGTCGAAGTACGTGACGGTGAACGACAGGCGCGGGGTGTCGCGGCGGTTGGCAGGCGCGCCGTGGACGGTCAGGGCGTGGTGCACGGTCGCGTCCCCCGCCCGCAGGTCGAGCGGCGGCGACAGCTCCAGGTCCTTGAGCCACGGGTGCTGGCTGAGCTGGTCGTCCCCCGGCCGGGTGAAGCTCCGCCCGAGCAGCCCGTACCGGTGGGAGCCGTCGTAGAAGCGCAGCGACCCCATGTCGGCGGGCACGTCGGCGAGGGCCAGCCACACGGTCAGCATGGCCGAGCGGTCCATCGGCATCCACGGGAAGTCCTGGTGGAACTCGGTCGCGCCGTGCTCCCCCGCCTCCTTGACCAGGAGATTGGTGACCTGCACGCGCACGGCCCGCACGCCGCGCAGCAGCCGTACGACGTTGCGCCCCATCGCGGGGCTCAGGGCCAGCGCGCCGAACATCCCGTCGCTCGCCGCGATGTCCCTCGACTGCCCGAACGCCTCGTCGACCAGCGTCTCGTGGCTCCTGGAACGCGCGCGCAGGAATCCCTCGGCCCGCTCGCGCAGCGCCGCCACGGCGCCCGGATCGACCAGCCGCCCGAGCCGTACCCAGCCGTGTTCGTCGAAGAACGCCGCCTCGTCATCCGTCACCTGGCGCACGGGGATCTCCATGGGGCCAGTCTGGCACTTGAGCAAGCGCTTGGTAAGACCCGCGCGTTGAGCAGGCCCTACTCATGCGCGCCGCGCCCGGCGAGCTCACTCATCCGGAGCCTCGTCGCCAACCTCGGCTCCTACCCTCTCTGGAGGCCGGGCTCGACGCGCCCACCACGAACCGGCTCGCCCGCAGCGGGTGCGCGGCGGCGACACTGTACGCGCACCGAGCGGGGTTCGGCGGTTCGCGCGTACAGTTTCGCACAAGCGCTTGCTCAAGACAGCGGGAGGCATCATGCGGCGGTTCAGGTTCGGGGCGGTGGTGCGGGAGGCCGAGTCGGGCGAGGCGTGGGCCGAGAAGGCGAGGCGGCTGGAGAGTCAGGGGTACGACGTGCTCCTCGTGCCCGATCATCTCGTCGGGCCCCGGTTCGCCCCCGTCGCCGCGCTGACGGCGGCCGCCTGCGCCACCACCAGGCTGCAGGTCGGCACGCTGGTGTTCGCCAACGACTTCCGGCATCCGGCCGTGCTGGCCAAGGAGGCGGCCACGCTCGACCTGCTGTCCGGCGGGCGGCTGGAGGTCGGGATCGGGACCGGGTGGCTCGCGGGCGACTACGCGGGGGCCGGGCTGGTGCTGGAGCCGCCCGGGGTGCGGGTGGAGCGGCTGCGGGAGGCCGTCGCCGTGCTCAAAGGGCTCTGGGGCGAGGGGCCGTTCAGCTATCAGGGCAAGCACTATCGCATCGACGGGCTCGATCAGCGGCCCAAGCCCGTACGGAAGCCGCGTCCGCCGATCGTGCTCGGCGGCGGCGGGGCACGGATGCTGCGGCTGGCGGCCGAAGAGGCGGATGTCGTGAACATCGGGATGCGGGTCCGGCCGGACGGCACCGGTCCGGACGAGAAGGACGGCGGGCTGACGGCGTTCCTGGACAAGCTCGAGGTGGTGCGGGAGGCCGCCGGGGAGCGGTACGCCGGGCTGGAGCTCGGGACGAGCGTCATGCAGGTGGGTGAGCGGAAGGCGGAGGAGGCGTGGAGCGCCGCCGACAGCTCGTCGCTCGTCGGGACGCCCCAGGTGCTGCTCGGGACGCGCGCCGACATCATCGACAAGCTCCACTATTGGCGGGACGAGCACGATATTTCGTACTTCGTGGTGCACCACGAGCGCGACCTGGACACCTTCGCCCCCGTCGTCGAGGAGCTCGCCACCTGATGCGAGCCCCGGTGCGAGGCCCGATGCGAGGCCTCGTGCGGCTCGAAATCGGACGTGCCCGATGATGGACCCCATGAAAGAGATGCTGCTGCTCCGGCATGGAGAGACCGAGTGGAGCAAGGCGGGCCGGCACACGGGCCGCACCGACCTGCCGTTGACGGAGCACGGCGAGGACCAGGCCAGGGCGCTGGCGTCGCTGGTGAAGGGGCAGGTGTTCGACCTGGTGCTGGTCTCCCCCGCGCAGCGCGCCCGGCGTACGGCGGAGCTGGCCGGTTTGAACGGCTACGAAGTGGACCCCGACCTGTGGGAGTGGGACTACGGCGGGTACGAGGGCATCACCACGCCCGAGATCCGCCGGACCCACCCCGGCTGGTACCTGTGGCGCGACGGCGTGATCCCCGGCGACGCCGAGCATCCCGGCGAGAGCGCCGAGCAGGTGGCGGCCCGCGCCGACCGGGTGATCGCGCGGGCCAGAGCGGCAGAGGGCCGGGTGGCGCTGGTGGCGCACGGCCACTTCCTGCGGGTGCTGGCCGCCCGCTGGCTGGGCCTCGGCCCCGAGGAGGGCAGGCTGCTGAAGCTCGACACGGGCACGTACTCGCGGCTCGGCTTCGAGCACGAGGAGCCGGTCCTGACGACCTGGAACGCCCCCATCGGCTGAGCCCCGGATGCTCCTGTGAAGTCGTGAGCGCCGCCAGGCCAGGGCCCGACAGATCCGGTCACGGGCCCAACGTCAGTCAGCCGATGGGTCAGGCCCTGGCGGGAGGCCGCCCGCCAGGCTGATCCGGCGGCGGTACTCGCGCGGCGACGCGCCGGTGACCCGGGCCATCCAGCCGGACACCGCGCCCTGCCCGGCGACGGCCAGGTGCAGGCGCAGCAGGTGGATCAGCATGACCAGGGCGAGATGCTCGGTGACCAGGGTCGAGGCGAGCGACCGGTCGCGCGGCTCGGCGTCGATCTGCTCGAGCGCCCAGCGCACGGTCGCGGCCTCGGCGGTGCGCCCGAGAACGTGGGCGAAGCTCGAGACCGAGTTGCACGCGCTCGGCCATGCCACGCACACCCCGGCGCTCCCGAGCGCCGGCGACCAGCCCACCGCGGGCATGCATGACGATGCCGCCGTGCTGGCCGCGGAACTGGCCTCGATCGCAGGATCGGTACGTTGGTCAACCAGACCGTCCGATCGTTCGCGGAGAAGGTCGAGGCGGCAGCCTGGCGGAACATCCCGTCCACCTACATCATCACCGAGCAGGACAAGGCCATCCCTCCCGCGCTGCAGGAGCAGATGGCGGCGCCACAGCCTCGGCTGCCGCGCCCCCAGCCCAGCCGACGAAAGGCACGTTACCTGGCGTAACGGCACGGACGGGAGACGGCAAAGTCGGAAAGGGCCAGGCCGCGGTGGTCGCCGACCTGAACGGCCGCCCTGTCCAGCTCACGTCGTACACCACCGCCGACTTCCAGGCCCAGCGGAACCCGTTCACCCTGTGGGCATGGCAGCCGGACCGGCGGCGGTTCGTGAAGACCGACTACCAGGAGACGGCGGTCTCCCCCGACGGACGCTGGACAGTCGCGCACCTGACGTTCACAGAGCCGGGCAAGGACCGCCTGCGGATCATCGACCGGAAGACCGGCAAGAGCCGGGACATCGAGATCGAGCTCACCGAGTACACTCCCAGCACCGAGAACGGCGGCACCCAGTATCCCCAGATGCGCTGGCCCCGGTGGTCACCGGACGGCAAGAAACTGCTCTTCACCGTCAGCCTGGCCCGCCAGGACGACCGCTCGGCAGGAGTCCTGATCCTCGATCTGCCCGACTTCACGCCCCGCTTCATCAAGATCCACAAGGCGCTGGTCACCGTCGGCGGTTTCGAGTGGAACCAGGACGGCACCCGTTTCCTGGTCAGGCACGGCAGGCTCGGCAGCACGACCGTCCGCCTCTACGACCTCCAGGGCAAGGCCGTCAAGGAATACCAGGTGCGCGGAAGGCCGGGCGGTGACGGGCGCGGCGTCTTCTCGCCCTCCGGCAAGCGGTTCGTCACCGCCTGCCTGCCGCTGGAGAAGGCCGCCTGCGTGTGGGACGCGGCGACCGGCAAGGCCGTCACGAGACTTCCCGTCGTCGCGGGCGCGCGTCCCACGACCCTCGGCTGGTACGACGAGAAGCACCTGCTCATCTCCACCGCGGCCGGCATCGGGATCGTCGATCTGAAGGGCCGCGTGACCGAGACGCTGCTCAAGCTCGGCAAGAGCTCCGAGATCTACCCGCACTTCGGCGCGGTGAGATGACGTGAGGTCACCGGCGGGGGTGATCGATCGCAGCGTCCACAAGCCGGGCGTCGACAGCCGGGAACGAACCGTCCCCGAACAGGATCCGTCCCGCCAAGGCACGACCGGCACGACTGCGCAGCACCGCCACCGCAGCCTCTGCGGCGGCGGGGGACCGGATGCCGGCGAACACCCGGCGCAACAGCAGCCGGCCTCGGAACCGGGTCCGCAACGCGCCCCCGTCGTACAGACTCAACATGCGCCGGTCGCCCGTACGCAGGTACCCGGCGACGACCGCCGCGGCCAGTTCGGACATGCGTAAGCACGGGTCCAGCCCGCCGGCCGTCAATGGCGACACCGCGCCCGCCGCGTCGCCGACGAGCAGCCCGGCGGGGCACGCCAACCGTCGCAGCACGCCGCCGACCGGGATCGGACCACCTCGGCGCTCGACCGGGCCGGCCGACGCCGCCCGGCCGGGCGCGTCCGCGGCGAAAGCGTCCAGCAGGTGGCGGACGCCGGTGCGCATCGCGCCCGGATACCCCGCGACGCCTATATGCGCGTACCTGCCGTCGTCGATGACCCACCCCAGATACCCCGGAGCGACCCGAGGATCCAGCACACAGTGGAACGCCGGGGTGGTCGTGCCCGACGCGACCGGATGGACGATCTCGGCACCGACGAGAAAGCGCCGGTTCACATCAAGGCCGAGATCACGCGCCACCCGGGAGCGAGCGCCGTCCGCGCCCACCAGGAACCGCGCCGCCACCGGCTCCGCCCCCGCGAACTCCACAGAACCCATCGACGCACCGACATACCGTACGCCCAGGAGAACCCGCGCCCCGGCCGACTCCGCCGCCCGCCGCGCATGCTCGTAGACGGCCGCCATGTCGGCCACGCGATACTCGTCCCGCCCACTGGTCAGCCGGATCGGCGCCCGCCGCGACGGCGGATACAGCAGGACGTCCCGTACGCCAGGCCCGAGCAGATGGTCCGGCAGATCGAAGTCATCAAGGGTGCGCCGCACGAAGATCCCGGTCGTACGGATGCCCGTCGACAGCGACCTGCGGCGGTCGACCACCAGCACGTCCAGGCCCCGCAAGGCGAGCAGGCGAGCCGTACGCAGGCCGGCCAGTCCCGCACCCACGACCAGTACATCCACTGTCCGCATATCTGGCGACGCTAGGAGCAATGCCCTGCCCGCGGGACCATCTGCACGCGACCCGCCCACTACCTCTACACCGTCACCACACTCGCGACCGTGCCTTGCTCCGCCGCCAACGCCCTGAAGATCAGCGAACGGCAGCAGCGGGAGAAGGCAAGTTCAGTGGAGTCACCCGTCGTGGTCTGTGGTCAGGGCCCGCTGCATGAGCGCGGTGTCGACCCAGCGGCCGTGCTTGTACCCGACGCTGTTCAGCCGGCCGGCGGGTGCGAAGCCGAAACGCTGTGCAATGCGGTGGAAGCGACGCTTCCAGTGTCCGCGATGATCGCGATCATCTGACGCATGCCCGCCTGCGCGCACCGGGTCAACAACACGTCGAGCAGCGCGCCGCCCAGACCTCGGCCTGTCTGGTCCGGGGCGAGATAGATCGAGTCCTCCACGGTGTGCCGATAGGCCGGCTTGGGACGCCATGGACCGGCGTTGGCGTACCCGGCCACGTCACCGTTGAGGTCGGCGACCAGGACGCGTCAACCTGGCGCCAGGCGGCAACCGGGGAACGGTGCCAGCAGCGTCTCACGCCAGGGGCCTTCCAGGTAGTCGCGAGCCCGCTTACCCCAGTCCAGCAGCCGGGGATCGGGCTCCACCTCGTCGTCGAGGCCCAGTGCGGCGTCGCGGGCGCGCTGGGTGGCCAGGTGGTCGTCGAGCGAGACGGCCCATACGGTGACCGCCTCGGTGTCGCAGAACAGCACCTCGTACAGGCCGACCAGGGTGTGGCCGTGCTCCGCGAGCAGCGGCGCGCGCTCGGTGCGCGACGCGTGGAGGTAGTCGAGCGCGGCTCCCGGGCGTACGCGGGCGCTCTCGAAGAGATAGAGCTCGGCGGCGGGCGCCTCGGAGAGCGGCGGGCAGCCGGGCGCGGCCCCGAGCGGCCGGGAGAACGCGGAGAAGCGCAGGTCGTCGATGTCGGACAGGAACAGGCGCTCGTCGACGCCCTGATAGATCTCCATCATCTGGCGCCAGCCGCCGTCCCACCCGCCGTGGCAGTCCCACAGCGTGACGGCCTTGAACTGCGGGTGGCCGGTGATGCCGACGGCGTAGAAGGCGCCCACGAGGTCGATCTCGCGGGACCTGATCGACATGCCGGAGGTGAGCGAGGGCGCGGTGCGGGACTCGTCCTCGCGCTTGTAGCGGGTCAGCCAGGTGAGGTACTCCAGCGGCCGCCTGGAGTTCATCGGCCGGAAGTCGACCTCTTCGAGCAGGTGGATCGCGCGCCGCACCACGCCTCCTCTACCAAGCGGTTGCTTGGCATGAGGATATCGATCAGGCCACCGCTTGGGAAGGTTGCGGGCCGCGCCCGGTGAGCCACTCCAGGACCTTGCGGTGCCCCGAGGCGGCGTCCTCGAAGTGGCCCCAGTGCCAGTAGCGCGGCTGGTCCCGGATACCGGTCACCCAGGTGCGGTAGGAGACGGAGCCTCCCGTGCTGGCGGGCGCCACGCCGTATGTGCGGATCACGACCTTGCCGCCCGGCGCGAACAGCACGTCGTCGGCGATCGGATACAGGGTCATCTGCTCGAGCATGACCCGATTCTGCCGACAGGACGAGGCCGGGCGGTTACGCCTCCGGCGCGCCTCCGTTAAGCGGGCGCGCCGGAGGTTACAAAGCTGTTAAACGAGCAGGCCGTCGAACTCTCCGTCCTTCACCCCGAGCACCAGGGCCCGGATCTCGTCGCGGGTATAGATGAGGGCGGGGCCCTCGGGGAAGCGTGAGTTGCGCACCGCGATGCCCCCGTCGGGAAGCTCCGCGAGCTCCACGCAGTTGCCCTGCGAGTTGCTGTAGCGGCTCTTGCGCCACGCGACCTGCGTCAGGTCGGCCGCGGGCATGCCGTTGTAGGTCTGGTTCATCTACATCTTTCTGAGAAGACCGCCGATGAGCTCGACGGTGCCCCCTGGCGTGGTGCTCTCCACGCACAGCTGCTCCATGGCCGTGAGGTACGGGTCGATGTCCTCACGCTTGTCCAGGTACAGGGCACCCCAGAGCTGCTCAACGTAGACAACGTCCGACAAGTCGGACTCGGGAAACCGCAAGATGCTGAACGCGCCCCCTTCAGCGGCATGCTTGCCGAACCTGAAGGGCATCACCTGAAGGGTGATGTTGGGAAGGGCAGCGACTTCCAGCAGATGCTGGAGCTGCTCGGACATGACCTCCCGCCCGCCGATGGTCCGTTTGAGCGCCGCCTCGTCGATGACGGCCCACAGGCGGGGCCCGTCCTTCTGGGTGAAGCGCTCTTGACGCTGCATGCGCATATGCACGCGACGTTCGATTTTGTCCGGACTCAGACCGGGGTTGCCAAGCTGGAATACCGATCGCGCATACGAGGCCGTCTGCAACAATCCTGGCACGAACTGGACCTCGTAGGTACGGATCAGCTCGGCGGCCTCCTCCAGGCCCACGTATGTGGTGAACCACGAAGGCAGCTCGGCCGAGTACTTGTGCCACCACCCGGGGGTGTTGGCCTCACGAACCATCTCCAGCAGGGCACGGCGCTCGGCATCGTCGACGACGCCGTACAGGGTGAGCAGGTCTTCCACGTCACGTGTCTTGAAGCCGACGCGCCCGAGCTCCATGCGACTGATCTTGGACTCGGACGCCCGGATGTGGAATCCGGCCTGTGCCCGGTCGAGACCGCTCGCCTCACGCAGGCGCCTGAGACTCGCACCCAGCATGATGCGCCGAACGGTCGAGCCGGAACCAGGCGGATCAATGGACACGTGCTGCTCCTTGTTCGTTTCCTTGCGACTCAGTCTGTCACTTCACGGCCGAAAGATCATGGGCCGCGGACAAGATCCCCTTTCCCCCATATTGACCATTTGAGGCCAACCGTAGCGTGTGCACGGGGTGTCTGCACGTGCATTCGCTCTTGCACCTGCACGGCGATTTGTCGCAGAATGATCACGTGCAATCCACCACGGTGCCCGGCCAGTGGACCACGTTCGATTGGTGGCCCCCGGTCGGCTGGTGGCCGGAGGCGGCCCGCGATCTGCTGGTCCCCGGCCCCTGCTCGAGCGCCACGTTCGTGCTCCCGCCCAGCCCTGCCTCGGTCCACTCGGCCCGTAGCTTCACCACGGGCGCGTTGTCCGCATGGGGTCTCGGTGAGCTGATCGAGAACATGGAACTGGTGGTCTCCGAGCTCGCCACCAACGCACTGCGCCACGGCCTGCGCCTCGACGACGCCCACGGCGCGTGCCCCGTCCACATGTCCCTGGTGCGCCGGGGCCCCCTCGTCACCTGCGCCTTCACCGATCCAGGCGCATCGGTGCCGGTGCTGCGATACCCTGGCCCCCTCGACACCGGCGGCCTCGGACTCCACATCGTCGAATCCCTCAGCCACCGCTGGGGCTGGTCCGCACTTGCACCTCACGGGAAGATCGTCTGGGCAGTCCTCTCCTGACCGGGGGTGATCTGCATTACCGTGGATGCTCATGGCTCACGGTGAGTCCCACGCGCGACCCCATGAGAGTGCTGACAGATGAAAGATCACCTGCTCGGCTGGCTGCGAACACTCGACGAAGACAGGCTTGGCCGCGTCCTGGCCAACAGGCCCGACGCCATCGCCGCGCCCTGGCCGCGGCGGCTCGACACGCTGGCCCAGCGCCTGGGCAACGGCTTCGCCGTGATGGAGACACTGCGCTGCCTGCCGCTGCCCTGCCTGCAGCTGGCCGAGGCGGCCCTGGCCATGACCCGCCCCACGGCCGAGCGGCTGGCGCAGTTCGTGGACGCGCCGCTCGAAGAGGTGACCCCCTGGCTCGAACACCTCTACGACCACGCGCTGGCCTGGCCGGGCGACGGCGGCGTCATCCATCTCACGGAGGGCGTCGCCCGCTGGTGGTCCGCCCCGCTCAGCCTGGGCGAGCCACTCGACCATTACCTCAACTCCTGGTCGATCGGCAACGACGCGCTGAACGCGCTCGCCCGCAACCTCGGCCTGTCCACCCAGGGCAACAAGCGCCGCGTCATCGCCCGCGTCACCCAGGCGCTCAGCGACCGCGCCCGCCTCAGCGCGCTGGTGCGCGGCGCGCCTGACGGCACGGTCCCCCTGCTCGACCGGTTCGCCTGGCAGGGCCCCGCGCTGAACGTCGACGGCGGCAGGTTCGTCACGCCCGGCACGCCGGAGAAGTGGTGCGCCGACCACGGCCTGCTCTTCCGCCCGAGCTGGCACGTCGCGGAGATCCCCCGCGAGGTGGCGATCTGCCTGCGCGGTCCCGGCTACCACCCGGCCTACCGGCCCGAGCCGCCCGAGGTGGCGACGATCCCCGTCGACCCCGAAGAGGTCGACCACCTGATGACCCTGGCCGCGCCGCACGTCGTCGAGCGGTGCGCGGCCCTGCTCGACAACACCGCCAAGACACCGCTGCCGCTGCTCAAGACGGGCGGCGTGGGCGTGCGCGAGGTCCGCAGGATCGCCAAGGAGACCGGCTGCGACGAGGACGAGACGCGGCTGCTGCTGGAGGTCTGCACGGTGGCCCGGCTGCTGGCCTGGGACGAGCCGTCGGGCGGCATGATCCCCACCGACCGGTTCGACCGGTGGCGGCTCGACGAGGGTTCGGCGCGGCTGCGGGTCCTGCTTGCGGCGTGGTGGCGCATGGAGCGCTCGTCGCTACGGAAGATCGACGGCAAGTACGGCACCGTGCTCGGCGACGACCCCTCGGGCAGCGCGGTGGCCCGGATCCGCAGGGCCGTGCTGTCGGCCCTGGCCGACCTGCCGGCGGGCACCGCGTTCGCCGACCGCGACAGCCTCGTGGCCAACGTCCACTGGCACACGCCGCTGCTCGACCTGGAGCTGCTGGTGGCATGCGCGCCCGCGGTGCTCGACGAGGCCACGCTGCTGGGGCTGCTGGCCACCAACGCGATCACCGACCTGGGCAGGGCGCTGGCCGGGCTCACCGCGAAACCGGGCGACGAGAACGACGACGCCGTCCCCATGGTCGAGCACGACCCCGTGCTGGCCGAGGTGGCCACCAGGGCGCTGGCGAGCGTGCGCAGGAGCGCGCTGTTCGGGCCCGACCTGACCGCGGTCGTGACCGGGCCGCCGTCGGCGGAGCTGGCGGCGCTGCTCGACCGGGCCGCCGAACGCGAGTCGCGGGGCGCGGCCTCGGTGTGGCGCTTCACGACCGAGAGCGTGCGCCGGGCGCTCGACCACGGCTACGACGCCGACGACCTGCTCGACGAGCTGGCCGCGGTCGGCACGATCCCGCAGCCGCTGGAGTACCTCGTACGCGACACCGCGCGCAGGCACGGCGAGGTCACGGTCACCACGGTCGGATGCGTCATCCAGGCCGGCGACCCCGCGCTGCTGGCCGAGATCGCCGCGCACCGGCGGCTGAGCAGGCTCGGCATCCGGCTGCTGGCGCCCACGGTGCTGGTGAGCGCGGCGCCGGCCGAGCGCACGCTGGCCGCGCTGCGAGAGGTCGGCTACTCCCCTGTGCCCGTCTCCGACACCGGCGAGATCACCGTCCACCGGGCCAGGCACGAGGAGCCGCAGGGCGGCAAGCTCATCCTGCTGCCCGGCGGCCAGGTGGCCGAGCTGTCGGAGTTTCCCGGCATCACCGAGATGGATCCGCTTTCGTACATGTTCGCCGAGCCGACGCCGGACCCGTACGAGCACGCCCGCCGCCTCGTCGAGGCCGGCCGGTCCGACGACGAGACGAACGGCCGCACGTGGGCGATCATCGGCAGGATGGCCACCAGGCTGCCGACGGCGCAGCAGTCGCTGCTGGGCTTCGTGGTCGACCGGGGTGTGCGCGCCGGCATCACGCTGACCGACGGGCTGACCGCCACGATCAGCCACGGCGAGCTCAAGGGCGGCGCGCTGGACGCCTGGTGCGAGGAGGCAGGCGACTACCTGGAGTTCCCCCTCGCCGAGATCGTCGAGGTCAGGGGAGCTCTTTAGCCTTCTTCAGGTTGGCCACCAGGCCCTCGAGGAAGGCCGCGTAGCCCTGATAGCTGTAGGGCGCCTCGGCGTTCCACGGGTAGAGCTGGCCGGCCTTGACCGCGGGGAGCTTGGCGAAGGTGGGCTTCTTCAGCATCTCCTCGGGCTTGAGCGACTGGGTGCGGGTGTCGTAGAGGATCACGTCGGCGTCGTACTCGTCGGCGTTCTCCCAGCTCAGCGTCTGGAAGAAGCCGCCCTCGTCCACCTTGGCGGGCTTGACGACGTCCAGGCCCGCGTTCATGAGGTGCACGATGTCCGGGTACTCCGGCGGGTTGACCACCCACATCGCGTCGGCGCCGCCGGACATCATGAGGATCTTGAGGTTCTTGAACTGCGCCAGCTCCTCGGTGGCGGCCTCCATGCGGGCCTTGGCCTCGGCCACGCCCTCCATGCTCGCGCCCAGTGACGTGGCCAGCTCCTCGTACTTGCTGATCACCTGGGTCGCGCTGCGGCCGGTGAGCATGACGCCCGCGGTCGGGGCGACCTGCTCGATCGTGCTCTTCGACCTCTCCGGCACGTACCAGAGGGTGCCCTTGATGTACATGCTGCTGACCAGGAGGTCGGGCTGGAGCGAGATGTACTTCTCGACGTTGAACTCGTCCCAGACGTTGCCCAGGCCCTCGACCTTGGCGATGTCCACGTTGCCGACCTGGGGGTCCTTCGTGCCGTCCTGCAGCTTGTGCGGGCCGAAGACGGCGATGGGGCGCACGCCGAAGTCCCACAGGGCGGCCGCGGCGCCGACCTGGGCGACGATCCTGGAGGGCGCCTTGGGCTGGTCGATCTTCTTGCCGCGGTCGTCGATGAACGTCCAGGCCTGAGCCGCGGGGCCCGATGCGGTGGGGGCGGCCGTTCCCGTGGTGGTCGATTCGCCGCCGCACGCCGCCAGCGTCAGGGCCGCCGCGAGGCCTGCGGCGGACGCCAGGAAGCCCCTGCGAGCCAGTACCGGTCCCGACATGTCCATCTCCTAAGGTTAGGCTTGCCTTCCTACTTGGTCATTAGATTAGCCTTACCTAAGTTTGACCGCCACGAGAGGGGGAGTCGGGTGCGCCCGGCTGAGCAGAGCGCTGAGCACACCGCCGAGCACACCGCCGGGGCCGCGGACGCCGACCCGCCCATCGCCGCCGAGGGCGGCGGGCGCGCGGCGAGGGGGCGGACCGCCGCGCTGGCGGGTGGGCTCGTCGTCGCCGTGGCGGTGCTGGCGCTGGTGGCGATGGCGAGCGTGGCGCTCGGGGCGCGGTCCATGTCGTTCTCGACGGTGATCGACGCCTTCCTCGCCCCGGACGGCTCCGGCGACCACACGGTCATCCGCGAGCTGCGCGTCCCGCGTACGTTCCTCGGCCTCGGAGTGGGCGCCACGCTGGGGCTGGCGGGCGCGCTTATGCAGAGCCTCACCCGCAACCCCATGGCCGACCCCGGTCTGCTGGGCGTCAACCAGGGCGCGGCGCTCGGCGTCACGCTGGCGCTCGGTCTGTTCGGGCTCTCCGACCCGGCGCTCTACGTGTGGTTCGCGTTCGGCGGCGCCGCGCTGGCCTCCGTCGTCGTCTACGCCCTGGCCTCCGCGGGCCGCTCCGGCTCCAGCCCCGTACGTCTCGCGCTCGCCGGCGTCGCCCTCGGCATGGTGTGCACGGCGGTCGCCTCGGCCATCCTGCGCATGGACACGCCAACGTTCGACCGGATGCGGTTCTGGCTGACCGGGTCGCTGGCCGGGCAGACGGCCGACACGCTGGTGCGGCTGGCGCCGTTCATGGTGGCGGGGCTGGCGCTCGGCCTGCTGCTGGCCAGGCCGCTCAACATGCTGGCACTCGGCGACGACGCCGGCAAGGCGCTGGGTGTGGCCGTGAACCGTACCAGGATCCTCACCGGGGTGGCCGTCACGCTGCTGTGCGGCGCCGCCACCGCCGCCGCAGGCCCGCTCTGGTTCGTGGGGCTGATCGTGCCGCACGCCGTCCGCGCGGTGGTGGGGCCCGACCAGCGGTGGGTGCTGCCGTACTCGACGCTGGCCGCGCCGGTGCTGCTGCTGGGGGCCGACGTGGTGGGCCGGGTCATCGCCCGGCCCGGAGAGGTGCAGGTGGGGATCGTGTGGGCGGTGATCGGCGCGCCGATCTTCATCGTGCTGGCCAGGCGGAAGCGGGTGGCGGCGCTGTGACCATCCGCGTCGGCCCCTGGTCCGTACGGCTCGCGCCCCGCGCCCTGGCCGTCAGCGCGGCCCTCGTCGTGATCGCCTGCGCGGTGACCGTGGCGGCCATCTCGACGGGCGAGTTCACGGTTCCCGTGCCCGACATCGTCTCCGCGCTCTTCGGCCAGGGCACGCCGGTCGCCGAGCTGATCGTCAGCAAGCTCCGCGCCCCTCGCGTGGTGACGGGGCTGCTGGTCGGGGCGGCGTTCGGGGTGAGCGGCGCGATCTTCCAGAGCCTCACCAGGAACCCCCTGGGCAGCCCCGACTTCATCGGCCTCACCGCGGGCGCCTCGACGGGCGGCATCGTCGCCGTGGTCGCGGGCGGCTCGGCCCTGACGATCGCCGGCGGCGCGCTGGCCGGCTGCGTGGTGACGGCCGCGCTGGTGTACGCGATGGCGTTCCGCGGCGGCGTGCAGGGCTACCGGCTGGTCCTGGTCGGCATCGGGGCCAACGCGCTGCTGCTGGCGGTCAACTCGTACCTGCTGACCCGGGCCGACATCAACGACGCGGCCACCGCGGGCTCCTGGCTCACCGGCAGCCTGAGCGGGCGCGGGTGGGACCACGCGGTCCCCGTGGCCCTGGCGCTGGCCGTGCTGCTGCCGGTGTGCGCGTTCGTGGCGCGGCCGATGCGGATGATCGAGATGGGTGACGACGCGGCCAAGGCCATGGGGATCAGGGTCGAGGTCGTGCGCGCGGCGGCGATCACGGTCGGCGTGCTGCTGTCCGGGGTGGCCACGGCCGCCGCCGGGCCCGTCGTCTTCGTCGCGCTCGCGGCGCCCCAGCTCGCCCGGCGGCTCACCCGCTCGCCAGGGGTGACGATGGGGGCGTCGGCGCTGATGGGGGCCGTCCTGCTCACCGCCGCCGACCTGGCCGCGCAGCGTGTGCTCGCCCCCACCCAGCTGCCCGTCGGCGTGCTGACCGCCGCGATCGGCGGCACGTACCTCGCCCTGCTCCTGCGAAAGGACCGCCGCTGATGCCCGTGGAAGAACCGGCGCTCAGAAAGGACGGGCGCTGATGACCGCCGCCCGGCTGTCAGGCACCGGCCTCACGCTCGCCTACGACCAGCGGGTCGTGGCGACCGGCCTGAGCGTGACGATCCCCGACGAGTCCTTCACCGTGATCATCGGCCCGAACGCCTGCGGCAAGTCCACCCTGCTGCGCGCCCTGGCCCGGATGCTCAAGCCGAAGGCGGGCGCGGTGCACCTGGACGGGAGCGTGATCACGTCGCTGCCCTCCAAGGAGGTGGCGCGGCGGCTCGGCCTGCTCCCCCAGAGCTCGATCGTGCCGGACGGGATCACCGTGGCCGACCTGGTGGCCAGGGGCCGCTACCCGCACCAGCGGCTCATGCGGCAGTGGTCGCGCGCCGACGAGGCGGCGGTGGCCGAGGCCATGCGCGCCACCGACGTGGCGGAGCTCGCGGACCGCATCGTGGACGAGCTGTCGGGCGGGCAGCGGCAGCGGGTGTGGCTGGCCATGGCGCTGGCCCAGGAGACACCGATCCTGCTGCTGGACGAGCCGACGACGTTCCTGGACATCTCCCACCAGATCGAGGTGCTGGACCTCTGCGCCGACCTGCACGAGACCGGCCGCACGATGGTGGCCGTCCTGCACGACCTGAACCAGGCCTGCCGGTACGCGACCCACCTGATCGTGATGCGGGCCGGGGAGATCGTCGCGGAGGGGGACCCGACGGAGATTGTCACGCCGGAGCTGGTGCACCGGGTGTTCGACCTGCGCTGCGAGATCATTCCCGACCCGCAGACCGGCACCCCGCTCATCGTCCCGGAGGCGCGCCGCCGCGTGCCCACCGCCCCCTGACCCCGTCCCCTCAGAGGCCCGTGGTGAGAGCGGTGGCGAGCGTGGTGACGGCGGCGACGGCCCGGGCCTGACCGTAGGCCTCCTTCAGGACGCCCGCTGACTCCGCGCTCATCGCGGCAAGGAGCGTGTGGGACAGCGCGTCGGCGTCGCAACGGTGGCGGGCCTCGGCCAGGAGGAGCGCGACGTGCCGGTGCCAGAAGCGGTAGGCCCCGATCCGGTAGCGGGCCCCCGGGCTGGCGGTCTCCGACATGCGCACCAGGTCCAGGTGGGCGAAGAGGTACTCCAGGTAGGCGGCCACGAACGCGTCCAGGCGTTCGGCAGCCGGGGCGCCGGGACCCAGGGGTGGTGGGCCGGAGAGGATGCGCTGCTGGAGGTCGCGTTCGCGGGCGTCCAGGAGCGCCACCGCGAGACCTGACTTGTCGCCGAATCGGCGGAACAGGGTGCCCTTGCCCACGCCGGCCTCCGCCGCGACGGCGTCCATCGAGACCGCCTCCACCCCCTTCTCCGCGAACAGCCGGGCAGCGGCGCACAGCACCTTCTCCCGGTTGCGTGCCGCGTCCGCCCGCTCCTTCACCGGCCGGCCCACCAGAAACTCCAGCGACTCAGACATGATTCGGACTATAGTCCAGTTCAATGCCGAGGAGCACAGGCGAGCTCAGAGTGCTCCGCAGCGGCGCACCGCGAGCAGCGCCAGGGCCCGCGTGACCTCGCGCAGCTCCCTCAGCTCGACCTGCTCCCTGGGGGCGTGCGCGAACCGCACGTCCCCGGGCCCGTAGTGCAGCGTCGGGATCCCGCCGGCCGCGTACAGCCGCAGGTCGCTCCCGTACGGCGCCGCGGACTCGGCCGGGCGCGCGCCCGTGACGTCGGCGACCGCCTGCCCGACCTCCTCCAGCAGCGCGTGGCCGGCCGGCAGCCGGCCGCTGGCGAACTGGCCGCCGGGCCAGGTCACCACCGGCGGGTTGGCGCGCAGCCAGGGATGCGCGACGGCCGCGACCGCCTCCTCGAACGCGGCCCGCGCCGCCGCCGGGTCCTCGTCCAGCCGCACCCCGAGCCGCCCCTCGGCGACCAGCAGGTCGGGCACCGTGCTGGCCCAGTCACCGGCGCGCACGGTGCCGATCTCGATCGGGTACGGCATCGCGTTGCCGCGGAAGAGGCCCGGGACGTCGCGGTTGCGCTCGGCCTCCAGCCGCCTGACGGCCTCGAAGACCGGCCAGAACACCTCGATCGCGTTGACGCCCTCGTACCGCGTGGCCCCGTGCGCCGCCCGTCCGGCGATCTCCAGCCGGAACGTCAGCGCGCCCGCGTTGGCCGTGATGACCGTGCCGCTGGTGGGCTCGGTGATGACCGCGGCCTCCGCCGTGTGCCCCCTGTCCAGGGTGGCGAACGCGCCGAGCCCGCCGTCCTCCTCGCTGATCACGCAGTGCACGGCCAGCGGCCTGGCGAGCCTGATCCCGGCCTTCCTGATGGCCCGCGCCACGGCCAGGTTGGCGACCAGGCCGGCCTTCATGTCGCAGGCGCCCCTGCCGTGCAGCACGTCGCCGGTGATCCGGGCGGCGAACGGGTCGCTGCCCTCCCACTTGGCCAGGTCGCCGGTGGGGACGACGTCCACGTGGCCCTGGAGCGCGAGCGCGGGCGGTCCTCCACTCGAGTCGGCGCCCTCGCTGACGGCCACGACGCCGTACCCCTCGGTCCTGGGCGCCTCGGTGCCGGGGAAGCCGGCACGGCCGGTCAGGTCGGCGAGGTCGAGCTTCCAGACGTCCACGTCCATGCCGGCCTCGGTGAGCAGGCGGGCGAAGCGGTGCTGCAGCTCGGACTCGGCGTCGGTGCCGGTGACGCTGGGGACCCTGACGGTCTCGGCCAGCAGGCTCACGGTTTCGGCCTCGTCGATGGCGTTCAGGACCTCGGCTTCCACGTCGCGCATGGCGGACAGCCTCTCATGAACCCAAAGCGGGCTTCATGGTGATACAGGGCATGCGGACATGGGTGAGCTGGATCGTGGTGGCGCCGTTCGCGGCGTGGGCGGTGGTGCGGCTGAGCGGGTTCGAGCCGGACTGGCCGTGGGTGCCGATGGTGGCGTACACGCCGTACGCGGCACTCGCGACGGTGGTGATCCTCATCCTGGCCTGCCTGCTGAGGCGGTGGGCGGTCGGAACGGTCGCGCTCGTCTCGGCGCTGGCGCTGATGCCGGTCATGCTCCCCCGCGCGCTGGCCGACGGCAACCCCGAGGCCGGCGGGCCGAGGCTGCGGGTCCTCTCGGCGAACCTGCTGGTGGGACGGGCGGACACCGAGCAGCTGATGGCGCTGATCACCGGGCTGCGGCCGGACGTGCTGACGTTGCAGGAGTTCACGCCGGAGGCCATGAGCCGGTTGGACGAGGCGGGGGTGCGCAAGGTGCTGCCGTACGCCGTCACCCGCCCGCTGCCGGGGGTCGGCGGGTCGGCCGTGTACGCCCGGCACCCGCTGAAGGCCGGTGAGACGATCAAGCACGGTGGGTTCGGGCAGGCCAGGGCCTGGCTCACGCATCCCGGCGGGCCACGGGTGGATATCGTGTCCGTGCACCCGTGCGCGCCCAAGCGGATCGGGCGGCAGCCGTGCTGGCAGGCGGGCCTGGCGGCGCTGCCGCGCGCGGGCAAGGAGCTGAGGGTGCTGGCCGGCGACTTCAACGCCACGCTCGACCACCTGCCGGTCCGTGAGCTGCTGGCGAGCGGCTACCGGGACGCGGCCGACGTCATGGGGCGGGGGTTCGTGCCGACCTGGCCGCAGGAGGGCTCGAACGCGAACGTGCCCGGCGTGCCGATCGACCACGTGCTGGCGGATTCGCGGATGGCGGTGCGGGACTTCGAGGTGCTGGCGCTGGGGCACACCGACCACCGGCCCGTGTTCGCCGAGCTCAGGCTGCCGTGATCGCATTTCCGGAGTGTGGCGCGTGTCGCGGCTCGTAAACTTGTGGGCGTGGTAGAGCCCAAGTTCGAGATTCAGATGCTGCACGACCGGGTCATGATCAAGCTGGAGCACGAGGCCGAGGAGCGGCGCAGCGGCTCCGGCATCGTCATTCCGGCGACGGTCAAGCTGGCCAACCGGCTGGCCTGGGGCGAGGTCTGCGGCGTCGGCACGAACGTGCGCTCGGTCAAGGTGGGCGACAAGGTGCTGTTCAACCCGGAGGACCAGTTCGAGGTCGAGGTGCACGCGCAGACCTATCTGGTGATGCGCGAGCGCGACCTGCACGCGGTGGCCACCCAGGAGACCGACCACGGCACCGGCCTCTACCTATGACACCCGGCTGAACGAGAGCCAGAGGTCCGACGCCCACGCGGTGCGCGGCACCTCCGCCAGCACGCGCGTCTCCTTGCCGCTCAGGTCGAGCACCGCCAGCCGGTAGGCCGTGCCGCGCGCCATGACGGCGATGACGTGGCTCTCGTCCCACCAGCCGAAGAGCGCCTCGGGCCGCGTGTTCACGCGCTGGGCGATCTTGCCGGTGGCCGGGTCCACCAGGCAGAGCTGCTCCTTGAAGCGCGACGGGCACCACGTGGTCAGCCGCCTGCCCGACGGCGAGAACGGGTCCTCCGGGCCGGTGGGCAGGCCGACGCCCGCGTAGGTGCGCATGACCGCGCCGTCGGAGGGCCGGTAGACGCGCAGGCCCGTGCCGTACATGGAGACGAGGTTGCCGTCGGGGCTCCACCAGAAGCCCGCCTTCCGGCTCAGGCCGGTGACCCGCACCGTGCGCGCGCTCCTGGCGGCCACGTCCACGACCGTGAAGCCGAGCACGCGCCATGTGCCGCTCTCCTTCTGCTCGACCGTGAGCGCGACGCGCCTCCCGTCGCGGGACCACGAGGCGTAGGAGGCGGTCATCGGCTTCCTGACCGTGCGGATCCGGGAGGAGGCGCCGGTGGTGCGGTCGGTGACGATCAGGGAGTCGTAGCCCGACCGGTACGAGCGGGGCACGCCTGCCGCCAGGCGGCCGCCGGGCGAGACGGACACCTCCGACAGCGACTGCTCCAAGGCGAAGGCGTCGCCGGTCGCGGATCTGAGGTAGGTGCGCTTGGTGCCGAGGCCATAGGCGGCAAGACGTACGGGATCGCCCGTTTTTTTCCCGATATTTCATGCCAGTGGTGGCGGGCAGCACGAGGTCAGCCCGGGCCGCGACCGAGAGCGTCGCGGGCCCGGCGTAACCCCCGGGAAGCGTCAGGGACAGCGCGATGGCGATTTTGGCGATCACGCCCGAAGATTAGGCAGGAACGTACGAAATTTCGGGCGCTATGCCGACCGGGTCTCGATGTAACGCCGGGCGATCTCGATCAGGTCGATGCCGAGCGTGCGCAGGCCGAAGTAGACGATCACCCCGGCGACGGCCACCGTCACGATGAGCACGACGACGCGCACGAGCCAGCCCTGCCGCTTGTACCACTCCATCCAGGCGTGCAGCGTGCGCTTGCCGAAGTCGAGCACCTTGCGCGCCCAGTGGAACTCCACGGCCAGCACCGCGAGCCCCGCGAACACGACCGCCCACCCCGGCCCGGGGAACGGCACCATGATCAGCCCCGCCACCACCATGAGGGTCCCGATCACACCGAACACGATCTTCAGCGTGAGCGCCCCCGTGCGCGTGGACCTGATCCCGTCGAGCCACCCTTGGAGGCCCGTGCGGCGTTCGGGCATGCTGGAGCGGTCGGCGGCCTCACCCTTGATCATGTCGGCGTCGCCGGTGTCGGAGTCCTGAATCTGCACAATTCCCCCCGGCAGTCGGTATGCCCTCCAGGATACGGCGCGCTACCTGGTGGCCACTTGCAGCCGACTGGCAAAACAGCAAACCCGCCAGACGGTAAATTTTCCACCTGACCGGAACGTCGTCCGGCAAACATCGGTTAATGTCTCATATGCCCGAGGTTTTGCTCCGTACCGTCACCGGCCCTGTACGCGCGGCCGCCATCACCGGTGCCGTGCTCCCCCACGAGCACCTGCGTACCGACATGCGCTGGGCGGTCGGCATCGAGTCCGACCCGTACCGCTGGCTCGACGAGGAGCACGCCGTCACCGCCGAGCTCCGCGAGCTGCGCCAGTCCGGCGGGCTCGGCCTGGTGGTGGATCTGACCTGCATGGGCATGGGCCGCGACGCCGCCGCCCTGGCCCGCATGGCGGCGGGCAGCCGGGTGCCGGTGATCGCCTCGACCGGATTGTTCGCGGAGCCGTTCACGGAGGTCGGGGACGCGGACGTGGACTCGCTCACCAGCCGGCTGATGGACGAGATCGTCAGCGGCGCGGACGACATGGGCGTCTTCCCCGGCGTGATCGGCGAGGTCGGCTCCTGGGGCGCCGAGCCCACGCCGCGCGAGGAGCGCTGCCTGATCGCCGCCGCCCGCGCCTCGCTGAAGTCGCGTCTCCCCGTCGCGACGCACGGCGCGAACGCCCCGGCGCTGCTGGAGATCCTGCTGGGGCAGGGCCTGCCGGGCTCGCGGGTGGCCGTCGGCTACGCGGGCGCCGATCTGGGGGCGGCCAGGAAGATCGCCGAAGCGGGCGCGTACGTGAGCCTGGGTGTGCTCGGCCTCGGCCCGGACCAGGCGGCCAGGATCGCGCTCGGCCTCATCGAGGACGGCCACGCGGACCGCCTGCTGATCAGCTCGGGGCTGAGCCGGGTGGCGCAGCTGCGCAAGTACGACGGGCCCGGCTACTCCCACCTGTTCGACGCCCTGCTGCCGCGCCTGCGCGAGGCGGGCGTCGGCGAGGACACGATCGGCCTCATCACCCACGAGAACCCGCTGCGCTGGCTGACCGACGGGCTGACTTGACCTCAACCAATGTCAAGGTTGCAGACTCGACCGCATGACCTTCACCTCATCGGAACTTGAGTACCTGTCGTCGCAGCACCTCGGCCGCCTGGCCACCGTGTCGCCCGACGGCCAGGTGCAGAACAACCCGGTCGGCTACTTCGTCGACGCCGAGACCGGGATCATCACCATCGGCGGCCACGCCATGGGCGCGTCGAAGAAGTTCAGGAACGTCCAGAAGGGCAGCACCGTCGCGCTCGTCGTGGACGACCTGGCCTCGGTCGATCCGTGGGTGGTGCGGGGCATCGAGATCAGGGGCACGGCGGAGGCGCTGACGGACGTCGACCCGCCCATGCCGTTCTTCTCCAGGGAGATCATCAAGATCACCCCCAGGAAGATCACCTCGTGGGGGCTGGCGGGTCCGCGCGAGACCCGGGTCGTGTGAAAGCTCGCTAGGATCTGGGCTACACGAGGCTTGGCCGGGTGGGGATGGTGACGGAGCACACGCACAGGAGCGGCCGCCTGCGCCGGCCACTGAGCGCTCTGTCGCGCCTGACCCGGCTCGGCGACGTCCCGGTCGTGGTCATGCTGGCGTGGGCCGGCTGGCTGGCCGTCCCCTGGTCGTTCAGCGGCCTCGCCCAGGCCCGCGCGGCCGCGGCCGCTGCCGCCGCCGAGGCCGAGCCGCCGCAGGTCGATCTCTCTCCCGCCTCCGTACGCCCGTGGGCCATCCCTGCGGCCCAGCCCCGCCACCTCAAGACCGTCCGCCGCGCTGCTGCGACGGGCGGGGAGGAGACCGCGCCGGCCTCGACGGGATGGGTCGCGGCGGGACCGGGCTCGGTATGGCCCGGCTCGGCGGGACCCGGCTCGATGGCGCCCGGCTCAGTGGGACCCAGCTCAGTGGGACCCGGCTCGATGGCGCCCGGCTCGGCGCGGCCCAGCTCAGCGGGATCGGCGGTCTCGGCGGCGCTGCGCCACGATGAGGCTGCTCCGGGCGCGACGGACGTGGTGGCGGCGGAGCGGGCCAGGATCGCCGGGGAGGTGCACGACGCGGCCGGGCACGGCCTCGCGGCCATCGCCATGCAGGCCGGGCTCGCGCTCGTCGCGCTCGACGACGATCCCGAGCAGACCAGGGCGTCTCTGCGAGCGATCAGGGAGACCAGCACGACGGCACTCACCCAGCTCCGCGCGGCGCTCGACGGCATCGACCCACCCGGCGGTGATCTCATCCGGCTCATCGAGGGCGTCCGGGCGGCGGGCCTGCCGGTGGACGTCGAGCCCGTGGACTTCACCGTCCCCGCCCGCCTCCAGGACACCGTCTACCGCGTGGTACGCGAGTCACTGACCAACGTGCTGCGCCACGCGGGCCCCACCAGGGCGCTCGTGCGCGTGGGCGGGGAGCCGGGCCAGTTCGTGCTGGAGGTGGCCGACCGCGGCGCGGGCCGGCCGGACGCTCCGGAAGGGCGCGGGCTGGCCGGGATGCGCACCCGGGTCACGGAGGCGGGCGGCCACTTCGCCGCCGGGCCGCGCGACGGCGGCGGCTTCCAGGTGATCGCCCGCTTCCCCCAGGTCTCCGCATGACCGCCACGCAGCCGGTGAGCACGCCGGACGCCGAGGGCGTGATCAGGGTGGCCGTCGCAGACGATCAGGCGGTCGTGCGCATGGGGCTGCGGGCGCTGCTCGAGCGGGCGCCCGGCATGGAGTGCGTGGGCGAGGCCGCCGACGGGAGCGCCGCGCTGGCACTGATCCGCCGTGTCCGGCCCGACGTGCTGCTGCTCGACATCCGCATGCCCGGCATGGACGGCCTGGCCACGCTGCGCGCCATCGCCGAGGACCCCGGGCTGCGCGGCACGAGGATCGTCGTGGTGACGACCTTCGCCGTGGACGAGTACGTCTTCGCCGCGCTCCAGGCCGGCGCCAGCGGCTTCGTGCTCAAGGACAGCGCCCCGGAGGAGCTGGTCAACGCCGTGCGCGTGGTGGCCGCCGGAGAGGCGCTGCTGTCACCGGCGATCACCAGGAAGGTCATCGGCATGTTCGGGCGGCACGGCGCCGGTCCGGTCGAAGGGCTGGAGACGCTGACGCCCCGGGAGCGGGAGCTGGTGGCCTGGGTGGCCACCGGCAGGTCCAACGAGGAGATCGCCGAGGAGCTGGTGATCAGCCCCGACACCGTCCGCACCCACGTCAGCCGGGCCATGGTCAAGCTGCGCGCGAGGGACCGCGCCCAGCTCGTGGTGTTCGCCATGCGAGCCGGGCTGAGCGTCCCCGCCTGAGCTACCGCAGGAAGCCCTCGTAGTTGCGCTGCTGGAGCTGGGCCTCGATCTGCTTCACGGTGTCCAGCCCGACCCCGACCATGATCAACACGCTGGTCCCGCCGAACGGGAAGTTCTGCCGCGTACCCGGATCCTTGAGGACCGCGAAGGCCACCAGCGGCAGCAGCGCCAGCGCTCCCAGGTAGACCGCCCCGGGCGCGGTCAGCCGCCCCAGCACGTACGCCAGGTACCGCGCCGTGGGACTTCCGGGCCGGATCCCGGGAACGAACCCCCCGTACCGCCGCATGTTGTCCGCCACCTCCACGGGGTTGAAGGTGATCGACACGTAGAAGTAGGCGAATCCCACGATCAGCAGCACGTACACGCTCATATAGAGCGGACCCGTGGTCAGGTTGCGCTCCACCCACGCCTGTCCCGCCTGGCCGAGCAGCGGCGCCGCCAGCGTGGGCAGGTACAGCAGCGACGAGGCGAAGATCACCGGCACGATCCCCGCCTGGTTCACCTTCAACGGGATGTACGTGCTGCTCCCCCCGTACATCCGCCGCCCCACCATCCGCTTGGCGTACTGCACCGGGATCCGCCGCTGCGCCTGCTCCACGAAGACCACGGCCGCCACCAGGCAGAGCCCCGCCGCGATCATCACCGCGAAACTCAACGGGCTCACCACGAAGATCTTCGCCATGTACGCCGGGAAGACGGCCACGACCTGCGAGAACATCAGGAGCGACATCCCGTTCCCGATCCCGCGGTCTGTGATCAGCTCGCCGAGCCACATGACCACGCAGGCCCCCGCCACCATGGTCAGCACGATCACGATCACGGCGAGCAGGCCCTCGTCCCGCAGCAGCGGCCGCGGGCAGCCGGGCAGGAGCTGCCGGGCGCGGGCCAGAGCGACGACCGTCCCGGCGTTCAGCACGGCGAGCCCGACCGTCAGGTAGCGCGTGTACTGCGTGATCTTGGCCTGGCCGCGCTGCCCCTCTTTCCTGAGCGCGTCCAGCCGGGGCACGAGCACGGCGAAGAGCTGCATGACGATGCTGGCCGTGATGTACGGCATGACGCCCAGCGCGAACACCGACAGCTGCAGCATCGCGCCCCCGCTGAGCATCTGCACCATGTCGAACAGGCCGCCCCTGGCCGCTCCCACGCACTCCCGCACGGTCATCACGTCCACCCCCGGCGCGGGCATGAGCTGCCCGAGGCGGAACAGCACGATCAGGCCCAGCGTGAACAGCAGCTTCTTGCGCAGCTCGGGCACCCGGAAGGCCCCGATCAATGTCCCGGCCAATGTCCTGGTAAGAACGGTCAGCATGGTCAGCATGGTCAAGGAGTCTGACCGGGGCGGCCCGCCGGGTCGTCCGCCGAGACGAGGCACCCGCGTACGCAAATCCGCGTACACGGGACGCGGTAGTCGTCAGACGCGGTAGTCGTCGTCGCGCGCGTCCAGGATCGCCATGTGCCCCGGCAGGTGCCCGATCGCGTACTCGACGCCGCTGGCCATGACCGCCGCCTGCGGCGTCACCCCGCACGCCCAGAACAGCGGCACCTCCCCCGCCCGCACCTCCACCGGGTCGCCGAAGTCGGGCCGTCCCAGGTCGCGGATCCCGATCGCCGCGGGGTCGCCGACGTGCACCGGCGCCCCGTGCACCAGCGGATAGCGCCCGGTCACCTCGACGGCGGTCTTCACCAGCGCCTCGGGCACCGGCCGCATCGACACGACCAGCGGCCCCGACAGGCTGCCCGCCGCCTCGCAGGGGACGTCGGTGACGTACATCGGCACGTTCGTCCCCAGCTCCAGGTGCCGTACCGGCACGCCGGCCGCGAGCAGCGCGGCCTCGAAGGTGAAGCTGCATCCGATGAGGAACGGCACCAGGTCGTCCCGCCACTCCGCCACCACGTCGCCGAGGTCCGCGACCGGCTCGCCGTCGCGGTAGAGCCGGTACCCGGGCAGGTCGGTACGGAGGTCACCGGGGAACAGCGGCGTGGACCAGGCCCCCGGCTCCCCCACGTCGAGCACGGGGCACGCCTGCGGGTTCTGGTGGGCGAACAGCAACAGGTCGTACCGGAGCTGCCTGGGCACGGCGATCAGGTTGGCCTGCGTCCAGCCCCGGCACCAGCCCGCCGTGGGCACGCGCTCGCCGGCGCGGAAGCGCTCCCGGGCCTGCGCCGGGCTGAGGTCGGCGACGTTCACTCCCCGACAGTATGGCGGGCCGCGTTCGACGGTCCACAACGGCTCGCGGGCCCCGTACCTGAGGGGCACTCACATCAAGCGGCGAAGCCGGTGATATTGGGGCTTTCCGGGGTAGCGAGAGCGCCGTGCGCCTCGACGTGAACCTCCTCGACTACGTCCTCATCGCGATCTACTTCGCCACCGTCCTCGCCATCGGTGTCGCCGCGCGCAGGCGGATCAGCTCGAGCCTCGACTTCTTCCTGGCCGGCCGCGGCCTGCCGGCCTGGATCACGGGGCTCGCGTTCGTGTCCGCCAACCTCGGCGCGATCGAGATCCTCGGCATGGCGGCCAACGGCGTGCAGTACGGCGCCATGACCGTGCACTACTACTGGGTCGGCGCGGTCCCGGCGATGGTCTTCCTCGGCCTCGTGATGATGCCCTTCTACTACCGCTCCAAAGTCCGCAGCGTGCCCGAGTTCCTGCGCAAACGCTTCAACGGCGCGACGCAGCTGCTGAACGCGATCACGTTCGCGGTGGCGCAGATCCTCATCGCGGGCGTGAACCTCTACGCGCTGGCCCTGGTCATGGAGGCGCTGCTGGGCTGGCCGCTGCCGGTCTCCGTGGTGGTCTCGGCGGTGATCGTGCTGTCGTACATCACGCTCGGCGGGCTCTCCTCGGCGATCTACAACGAGGTGCTGCAGTTCTTCGTGATCCTGGCCGGACTGATCCCGCTGACCGTGCTCGGCCTGATCAAGGTGGGCGGCTTCTCGGGGCTGGCGGACAAGGTACGGCAGAGCACGCTGGGCGAGGGCGGCCTGCACACCTGGGCGGACACGGCGGGCGGGAACCCGATGCACGCGCACTGGATCGGCATCGTGTTCGGGCTCGGGTTCGTGCTGTCCTTCGGCTACTGGACCACGAACTTCGCCGAGGTGCAGCGGGCCCTGTCGGCCAGGAACACGAACGCGGCCAGGCTCACGCCGATCATCGCCTCGTACCCGAAGCTGTTCATTCCGCTCGTGACGGTGCTGCCGGGGATGATCGCGCTCGTGCTGTTCAACGGCTGGGGCGAGGGCCAGGACTACAACAGCGCGATCCCGCTGCTCATGCGGGACCTGCTGCCGAACGGCGTGCTGGGGGTCGCGGTGACCGGGCTGCTGGCCTCGTTCATGGCGGGGATGGCGGCGAACATCAGCGGCTTCAACACGGTGTTCACCAACGACATCTGGCAGTCGCACCTGCGTCCTGACCGCGACGACAGCCACTACCTGCGGGTGGGCCGGATCGCGACCGTGGTGGGCGTGGCGCTGGGCGTCGGCACGGCGTTCATCGCGGCCGGCTACTCCAACATCATGAACTACCTGCAGGCGCTCTTCTCGTTCTTCAACGCGCCGCTCTTCGCGACCTTCATCCTCGGGCTCTTCTGGCGGCGGATGACGCCGTGGGCGGGGTTCTGGGGGCTGCTCGCCGGCACGTCGGCGGCCTTCGCGTCCTACATCGCGTTCAAGGCCGGGATCGTGGACTTCGGCACCGAGCTGAACGCCAGCTTCTGGGGCGCGGGCCTGGCCTTCGCCGTGGACGTGGTCGTGTCCGTCGCGGTCACGCTGGTCACCACGGCGAAGCCGGTCGAGGAGCTGCGCGGGCTCGTGTACGGGCTCAGCGCCGTCAATCTGGAGGACGACGCGCTGGCGGGCGACACACGGTGGTACCGCTCCCCCGTGCTGCTCGGCACCGGCGCTCTCGTCCTCGCCGCAGCGATGTACGGGGTGATCATATGAGTGACATTCGCATGGTGATCGGCGGGCTGTTCCTGCTGTACGGCGTGATCCTCGTCGTCGCCGGGGCACTCGGGAGCGCGGTCAACCTGTGGACCGGCCTCGCCATGGCCGTGTTCGGCGGCACGTTCGTGGCCTGGGCCCGCCTCAGACGGCTCTGACGGACTCCTCGGCCCGCCAGTCGCAGGCCGCGCGGGCGGCGATCACGTCGTCGGTGTGCTCGCGGACGCAGATCGCCGCCTCAGCACCCTCAGTACTCGACCTCGAACGTGTGGGGGCCCAGGGCGTACCCGTCTCCCCTGGGCAGCACGTACCCGTGCTCGATCAGGTGCGCGAGGCACTCGCGCACCTCCTCTTCGGTCAGTCCGGACGCCCGTACGAGCCCTGCCAGGCTCGCCCCTCCATGCTCGACCGCCTGGGAGGCCACCGCCTCGTACACGTGGATGTCGACGTCGGACAGAGCCTGCACATCGTGTGTCATGACCGCTGCCTCGCCCCCTCTCTCAACCGGTACGGATCGACCTCGCGATCCGGGTAGCGACGGAGGTACTCCGCCTCCAACTCGTTCATACGTGACGTGTGCACCGCCAGAGCGTCGTCCGATCCGTGGAAGAACGTGTCACTCCGGGTGGTGTGCAGTTGCCGCAGCTCGCGGAGCAGATCCTCGTCGCTGAGCTGCGCGGCGTCTATGCCCATGGTCGTCATGGGCTTCCCCTACCCCCGTGCCCTCGACAATATCTGTCACATTTCCTGACATATGGGCATTGTTTGTAAGAGATCGCCGCCTTACCGTCCCCTTATGGACCTCGAGCTCAGGCACCTCAGGATCGTCCGCGCGGTCGCGGACGCGGGAAGTGTGAGCAAGGCCGCATCCCTGCTCGGGCTGGCACAGCCGGCCCTGACCGCCCAGCTCAAGCGTATCGAGAGGGGACTCGGCGGCACCCTTTTCGAGCGCGACCGGCACGGCGCGAGACCCACCAGGCTGGGCGAACTCGTGCTTTCCAGGGCACGAGTGCTGCTCCCCGCGGCCCAGGAGCTACAGGAGGAAGCCGTACGTTTCGCCGCCTCCCCCTCCTCCCCCGGCTACCGCATCGGCGCGACCAACGGCCCCATCCTGGGCGGCCTGGTCGACCGGCTGGCCAGGGAACGCGCGGTCAGCACGTACACCTCCTGGTCCACGCACGAGCTGACCAGCATGGTCGAGCTCGGCCGCCTCGACTACGTGCTGACCGGCGCCTGCGGCGACTCCGGCACCCCCGCCGGCGCCCTCGTCTGGGAGTCGATCGCCCTCGACCCCGTCTTCTGCCTGGTCGGCGAGGAGCACCCGGCCGCGCAGGAGAAGGAGGTGGAGCTGGCCAGCCTCGCCGGCGAGCACTGGGCGGTGACCCCGGGCGACGGCTGCTTCGCCGACTGCTTCGCGACGGCGTGCGCGCGCGCCGGCTTCACGCCCGGCACGATCTACGAGACCGACGTGTCCACCTGCACACACCTCGCCCAGGTCGGCCGCGCGGTGGTGCTCTGCCAGGCCACCCACCAGCCCGCCCCCGGCCTCGTCATGGTGCCGCTCGCCGGGGCGCCGCTGCGCTGGCGCCAGCTCCTCGGCCGCCACCCCACCGCACCCGACACCGCGTGGGTGGTGGCCCAGGCCAAACAGGTCCACAGAGACGCGGTACGCCGGAGCCCGGTCTACTCGGACTGGCTCGTACGGAACCCGGGCCATGGCACCGCCCCCTGACCTTCGCCGTCACCGCGGGGAGGGCGCGCCTCCCGGCCCCCTCCCCCGTTACGCCAGGCTGTACTCCCACCCCGGCCGCCAGTCGAACGGCGCGTCCACCAGTTCCTCCAGGGCAGCCCCGTCCAGCAGATGCTGCAGCGCCCACCGATTGGCGGAATGCGACACCAGCAGCACCTCCCGCCCCTGCCACTCCTCCATCACATCCCGCAGAAATGCCGCCGTCTCCGCCACGACCTGCCGATAGCTCTGCCCGCCCGGCCACGGCGTGTCGATGTGCCTGCTCCGCAACGCCGCCACCTCGCTGACCGGCCGCCCGTTGTAGATCCCGTAGTCACATTCCCTGAGCCGCCGATCGAGTCTGATCTCCTTGCCGCTCCCCGCAAAGGCGATCTCCGCCGTCTCCACGGCCCGCCGCAGGTCGGAGGCGTACACGACATCCACCTCCCGCCGCCGCGCCCCCAGCTTCACAGCCTCCGCCCGCCCGCGCGGGGACAATTCACCGGGCAACCACCCGGTGGCGATGCCCGTCTCGTTGTCCACGGTGATCGAATGCGTCTCGTAAACCAGCTTCACGGCCACGCCCAGACGCTACCCGCCCCACCTTCCGGCCGGAATATGATCGAGTCAGGCTCCAACAACGTTGCCGGGCATGGAATGATGTCGGCGGAGACCTGTCTCCCGTTCGGCGGGGAACGACGACCGGATCCGATGCTCTAGCCTTAGCATGCGCGAGGGCTCGGCACGATCCATCGGACATCCCGCCGCACGTCACACAACTGAATCCAGGGGCGGTAGCTCAGCCGGTCAGAGCATCGGACTCATAATCCGTGGGTCGTGGGTTCAAGTCCCACCCGCCCTACTCTTCAATACCGCGTTCGACCTGGGGTTTCACGTTTCCCGCCAGCCTCGGATCGCGTTGTTGATCATGGTTGGTTGCTCGCTGGTTGCTCTTGTGTACGGACCGTGTATCGCGGTAGATCGTTTAGGCGCTCACCAACCTCTCGTATCCGCGGCTCGGTGAGCAGGGACCTTCGGCCTCAAGGCGAGGGCCGTACGGCGGGTGCGCCCACTGCGTTGACCAACCAACGACTGTCCTGCTCGGGACCTACGTCCCTACTTCCCGGACCGTCTGGGAGATGTGATGAGAGCAATCAATAGGAGGCAGTCATGCGAGTGACCGTCGCGGATGTGATGACGAGGAAAGTGTTCTCCGTCACCGCCGCCACCCCGTTCAAGGCCATCGCTCAAACGCTCATCACCGGCGGCGTCAGCGCCGTACCGGTCACCGACGACGACAACCATGTGATCGGCATGGTCTCCGAGGCTGACCTGCTGCGCAAGGAGGAATTCCGCGAGGAGTTCTACCGCGAGGGCTACCGGCCCCCGCTACGCGCCCGGCTCCGCCACCCCAAGAGCCGCCAGAAGGCCAACGGCGACACCGCCGCCGACCTCATGACCAGTCCAGCGATCAGCGTCTCCCCCACGGCGTCGGCCGTCGGCGCAGCCCGCCTGATGGACGCCCGCCGCGTCAAGCGACTCGCCGTCGTCGCACCCAACGGCCGTCTGGTGGGCATCGTGAGCCGCCGTGACCTGGTCAAGCTGTTCGTGCGAAGCGATGAGGAGATCGCCGCCGAGATCCGCGACGATGTCCTCGACCGCAGCCTGTGGGTGGACACCTCCGGCGTCACCGTCTCGGTGAACAACGGCGTGGTGACGCTGTACGGCCAGATGGACCGCCGCACCGAGGCGGGGATCGCGGTCCGCATGACCGGCCGCGTCAACGGCGTCGTCGACGTGGTCGACAAGCTGACCTGGAAACACGACGACTCCGCGTGGGAAGCCAGGTAGCCATGCTCGTGCGCGAGGTCATGAGCAGCCCGGCCATCACAGTCCGCCCCGCCGACCCGGTGCGGCAGGCCGTCCGGGTCCTGTATGGCCATGACATCACCGCCGCTCTGGTGGTCGACGACGGCGACCGCCTGGTCGGCGTGGTCAGCGAGTTCGATCTGTCAGCTGCCATGACCTGATCAAAAGTGTTCCTCCGCCCCGCCACGGACATCGAGCGCCAGGTTCGGGAAGCCGTCCAAGCCGTCCCTGGCGACGTCACCGACCTCCGCATCACCGTGGCCGACGCCGTCGTCACCCTGTCGGGGAGGTACGACGAGCGCAGCCATGCCATCGTCGTGGTTCGCATGATCGAGCGCATCGACAGCGTGGTGGCCGTCCACGATGAGCTCAAGTGGAAGCACGACGACATCGCCGATCTCCCTGTCGTCTGGGGCGGGGCCTGATCTGGATGCGCGAGGCCTCCGTTGTCCGGCGGCGACCGGTTCTGACCTGATTTGGGGCGCGAGCCCAGCAGCTTCGGGCGTATACGACGTCTGCGATCGGGTGCTGCGGGATTGGCCGCCGCAGACCGGCAGTCCTGGGTCCTCACCAGAGGATCTCGGACAAGGGCCGGCGCATCGATCCCTTGTCGTCGAAGGTGACACCCAGGCGCATGATCAACTGAGGGTATTGCCCTGAGCAGAGCTCCTGCCTCATGAATTCGCGCAGCAACTCCATCTCGAGCGCCTGGGTGTGGAAGGCGGCGCTGACGCCGTGCGCCGAGGCGTACAGCAACACGTGTTGCAGCGCCTGCCCGGCATCGATCCAGTCCTGGCGGCTGTCCCCCCGCGTCGTGAGCACCGCCACGACCCCGGTCGCCGCGGAGGCTCTCTGGTCCGTCTGGCTCCCCCAGTCATGCCCCCAGGCGTAATCACGCTGCGGGAAGTGCGGCTCGGTACGCGCCGCCTCACGGGGATAGCCCTCGGCGGGCACCCCGTCCGTGCGGCTACTGCCCGGTGGCCTTGCCCAGCGGATCACCTCGAGGCTGAAGCGCTGGTCCTGGGCCTGCACGCCCTGCGCGGCCTGGGTAAGTGCGGCGATCACACTGACCGCTTCGACAGAACGAACGGGCGTCAGCTTGACCCCCTCATCCGCGGCTGCCAGGACCAGCTTCTCGACAAGCGCATCCGGCACCGGCACATCGGCGAAGCCCGCCCGGTGCGTGCGGCGCCGCTCGATCTCGCCACCCAGAGCATGAATCGATTCGTCCGCCTGTACCTCGGCACCCAGCCGTAGCGTGGCGAGCAACGACGGGCGATCCGGATCGGGCAGGACGCGCACGACAGGCTCGAAGCCCTCGCAGCTCATCGCCGTACGCATGGTGAACAGGGCCGCACCGCAGCTGATCAACATCTCCCGCCCCGAGACGTCCTCGACGCGCAGCTTCCTGTCCGGATCGGCCCGCAGACATATCTCCTGCTCGGACACCGAGAAGGTCCAGGGCTGCGTGTTGTGCGTGGAAGGCGCCCAGCGCGCGGCATCCATCGCGGCGTCCAGCGCATGCTTGACCGAACCCATTGCCATGGCTCTCACCTCCATGGATCCTCACACCTAGTTCAGCACCCGGAGGCCGCCACGGTCAGGGGCGGAGGTCCCTCTTCCTATGGACGTCGGCCCCGCTGATACCGAACACGGGCATGCCGACCGTGACATGACGCTAGCCGAACAGCGTCCAGCCGTACTTGAGCACGACGGCCAGGACCACGACCAGGATCCAGATCGTGACGGCCATCACGTCCAGGTCGGCGTCGATGCCCCTGGTCAGTGCCGCCTGTACTCGCCTGGGCAGGAACAGGTTGCCGTCGCGGACGTTCACGTGCGTCAGGGTCGACCACACCAGCGTCGTGGACATGGTCACCAGCAGGCACCACGGGCACAGTGCGCCGATCACGTACATGGACTGGAAGAACAGCCAGTACGCGAAGATCAGGCCGAGCGTGTAGACCACCTGCGCCGCGAACATGAACCAGCGCGGGAACCGCACCCGGCCCAGGCTCGCCACCGCGATCGTGATCACGACCGGCTCGGCCACCAGCCCCAGGAAGGCGTTCGGGAAGCCGAACAGGTGCGCCTGCCAGGAGCTGCCGACCGTGCCGCAGCTGACGACGCTGTTGATGTTGCAGGACAGGTCCGCACCCGGGTCGGCCGCCAGGCGTACCGCGTCGATCGACAACACGAAGGACGCGGTCAGGCTGAGGCACGCCGAGAACAGCATGGTCCCGAAGATCCATGCGTTGGAGTGCCGGAGCGCGTGCAGGCGAGGGAGGACCGTGGTCACCACTGGCCCTTGGCTGCGATCACGGCCGCCATCAGCGGGCCCGCAGTGTAGAGGTCGCCCTCGAACACCTTGCCGTTGATCTTCACGGTCGGCGTTCTCGAGATCCCTGAGTCGAGCACAGCCTCGGTCGAGGCCGCGACCCACGGCTCGAAGCTGCGGCCGGCGAAGGCGGCCACCACATCCGCCGGCACCCCGGCATTGCGGGCCAGCGTGGCGATCTCCTCGTCGGACAGACCGCGGCTACCCTCCTCAGGCTGATTGGTGAACAGCGCCGTGCTCAGCGCCAGCACCTTGCCGGGCGCCCGGTCGGCGACGGTGGCGACGGCGTTGGCCGCCCGCGTGGAGTACTTCGCGCCGCTGGACGCCTGGTCCAGGAACGACAGCGGGTGCAGCTCCAGCCGCACCGTCCCGTCGGCCGCCATCCGGTCCAGCGCGCCGCTGTTGGCCTGCTCGAACCGCCCGCAGTACGGGCACATGTAGTCGAGGTAGACCTCGAGCTTCACCGGCGCGGCCGCGTTGCCCAGGCCCAACGCCCCGCCGACCGTCGCGATCGCCGGGGCCTTGCCCCTCTGCGACGCCGGGGAGCTGCCGTTACCCGCCGCACTGATCAAGCTGATCACGATGGCGACCAACAGCCCCACGATGATCAGCCCGCCGCCGACGGCGATCAGGCAGGTGCGCTTCTTCCTGCGCCGCTCGGCGACGGCTCGGGCGTTGCGTAGCTCGCGGGACTTGATTCGTGCCTCGATGCTCATGGCCTCGATTCCTCGCTGGACAAAGATGGGGTGCAGGGCCGGGGGTGCCAACCATGTGGGCCTTGGTCCTGTGTCGGGCGTCGCCGGCGTGATCGGTGATCCGGTACGTGCCTGGCGGGGCGGCGCGGTGTCGTACGTGGCCCGCAGCAGGCGTCGGGACCCGCGAGTCGCATCGTCAGGTGGCGAGGGCGAGCGTGATGCTTGCGGCGAGCAGAGCGACGCCGGTCATGGTCAGCAGTGCGCCCAGGCCGATGACCAAGGTGGTGAGCTGCCAGGCCTGGTAGGCGTTCAGCAGGGAGGCACGCAGCATCTGGCCGGTGAAGGCGGTCTGCCGCAGCCCCTCCAGCTTCTCGTCGTCGCCGCCCGCGGCGTGCAGCTCGGCGCTGATCTCGCCATACGACCGACCGCCCGTCGCCATCAGCACGTTGTTTCCGATCACTTGGGCGAAGGCGCGGGCTTGTGAGCCCGTCAGGACCGCCTGGCCCTGATAGGCAGCGAGGTCATTGGGCAGCCCTTTGCCTGGGAAGCTGATCGCCTGCCCGCGCAGTTCCGTCTTGATCTCGGCGCGCGCCTTTACTCCCCGCGCGGCCATGATCGGACCTGCCGCCATCATCGCGGCACCGGCGGCGCCCAGCAGGACCACCGCTGTCGTTCGAACAACGCTCATGTCCTACTCCTTCGTGCGATGTGGCATCGGGCCCGGGCCGCGGATGTTCATCGAGCCGCTCCCTTGAGCGGGGTGCGCCGCCGGTAGACGACGTAGGGGCGCCACAGGTAGGCGATGGGCGCCGACCAGACGTGGACGAGCCTGGTGAACGGCCAGATCGCGGCGAGCACCCAGGCCGACATGGCGTGAAGCCGGAAGATGAGTGGCACGTCGGCCATCAGGTCCGGGTCGGGGCGCAGGGTAAGGATGCCGCGGAACCAGACGGCGATGGTGGCGCGGTAGTCGTAGCCGCCGCCGAGCAGGTTCTTGCCCACGGTCGCGGTCAGGCCCAGCAGGATGACCGCCGTCAGGACCGCGAACAGGACCTTGTCAGCGCGGGTGGTGGTGCGGCGCACCCGCGGGCTGGTGAGCCGGCGGGCCAGCAGCAGCCCCAGCCCCGCGACCACCATCAGCCCTGCCACGGTCCCGGCACTCACCGACACCAGGTGGTACAGCTGCTCATCGACGCCGACCGCTTCGGTCCACGATGCGGGGACGAGCAGGCCGAGCACGTGACCGCCGATGGCGGCGAAGGCGCCGAGGTGAAACAGCGGCGAGCCGAGCCGCAGGATCCGGCTTTCCAGTATCTGGGTGGTGCGGGTGGTCCAGCCGAACTGGTCGACGCGCCAGCGCCAGACATGGCCCACAACGAAGATCGTCAGAGCGATGTAGGGGATGACGACCCACAGCGCGACGTTCACGGCAGCACCTCCGTCTCGTTCATCAGTGGTCCGAACGGCGCCAGGCCGACCTCCTCGGCGGGCGGTCCGGCCAGCGCGAGGTCGGTGACGGCGGCGCGCTCGGCCGCGGACAGGTCGGGCAGTTCGGTGCAGAGGGCGTCGAGGACCAGCGCGTAGGGCGAGCCGCTGTCGTGTAGGGCCGTGCGGATGAGTTCGAGGCCTTTGCGGTGCTGGCGCAGCGGCGCCTCGCCGGTGGCGGGTCCGGCCAGGGCGGCGAATTCGCAGACCACGGGCAGGAAGTCGGGTAGTTCGCCTTCGGGTGGGGTGAGTCCGGCGAGCCGGTAGCGCTGTTTGAGGGTGAGCAGGGCCATGCCGCGGCGGCGGGTGTCGCCGTGCAGGTAGTAGGTGAGATAGAGGCTGGACCTGCGGCGCAGGTCGAACGTCTCGACGTAGGCGCGGGCCAGTGCCATCGGCTCCGTGTCACCGAACCAGACGAGGAACCGAGTCAGCGACCCACGCGCCGCCGACTCCGGCAACCGGCTCACGGCCTCGGCCAGCTCGTCACGGGCGGCGAGCAGGCCGGCGTCGGGGTACTGCAGCAGGACGGAGACGAGCCGCAGCAGGGCCGCGCGATCAGCGGGCTCGGCGAACGTGACGGACTCGCGCCGGGCGAGGAGCTTCATGCCGTGCCTCCCCTTCCGACGAAGAGCTTCAGCCCTATGCGGCCGTCGCCGCGCCGCCCGGTCACGCCGGGCGGGTGGAACTCGCTCATGCCCGGCCCGCCGTCGCCGTCGAGGCTGCATCCGTCCGCCTGGGCGGCCAGGGCGGCGGCGTCCTCGCGGTGTGCGGCGGGCACGACGTAGCGCTCGTCGTACTTGGCGATGGCCAGCAGACGGTACATCTCCTCCATGTCGGCCGCCGTCATCCCCACGGCGTCCAGCAGGTCGGTGGCCACGGTGCCGTCGATGGTGCGGGCGCGCATGTACGCGCGCATGGCTGACAGCTTCATCAGCACCCCGGCGACGACCTCGGTGTCCCCGGCCGAGAACAGGCTCGCCAGGTACTCCAGCGGGATGCGCAGGTCGGTGATGGCGTGGAAGACGTTGTCCGGGTCGTCGGCGTCGGCGCCCGTCCCTGTCACGGCGTCGAGCACGGGGGACAGCGGCGGGATGTACCAGACCATGGGCAGCGTGCGGTATTCCGGGTGCAGCGGGAGCGCCACCCGGTAGCGCATGGCCAGCCGGTAGATGGGCGAGCGCCGCGCGGCCTCGATCCAGTCCTCGCTGATGCCGCCGGCGCGGGCGGCGGCGGTCACCGCGGGGTCGTCGGGGTCGAGGAAGACCTTGCGCTGGGCCTCGAGCAGGTCGCGCGGGTCCGCGACCCGGGCGGCGTCCAGGACGGCATCGGCGTCGTACAGGATGAGCCCGATGTAGCGCAGCCGGCCGACGCAGGTCTCGGCGCACACGGTCGGCTGCCCCGCTTCGATGCGGGGGAAGCAGAACGTGCACTTCTCGGCCTTGCCGGTCTTGTGGTTGACGTACACCTTCTTGTACGGGCACGAGGAGACGCACATGCGCCAGCCGCGGCAGCGGTCCTGGTCCACCAGGACGATGCCGTCCTCCTCCCGCTTGTACATCGCGCCGGACGGGCAGGCTGCCACGCAGGCCGGGTTGAGGCAGTGCTCGCAGATGCGCGGCAGGTGGAACATGAAGGTCTTGTCGAACTCCATGCGCACCTTCTCCGCCATCGCGGCCAGGTTGGGGTCGGCCGGGGCGTGCTCGGGAGCTCCGCCCAGGTCGTCCTCCCAGTTCGCACCCCAGGTGATGGCCATGTCCTGACCGGTGATGGCCGACTTCGGGCGGATGACCGGAGTGTGCGGGCCGGCGGGTGCGTTGATCAGCGTGTCGTAGTCGTAGGTGGCGGGCTCGTAATAGTCGTCCAGGTCCGGCAGGTCGGGGTTGGAGAACAGGTTGAGCAGCCGCTTGATCCGGCCGCCGGCGCGGAGCTTGAGCCGCCCCCGCTGGTCCACCTGCCAGCCGCCGTGCCAGCGTTCCTGGTCCTCGTAGCGCTTGGGGTAGCCGACGCCGGGCTTGGTCTCGACGTTGTTGAACCAGACGTACTCGACGCCGTCCCGGTTGGTCCAGGTCTGCTTGCACGTGACCGAGCAGGTGTGGCAGCCGATGCACTTGTCCAGGTTCATCACCATGGCCACCTGGGCGAGAACGCGCATCAGTAATCGACCTCCTGGGTCCGGCGGCGGATCACCGTGATCTCGTCACGCTGGTTGCCGGTCGGGCCGTAGTAGTTGAAGGCGTAGGTGAACTGCGCGTACCCGCCGATGAGGTGGCTGGGCTTGAGCAGCAGCCGGGTGAGCGAGTTGTGCACGCCGCCGCGCCGGGCCGACTTCTCCGTGAGCGGGACGTTCACGTTGCGGTCCTTGGCGTGGTACATGTACACGGTCCCGGCAGGCATGCGGTGCGAGACGACCGCGCGGGCCACGACCACGCCGTTGCGGTTGTACGCCTCGATCCAGTCGTTGTCGGCGACCCCGATCCTGCGGGCGTCCTCCACGCTCATCCAGATGGTGGGCCCGCCGCGCGACAGGGCCAGCATGTAGGCGTTGTCCTGGTATTCGGAGTGGATGGACCACTTCGAGTGCGGGGTGAGGTAGCGGACGGTGACCTCGGCTCCGTTCCCGTCGCCCTGCTCGCCGTAGTGGCGGCGCATGTTGAGCGGCGGCCGGTACGCGGGCAGCTGCTCCCCCAGCTCGATGATCCAGTCGTGATCGAGGAAGAACTGCTGGCGGCCGGTCAGCGTGTGCCACGGCTTGTCCCGTTCGACGTTGATGACGAACGCCGAGTAGCGGCGACCGCCCGATTCCGACCCGGACCATTCGGGCGAGGTGATCACCGGCTGTGGTCTGGACTGGGTGTCGGCGAAGGTGATCCGCTTCCCTTCGTGTTCGGCGGCCAGATCGGCCAGCTCTGTTCCGGTGCGCTGCTCCAGGGTCTCAAAGCCCTGCGTGGCCAGGCGGCCGTTGGTGGTGCCGGACAGCGCGAGGATGGCTTCGCACATGCGGTCGGCCGTCGCGAGCGAGACGCGTCCTTCGCTGGTGGTGCCGTTCTTGCCGGCCAGGTAGTCGAGCTCCGGGCCGACCCGGTAGGTCACGGCTTTGGTCGTCAGTCCCAGCTCGGCGAAGAGCGGCCCGACGGAGCGCATGCGCTCGCCGACGGCGGCGTAGTCGCGCTCGATCGTAATGATCTTCGGCATGGTTCTGCCGGGGATCGGCTCGCATTCGCCGTGTTTCCAGTCGCGCACCCGGCCGCCGGGCTGGGCGAGCTCGTCGGGGGTGTCGTGGGCGAGCGGGACGGCCAGGACGTCGGTGCGTTTGCCGAGGTGGCGGGCGGCCAGCTCGGAGAAGCGGTCAGCCAGGCCGAGGAAGGCGTCGTAGTCGGCGCGGGTCTGCCAGGGCGGCGCGATGGCCGGGTTGAAGGCGTGCACGAACGGGTGCATGTCGGTCGAGGACAGGTCGTGCTTCTCGTACCAGGTGGCGGCCGGCAGCACGACGTCGGAGAACAGCGCCGTGGAGGTCATGCGGAAGTCGATCGCGGTGAGCAGGTCGAGCTTGCCGTCGGTGGCCTCTTCGCGCCAGGTCACCTCGGCCGGGTGGACGCCTTCATGGTTGCGGGTCTCGGCGTCGGTGCCGAGCAGGTGGCGCAGGAAGTACTCGTTGCCCTTGCCGGAGGAGCCGAGCAGGTTGGCCCGCCACACGGTCAGCACGCGGGGGAAGTTGGCGGGGTCGCCAGGGTCCTCGGCGGCGAAGCGGAGATGTCCGGACTTCAGCTCGTTCACGACGTGCTCGGCCACCGGCACCCCCTTCTCGGCCGCCTCATCGGCGAGGGTGAGCGGGTTGCGGTTGAAGGTCGGGTGCGAGGGCAGCCAGCCGAGCCGCGCGGCCTGGGCGTTGCAGTCGGCGAACGACCTGCCGTCGAAGGCGCCGGAGCCGAGCGGGCTGGCGAGTTCACCCGCCCCGAACTGCTCGTAACGCCACTGGTCGGTGGCCAGGTACCAGAACGCGGTCGCGGCCATGTGCCGCGTCGGCCGCTGCCAGTCGAAGGCGAAGGCCAGGTGCTGGAAGCCGGTGATCGGCCGGACCTTCTCCTGGCCCACGTAGTGCGCCCAGCCGCCGCCGTTGACGCCCTGGCAGCCGGTCAGCAGCACCAGCGTCAGGAAGGCGCGGTAGATCTGGTCGGAGTGGAACCAGTGGTTGGTGCCTGCGCCCATCGCGATCATCGACTTGCCCTGGGTGTGCTCGGCGTTGCGGGCGAACTCGCGGGCAATCCTGGCGATCGTCGCGGCGGGCACCGAGGTGATCTCCTCCGCCCACGCCGGCGTGTATGGCTGGCTGGCGTCCAGGTACGACTCCGGCCACTCGCCCGGCAGGTCGCGGGCCACGCCGTACTGGGCCATAAGCAGGTCGAACACCGTCGTGACGAGCTTGCCTCCCACTTCGGTCACGGGCACGCCGCGGCGCATGACCGAGCCGCCCTCGGTGGCTCCCTCGTCGAAGCGCGGCAGGTCGACCTCGACCGCCCGGCCCCCGAGCAGCGTCAGCTTGGGCTCGGCGCCGTCCAGGTCGAGGTTCCAGCGGCCCTCACCCTCCTGGCCCCAGCGGAACCCGAGCGACCCGTTCGGCACGACCGCCGCGCCGCTCCCCTCGTCCAGGAAAAACCGTCTTGAACTCGGCGTTCTCGCTCTGCTCCCCCAGGTCGGCGGCGGTCAGGAAGCGGCGCGGCACGTACGCGTCGCCGCGCTGCTCGAGCGTCACCAGGAACGGCAGGTCGGTGTATTTGCGGACGTAATCGGTGAAGTACTGGACCTGGCGGTCCCGGAAGAACTCGGTCAGCGTCACGTGCCCCATCGCCATGGCCAGCGCGCCGTCCGTGCCGGGGTGCGGAGCCAGCCAGTCGTCGGCGAACTTGACGTTGTCGGCGTAGTCGGGACTGACCGCGACGACCTTGGTGCCCTGGTAACGGGCCTCGGTCATGAAGTGCGCGTCCGGCGTGCGGGTGACCGGGATGTTGGAGCCCCACATGATGAGGTAGCGGGAGTTCCACCAGTCGGCCGCCTCGGGCACGTCCGTCTGGTCGCCCCATACCTGCGGTGATGCGATCGGCAGGTCGGCGTACCAGTCGTAGAACGACAGCAGCGTGCCGCCGATCATCGACAGGAACCGCGTCCCGGCCGCGAACGACGCCATCGACATGGCCGGGATCGGCGAGAACCCCACCACCCGGTCAGGACCGTACTCCTTGATCGTGTGCACGTGCGCGGCGGCCATCAGCTCGAGGACCTCCTCCCAGCTCGACCGCACGAACCCGCCCTTGCCGCGAGCCCGCTTGTACGCCCGCGCCCCCTCGGGATCGCCGGTCAGCTCCGCCCAGGCCCGCACGGGGTCGCCCAGCCGGGCCTTCGCCTCGCGCCACATCTCCAGCAGCACACCCCGCACGTACGGGTACCGCACCCGCGAAGGCGAATAGGTGTACCAGGAGAAGGACGCGCCACGCGGGCAGCCGCGCGGCTCGTACTCCGGCGACTCCGGCCCCACCGACGGGTAGTCGGTCGCCTGGTGCTCCCACGTGATCAGCCCGTCCTTGACGAACACCTGCCACGAGCACGAGCCCGTGCAGTTCACGCCGTGTGTCGAGCGCACCACCTTGTCGTGCGCCCACCGGTCCCGGTAGAAGCGGTCCCAGCCGCTCGGGTCGATCTGGTGGAGGGTACGCCCGTCGGCCGACACCTCCGACTTGGTGAAGAACGTACGGGCGGCGAGCAACGGCCCCATGCCGGGCACCGCATCGATATCAGTCACAGAATCTCTCCCGCCCCATGGTCAAAAGTGGACATGGCTCAAGATTCGGGCTCACCGCCCGTCTCGCGGCAGGGACCAAAGTCCCCTGTCCCGGGCCCGATAGGCCCGGGATCAGTCGGCGGCCAGCCACAGGTCGGGGCCGAAGACCTCGTAGTGGATGTCGCGAGCCGCCACCCCCGCCTTCAGCAGGCGGGCGCGCATGTCACGCATGAACGGCACCGGACCACACAGATAGGCCACAGCCCCGGCCGGAACGTCTATGCCGTCCAGATCCATCAGGCCCTCGCGGTCCGGGGCGGCCGCACCGCTCTCGTACCAGAAGACCAGCTCGGTGGCCAGCCGCAGCATGTCCTCGCGCAGCGCGTGCTCGGCCCGTGAGCGGTCGGCGTGCAGCACCAGGACACGGCGGCGCGAGCCCGTGGCGGCCAGGTGGTCGAGCATCGCCACGATGGGCGTGCAGCCGATGCCCGCAGAGATGAGCACAAGCGGCTCGTCCCCGTCCTCCAGCGTCACATCGCCGAAGGGCGCCGACAGAGTCAGCTCGTCGCCCACCCGCACGGTGGTGTGCAGCAGCGTGGACACCTCACCGGCCGGATCGCCATCCACACGCTTGATGGTGATCCTGCGCAACCGGTCCCCGTCCGCGCTGGACAGCGTGTACTGGCGCAGCTGATGCACCCCGTCAGGCATCCGGAGGCGGACGCTGACGTACTGACCGGGCTGCGTGGGCGGGACCGGGGCATCGTCGACCGGACGCAGCAGGAACGACACCGCGTCGGGGGTCTCCTCCCGACGGGCGACCACCCGCCACTGCCGCCACGTAACCCCGTTGCGGGCGCCGGCCTCGGCGTAGATGCGGGCCTCCATCGCGATCAGCGCACCGGCCATCAGCCAGTACACCTCGTCCCAGGCCGCGGCCACCTCCGGGGTGACGGCCTCGCCGAGCACCTCGGAGATGGCGCCGAACAGGTACTTGTGCACGATCACGTACTGGTCGTCGGTCACGCCGACGGCCGTGTGCTTGTGGGCGATGCGGGCGAGCAGTTGGTCTGGCCGCTGGTCGGGGTGGTTCAGGAGCATGGTGGCGAATGCGGCGATGGACCCGGCCAGCGCCTTCCGCTGCTCGCCGTTGGCCTGGTTACCGCGGTTGAAGAGACCGTCCAGCAACTCGGGACGCTCGGCGAACATCGTCTCGTAGAACCGCGCGGTGATGGCGTCGAGCGAGGCGCCGACGACCGGCAACGTGGCACGGACGATCGCGGCTGAATCCGCGGACAGCATGGGAACCTCCGGACAGAAGGGGACATGAGGCCCGAGAGACTCAGTGGGCCCGCGAATCACACTAGGAACCGGAGCAGACGGATCATCTGGGCAAACGTCCGCACTTTCGGGGCCGAAAGTCCCGAATCGGGAAGCGTGGCTGAGGGACTTTCGTCCCTGGAGCTCCGAGCTGGGCCCTTACGGCAGAGAAGCGGACTCGACAACGTCGGACAGCGGGCGGCGGACCGCGCCTTTGGTGTCGAACGTGATGCCAAGCCGCATGATCATCTGCGGGTACTCTCCGAAGCAGAGCTCCTCGCGCAGGAACTCCCGCAGATGGTTTGTCTCCAGCGCCTGGGTGTGGAAGGCAGCGCTCACCCCGTATGCGCTGGCGTGCAGCAGAACCCGTTGGAGGGCCTGTCCCGCGGCGATCCATTCCTGGCGGGTGTCGCCGGGGGTGGTGAGTAGGGCCACGACTCCGGTGGAGGTCGACGCGGCTTGGCCGGCCGTCGTGCCCCAGTCATGCCGCCAGGCGTAGTCGCGTTGGGCGAAGGGCGGATGGATCAGGACGTGCTCGGCGGGGTAGGCGTCGGCGGGCACGCCGTCGGTGCGGGCGCTGCCCGGCGGGCGGGCCCAGCGGATGACCTCGAGGGCGAGCAGCCGGTTCTGCGACTGCGCGTTCTGGGCGGCGTGGGTCAGCGAGGCGATGACCCGTATGGCTTCCGGCTCGCGCACCGGCGTCAGCCTGGCTCCTTCGGCTGCCGCCTGCTGGATCAGCGTCTCCACCAGCCGGTCCGGGACGGGTAGATCGGTGAAGGCCGCCCGATGGGTCCGGCGCTGTTCGATCTCGGCGTTCAGCGCCGCGGTGTGCTCGTCAGGTGTGCTGCCCTCGCCCAGCCGTACCGTGGCCAGCAGCGCGGGCCGGTCCGGGTCGGGCAGGACCCGCACCACGGGCTCGTACCCGTGGCAGCGCAGCGCCGTGGTGAGGTTGAACAGCGCGGCCCCACAACTGATCAGCTGCTGCCTGCCCTCGGGGTCGCTGAAGCGTAGTTTCCTGTTGGCGTCGGCGCGTACGCTGACCTCCTCGCCGGAGACGGCGAACGTCCACGGCTGGGTGTTGTGGACGGACGGCGCCCAGGCGGCGGCCTTCAGTGCCGCGTGGATGGCGAGGGCGTTCTGCTGTGCCGTACGGGTGCTCATGGCGATCCACCTCCTGCTGGATCCAGCACATCACCGGCCGTCAACCGGCATCAGAGACGAAGGTCCCACGTCCGGCGGGCCAACGGGCACGTCGGACGGTCCGGTGAGGCGACGGCGGAAGACCCAGTAGGTCCAGGCCTGGTAGGCCAGCACCACGGGCGTGAAGACGGCCGCCACCCACGTCATCACCGTCAGCGTGTACGGGGTGGAGGCGGCGTTGGTCACGGTGAGGCTGTTGGCCGGGTCGAGGGCCGGCAGCACGTTCGGCCACAGCCCGGTGAACAGCGCGGCCACGACCGCGACCACGGCGAGCGCGCTGGCGGTGAAGGCCCATCCGTCGCGGCCGCGCATCGTCGCGGCCAGGGCGCCGATCAGGCCGAGCGCGACCAGCGCGACAGCGGCCCACCAGACCGGCCTGCCGCCACCGCCCGCGGCCAGCAGGAACGCCATCACGACCAGGATCGTCACGGGGGCCAGGCTCTTGGCCATGCGCGAGGCACCCAGGCGCAGCTCACCGGTGGTGCGCAGGGCCAGGAAGATCGCGCCGTGCAGGGTGCACAGCAGCAGCGTGGCCAGCCCTCCGAACAGCGCGAACGGGTTGAGCAGCGTCAGCAGGGTGCCGGTGTACTCGTGGTTGGTGTCCAGCGGCACGCCGCGCACGATGTTGGCGAAGGCGACGCCCCACAGGAAGGCCGGGCCGAGCGAGCCCCAGAAGAAGGTCCGGTCCCAGCCGCGCGTGCTGTCGGATTTGCTGCGGTATTCCAGTGCCACCCCGCGCGCGATCAGGGCCAGCAGGATGAGGAACAGCGGCAGGTAGAAGCCGCTGAACAGGGTCGCGTACCACTCGGGGAAAGCTGCGAACGTGGCCCCGCCGGCCACCAGCAGCCACACCTCGTTGCCGTCCCACACCGGGCCGATCGTCTTGACGATCGTGCGCCGCTCCGCCTCCGCGCGACCCAGGAACGGCAGCAGAATGCCCACACCGAAGTCGAAGCCCTCCAGCACGAAGTAGCCGGTCCACAGCACGGCGATCAGGACGAACCAGACGGTGGTCAGTTCCATGGCGGGTCCTTCAGTAGCTCAGGGCGGGCAGGGCGGCTTCGGGCTCGGCGGCCTGCTCGTGCGGCCCGATCCGGATGAACTTCAGCAGCAGCCGCACCTCGATGACCGCCAGCACGGCGTAGACGAGGGTGAAGCCGGCCAGCGTGATGGCGACCGAGGCGACGTCGGCTCCCGGGGAGACCGCCGCGGCGGTGCGCATGAGGCCGAAGACGGTCCACGGCTGGCGGCCCATCTCGGTGAAGATCCAGCCCATGGTGTTGGCCAGGAAGGGCAGGCCGATCCCGGCGATGGCCAGGCGGTAGGCCCAGCGCCCCGCGGGCAGCCGGCCGCGCCGGGTCAGCCAGAGGCCGGCCAGCGCCAGCAGCGCCGCCAGCGCACCGAAGCCGATCATCAGCCGGAACGACCAGTACGCCAGGCCGACGACCGGCCGGTAGTCGCCCGGCCCATAGAGAGCCTGGTAGCGGGCCTGGATGTCGTTGATGCCCTCGACCTTGCCGTGCAGGGTGTTGGTGGACAGCAGGCTCAGGCCGTACGGGATCTGCAGGTTGACGTGGTTGCGGCCGTTCTCGACGTCGCCGACGGCGAACAGGGAGAACCCGGCCGCGCTCTCGTCCTCCCACAGGGCCTCGGCGGCGGCCATCTTCATCGGCTGCTGCTCGGTCATGATCTGCGCCTGCCAGTGGCCGGAGAACGACACCCCAATCGCGGAGACGAGGCTGACGACCAGGGCCAGGCGGGCGGAGGTGCGGAAGAGATCGACGTCCCTCTTGCGGAGCAGGAACCAGGCACTGATGCCGAGGACGAAAGCCGCGGCGGTCAGGAATGCGCCGAAGATCACGTGGGGGAAGGTGACGAGCGTGGTGGGGTTGGTGAGCACGGCCCAGATGTCGGTCAGCTCGGCCCTGCCGTTGTTGATGCGGTAGCCGACCGGGTGCTGCATCCACGAGTTCGCCGCGAGGATGAAGTAGGCGGAGACATTGGTGCCGATCGCCGCGACCCAGATCGTGGCCAGATGGAGCTTCGGCGACAGCTTGTCCCAGCCGAAAATCCACAGTCCGAGGAAAGTGGACTCCAGGAAGAACGCCATCAGCCCTTCCATGGCCAGCGGCGCGCCGAACACGTCACCGACGAAGCGCGAGTAGTCACTCCAGTTCATCCCGAACTGGAACTCCTGCACGATCCCCGTCACCACGCCCATCGCGAAGTTGATGAGGAACAGTCGCCCCCAGAACCGGGTCAGCCGCAGGTACTCCGGCTTCTTCGTCCGGTACCAGGCCGTCTGCAACCCGGCCACGATGATCGACAGCCCGATCGTGAGCGGCACGAACAGGAAGTGGTACACGGTCGTGATGCCGAACTGCCAGCGCGAAAGGTCCAAGACATCCATGGTCGACAGCGTCGATCACGGCCCCGCGATCTCGTAGAGTCGAGCGTCCCCGTCCTCAAGGGACCTTCGGCACCTGTCCCGGAGCCATCCGGCCCTGACGCCTCACAGCCCCGGTGCGGCAGCGTCAGCGGCGGGAGGTGTGTCATGTCCCCTGCACTCGCCACCGATCGCGGCATCGGGCGGCTGCTCGTCGCGGCCGGTCACGCGCCGTCGGTGCACAACACCCAGCCGTGGCGCTTCCACGTGGCCGGCCGCGAGTTCCTCGAACTGCTGGCCGACCAGGACAGGCGGCTGCGAGTGAGCGATCCGCGCGGCCGATCCCAGATCGTCAGCTGCGGGGCCGCCCTGTTCAACCTGCGTCTGGCCGCCCGGGCGGCTGGGCAGCGCCCGCAGGTCTGGCTGCTGCCCAACCCCGAGGAGGAGCCCGACCTGCTGGCGGCCCTGCGCATGACACCTGCGGCACCCGCCTCCGCCGAGCAACTCGACATGTACGACCTCATCCCGGTACGGCGCACCTGCCGCCTGCCGTTCACCTCCCGGCCCATACCACCGCGGGTGCTGGACGATCTGCGTATCGCGGCCTCCCGGGAAGGCGCCGGCCTGACCCTCCTTGACCCGGACAGCGTGGCCGAAACGCTCGAGTACGCCGCCATGGCCGAGGACGAGCTGGCCTGCGATCACGCCTACCGAGCCGAGGTGGCCGCGTGGACCATGCCGGGCGCGCGGTTCGACGGCCTACCCGATTACGCATTGGGACCGCGCCCCGCACGCGAACCCGCGCCGGTACGCGATTTCGGGCGGCACCAGACGACGGCGCGTTTCGAAGAACGCCCCCAACTCGCAGTGCTCACCACGCCGGGCGACCGGCCCCTCGACTGGCTGCGCGCAGGCCAAGCCCTGCAACGGCTGCTGCTGCTCGCGACCAGGCACGGCCTGTCGGCGTCGTTCCTGAACCAGCCGCTCGACCTACGCGACATGCGCCACCGCCGGGATCCGTACCACCGGCGCGGCCACCCGCAAATGATCATCCGGTTCGGGTACGGACCATACGTGGCCCGCAGCCCCCGCCGCCCCGCCACCGAACTGGCGACCCTGGAGGCATGACGGCGACGGTTCAAGCCTGAGATTCGGACATCTAGCGCTGATCTTCGCTTTTGTTGTGATCGGCGATATGTCTACCGTTGTCGCCCGCGCCTGTGGGGTCTTTATCTGATGACCATGTCAGGGCGTACACGGCGTTCGAGGAGTTACCGTCGGGCCTGAATGTTCCGTTGGGCCCGTGTTTGGGGAAAGGCGTCGCGAAGGAGACGTGGCCAGCATGTTCGCCAAGCCCGAGTTGCCCGAAACCCCTGACGACAACCGGCGGGTGCGGCGGTACTCGCCTACCTGCGCAGCACGGTATGGCAGTGCCAAGCCGACCACGTTCTCGCCTCAAGACCCAAGCGGACAGTAGCCGCTTCGTCGTCGTGAACGCACAGAGCCCGCTCAACGCCGTGACCGTCAACCTCTTACGGGCAACCGCCTGTCTGGCGGCCGCGAGCGTCATCGGCATGTGGTTCGCCACAGCCCGGAGGCAACGGCCCGCCACGAGGCAGCAGCGGAACGTGTTCAGCCGTGACCACCTGATCGTCGTCGCCGCGGAGGCAATCCTGCTCTTCGGCGGCCTTCGGGTGCTGGCCGCCTGGAGAAGGCCTCAACAGGCCAACGTGGCTTGGGTGGCAACGGCGGTCGGCGTGCATTTCATCGCGTTGGCGCCCGTCTGGATGGGCTGGGGCATCGCCGTGCCCGGCGTGCTCCTCACCCGGCTCGGCGCTGGCGGTCTGGTTCTGGCGTCGAGGGCCGCCGTCGCCTGGGTACCCCTCCTCAGCGGCAGTGCTGTCCGGGGTGGTGCTGCTGACCGATGCCGGCGCCTTCGGCTGGCGCGCTGTGACGACTGGATAGCTTAGTGGTCCAGTTCGTAAGTCATTCAAGGTTTCACGTGGTTGCTGGTAGTGCGGCAGGCTGGTGGCCGCAGCCAGCGAGCTGCTGGAAGTGGCGCTCTTTCTGTTCGTGCCGCTCGATCCGGGCCATCAGGTCCTCGAGGTCGGCCGGGGTGAACTTCCATTTGAAGGGCCGGGCGGTCTCGTTGTAACGGCGCTCGAAGGCGATCAGCCGGTCTTCGACCTGGTCAAGGCTGGTGAAGTCGTTGGGTGTGACTACTTTGCGCTGCACGATGGAGAAGAAGATTTCCACTTGGTTCAGCCAAGACGCGTGCACAGGGGTGTGGACCATCACCCCATTGGGGAACCGCGCGGTGAGCCGGTCGGTGGCCGCCTTGCCACGATGGGAGGAACCGTTGTCCACGACCCAGAACACCCGCCGGGCCGAGGCGTACGGTTCTTGCGTCATGACCTGCTCGACCAGGTCCATGAACGGGATGATGCCGGTTTTGGGCGAGGCCCGGAGGAGGTCGACGAACGGGCGGAGCGCGACATCGGCGAGCACGGCGTGCAGGACCTCGCGCAATTGCTCGCGCTCGTCGGCCTCGGGGCGACGATGACCCTGCTTCCGAGATCGGTCGCCGCGCGGTATCCCCGGCAGGCGGTGGCGTACGTCCCCGTCGAGGACTGTCCTCCCGCCTCGCTGGTGATCGCCTGGCCGGAGCGGTCCCGCAGCCGTGCCGTGGCCGCGCTGGTGCGCGCGGCGGTGGCCGTCGCCGAGTCGCGGGGGATGGTCGCGGCCGTCGAGGCGTCGGGGTGAGGGCGGTGCGTCCGCTGCGGCACCCGGGCGGACGGCCTGCGACGCCTGCTACCTCGTCGGTGGTTCAAACACGCGCGCCGTTCGCCGTGAGGACTGTCGAGGCGTCCTCCTCGAAGTCGAACCTTGGCTATTCACGCTGCCCCACGCGAGCCTCCGCGGGTAGGCGTTCGCCATCACTTTCAGGCCCCAGTGCTACGATCTCCACCATAATTCGTACATGCTTGTTCGAGTTGCCGGAGAGACTGTCCGATCATGGATGGAGGCGCGCGGTCGTGGCGCTGAGCATGGCTGCCAAGATGGTTCTGCTGGCGGCGGGCCTGACCTTTCTGCTGGCGTTGCTGCTGGGCGTATGGAAATACCGCCAGATGGCCACCTCGGCGGAACACGTGGCTCACCCCTATGTGGACATCGCACATCGAACCGCCTTGCTCTATTCGTTCGCGACGCTGCTGCTCACGGCGTTCGTCGCGCTGAGCGACTGGCCGTCGTTGGTTAACCTGGCGGCGGCGGGGATCATGATCTTTTTCTTCGTGGCCGCGATCGGGACCTATGTTTATCACGGCTGGCGTCGTGACACTGACAATCAGTTGCGCCATCCCGTACGCGGCACGAGCGCGTTCATGGTCTCTCTGATCGTCGGTGAGGTCGGCGGCTTCGCCGTACTGCTGGCTGGATTCGTTAGGGCACAGCTTTTGTGAGTTGGGCGTCCTCATGAACGCTGGAGCTCCGGCGCAGCCAGCGGGCCGAAGCCCTCGACTGCGCCCTTGCGGCCTCTACCTCGGCCAAACGTTGACGGCCCCACCCCCGACGGACTTAAAAACGGGACCACTTAGGACGGCGATGCCCTCGGACGACGGCGGTCACCGCTCTCCTCAAGCTCGGTCCCAGATCGGCGGTAGCTCGAGCCGGTCGTCCCGTTCCCAGGAGAGACTCTCGCGGACACCGACGATACCGCCGAGCCCTTTGGCCATGTGCACCGCGGCCGCCGCCTCGGTGCGGGTCGAGGTGTGGCCGGACAGCGTCACGATGCCGTCCTGCACCTGCACCACGATCCCGGTGTGGTCGTTCCACCGGGCCTGCTCGGGGATGGCCTCCTCGACCCAGCTCTTGAGCTCCGCGTCGTCGCGCACGTACGCCTTGAGCAGGTCTCGCCTGCTCACGATGCCGATCAGCCGCTCCTCCTCGTCCACTACAACCAAGCGCTTGACGCCGTGCTCGTCCATGAGCTGGGCGGCCGTCACGGTGGAGGTGTCCGGCGCGACCGTCACCGCCGGCGCCGACATCAGCTCGGCCGCCGTGGCTGCGTCGGCCTTCTCCTGTCCGTCCTCACCACGCCCGGCGAGCCTGCGGCGCAACCGGGCACGCAGGCGGGGCCGATAGTCCTCCCCGTAGTACTGCTCCCGGAACTCCTCCTTACGCAGCAGATCCGCCTCCGACACCACGCCGGCGACCCGCCCGTCCTCTTCCAGCACGGGAACGGCACTGACCCCGCGCCGCACGAGCAGCTCGGCGACGTCCTTGAACGGCATGTCCGATCTCACCGAGGCCACATGTGTGGTCATCACGTCTCTCACACTGATCCGCACCATCGGTTCCTCCCTTCCTCTGCATGGCCATGGCACCATCGCTCCGAAGCCGGCCTACAGGGCCGGAAGTCCCCTATGCCGGAGCTTCGGTCAGGGTGCTTTTCCGCGACAGGACCCCGGCATACAGGACGAACGACCATGCGGAGCGGGACTTTCGCCCCTGATTCCCGGGCCACCCGACGGCGAAGGTGAGCACAGGACCAAAGGAGAGTGAAGAGCATGCGCGCTGCCGTCGTGACCGGCTTCGACAAGCCCCTCGAGATCCAGGAACTGCCTGTCCCTGAGCCGGAGCCGTACCAGGTGCTCGTCCGCATCGAGGCGAGCGGCCTGTGCCACACCGACATCCACGCCGCTCACGGTGACTGGCCGGTCAAGCCGTCCCTGCCTTTCACTCCGGGGCACGAGGGCGTCGGGGTCATCGAGAAGATCGGCTCTGCGGTGACCGGCCGCGAGGTGGGCGAGCGGGTAGCCATCCCGTGGCTCGGCTCCGCCTGCGGCACCTGCGAATACTGCGTCAGCGGCCGCGAGAACCTGTGCGAGTCCCAGCAGAACACCGGCTACGCCCTCGACGGCGGCCACGCCGAGTACGCCGTGGCCCACGCCGGATACGTGGTCCCGGTCCCCCAGAGTGTCTCTCCCGTCGAGGCCGCGCCACTGACCTGTGCGGGCGTGACCACGTACAAGGCCGTCAAGGTCTCCGGGCTGCGCCCGTCCGAGCGAGCGGCGATCTTCGGCATCGGCGGACTGGGCCACCTCGCCCAGCAGTACGCGCAGATCTTCGGTGCGCAGACCATCGCGGTCGACGTCACCGAGGACAAGCTGAGGCTGGCTCGGGAGCTGGGTGCCGCGCACACGGTCAACGCCGCCACCGGCGACCCGGTTGCGGAGATCAAGGCGCTGGGCGGGGTGGACGTGGCCGTCGTGTTGGCCGCCAACCCCCGCGTACTGGAGCAGGCCCACGCCTGTCTGCGGCGCGGCGGCCGCCTGGTGCTGGTCTCACTGCCCAAGGACAACGCGATGAGCGCCTTCGGAAGGACCACACCATGTGCAACTACTGCGGGTGCAGGGAGTTCCCGCTGATCGGCCGCCTGTCCCAGGAGCACTGGGACATCGCCGAGTGCGCGGGAGCCCTGCGCCGAGCCATCCACGAGGACCGGCATGGCGACGCAGCAGCCCTCCTGGATGAGCTACTCAACCGTCTGCTCCCGCACACCGCCACCGAGGAGAGCGGGCTGTTCGCCGAGCTACGCGCGGAAGGATCCCTGGCTGACGAGGTGGAGCGGCTCTGCGCCGAGCACGCCGACATCCATGGGGTACTGGGGGCGATCGACCGAGCTGCGCCCGACTGGCACGCCGTGCTCAAGGCCTTGGACAGGCTGCACCAGCACATCGATCACGAGGAACACGGCCTGTTCCCCGCGGCCGTCATCATGCTGCCGCTCCCCGCCTGGGACCGCATCACCCCTGCCGGGCTTCCTTGAGGGCCGAACGGCCCTGGAAGACAGGTCCAAAGTCCCTCCGCGGGGTGACCTGTGGCCGTGACGGCGGGTCCGGCTTCGGATCTACCGTTTCGGTCATGTCCGATGAGCGCCACCTGATCTGCCGCCTACCTGGCAGGTGGCCGGTGGCGTCCATGACGGGCCTGCACCCCGACGGGCGGCGAGTCACACTTGTGAAAGGCCGGGCCGCCGCCCAGCACCGCGGGCAGCAGGTGCAGCAGCGAGCCAAGCAGCACTTGACCGACGAATCCGACGAGCACCAGGGGCAGCAGCGGCTCCAGCGCCGCGGCGACCTCGGCTGCCGGGCGGGCCGCGATGACCACCAGGTTCGCGGCCAGCGTCAGCTCGAACCAGACGATCGCCGCCCCCAGCATCCACGAGGCCCCGGTGTGCGGCCGTCTGCGCCGCAGCGCGTCGACCAGCGGCGCGAGCACCGCCAGCCCTCCTACCGCGTACGCCACCAGGCCCATCAGGGCAACCCACCGCCAGCCCGCCAGCAACCCGCCGACGGCCACCGCCAACCCCGGGCGCGGCCAGCCGCAACCCCACGCGTGACGCCCGCCGCGTCCCATCAGACATGCGTGTGCGCAGGACCGTGGGCCAGAGCGTGAACAGCGTGCCGAGCACGGTGAGTCCGATCCAGCCGAACAGGTTGACCTCGGCATGCGCGGCATGCAACCGCTCGTGCAGCGCCCCGTGCCCGACGTGCGCGGCCAGCAGCCCGCCCAGGGTGCCGCCCGACGGCGAGCGCTCCAGCGGCCGACACGTACCAGCAAATGACGTGCCCGAACCGGCCGGGCAGCGCCTGCCGCACCATCCGGACGAGCACGGCGGCGTGCCACAAGACCACCCCCACCACCAGCGCCGCCCCGGCGGCGGCCACCTGCCACGGTCCCGCCGACACTCCAGCCAGGACCGCGACCGTGGCGGCCTTGAGCAGGGCGAGCCGGGTCAGGCTGCCGCGCTGAGGCGGGGTGCGAACGCGTAGGAGCGCCACGGTGAAGTGCTCACTCCAGATGAGGATGGCGGTGCTGACCGCGCCCAGCAGGAACACGTGGATCAGCAGCCAGCGCGGCGCCGGCAGCACGTCGCCTGCTAGCGCCGCCACGACGGTCAGGGCGAGCCAGCCGACGACGATAGCGTTCGCTCGCAGATGCCACGAGGCGCGGGGACGCTGCGGCGTCGGCGCCTGAAGCGGCGGTCTGCCCCTTTCTATACGGATATCAACCGGACCCACTTCGAGGACCTCCCTATCGTGACCGGAGCGCGCGATCGCGATCACGCATCCGGCGAACATCAGCAGAGCGACCGCCGCAAGCACGCCACCCAGCGTGCGCACGACCCGGACGGCGGCCAGGTCCCCGGCCACCCGCACCGCCACCGCCGCGTGCAGCGCCACCAGCGGCATATAGAGAAGGGGCCGGTACGGCAGCCGCAAGCGCAACAGCGCTGGAAGGATCACCGGGGCATGCCCGAACACCATCGACATGACGAAGCCGAGGAAGAGCGCGTGCAGCGCGGCGTCGTACAGATACCGTCCCGACGCCAAGCCGGTGGCCGCCCACAGCACCCCGGACACCGCCAACCAGCAGTACCCGGCCAGCAGGCAGACGGCCGCGTACCGGGAGAGCCCAGCACCGCGCACGGTCCGCCGCGCCACGTCGTAAAAGCCGAGCCACCCGGCGACCACAACCATCCCGGCCCCGGCCGTACGCGCGCGCCCGCGACCGGCGCGAAGATCGACACCACAGCCCCCACACCCACCACCCCTGCGGCGGCCAGCAGACCGACCCAGGCGATGGGCCGCAGGAACACGACATGCGCCAACTCCAGCCGCTGCTCGATGAACGACGCCGGCGCCGGAATCTCGCCCACCAGCAGCGCAAGTCCGCCGACGACCCCGGCGACCAGTGCGACGACCGCTCCGCCCATCAGAGGCAAGCGCCTCCAGGCCACTCGCCGGCCGGATCGCTGTGTGGCCTGTCCCAACTGACCAGAGTGTCTAGGTTGCGCTGCCTGTGGCGGCGCGCTGGGAGTCTGCGGTATCGCCACGGTCTGTCAAGCCCTCCGTTGCGCGAATGGGGTGGTCAGCGGACGCCGACTTGCTTGGCCTTGCGATGGACGGCCACCGAGCGGATCACAGTCACCGTCAGGGCCAGAGTGAGCGTGGCGGTGACGGCCAGCAGAGCCAGGCCGAGGCCATAGGAACGGAGCTGTCCGTAGATGAAACCCATCACCAGCGGGGGTACGAAGCCGCCGAGGCCGCCCGCGGCGCCGACCAGGCCGGTCACGGTGCCGACCTTGTCGGGGGGTGCGATCTGGGCGACGAGGGCGAAGGTGGCTCCGCTGCCCGCGCCGAGGGCGGCGGCCATGGTAAGGAAGGCGACCGTGCCGAGCGGCATCAGTCCCGGCGTGAGCGCCTGCACCCCGGCCATGACGGCGATGAGGATGAATACACCGGTCAGCACGGGGATGGGGCCGATGCGGTCGGACAGCCAGCCACCCAGTGGCCGGGCCAGGACGGCCAGCACCACGAACCCGGCCATGCGGTTGGCGGCGTCGGCCTGCTCGAGCCCGTAGCCGGTCTGCAGGTAGGCGGGCAGGTAGACGGAGAAGGCGACGTAGCCGCCGAAGGCGACCGCGTACAGCACGCACGCCTGCCAGGTGATCGGCAACTTCAACGTGGCCGCCATGCGCGCTATCAGGGGCTGGGTCGCGACGGTGCGGCCGGGGGCGTCCCGCAGCACCAGCCACGCGACGACGGCGTAGGTGGCGAGAACCATGGCGGTGATCAGGAAGGGGGTGGCCGGGCCACCCGCCCGCACCAGGGGGACGGTGGTCAGCGCGCTGATCGCGGTGCCTCCCATTCCGGCCCCGAAGATCCCGACTGCGAGGCCGCGCCGGTGCGGCGGGAACCAGGCGTTGACGAACGGCACGCCGACGGCGAAGACGGTCCCGCCTATGCCGAGGAAGAACCCGCCGAGCAGCAGCGCGGCCAGGGAGGTCTGCCCGGCCACGCCGATGAACAGCACAGGCACGATGGTGGCGGCGGAGATGAGGGGAAACATCACCCGTCCGCCGAAGCGGTCGGTCAAAGCGCCGACCGGGATACGGCCGAGCGAGCCGACGATCACGGGTACGGCGACCAGCAGCGCCTGCTGCCCGGCCGACAACCCGAGCAGCTCTTTGAAACGCGGCCCCAACGGGCTGAGCAGCGCCCACGCCCAGAAGTTCACCGCGAAGCCCACGGTCGCCAGGCCGAGCATCAAAGCGGGCCTGCGGCCGGTCGGTGCGTTGGTCATGTCGTCCTCACGTGATCGTTGATTCATGGATGGCCGCGGCTGCGTGCCGCGCAAGTGTCCTGGTCTCATCCCAGCTGACAGGTCCTGCGGCGGCCTATGGACCAAGGTCCCGACCTTCGGGGACTTACGGAGTGCGGATGTGCCGGCCGAGGTCGCTCTGGTAAGGGGAGCTGCCCGGCTCGTTGCCGCACCACGGCTCTTCGGCGAGCACGTCGCCGGTACGCGTACGCGCGGGACCGGGAACCGCCGCAGATAATGCGGAACTCGCACCCCCGCACCGTCCGCCCAGCCGGTCAGGGTGGCGCAGCGCAGCGAACAGGGGCGCGGAGCGATAGATCTCGGTCAGTGGTCGATCGCGCACGTCGCCCGCGTCCAGCGGCAGGAAGCCCGAAGGGCGCACGGTGCCGGTGTGGGAGACGAACACGAAGCCGCGTCCGGCGTTCACGTCGACGGGCGGACGGCGTACCCGCGAGTCCCCGATCAGCCCGGACTGCCGTGCCCGTCGGCGCAGGTCCTGGTAGAGCGGACCCAGCGTCTCTGCGTGATCGGCGCCGTGCTGGGCCATGATGAGCCGCTGGACGGCCACGCGCCGGAAATGGTGCGCCTCGGTGGTCTTGACCGCAATCGTGGTGCCGAGGTCGAACAGGAAGTGCAGCACGTCCTCGGCCTCGGCCGAGCTCAGCGCCGACAGCGCGCGGCCACGGCCGGTGGGCACCAGGAAGAAGACGCTCCACAGCAGCGCGCCCTGAGCGCGTACCAACCGGTCGATGTCCGGCAGCCGGGTCAGGTTGCGGCGCGTCACCGTGGCGTTGATCTGCACCTTGAGTCCAACCTCGCGGGCCGCTCGCCAAGCCGCCACGGTACGGGCGAACACGCCGTCGTAGCCGCGGAAGCTGTCGTGCCCGGCGACTGTCGCCCCGTCGAGGCTGAGCGAAATCGCCGCGGCGCCCACCTGGCGCAGCCGGGCAAGGTTGCCCGGGGTGAGCGCCGCGGTGGCCGACGGTGACACGGCCGGGGACAGCCCGACCGCGCGGGCCCGCCGTACCAGCTCGAACGGAGCGGGCCGCTCGAACGGATCGCCGCCTGTGACCACGAACAGGGGCGCGGGCCGGCCGAAATCGGCCACCTGACGCATCGGCTCACCGGCCTCGGCGGTGGTCAGCTCCTCGGGGTGCCGCTCGGGCACGGCCTCCGCTCGGCAGTGCAGGCAGGCCAGCGGGCAGGTCCGGGTGGCCTCTCAGATGACGATGAAGGGACGGTCCGCGACATCTTGCCGGACCCGCCGCAGCGGCGATCTGTCGGACGGTTGCCTGCCGGAGTGCCGGGTTCCGCCCGGCCTCCGGTCTCCCGCGCGGTCATACCCGGGCTCCCAACAGGATGTGGGCCACCACGTCGGCGGCCGAGTGGTCGTCCGGCAGGCCGGCGAGGAAGGCCGCGTCCTGGCCGAGGGTGAGCAGTGGCGGCTCGTCGTACCCGTCGGCGCGGTGCTGACCGAGACCTATCGCGGCGAGCAGTCCGTTGCACAGGCAGCGGCGGTCGGCCGCCTCCTCCGCCGGGCGGCCCTTACGCACATAGGTGTCCACTGGCTCGGCGGGCAGCGGTAGCCGATCGAGCCGTCCGCCTTCTGGTACGGCGTGCGCAGGTAACCCAGGTCGCACAGCCGCGGGCGCGCCTGGTACACCTCCTGCTCCGACAGCGTCCCCGCCACGGCGGCGACCTTGAACGGGAACCCGGTGGGCGAGGCTCGCGGGTCGTTGCGTACCTGGAGGGCTCCGCTCGCGGCCTGCTCGCGCAGGCGTCTGCGCAGGCCGGGGTCGAGGCCGGACTCCCGGCACAGCGCGAACGCCGACCCGACCTGGATCCCCTCCGCACCCGCAGCCCAGGCCCGCCCGAGCCCGCCGGACGTGCCGTACCCGCCGGCCAGCCAGAACGGCAGCCCAAGAGCGGCGACCTTGCCCAGGTCGACCTCGTCGCGCGGCCCGTACACCGGCTCTCCCGCCGGGTCGAGCATCATCCGGCCACGCGGCGGCGCACTGTGCCCGCCCGCCGCTGGCGTCTCGATCACAAATCCCCGGGCCTGGTTACCGGGGAGCGGGCCAGGTAAGCGGCCAGCACGTGCGACGACACGATCGCCAGCAATCTGGGCCTCGGCAGCGGCGTCAGGCGATGGCCGAGCAGCCGTACCGGGTTGATCCCGATCGTGTGCCCGTCGCCGCCCGCCACGGCAACCGAGATCCGCGCCGGACGGTGCTCGGCCAGGTCGTCGAGCAGCCGGGGGATCTCCGCCGGGATGCCGGCACCGACCAGCACGAAGTCGGCGCCGGCCAGCATCGCGCCGTAGACGGCGGCCGGGGTGGCGAGCTGGATCTTCTCCAGGAAGTTCACTCCGACGGGCCCGTCGTGGTCCTCCTTCGCGAGGAAGACCTCCGCGAAGTTGGCCAGCACGGCCAATTCGTCCCGGGCGCGGTTCGACCGCATACCGAGCCGGGGCACCGGCCGGTACGGCACGTCCGGGCCGATCCCGCCGGGCACGAAATAGCGGCCGAGCACCCGCTCTGCGACCTTGGGCACGGGGAAGCAGGCCAGCGCGCGGCGCAGGTGGCCGCCTGGGTCGCCGCGCTGCAGTCTTCTGGCCAGAGTGACGTCCAGCGCCGTGCCCGACACCACACCGAGTTGCCCGGTCGCGGCGACCGCCCGGGCCAGCCGCCATCCCGACACGCCCACGCCCATCCCGCCCTGGATCAGGGCGGGTCGCACCGGCTCAGCCACGCCGCGCCTCCCGCGTGCGCCGGTCGAGAACCTCGAACACGGGTCGGCGCGGCACGCGCGGGACCGGCGGGCCGTACCCGAACCTGACCAGCATCTGCACGTAACCCAACGGCCCGGCTTGGTCGAGGAGCTGGCCCCGCTCGCTCCCCTGCACAACCCGGTCAACGTCACCGGCATCCGCGTCGCGCGCAAGGCGTTCCCCGAGATACCGCAGGTGGCCGTGTTCGACACTGCCTTCCACCGCACCCTGCCGCCCGAGGCCTACACCTACGCCGTGCCCCGGGAATGGGGCGTGCGGCGCTTCGGCTTCCACGGCACCTCGTGCGCGTACGTCTCCCGCCGCGCCGCCACCTTCCTCCGCCGCGACCTGGCCGACCTCAACCTGATCGTGCTCCACCTGGGCAACGGCGCCAGCGCCACCGCCGTCTCCGGCGGGCGCAGCATCGACACCTCCATGGGCATGACCCCCTTGGAAGGGCTCGTCATGGGCACCCGATCCGGCGACATCGACCCGGCCCTCACCGGTTATCTCGCCCGCGTGAACGGGCTGGACGCCCAGCAGGTCGAGCACGCGCTCACCCACCACAGCGGCCTGCTCGCCCTGGCCGGCACCAGAGACATGCGCGAAGCACGCGCCCGCGACGACGACACCGCCCGTTCAGCCCTGGACATCTACACCCGCCGCATCCGCAAATACATCGGCGCCTACTACGCCCTGCTCGGACGGGTGGACGCGATCGTGTTCCCCGGCGGCGTAGGCGAACACGACACCGCCACCCGCGCCGAATCCCTGACCGGGCTCGAACGGCTCGGCATCGCCGTGGACCCGGCACTCAACCAGGCCGACACGGCCGGCGAGCGGCTCGTCTCCCCCGCGGGTGCCGAAGTGCCCGTGCTGGTCATCCCCACCGACGAGGAATGGGAGATCGCCCGCCAGGCGCACGCGCTCGTTTCGCCGATCGTGGTCCCGCCGGCCGGCCGTTCTTCAGTCCAAGGGGACGTGCCAGCGTAGGCGGGTGCCGCCGCCCTCCTCAGGCGTCTCCAGTTCGGCGGTGCCGCCCAGGCGGCCGGCCCGCTCCTCGATGTTGCGCACGCCGCTGCGGCGTCCTTCCTCTCCCAAGCCGACGCCGTTGTCGGTGACCACAAGCGTGAGCCGCTGATCGGCGACCTCCACCGAGACCTGCGCCCGGGTCGCGCGGGAGTGGCGCACCACGTTCGACAATGCCTCGCGCAGCACGGCCAGCAGGTGCTCGGCGACACGCTCGGGCACCACGGTGTCGATCTGGCCCTCCATGCGCAGCCCCGGCATGAACCCCAGATGCCCGCCCGCTCCCTCCACCAGTTCGACGATCTGCGTACGCAGACTCGGAGCAGCCTCCTGTCGCGGGGCCTGCAGGGCGAAGATGGACGAGCGGATCTGCCGGATCGTCTCGTCGAGCTCGTCGATCGCGTGCTGCACCCGCTTGCCCGCCTCCGGCCACTCGATCAGCCGTACTGTGCTCATCAATGTCATCGCGGTGGCGAACAACCGCTGGATGACCACGTCGTGCAGATCCTTGGCGATGCGGTCCCGGTCCTCCAGCAGGCCGAGCCGCTCGGCATCACGCCGTGCCTCGGCCAGCTCCAGTGCGACCGCCGCCTGACCCGCGAACGACTCCACCATCTGCTGATCGGCCCCGCTGAACGGCAGCCGCCCGCTGCGCTTGGCCAACGCCAGCACCCCGCGCACCTGCGGCGCCGTACCCAGCGGCACCATCAGGGCGGGCCCGTAACCCAGCCGCCGCAACGGTGAGTCGGGGTAAGGATCGCTCGGCAGATCCCGCTCCGACACCGGCTCGCCCCGTCTGAACGCCTCGCCGGCCGGCGTGGCCGAGACCTCGAACGTCATCCCCAGCAGCTCGCCGGCTCCCTCGCCCTCCGCCACATCCACGACGAGCGTCTCACCCGACGCCTCGGGCAGCAGCACCTGCACCAGGTCGGCGTCGCACATCTGTCCGGCACATGCCGCCATCGTGGTCAGCACCTCATGAAGGCCGGCGCCGGACAGCAGGCTCGTGGTGATCTCTGACGACGCCTTCAGCCAGACCTCGCGCCGCCGGGACTCCTCGTACAACCGGGCGTTCTCCACCGCGACGCCCGCGGCGGTCGCCAGTGCGATGACGACCGCCTCGTCCTCCTCGTCGAAGTCGCCGCCGCCGCGTTTCTCGGTCAGGTACAGGTTGCCGAACACCTCGTCCCGCACCCGTACGGGCACTCCGAGGAAGGTGCCCATCGGCGGGTGCCCCGGTGGGAAGCCGTACGACTCCGGATGGTCGGAGATGCGGCTCAACCGCAGCGGCCGCGCATCCTTGATCAACAGGCCGAGCAGCCCGAGCCCGTGCGGCCAGTGCTCGATCTTGGCGATCTCCTCCTCGCTCAGCCCCACCGGGATGAACTGGACGAGCGTGCGCTCCTCCCCCACCACGCCCAACGCGCCGTAGCTGGCGTCCACGAGCTTGGTCGCGGTCTCCACGATCCGCCGCAGCACGGTCTCCAGGTCCAGGTCGCTGCCCACCGACACCACGGCCTCAAGCAGCGCATGCACCCGATCCCGCGTGGCAAGTACGGCGTTCAGCCTGGTCTGCAGCTCTGCCAGCAGTTCATCGAGCCGCATCTGGGGCATCAGCGGACGATGCTCAGTCTCGGACATACGGATCAGTGTCGCAGCAGGGAGGGTAGCGGCGACACCGCTGCGGGGCGGCGTGTTCGGGCGCAGCGCGACGCCCGCCTCCGGCGGCCGGAGGCGGGCGTGTTGCCGCGAGCACTACTTCAGCCAGGCGTTGCGCTGGACGATCGGCAGGTCGCCGAGTCCCAGCGTGGTGCCGGCGTTGGCGAGGGCGAGTCCGACCAGGACGATCGAGTAGACGATGTGGTCGTCCATGAAGGGGTTGGTGTCCAGGGGCAGCTCGGCCGCCCACATGAGAACCAGCATCAGCGTGCCGGCACCAGCGGCGATCCTGGTGCCGATGCCCAGGATCAGAGCCAGGCCGATGCCGAGCAGGCCGGTCATGAACAGCCAGTCCACCCATGCCTGCCCGGCCAGCGAGCCGAAGAAGCCGCCGAGCGCGTTCTCGCCGGTGCCCTTGAGGAAGCCCGTCGTGGGGCTGCCGCCGGAGATCCAGGCACGGTTGGCCGGGGTCGCGAACCCCCAGCCGAAGGTCTTGTCCAGGAACGCCCACAGGAAGATCCAGCCGATCGAGATCCGGGCGATCGCCCAGACGTAGTCGACCGGACGACGTGGCTGCGTGCCCGTGCCGGCCGGGATGACGGGCCTGTTGATGGTGGCGGCCATGATGGCCCCCTTTCGCTGCTCGTCGGTAATGACGAGATCGGAGTTCTTCTCGCGCCAGGGAGTGACGCGCTCCCGCGCCGCGTGGGCCTCGTGTCGCATGCGTTCCTCGATCAGGCTGCCGTAGGCGACGGCGTACGGCGAGAGCACCGGAAGCTGCCAGGCGGAAACGACGTGCGACTGCGCTCCACGGGCTCTGGCCTGCTCGATGGCGTAGGCCATCGCGGCCTCGGAATGCGCGGAACCGTCGTAGCCGATCACGACCCTGTCATGCCGCAGCGCGCTGGGAGCCCAGACGATCACGACCGGTCCGGTCGCGTGCCCGGCCACGGCCATACCGACCGACCCGAGCACCAGCCCAGCGAACCCGCCGAGCCCTCTACTGCCCAGCACCAGGCTGTCCGCCAACTCCGACTCCGCGACCAGGACATTGATCACATCACCGCTGAGCAGCTCCGACGCCACATCGACATCCCTGGTCAACTCACGCGCTCGGGTGGCGGCAGCCTCGAGCGACTTGGCGCAGTACTCGGTGCTCCCGCTGTGCGGCCACTGCTGGCACACGTGCACGATCCGAAGGGCCAGGCCGCGGCGCTGCGCGTCGGCGGCGGCCCACTCCACGGCTGCGGTCGCCGGTGCGGACCCGTCCACACCGACCACGATGTGATCGACCATCAGGCCACTCCTTCACAAGCTGGACTCCTCACCTCCACCTTCGCGACAACGACACCGCCGCGCCCGGGGACGAAGTCCCGAATCGGGGTGCCGTTGGTCCTCTCAGGAGGCGTGCGGGTCGAGCATGAACTCCGCGTCCAGCGCGCTGAGTTGCCGCATGCTTCCACCTGGGACCGGCTCTATATGTGTGGCCGGGTGTCAGCACCGCCCCTACGAGTACCCGCCCTTGACGGTGACCTCGGCCTCCTGCACCCTGCCACGCATCTCGGCCAAGTGGCTCTTCTTGGGACCGAAGAAGTACCAGGCCAGGAAGATGATCAATCCGGCGGACGCGGCGATAACCATGACATCAGCCCCGGCCGCGATTGCGACCACGGGAAGGACGGGATCCTGTTTCAGCATGACTCCCTCCACCCTTCCAAGAGCGAAGTTCGGAGCTATGCAACCCAGACTGTCTCACTACCGGGTCCCGCCGGAACGGTGAAAAGCACCCAAATGCCAGGGCCTTGGCACAGTGACATGTCACATAGCTTGTCGGGGCCTGTCACGACGGTCTGCGGCCATGAGCCACGCGTGCGGCACCTTTCGAGATCGTAGCTGCGGGCTGTCCAGGTTCGTGCCTAGCCGGCAGGATCGTGACAGGTCATGTGCTGGTGCATCATCTGGTGGCAGTGGCAGTCGGCCATCATGCCGTCGTCACCCTTGTGCTGCCGCATCATCCGATGGCAGTCCGCCATCATGCTGTGGTCAGCGCAGGGTGCCGGTCCATCTGGCGGTTTCTGAGCGAGCGCCCACGCCGGAGACGGTAGCGCGGTCATGATTCCTACCATTGCTCCGGCGGCGATGCCTATGCGGAGGTTCATGCAAACCACCCCCTCTCCTTTGAGGTTACGGTCAACATCGGATCCGCCGCCCGCTGGGCATTGACGATCATCGCTTCGTCCGGGTGGTCACCGTGGCAGCACGATGAGCAGGACCGTAAGCACCTTCCGGGGCCCCGCGAGCGTCTCAGCAACGTGATCGCCGGGCCTCGAGCCGTTCCCGGGCTGAGTCATAGACCGCCTCGTCGATCTCGCCACTGGCGAACCGGCGGGCCAAAATCTCCTCCGGTGCCTCCACCGGCGCCTGATCGCGCCGCTTACCTTCCCGATCCTGCGTGAGCTGGATCACCGCCCAGACGACCGCCCCCACAAGCACGATCCAGATGACGGTCATCATGATCATCCAGGCCATACCTGGCCCGTACCCGTACATCATTGTGACCACCTCCGGCATCCAGTCTTCGCCGGATGCGGAGCGTCAAGGAGGGGCTTTGGTCATGGCGTTATCGGTCCAAGGTCCTGCGGGGACGGTCAAGGCGCCGGGCACACCCCTCCAGCACAAAAGCTGCCGATCGTCTGCGCGCTTCGTATGACCTGGCCACTCCCCGAATGGGGTCGAATAGAAGCATAAGTTTCGTCGTGTCCAACCTAGCCATGGCGGTTCACGTCGCCGGTAGCGGGTCAGGTTCGGGTCCACTGTTGGTTGCTGCCGTTGCAGGACCACAGGACGATCTTCGTACCGTTGGTGGTGCCGGCGCCGTTGGCGGCCAGACACAGCCCGGACTGCACGCCGGTGATCGTGCCGTCGGAGTTGACGTTCCACTGCTGGTTGGCCTGGCCGTTGCAGTCCCAGATGAGGACGGCTGTGCCGTTGCTGGTGCCCTGGCCGTTGGCGTCCAGGCACTTGCTGCCGTACACCTGGAACTGCTTGCCCGTGGTGTACGTCCACTGCTGGTTGGCTTGACCGTTGCAGTCCCACAGGTTGAGCTGCGTGCCGTTGGTCTGGGACTGGCCCGGCACGTCCAGGCACCGGCCCGAGTTTCTGTTCACCAGGGTGGTCGTCGACCCGGGCGGATTCCCGGATCCGGGCACCACCGAGAGGTTGTCGAACTGCGCTGTCACGCCCTGTCCGGTGCCGAAGCCGACCTGCCCGGCTGCGAAGCTTGAGTCACTTGCTGTGCCCACGACGGCACCGTCGATGCTGGCGGTGATGGTGCTGCCGGAGAAGCCGAGGGCGAGGCTGTGCCAACGGTTGGTGCCCAGCGCCGCGACGTTGCCGCTGCGCAGCGTGCTGAGTTGTCCGCTCGTGTTGTTGCGCAGAATCGACCAGGCGCCGCCGTCGGTGACCCGCAGGAAGTACCCGTTGTAGTTGCCGATGGGATCCAGGTTCGTGCTGCCCACCCGGCCCTCCAGTTGGGCGTAGCCGGACTTCTCCAGCAGCGCGTCGGCGGAGACGGTGTAGTTGTTCCAGTTCAGGTTTCCGCCGTAGGTCGCGGGGTCGGCCAGGGTCTTCCAGGTGATCGGGGCCATCGGGGAGGATTGGCGCAGGCACATCCCGGCGCGGCCGCCGCCGCACGCGCTGGCCTCGAAGGCGCCCTGCATGTCCTGCAGGTACCTCGGAAGGCCGGCCGCCGGGTAGCTGTCGAAGTTGTCGCTGTAGGGCAGGTTCAGCGAGCCCTGGGCGGGGCTGGTGGCGGTGCCCCTACCCTGGCCGGTGGTCGTGGTGATGCTGTAGATGTAGCCGGGCTGGACGGTCAGGCTGAACCGGCCGCCCGACGGGGTGATGTCGGCGGTGTGCACGAAGAAGTCGGCCTGGTTGTTGGAGTTGAGGTTGGTCGCCCAGACGTGCACCTGGCCGGTGGACAGGCCGCCGGCGAGGGTGAAGTCCAGCTGCTGGGCAGCGGTGGCGTCCATGGTCTCGATGATCGTGCTGTAGTCGGAGTTGTTGGGGGACTTCAGCGAGACGTAGCTGCCGTTGTTGCGGCCACCGTTGATGTATCCACTGGACGAGTCCAGGTAGCGCCAGCCCGGGGCGGTGAACTGCGTGGTGTGCGCGAGCGCCCACGAGTCCTTGCCGACCGAGTACCAACCCGACCATGGCTGGTTGGCCAGGATCAGCCCGACGGTGGCCCACGGGAGGTTCGGGGTGATCGCGGCGATCAGGTCCCAGTTGAGGTAGGCGACCATCCGTCCGTCGATGTAGCCGCGGTTGATGCCCCGGGCGAGCGGCTTGGCGCCGTCGTTGTAGTCCTGAGATCCGCCCTCGCTGTCCCAGAGCGTCACGCCGGTGTTGGTGGCGGTCGACGAGACCGAGCAGGAGGTCTGCGCGCTGAGGTAGCCACAGGGGTAGTGGCCGGACAGCACGGCGATGGAGTTGCGCAGGGTGGCGTTGCTCGCGACCGCGTTGGCCGGGCCCCAGCTTCCGGGATAGTCGTCCCCGAAGATGATCTTTACCGCGCTGTAGCCGGCGTTGTTGAGCGCCTGACGCAGGCTGATGGTCCAGTTGGCGTCGGTGCGCTTCTCGTTCTGCGCGGCGGTGATGTAGTCCATGGTCAGGTTGTGCTGCTTGGCGCAGCCCAGCCAGGCCACGAAATAGTCAATCATGTCTTGGGACATGAAGTTGCCGTTGCCGATCCAGCCCGGAGCGCCCCACGGTAGCGCCGCCAACTTGATGTTGGGGTTGCGGGCCTTGGCCTGCTCCATGATCCACCACTCGTAGCCGCGGTTGCAGTTGAGGTCGCCGCGGAAGTGCTCGTGGCTGGGCTCGGCGCCGGAGGTGGAGTTGGTGTCGCCGCCCATCTCCACCTTGAGGATCTGCAGTGCGGCGCCGTATCCGGGCTTGAACAGGTAGTCCAGGATCTGCCCGCGCTGCGGCTCCGGATAGTCGATCAACAGCCGGCTGTTGCCGCCACCGCCGCTGACCGCGCCAACACCGTCGAAGGTCTTCCCCCCGGACCCGCCATTGATGGTGATGGCCGTGGCTGCCTGCGTCGGGCCGCTGGTCACTGTCAACAGGCCGGTGGCCGCGAGGAGGGAGCCGACTGCTACGACCGTAACCGATCGCAGGCGGCGAAGCGAGCGTTTCGTTCTTGGCATGAGGTCAGTTCCTCTCGCAGCGGATGCGGTCTGCGGGACACCGCCTGTCGCGACCCGGTCACCTGGGCCGGACCGGGGACAGGGTGCGGCACTGCCCGGAGATCCGTAGTTTGGCGGTTGACATTCATGTGATCGCTAACATTCGTGCAGAGCAATGGCCACCGGAATCGTTGACTACCGCTGGCCGAGGAGACCGCTCGTGCTGTTTTTGGGTTCGCCGAATCGATTCGACCGTAGCGAAGAGGCCGTTCTCATATATGTCAATGCATGATCGGGTGGCGGGGCATTCGCAAGCCGACCTCGGCAATGCCGTGTTCGGGTAAGGATCCGGCCATGGCCCTGTGCGATCACCTGCGGAAGCTCCACTGCTGGTTCGTGCCGCCGTGGCACGACCAGAGAATGATCTTGGTGCTGCTGGCCGTCCCCGCCCCGTTGGCGTCGAGGCACAGGCCGGACTGCACGCCGGTGATGGTGCCGTTGGCGTTGACGTTCCACTGTTGGTTGGTTTGACCGTGGCAGTCCCAGATGATCACCTGAGTGCCGTTGCTGGTGCCGTTGCCGTTCGCGTCAAGGCACTTGTTGCCGTACACCTGCAGCGTCTTGTTGGAGGTGTAGGTCCAGCGCTGCCGGTCGGCGCTCTGGCAGTCTGCCAGCTGCACCTGGGCCCCGTTGGCAGTGGAACTGTTCGGCACCTCGATGCACCGGCCCGACTGGCTGCCGACGATCTGGCCGGCGCCCGGCTGTGGGTTGCCGCCGCCCGGAGGCGCGTAGCCGGCGGCGACGATGTTGGCCTGGACGGCTTCCTCCGTTGCGTTCGACGGGTAGCCGGTGGTCATCACCCCTTCGTAGAAGGTGCCGGCGCCGGAGACGCTGTTGTCGCCGCCGATGCCGAGCAGGATCGCGCCCTGCTTCTTCATCGGGTTGTAGCCGTTGGGTCGTCGCCCGTCGAACATGGTTGACAGGCTGCCCGCTTGTGCGTCGCCGCCTCGGATGGACCAGTGGTTGGGCTCGCCCTTGACGATGGCGGTGACGAAGCGGTGGTTGATCGCGGGGTCGGGGTTGTAGCCGGAGTTGACGCCGGACCACAGCCCGAACTCGAGGTCCCCCATGATCCACGGGCCGGAGCCGTCGCCCCACCCCCACTGCCGGTCCGCACCGAAGTAGACGGTCTCCATGATGGCCGGACCGTCGGCGCTGTTGGTGGTCTGGGCGTTGCCGTAGTCGAAGCAGCACCAGTTGTTGTAGTGCACGCCGTCGACCACGGCGTATATACCCTCGGGCTGGTCGCCGGTGGCGATGCCGTTGGTCTTGTTGTTGCGGTAGCCGGTGCCCGGCGCGATGAAGACGCCATACGCCTTCTGGCCGCCGATGCTGACCGGGGCGGCCTTCGCGTCGGCGAGGTTGTCCCAACCGCCGGGTTGCGGGCCCTTCCACGTGCCGGGAGGCGCTTGGGTCAGGTGGTTTCCCCGGCCGGACTGGTCGTAGATGATGCTGATGAGGCAGGTGGTGTTGGCGCAGAACGAGTCCTGGGCGTCGGCGTTTGCCACACCACCCGGGCTGAGCACGCCGATGTCACGAGTGGTGTTGTCCGAGGAGCGCCGAACCTGATACAGGGAACCGTTGTATGCGCCGTACAGGGCACGGGTGGTGCTGTGCGCCGCCACGCACGGTGTGCCGCCGGAGGCGTAGATGTCACACGGCCCGGAGATCGCGGCGTGGACCTCAGGCGCGCCCGACACGACACCGAATCCGATGCTGACGATGAAGGCGAGTGGCGGCGCCGCAGCGGCCAGGAGTCGGCCGAGTCGTTGCTTCACTCTTGATCACATCCCTTCGTTGCCCGGAATCAGGACGGCAGGCCGCTGGGCGGGTGTTCAAGAGTTGCGGACGAGTCGCCACCGGTTGTCGGCCGTCCCGTTGTCCGAGTCCTGGACGGCGAAGGCGCCGTTGGCGGTGGAGTTGTTCTGGATGGCCAGGAGCTTGCCGCTGTTGACGTTGCGGATCTTGTACGTTCCGTCGCCCTGGTCGAGCAGGGTCCACCGGTGGTCGGCGGTGCCGTTGTCGGCCCATTGCAGGACAGCGGCGTTGTCGGCGGTGGACATGTTCTGCACGCCGAGCACTTTGCCGCTGTTGACGTTGCGGAACCGCACCGCACTCCCGTCGCTGATCATCTCCCAGTTGTGGTCGGCGGTGCCGTTGTCGGTCCACTGCAACGCCAGGCCGCCGTCGGCGGTGGACATGTTCTGGACGCCCAGCACGAGGCCGCTGCCGGCATTGACCAGCCGGTAGCTGCCGCCTGCGGGTCCCTGGCCATTGGCGGCCCAATAGACGGTGTAGTTGTAGCCCTGCGCGTCATAGAACGGGCCGAGGTTGACCGGCGAGCCGTTGGCGGTGGCGGTGAAGGCCAGCGCGCTGCTCGAGGTGCGGGTGACCGAGGAGATGGTCAGCGCGGGCAGCGACGACAGCGTGCTGTTGCCGTAGTTGCCGGCGAGGACCGTCGGGCCGTAGGTGAGGGCGACGACGTTGGCGTTGTCGTTGGTGGCGCGGGCGACCACCTGCATGGGCAGCCGGACCGTGACCGTGTCGCCGGACGACCACGAGCGGGTGATCGTCGCGTAGCCGCCGGGGGTGGTGGTGACGCTCTGGGCAACGCCGTTGACGCTGATCGTGGCACCGTTGGCCCAGCCGGGGATGCGGATGCGGATCGACCACGGGTCGCTGACGCTGCCGGTGATCTGCAGGGTCGTGGTGTCGCTGACCGGGTAGGAGGTGGTCTGGGTGACCCTGATCCCGCGCTGGCTCCAGTTCAGCACCGAGGGCATGAACAGGTTCACGGTCAGCGTGGTGCCGTTGTAGAAGTAGATCGAGTCCATCAGCTTGGTGTTGACCTCGATGCCCGTGCCCTGGCAGCACCAGAAGCTGTTGTAGTCGGTGCTCCAGGTGCCGCCGCCCCAGGCCGGGCCGACGCCGCGCCGGCCGCCGGGGTTGAGCGGCGTGAAGTAGGTGATGTGCCCGTGGGCGTCGGCCGGGTTCTGCGCGCCGATGACGTGGTTGAGCAGCGCCTGTTCGTAGAAGTCGAAGTAGGCGGCGTTGTCGGGGTTGAGCAGCCACAGTTCCCGGGTCAGCTTGAGCATGTTGTAGGAGTTGCAGTGCTCGCACGTGTCCTTGGCCAGGTAGCCGGCGATCGCGTTGGGCGCGTGGAAGTGCTCGGCCTGGCTGTTGCCGCCGATCACGTAGGTGTGAGCGTTGACGGTGAAGTTCCAGGCGTTGACTGCGATGTCGCGGTAGCGCGTGGTGCCAGTGGCCTTGTACTCGCGGGCCGCGCCGACCCACTTGGGGATGTTCGTGTTGGCGTGCTGCCCGTTGAGCTGGTCCTGGTTGGACGCCAGCGGGTTGAACGCGGCGGCGTGGTCGAACCGCTGGGCGGTCGTCAGCCAACGGGCGTCACCGGTCTGCTGGTAGATGTCGGTCAGCACCGCGTTCATCCCGCCGAACTCGGTGCCCAGCACGGTCTGCATCTGGGCGTAGCTGAGCCGGCCGGTGCGCCAGTCGACCCAGCCGGCGAGCCGCAGCAACACGTCGCGGGCCTGGGTGCTGCCCACGTATCGCCATACATCCAGCAGGCCTGCCAGCGTCTTGTGGATGCAGTAGTACGACACGCTGACCGCGCGGCCGGCCTCCAGAGCGGTGAAGTCGGACTCCGGAAAGCCGGACAGGTATCCGGTGTTGAACCCGGCGACACCGTTGTTGGCCTGACACTTCGCCAGCTCGGCGACCATGGAGTTGGCCTTGTCCCGGCACGTCGTGTCGCCGAGCACGGCGTAGGCCTGAGCCCAAGCGGACAGGAAATGGCCCTGCACGTGGGTGCGGAACGGGAAGTCCGTGGCATCCCAGCCGCCGTTTGCCATAGCACCGTTCGTGGGTAACCGGTGGTTGGCCCGGAAGTTGTACAGCAACCGGTCGACGTCGACGAACCGCAGGTACGACAACGTGCGGTTCTGGTTGTCCAACCACCGGCTCGCCGTCAACTGCACCTGCCCCAGGTCGAACGCGTACGCCGACACGCCGATGTCAGCGCGGACCGGCGCCACCGACGCCTCCGCACGGCGAACGTCCACGACGCCGGTCGCCGCGGCGACGCCGGCCACAATGCCGGCCCCGGTCGCCTGCAACAACCGACGCCGACTGAAGGGCACAGATGACACTTCGACCTCCCGAAAGGCACGCGCATCGGCGCCGCGCCCCCGCACCGCCATCGCGGATCGCAGTGCGTTAGCGCTAACATCGGCCTGCCGGAACGGCCGGGCGGCTCTGCGCAGCCGCCGACAGACACTGGAGTGTGATGAAGATGCCAAATCGGCGGACATCACACAACTACCAAATGCCGACGGTGCGGCCCGCAAGATGATCGAATGGCCCCGATGTCCAGGTCAGCGGCGTCGCCGGCGGTCAGAGCAGCCTTCTCGGCGCACCGCGCCGGAGTGAAACTTTCAACGCCACCTCCACTCGGGATGAGTTGTCCTTGCCTCGACCAACATCGATGCGTCGCTGCCCGAGCGCACCTTCGCCTTCGACGAGTTCGGTCCCCTGTGCATTCGTCCGACCGCCGGGACGGGCTGGGCGCCGCAGGGCCGGCCGGACCGGCTGCCGGCCACCTACCACCGCACCCACGGCGTGAGGTACTTCCACGGCTGCTACTCCGTCGGCGACGATCTGCTGTGGGGCGTCAACCATCGACGCAAGGGCATCGATCACACCTGGGCCGCGTTGCGTTCGATCCGGGCGGCCCGCCCGGACGGCGCCCCGATCTATGTGATCCTGGACAACCTGTCGGCGCACAGGAACTGGCGCATCCGCGCCTGGGCCGAGAAGCACAAGGTCAGGCTGCTGTTCACGCCGACCTACGCCTCCTGGGCCAATCCGATCGAGGCGCACTTCGGCCCGTTGCGCCAGTTCACCTTGGGCAACTCCGACCATCCCCACCACACCGTGCAGACCCGCGCGCTGCACGCCTACCTGCGGAACAACCGGCCGTCCTCGGACACCCCGTGCTGTTCGATGTGGCGAAGCAGGATCTCGACGAGTTCGGGCGGGATCGGCACCGGCGTGTCTCTTTCACATCGCGATGCTTCAGGCCCCGCTCGTCATGGCTCTCGCCCGAGTCGGTGTAGCGCCTGAGGCTCTCTGGCCGGGTCTTCTCCAGCGTGAGCAGGCCCCACCCCTCGGCCTGGGGGCCGGTCCCGAACGGCGGCGGGACACCGGGCCGGGCGCCGCACGCCTGCCCCGCCGTACCGATCGAGCGCACCGGCCGGGGTTGCCGAGCCGCCGCACAACTGGAGCCCTTACGATCGCCACGGCCTGGTCGCTCGCCGTATGTGCTTGGGGGCGATCGACGATCCGTGCTTCGTTCCTCAGCACGGCTCACCGCGAATCTTGGTGCTGTCCGCAGTCGGTACTGAAGAGCTTGGCCCCTCCAACGAGCGATGAAGAGCTGTCCCCTGGGGTGTCACCACGACGCGACCGGGCGGCGGAGTACTCCGTGGCGTTGTTGCGATCTAGGTGCCAGTGAGGGCGCGCGTGACGGCGACGTCTTGGTCGGTGGTGCATTCCCATGGGACTCCGTACCGGCGGCTGCGGGGCTCATCGCAGACGGTCGCGCCGTTGCTCAATTGTTCCCAGGTGGCGGGTCGCCAGTATGCCTTGTCGTTGTGAAGAAGGGTTTCCGCGATGTGGTCGGGGTCTGGACTGCTGGTCAATTCGGAAAGTGCCGCAGCGACGGTCGGGACGGCGGTGTCGGGCAGGTCAGCGTCACCGAGGGCGGGCAGGAGGATGAGCAACCGGCTGGCAGCGTCCATCCGTGTTCTGTCACCAGCAGCGGGCGGATGGTTGGCGATGGTGAGGAGCTCAGGCCAGGACATGCCTGGGCCAACGAAGTCTGCGGCGACTGCGGCGAGACCGAGATCGTGGGGCAAGTCGGGGTACGTCAGGACATAGTCCAGGCCCATGTCGCCATCCAGGTTCCGGTAGATGACGTGGATGTTGCCGGTGCTCCGTAGTGGAACAGTGAAGACAGGCCAATGGTTGTGATCGAACATCTGATTCTCGAGTTCTTCGGCGTAGGCGATGTCCACGCCGAATGCTTCCTCGATGTCAGTGAGCCCGATTACCCCGATCTGCAGGACATGGAGGGCCCAGAACACCGGATCGTCCAGGAAGACGGGAGCCATCGACGAGAGGGCAGTCCTCGAATCCAGTGAGCAGCATGCCGAGGATCCTTGCAGCTCAGGTCTGCAGCCAGCAATCGGACCCGGTCACCGTCCTCCGGAGAGGATCGCTCATGTACCCGTGCTGTACCCCAGCCACGGCGGGAGACACGGAGGATCAGTGGGGCACCAGCGGGAAGGCGTTCGCTGCGCTTGGTTCGGCGAGCTGAACAAGATCGACGTACGCCTATGCGGGCAGGTGGTCCATGGTGCTTTCTGGGAGCCACCTCGGGAGCCACACGCGCGGATGATCAAGAACTGAGGTGAACGGATACGAACGCCCGGACACCTCGGGACCAGCTCGGCGAACGCGCCCGCACGGCTGTGTAGATCGTTTGGGGACCTTGTAAATAGAAGGTTCCGCGCACCCTGATCCGTAGCGAACGAAGCAAGTTGCGGCCGGCGGATACCTCGAGACGCACGAAGCGACAAGTACCGAGTACGGGATCAAGATCCGGCATATAGGTGGAATGGCTGGGACCCATCACGAGACCATCTGTCGTGAGGCGCAGGCCAGGCGACCTACCAGGCGACAAGATCACTTCCACTCCTCATCCGTGGGTCGTGGGTTCAAGTCCCACCCGCCCTACTCTTCAATACCGCGTTCGACCTGGGGCCGGTACTGGACTACACCGCGGCGTCGCTGAGCGAGCGTCGGCCCGGATGAGAAGCCGCAGGCGGCGCAGGACGTCGCGGGGCAGCGGTGCCAGGAGGGCGGCGAGGAAGGCCCGGTCCTCCGGGGCGAACCTCAACGGCCGACGTCGCGCGGGCCTCGCCGTCGTGGGGCTGCCCGGCGTTTCGGGCGCGGCCGGTCCTGATGCCCCCGGGTGTGGCCGGGGGCCGAAAGCGGTCAGTGGCGCTGGCGGAGTTCTTCGTTGATGCGCAGCGCGTCGGCGAGCTGGTCTTCCAAGATGATGATGCGGCAGGCCGCTTCCAGCTGGGTGCCGGCGTCGACGAGTTCGCGGGCGCGGGCGGCCAGGCGCAGCTGGTAGCGGGAGAAGCGGCGGTGCCCGCCCTCGCTGCGTAGCGGCTCGATCAGCTTGGCGGCGCCGAGGCTGCGCAGGAACGCCGGGGTGACGCCGAGAATCTCGGCGGCCCGGCCCATGCTGTAGGCGGGATAGTCCTCGTCATCGAGCCGCTGCCCGAGGCTGCCGGCCGCTTCGACCGCCTGGACCGGGTGATCGGCTGGCTGAGCGCCGGTGGGGCGGGGCCGCTCCCGCCTGGAGGCGGAAATCATTGCCTGAGGTGTTTGATCCATTCAACCTTCCCGAATGCGAACAGGGGCCCCGGCGGCATGATGCGCCGGGGCCCAGAGGTTAACACCATCGACCGGCCCTGCCTGCTTGCTGCAGGGGCGGTTCACTTATGCCGCACCAGCCGCCCGATGCGGAGGTGCGGGGATCGCGTAAGCGTGACCGTAGACCACCGTCCTGTTCGTGGAGCTGCGGTACCCGTGCGGCGACATGCGGCCGGCGACGGGCGATCCTGATGGCGTTCAACACTCCCTTCCAGTTATCCGTACCTCGGCACCCCGACCGCTGGCGCCGACTTCCTGCAAGCGGCAGCGCGTCCACCGCCCCGGCCCTCTTGCTCAACCACACTGGCCGCGGCAGTCCGACCTTCTGCCCATTACCTCGTTCTGTACTGCTGTGTTCTGTACTGCTGTCCACGTCCGTCCGGGCAGCCCCATCGTGGTGCTCGTGCTGCGCTGCCCTCGTGGATCCGTCCCTTGCGATGTCAGGAACTCTAGCCGCCCGCAGCGCGAATGTCTACCGTGGCGACTACAGATTTCCTTTCGCTTTTGAGGTAAGAACCCGCCGCCATGCCACGTGGTCGATGCGAAAGCGGGCAGAGCCGGGGGTGAGGCGATGGCGATGGCCGAGCACGACCAGAACCACGACGGGGCGCGGCTCCTGGGCTGCCCCGATCTTCGTCGGCTTGATCGCGCCGGATTGATGATCCTTGATCTCCATGACCGACGGTTCTCCGATGGCCGGGGCCTTGATGCTCGGGTCAGACCCTTCTTCTCGCCCGGTCCATCCGAGGCGCCTCAACGTCGTTCAGCAACTTGCATCCATTCATAGATGGAGCTAACATGCGAACCAAGTTGGAGGTTCTTCTCGGAGAGCTCGCGAAGGGAGCTGGACATGCTGCTCACATCCCTCGACCCGTTCATCCAGGAGTTCGAGCGCCAGTTCGACCAGCTGGCCCGCCGGACCTTCGGCACCGGCACGGGCGCCCTCATGCCGATGGACGGTCTGCGCCGCGACGACGACGTGCTACTGACGTTCGACCTGCCCGGCATCGACCCCGAGTCCATCGAGGTCACCGTCGACCGCGGAGTGCTGAGCGTCAGCGCTCGCCGCGAGGAGGAGATCCCCGAGGGCGAGCGGGTCTTCGTCCGCGAACGCCCCATGGGCACCTTCACCCGCCGCGTCTACCTGTCGGAGTACCTCGACAGCGACAAGATCGACGCTGGGTACGCCAACGGCGTGCTGAAGGTCCGCATCCCCGTGCTCGAGCGGGCCAAGCCCCGCAAGGTCGAGATCCAGCAGGGCGACGTCAAGGCCATCCGGGCCTGATACGCACGTCCATGGCAAGGGCGGGTGCCGACGGGCCCGCCCTTGCCATTCGAGAGGAGGTCCGGATGGCCGGCATGCCGTTCGACGACGAGCACGCCCCGCTGTACTCCCTGGGCCAGGTCGCGGAGATGCTGCATGTGCAGCAGGCCTTCCTGCGCCGGCTCGACCAGCACGACGTGGTCAGCCCGCACCGCTCCCCCGGCGGGCAGCGCCGCTACTCCCGCCACGACATCGGGCTGCTGCAGCACGTCACCACGATGACCGGCCAGGGAATGACGCTCAACGCCATCCGCCGCATCCTCGAACTGGAGCAGGAAGTCCGCGAACTGCGTGCCGCCCTGAAGCGACTTACCTAGGAAGGAGGCACCTGCCATGATCGAGACCGCTCCGGCGATCGCATCTCCGGTCGCAGGCGGAGACCGGCCGGTGGTCGGCTCCTACGACACCTGCGAACAGGCCCGTGAGGCGGTCGCCTTCCTGGCCGACAACGGTATTCCGGCGCACCGGGTGGGCATCGTCGGTAAGAACCTGCGCCTGATGGAGAACGTTCTGGGCCGGATGACCACTCCCCGTGCGGCGGGCATGGGCGCTGCGCTCGGCGCCTTGTTTGGCCTGCCTTCCAGCCTGATGGTCCTACTGGTCGCGGGCCCGTGGGCGGCGCTGCTGGCGGGGATGGCCTTCGGCGCGCTGCTCGGCGCCGCCTTCGGCGTAACCGCGTGCTGGGCCGCGCGCGGCCGAGGCGACCTGTTGATCGACCAGTCGCTGGTAGCCGCCCGCTACGCTGTCGTGGCCGACGTGGCCATCGCCGACGACGCGCGCAACCTCTTGATCAAGCACGGCTGGCGCACCGGCTGAGCCGGCAGGCGCCTCCCTTGACGATCAGATCCGATCAAGGAGTTCTCGGGGCAGGCCAACGATCCAGCGTTCGGCGAACACATTGGCCTGCGGAGCCCGAGGTGGCGTCTTGAGGATGCGGATGCCTGCGGTCGTGAAGACGTCGTCGAACATCGCGGTGAACTGGCATTCCGATCGCGGATCGCATGCCAAGATCCCCTCAGCTTGAGCATGCAGGAACTCGCCCCAGGTCGGTCCCGCGCGTCGCGGCGCTGGGTCGATGCCAGCCTTCTTCAGGATGAGCCACACGGTGGAGGCCCCGACCCGGTAGCCCAGAGCGGCGAGTTCCCCGGCGATCCGCCGGTACCCCGACAGCGGATTCTCCCGGGCCCGACGAAGGACCAAGGTCCGGATGGAGGTGCGTGTGGGAGGCCGCCCCTGGCTGCGGCGCTTGAAGGTCCAGCGCCGCCGTACCAGATCGGCGTGCCAGCGCAGCAGCGTGCCCGGCGTCACGAACAACCGCCGGCGACAGCAGGCGCGCCAGCGCGCTGATCAACGCCCAATCGGCCCACGACGGCCGAGGCCTTGTCACCTGCCGACGCAACACCGCGAGCTGATTCGCAAGACCAGAATCTCTGCCTCCTTCGACCTCTGCGAACGAGCCAGCAGCACCAGCCAACCCGCGAGCCGAACGAAGATCAGATAAACCAGCCGTAGCGCCATGGACGCGATCATGCCTGCCAACGCTGAAACGCCAAACCCCCAGGTCAGCCTCAACAGCCGAGTTTCGGGCAGCCGACAATTCCGATACCCAGGGTGGGGCAGCGAACTCGTCGTCATGTGAAAGGCCCGTCACTATCTCTGCTCCGGAGTCAGGACGTGTCGGGTCCGGTCCCCGAGCCAGGCCGCTTCGAGGATCGCGGTCAGGCTGGCGGTGTCGGTCGGGCCTGGATGGTTCTGGATCAAGCGGGTGACGCCACTGGCCATCTCCGCGAAGCGCGGGAGGTCGGCGCGTGCCACGCCGATGTCCGCCAAGCTGGCAGGGATGCCGATGTCGGCAAGGAGCCCGTCGAGCCAGGTGAGGAACGTATCTGCGGCCTCGGCATCCGAGGCGTCGGTCACGTCGAGCCCGCACACCCCGGCAAGGATGGTCAACCGGTCGCCGATGGCATCCCTGGCCGCGTCCAGCGCGTAGGGCAGCAGCAGCCCGACGCCCAGGCCGTGCGGTGTGTGGGTGGCTGCGCCGATGGGGTATTGGAGGGCGTGCGGAGCCGCGTTGCCTGCGTGGGAAAATGCGAGCCCGGCTAGCATGGACCCATACGACATGTCCGCGCGCGCGTCCTTGTCGCCTCCGTCCCTGACGACATGGGGCAAGCTGCGGGCGATCCGCTCCGCGGCCAGGAGCGCGTAGTGATCGGTGATCGGGTTGCGGCCGAGGAAGACCTGCTCCACCGGGTCGCGCGGTCCGTGGGCCCGGGGTCGCGCGGTGTAGCTCTCCACCGCGTGACAGAACGCGTCGATGCCGGAATGGGCGGTGACGGTCGCAGGGCAGGTGTAGGTGAGCTCGGGGTCGACGATGGCGAAGTCGGGCACGATGTGGACGCTGGAGACCCCCACCTTCAGCTCGCGGTCCGGGTCGGTCAACACCGAGACGGGCGTGAGCTCGGAGCCGGTGCCTGACGTCGTCGGGACCGCGACGAGAGGAATCGTCGGCCCCGGCACCTTCGACTCGCCGTAGAAGTCGCGCGGCGTCCCACCGTGGCACCGGATGACGCCGACGATTTTGGCGAGGTCGATCACAGTGCCACCCCCGATGGCGAGGATTACGTCGGCTTCCACCTCTGCGGCGACCGAGACGGCCAGGGCGACATCGGCGAGTGGCACGTCCGGAGTCGCGTCGGCGAACACCCCGACGACTTCGACCTTCTCCCGCACGGCGGCCACGATCTCGGCCACGCCCGGCTGTTCCAGAAGAACCCGGTCGGTCACGATGAGGACTCGCGAGCCACACTCGGCCACCACTCGTGGGATGTTCTGCGCGACCCCTTCGCCCACTATCAGCTGGCGTGGTCCGCGGACGGTCTCAAGCATGTCAGTGCCTCTCTGGAACGTCGGCGGTGATTTGCTGGGCGGATGTCCAGGTCACCTGCTAGACCGGGACGGCGTCGGCAAGGTTGGCTGCCCGGTGGCGCAGGCGCGCGCGCTGCCAGCGGATTCGTGCCGGCCATGGCCCGGGTCGCGCCCCACGGGTGGAGGCCGGTCAGGTCATGTGTGCACAGGGCGCGATGATCCTCGGCGGGCACCCGGAGCAGCAGGCCGGTCACGGTAGGTCGATCGCCGCGTAGGTGACGTCGAGATACTCAAGGATGCCCTCGTGCGACCCCTCCTTGCCGATCCCGGACTGCTTCACGCCTCCGAACGGAGCTGACGGGTCCGAGATCAGACCACGGTTGATGCCGATCATCCCCGTCTCCAGCCCCTCGGTGAACCGGAGCGCCCGCTGGAGGTCACGGGTGAAGACGTATCCGACCAGGCCGTGCTCGGTGTCGTTGGCCTTCGCCATTACCTCGTCGTCGGACGTGAACGAGATGATCGGCGCCACCGGGCCGAAGATTTCCGCCTTCAGCAGCCGCGCGTCCTCGGGCACGTCGACGAGGACCGTAGGCGGGTAGAAGTAACCCGGCCCATCCGGACGCTCGCCGCCCACCAAGACACGGGCGCCGCGATTGACCGCGTCGGCGACGAGCTCGTCGAGCTTGGTTACCGAGGCCTCGTCGATCAACGCCCCGACGTCCACGCCGTCGTCGAGACCATGGCCCACCGAGAGCGCGCCCATCCGCTTGGCGAAGCGCGCCGTGAACTCCTCGCGCACCGGCTCCTCGACGTAGATGCGGTTGGCCGCGATGCAGGACTCCCCGAGGTTGCGCATCTTGGCCACCATGGCACCGTCAAGCGCGACGTCCAGGTCCGCGTCGGCACACACGATCAAGGCCGCGTTGCCGCCCAGTTCCATGGAGGTGCGCAGCACGTTGTCCGCCGCCTGCCGTAGCAGCACGCGCCCGACCTCGGTCGACCCGGTGAACGAAAGCTTGCGGGTCCGGCGGTCGGCCAGCAGTGCTGAGACCACCTCGCCGGCACGCTCGGTTGTCACGACGTTGACGACCCCCGGGGGAACGCCGACCTCCTCCATGATGCGGGCCAGGAACAGCATGGTGAGTGGCGTCTGGGCTGCCGGCTTGGTGATCGTCGTGCAGCCCGCCGCCAGCGCAGGAGCGATCTTGCGGGCACCCATGGCCAACGGAAAGTTCCAGGGCGTCACGAAGACGCACGGTCCGACCGGCTTCGGCACCGTGAGGATGCGATATCCACCAGCGGGAGCGGTGTTGTAGCGCCCCTCGACGCGCACCGCCTCCTCGGCGAACCAACGGAAGAACTCGGCGCCGTAGGCCACCTCTCCCCGGGCCTCGGCGAGCGGCTTGCCCATCTCGAGCGTTATCAGCCGGGCGACCTCCTCGGATCGCTCGGTCAGTGCGCGGTACGTCTCGGTCAACAACTCTGACCGTTTTCGCGGCGGGGTCGCCGCCCACTCCGCCATCGCCTGGCTCGCCACGTCCAGAGCGGCGAGCCCGTCAACGACGTCGGCGTCGGCCACCTCGGCGATGATCTTGCCGGTGGCCGGGTCCTCGACGGCAAAGGTGGCTCCGCTGGCGGCGTCGCGCCAGGCGTCGCCAATCCGGAGCCGCCGGTGCTCGGGGGCCAGGACGTTCATCGGGTCACTCATTGCGTCGCCTCCTGTGATGTTCTTGGTGATGTCCAGCGTGACCTCAGCGATCGCGCCACGCGCGTTGACGAACGGGTCGCACGACCTCGTCGGGGCCGAGGTTGACGAGCGGGCCGAACGTGGCCTTGGCCCTGGCTGCAGGGCGACGCCCCGCGCCACCGATCGCCTTCTCGGGCCATGGCTGCTTCAGCGTCGTCAGGCCGTCCTCACCGGTGACGGTCCGCCGAGGCTCGATTGCCACGTGCCGGCGCATGTTGACGTCGCCGCCCCGCGCGGTTACCTCCCGGCCTCGGACAGCGCCAGCCCGGTGCCCGCATCGAACAGGTGCGCACGGTCCAGGTCGACCGTGACAAGCAGCCGCTCGCCCGGCGTACCGGTGACGGTGGTTCGTGCCTTGACCTTGAGGATCTCCGTTCCCACTCGGACGTCGACCACCGTTCGGTCACCGAGCGGCTCAAGCCCGTAGAGCTCACCCGACAACGACGCGTCCCCACGCTGCTCGACGGACAGGTCCTCCGCGCGCACGCCCAGCAGCAGCGGACGACCGTCCTCAGCCGTGGTCCAGCGGGGCCGCGGCAGCGTCCAGCCTTCCGCCCCGACCAGACGATCTCCCTCGGCGTGGCAGGCGAGCAGGCTGATCGGCGGGCTCCCGACGAATCCCGCGACCCACTGGTTGGCTGGACGCTCGTACACCTCGGTCGGCGTTCCGACCTGTTGCACCTTCCCCTCCTTCAGGACCGCGACCTGGTCGGCCATGGACAGGGCCTCGACCTGGTCGTTGGTCACGTAGACGAAGGTTGCTCCGAGGCTCCGGTGGATGCGGGTGAGCTCGGTGCGCATCTCGACGCGGAGCTTGAGGTCGAGGTTCGTCAGCGGCTCGTCCATGAGAAACGCGCGCGGGCGACGGACCAGCGCCCGGGCCAGGGCGACACGCTGCATCTCACCGCCCGACAACTGCGCCGGACGACGCTGCAGCAGACGTTCGATGTGCAGCAGGCTCGACATCTGCTCGACGGCAGCGGCGATCTCGCTCGAAGAACAGCGGCGTGCCCGCAGCGGCGAAGCGATGTTCTCGTACGCCGTGTGCCGCGGGTAGAGGGCGTAGTTCTGGAAGACCATGGCCAGGTCGCGTGCGGCCGGGGCGTCACCGGTCGCGTCCCTCCCGTCCAGATGCACCGACCCGGCGTCAAGCTTCTCAAGGCCGGCGATCGCTCGCAGGGTCGTCGTCTTGCCTGCCCCGGAGGGCCCGAGCACGACGAAGAACGATCCGTCCGGCACGTCCAGCGTCACCCCGTCCAGGGCCTGGACTTTACCGAAGGACTTGCACAGCCCGTGCACTGCCACGGTTCCCATCAGGCCACCAGCGCTTCCGTGCTCACGTCGTAGACCGCCGGGGTCCCGCCGGTGTGCCGCAGCCCGACCGGTGCGTCAGCGGCGAAACGGACAATCGGTGGCATCCGAACACGTACGTCGCGCTGGCCGCCGTGGTCAACCACGTAGATGATTTCGTCGCCCAGCCACTCCGCCGAGACCACGCGGGCCGGGACCGAACGTTCCGCCCCTGGTTCTGTGACTTCCAGCGCCTCCGGCCGGACGCCTGCGACCAGGCAACGGTCGCGCGGCAGGCCTGGCGGTGGCGTGAGGACCAGTCCGCCCTGACTGCGCAGCTTCCCGTCGGCCACCTCCACCTCAATCAGGTTCATCGGCGGGGAGCCGATGAATGCGGCGCAGAAAAGACTCGCCGGACGGTCGTAGACTTCCAGCGGCGTGCCGATCTGCTCGACGCGGCCCTTGTTGAGGATGGCGATTCTGTGACCGAGCGACATCGCCTCGACTTGGTCGTGGGTGACGTAGACCATCGTCGTCCCCAGCTCCCCCTGTAGGTGCTTGATCTCCGTGCGCATGTCCGCCCTCAGCTCCGCGTCCAGATTGGTGAGAGGTTCGTCCATGAGGAATGCGCGCGGTCGTCGCACCAGGGCGCGAGCAAGCGCGACGCGCTGCTGCTCCCCGCCGGACAGCCGGCGCGGTCGCCGGTCCAGGAGCGGACCGAGCCGCATCAGCCGGGCGGCCTCGTCGACCCGCTCGCGCACCTCCGCCTTGGGCAGTCCCTCGGCCCGCAGTGGGAACGCCAGGTTGTCGCGGGTTCTCAGATGCGGGTAGAGAGCGTAGAACTGGAACACCATGGCGATGTCGCGCTCGGCGGGCGGCAGGTCGTTGACCAGCGTGTTGCCGATGCGGATGTCGCCCGTCGTCTGCCTCTCCAGGCCGGCTATGGCCCGCAGCGTGGTCGTCTTGCCGCAACCCGAAGGGCCGAGCATCACGAACAGCTCGCCGTCGCCGATGGACAGGTCCACGTGATCAACTGCGACCGTCCCGTCCGGGTAGCGCTTGTGCAGGGCGGTCACCTCGATGCCCGCCATCAGCGTCGCACCGCCCCGAGCGTCACACCGGCGACGAGGTGCTTGCGCACCAGGTAGGCGAAGACGAGCACCGGTAGGGCGAACACTACTGAGGCGGCGGCCACGAGTCCCCAGTCCACAGTGGTTCCACCGATGAGGCCGGCGATGGCAGGTGGGGCCGTCCGCACGTTGTCGCTGGAGGTAAGGAAGATGGCGAACACGAACTCGTTCCACGAGAAGATGAGTGCGAAGACCGCCGTCGCGGCGATGCCGGGCAGGAGCAGGGGAAGGGTAAATCGCCAGAACGCCTGCAAGCGGGTGTAGCCGTCGAGCATGGCGGCATCCTCGTACTCTGCGGGCACCTCGTCGACGAACCCCTTCATCATCCAGATCGTGAACGGGACGTTGAACGCGGCGTAGATGAGGATCAGGCCGAGCTTGGTGTCGATGAGTCCGACTTGGCGGTACATGAGGAAGATCGGGATCACGACCACCACGGGCGGCATGAAGCGGGTGGACAGGATGAAGAACAGTTGGTCCTTCTTGGCCTTCACGGCGAAGCGTGAGTAGGCCCAGGCCGCCGGGACCCCCAGCACGGTGGCCAGCGCCGTGGAGACCCCGGCGACCACGACGGAGTTGAGGAACGAGACGGACAAGGTCGAACGACCGCCGCCGGAGGCGACGAACACGTCCTTGAAATGGTCCATAGTGACCTTGAAGTCGAAGAACTTGGCCGGGATGGCGTAGACGTCCCGGTTCTCCTTGATGGACGTCTCGATCATCCACAGCACCGGAAAGAGCATCACGACGGCCAGCACGGTCAGCAGCGCGACCTCCAGCACGGAGCGGCCCCGGCCGCCGAAGCGGCGCGCGGGGGGCGTGTGATCCCGGGCAGGACCTGTGGACACGGCCTCGTCGACGGAGACGGCCATCAGTCCTCCTTGAGCTTGTTCAAGTAGCGCAGGTAGAGCTGCGTAAGGACGACGACGACGAGGACCATGAGGATCCCGTACGCCGAGGCGGTTCCGGTGTTGAAGCCCAGGAACGCGACCTTGTAGACGTGGAACGACAACGTCTCGGTGGAGACCCCCGGACCTCCGCTGGTGAGGATGTAGACGAGGTCGAACAGCCGGAAGGCCTCGATGGCCCTGAACAACACGGCAATGAGGAGCAGCGGCCACACCAGCGGAAGAGTGATGGTGCGGAACCGGAACCACTCGGACGCCCGATCGATCGAGGCGGCCTCGTACAAGTACTTGGGAACCGCGGTAAGGCCCGCAAGTGCGATGAGCATGATGAACGGCGTCCATTGCCAGGTGTCGACCACGATCAGGGAAATCAGTGCCGTTCGCTGCCGGGTGAGCCACTCCACCTGCCCCAGGCCGAGCGAGCCGAGCATGCTGTTGATCACGCCGAATTGCGCGTCGAGCATAAATCGCCAGAACAGCCCGACCACGACCGGCGACAGCATCATCGGAACCAGGAACAGAGTGGTCAGCAGTCCTCGCCCGTGCGTGCGCCGTGAGATCAGGTAGGCGATGGCGAAACCGAGCACGGTCTGCAGGGCGACCGCGCCGAACACGTAGATCAACGTCGTCAAGGCCCTCAGGTGGACCTGCGCCGAAGCCAGGATGGCGGTGTAGTTCTCGAACCAGATGAAATGGGCGGGCCCCCCGCGGGTGGCCGAGTAGTCGGTGAAAGACAGGTACAACGCCCACAGCAACGGGAACACCGACATTGCGAGCAACAGCAGCAGCGCGGGGGAGATGAAGGCCACGGCGAGCCCGCGGTCGCTCAAGCGGCGGGACCGACCCGGTGCAGGCGGCGTCACAGACGCCACCTGCCCGGGGTGGTCGGTCGTCAGAGGGGCGGAGTCACTCACAGTCCGCCGCCGCCCTTGCGGCTGCTGGAGTTGAGCACGCCCTGCTGCTCCTTGGCGATGTCGTCGAGCGCGTCCTTCGGCTTCTTCGCGCCGTTGAGAGCCGCGTTCACGTTGGTGTTCTCGATGTCGACGAGGCGCGCGTACTCGGGCACATTCCACATGTCCCGCATCCGCGGAACCGAGTCGGTGTACACCTGGTTGAACGGCCCGGCGTTGAGGAACTCGGGCGACTCCAGGGCGTCCGTACGTGATGGCACGCCACCAGCCGCGGCCCACTTCTTCTGGATGTCAGCCTGCTCGAACCACTTCATGAAGTTCAGGGCCTCCGCCTGGTTCGCCTTGGGGGAGTAGGCCGACACGTGCATCCCCATGCCGCCGAGAGGCACCAGGTTCGTCTTCTGGCTCGGCAGGGTGGCAAAACCCAGCTTGTCGAGAATCTGCTCCCGGGTGGTGCCGAGCGTCGACTGCTTCGGGTCAAGCAGGCCGCCGCTCGCGGCGATCCAGTTGAACGCGATGCATGCCTTGCCCTGGGCGACCGCCGCGTTCACCTCGTCGATGAACCAGTTGCCGGAGCCCTTGGCGGTCAGCGGCTTCATCTTGTTGACCAGGACGTCCATCGCCTCCTGGCCCGCAGCGTCGTTGAGGACGCCGTCGATCTTGCGCGTCTTGGGGTCCCAGAGGTTGCCGCCGTAGACGCCGTTGACCGTGTTGTAGGTTACGGCCGCGGCGTCGGAGCCGTTGGCCTGGTGGAAAGCCAGCCCGCTGACGCCAGGGTGGTCCGCCTGGCACTTCTCGGCGACTGAGATCATCTGGTCCCAGGTCTGCGGTGGTTTGTCGCCGATCAGGTCCTTGCGGTAGATCATCGTCCAGGTGTCGCCGAGCAGCGGCAGTCCGTACAGGCTGGCGTTTTCGTCGCGCTTCCCGGTCTCCGCCTGGGGGAACTGGCCGTAGGCCGCCAGGAGATACGGGTTGTAGGCCTTGACATCGATGTTCTTCTTGACGAAGTCGGTGATGTCGAGGATGTTGCCGTTCGTCACGGCCTCGCCGATGTGTTGCGAGTCCAGGATCGGGATGTCGAAGTCGGTCTTGTGCGCGGCGAACTGGGTGAACATCGCGTCGTGCCAGTTCGCGTTCGGCACGGTCTTGACCTTGATGGTCACGTTCGGCCGCTCCTTGGCGTACTCCGCGTTCGCGAAGGCTTCCAGCGCGTGGGCGGGGGGCCAGTCGAACCAGATGAAGCTGAGGGTCAGCGGATCCTTGGTGAGCTCCGGGATGGTCGCCGGTGCCTTGGGGGCGCTGTCGTCCTGGCCGCCGCAAGCCGCCATGGTCGTGGCCACTAACATGGCCGCCGTCGCCAGCTGCACCTTTCGACCGGGAACGGACAGCCGTCCTAACCGCTTTGGATACCGCATCTTCTTGCCTGCTTTCTGGGTGGGGACTTCTGGAGCCCTGCTGCGTGCTTCGCCGAGCAGTTGCTGGGGTGTTCAGGCGTGTTGCCGGCTGTCGCAGGGGCTGACCCGCAGACCGGCGTCACGAGTACGCCACGACGTCATGGGGCTTCAGGCAGTCGAGCAGTCCTTCGGCCCTTGTGCGGCCCGGTGGCGAACCGAGAAGGATGTCGAGCATGCTCATGGGAGCTCCAACTGATCGAAGCGGAGCGATGGCGGGCGGTTCCCCGATGGGTGAAGGATGGCTGGCATCCGCCACCTTTCCTATACGATCCGAGTGGGGGCGTCAACATCCCGCAGCGTTGCGACCGATGTCAACAGGTTCCCGAAAACGCAAGAAAGGACCTCATGTCACGATGGACGACGAGGCGATGATCGCGCGGCGCCGTGGGGCCATGACGGCCGGAATGCCACCGGGAAGATCTCGCGGCCGGCTTGCCGACGAGGTGTACGACACGCTGCTCGGACAGCTGATGTCGCTACGGATCGAGCCTGGCTCTCGCGTCACGATCGACGCCCTGGCGCGAGAGCTGGGGGTCTCGCAGACGCCGATCCGAGACGCTCTGAACCGCATGGAGGCCGAGGGCCTGGTCGTGCGTGTGCCCCATGCCGGCTATCGCATTCCCCCCCAAATCACCCGTCACCGATTCGAGGACATGCTTGAGGTCCGCCTGCTCCTCGAGCCGGCAGCGGCGCGCAGATCCGCCGAACGCGCATCCCCGAAGCAGGTGGCCGGTCTGCGACGACTGCTGGAGGAGATGGCGGAGCTGGAGGGGGGCGACGGGCTCATGGCCTATGGCGCCTTCGGGCTACGCGACGCCGCTTTTCACGATCTCGTCGCCCTGAGCGCGGAGAACGAGGTCATCCGCGAAGCGCTCGCTCGCCTGCACACGCATGTGCACCTGTTCCGGCTTCTCCACGACACCCAGGTCACTCACTTGGCCATGGCCGAGCACGAAGAAGTTCTGGCCGCGATCGCCGCGCGTGACCCCGACGCCGCCGCCTACGCCATGCGTCGGCACATCCTGCTGTCCGGCGAGCGGTTCCGACGATTGTTCGACGAGACCAAGGGCGCGGACGGAATGGCGGACATGGCTTGACGGGCGGGCTGGGCCGAGGAATGCTAACTCAATCCGATCGGATCGGATTGGATCCACCTCACCCGCCCCAGATGCGAGGAGAAGCAGGTGCCCAGAGCGCTGCTCCTGACCGGCGACGCCGCCGAGGAGCTCGACACCATGTATCCCTACTATCGCGTGCAGGAGGGCGGCTGGGACGTTGACGTCTCGTCACGGACGATGCGTGACGTTCAGCTGGTCATCCACGAGTTCGACCCCAACTCCGACGCCTACGTGGAGAAGAACGGCCGAAAGTTGCCGGTCGACGTGCCCTGGGCCGAGGTCGACGTCGAGCGCTATGACGCCCTCATCATCCCTGGGGGACGTGCCCCCGAGTGGATCCGGGTCGACGCCGACGTCAGGCGCATCACCGAGCACTTCTTCGCGCGCGACCTCCCGGTCGCGCTGGTGTGCCACGGCGCGCAGGTGCCGGCTGTGTACGGGCTGCTGAAGGGTCGAAAGACCGCGTGCTTCCCCCCCATCACCGGTGACATGGAGAACGCGGGCGCGACGGTCATCGACGCTCCCGACGTCGTGGACGGCAACCTCGTCTCCTGCCGGGGGTGGCCCGACATGCCGCAATTCGGCAGGGCGATGATGGAGCTCTTTTCGAAGTCCATCAACTCCGCATCGGCATGAGCACACCTGGCCTGCCCCGGTGACGGCACTTCGGACCGTCACAGTCGACGGCTCCCCCGTCCACGTCCTGGAGAGCGGCACCGGGCCCGCGGTGCTGATGCTGCACGGCTCCGGACCCGGTACGACCGGATCCGGCGCCTGGGCAACGACGGCACAGGCGCTGGGCACGTCCTGGCACCTGGTGGCTCCTGACCAGGCGGGGTTCGGCCGTACACCGATCCCGGCGGGCTCCAGGGGTGGGCTCCGGCTGTGGACGGAGCAGGCCGCGGGCCTGATGGCTGCTCTCGGTGTCGAGCACTACGCCGTGGTGGGCCACTCCATGGGCGGTGCCGTGGCGCTGGCGTTGGCGGCCGCGCGTCCCCAGCAGGTCACCCGTGTCGTGGCGGTCTCGACGATGGGCGCCCCCGGGGCGCCGCTGTCCGCCGAGCTCGACGCGGTCTGGGCCGCCCCCGCCGGCCCGCTCGGGGCACGAGACATGTTGAGTCGCCTCGTCCTCGACCAAGCGCTCGTGACCGAGTCGGCCGTCGCCGCCCGTGCAGCTGCGATGCGAGCGGGGGCGGCCGCATTCGCGTCGTTGTTCCCTCCACCTAGGGCACGTTGGGCCGACGACCTCACCCTCTCGGCGAAAACGCTGGCAGGGGTCCGCGCGCCCGTGCTGCTCGTCCACGGCGCCGAGGACCGAGTCACCCCGCTCGGGACGGCAGCCCTACCCCTGCTCGAGCACCTGGCCGATGTCCGTCTGTACGTGCTCGGCCGATGCGGGCACGTGCCGGCGCTCGAACACCCGCACGAATTCAGGCGACTCTTGTCGTGCTTCCTCGGCCGGGAACAAGGTCCCTAATCGAGTTCAAGCGCGGCATCCGAATACCGGTCGAGCACCGTCTTGATGCCGGCCTCGGCGAGGGCCCCGTCGCTTCTGCCGGTTGTTTGCCTCTCTTGGCGGCCATCTCTCGTCGTCCCCATGTTGACGGCGACTTGGCAGTTGAGCGCTGATCAACGGCGGCGGTCGCGCACGGTAGCGGGGAACACCGGCCAGCGTCGAGAAAGGTGCTGACGCCTAATGTTTCGGCGTTCCGTAAGGGTCGTGCGGCGTGTCGGCGTAGGCCCACTGATGGTCACGGGCGTGACGGCAGGCCACCTCGATGTCCCCGGCGCGCATGACGTCCAGCAGCTCGCGGTGCTCGTCGGCGACCCGCTCGAGTTCCGGCCTGGTGACCATGAGAGCGATGGCCGTGCGCGCCTCGATCTGCAGCGCCTCCCAGGCGCGGGTCAGCAGCACGTTGCCGCCGGCCTGCACGACGTGCCGGTGAAATCGCGCGCTGGCCAGGCCGATGCCGTGCGCGTCGCTGTCCTGGGCGCTGCGGTACATCTCCTCGACCGCCTCCCCCAGCCGGTCGAAGGGGAGGGTTCCGGCCAGCATGGCGAGCCGCGTCGCGGTCTCCTCAAGGGCCGCCCGCACGATGTACGCCTCGCGGATGGTCTGCTCGGCGAAGGGAAGCACCCGGCTGCCGTGACGAGGCCGGCCGTCGATGAGGCCGAGGCCCTCAAGCTGCCGAAGCGCCTCCCGGACCGGGGCCTGACTCGTTCCGAACTCGATGGCGATCTTCGTCTCGATGAGCCGGTCGCCCTCGCCGAGTTCGCCGGAGACGATCCGTTGCAGCAGACCGTCGCGGATCTGCCGGCTCAGCGTCGGTCGCGCGGAGCGCGGGCTCCCCGTGGGTTCCGACAAGAAACCTCCTGACGTTGAGGGCCCAGAGGGCCCTTGACTCTTCGATCATGCCACGTAAGTTAATTATCGATATCGATAAGTGGAGTGCACATGCTGACCTCCGTTCAGACACCCGAGAGTCCCGAAGCGGCTTATGCGGCGCTTCAGGCCGGGGCCGTGCCTCTCGGCGGCGGCACCTACCTGCTGGCCCGCCTGGACGATCAGGCCGGCCGCGACCTGCGGCTGGTCAGCCTGCGCCGGGCGGGATTGTCCGGCATCGACGTCGAAGGCGACACGGTGACCCTGGGCGCGGCCACCACTCTCGCCGACATCGAGGACGACGATCGGTTGAGCTACCTGTCCGGCTGTGTGCGGTCGATCGCCGCGCCGCCGGTCCGCAGCCTCGCCACCGTGGCCGGCAACCTTTTCGTGCCACAACCGTACGGCGACCTGGCGGCGGCCCTTCTGGCCCTGGACGCGGAGCTGGACGTGCTCGGCTCCGACGGCGCCCGCCGCGAGCCGCTCGAGCGGGTCGTCACCGATGGCCTGCGGGCGGGCGACCTGGTGACCCGCGTCCGGTTCACCGCTCCGGCCGAGAACGCGCTCCGGTTCTACAAGGCGAGCCGGCGGCGGCTCAACTCGGGATCCATCGTGACGGTGGCGGCCCGGATGACGATCGAGGACGGCCTGGTCGGTGACATTCGTCTCGTGCTCGGCGGCCTGGCGCGGCGCTTGGTACGCGCGGTCGGCGCCGAGCGCGTTCTGCTGGGCGCGCCGCTGAACGCCCAGGTCGTCGCCCAGGCGGCCGGAGCCGACGTCATCGAGCCGTTCGACGACGCCTACGCCTCCGCCTGGTACCGCGCTCGGGTCTACCCCGTCCACCTGCGTCGCGCCCTGCTGGGGGCCTGAAAGGGGATCGCATGCCCTCGACAATCGTCACGCTCAAGGTGAACGGCACCGAGCGGGAGCTCATCGCCCGGCCGTCGACGACGCTGCTGAGCGCACTGCGCGACACATTGGGCCTGATGGGGGCCAAGCGCGGCTGCGCGCAAGGGGGCTGCGGCAGCTGCACGGTGCTGCTGGACGGCCGGCCCGTGGTCTCGTGCCTGATCCCCCTCGTGACGATCGACGGCTCCGCCGTGGAGACGATCGAGGGCCTGGCCGAGGGCGACCGGCTCGGCGATGTACAGCAAGCGTTCGTCGACCTCTTCGCGACGCAATGCGGGTTCTGCACGCCAGGGATGATCATGTCCGCCACGGCCCTGCTCAACCGGAAGCCGGATCCGACCCGCCAAGATGTCACCGAGGCGATCTGCGGGAACGTCTGCCGCTGCACGGGATACGAGCCGATCATCGCCGCCGTCCTCGCCGCCGCGCAACGCCGCCGCAGCGCCCCGCTCACGAACGCGGAGGCCGAGGTCTGATGGCGCGCCTCACCCCGATCGACACCGCGTACTTCAAGAGCGAGCGCGCGGGCGACTTCGCCGTCATCGGCTCCGCCGTCCCGCGCTCGGACGCCCGCGCTCACGTCACCGGCCGCACGGTCTTCTTCGAGGACATGGCGCCGCCGGAGATGACGCACGTCAAGATCCACCGGTCCACGCGGCACCACGCTCTCATCAACCGGGTCGACGTCTCCGGCGCCCTCGGAGTCCCGGGCGTGCTTCGGGTCATCACCCACCAGGACGTGCCGAACAACTGGTACACCGTGCTGCGCCTGATCGGCGTGGGACCTGACGACGAGCCGGTGCTGGCCGAGGATCGGGTCCTCTACCGCGGCGAGCCGATCGTCGCCGTCGTCGCCGAGACCGAGGACGCCGCCCGCGAGGGCGCGGCCCGGGTCACGGTCGACTACACCGACCTGCCCGCCGTCTTCGACGTCGAGGAGGCGCTGGCCGACGGCGCCCCGATCATCAAACAGGCGGGCGCCAACCACTTCGCGTACGAGGGACATCACTGCCGCCGGATCCGCTTCGGCGACGTCGAGCGAGGTTTCGCCGAGGCGGACCGCATCATCGAGGGCCACTACAGCTCCTCCCCCATCGAACACGCGCCGACCGAGCCGACCGGCTGCATCGTCGTCCCTCAGGGCGACGGCCGGCTGCGCATACACACCAACACCCAGGCCGCCTTCTTCACCCTCGACAACACCGCGCTCATTCTCGGCGTCCCGCCTACCAGCCTGCGCGTCGTCGGGGGCACCGTGGGAGGCGGCTTCGGCGGCAAGGTCGATGTCATCGTCGAGCCACTCGCGTGCATCGCCGCCATGCTCACCGGCCGGCCGGCCAAGTACGTCTACAGCCGCGCCGAGGAGATGCAGGTGTCGTCCCCCCGAGCGGCCGAGCGCATCTCCATCAAGGACGGCGTCATGGACGACGGCCGGATCGTCGCCCGCAAGATCACGCTCTACGTGGACGCGGGCGCGTACTCCCGGCACAGCCCGTACGGCACCACCAAGGCGGCGGCGCACATGCCCGGCCCATACACGATCCCGAACGTCCATGTCGACGCGTACTGCGTCTACACCAACCGCACGCCGTCCAGCGCCATGCGCGGGTTCGGCGTCACGATCGGCGACTTCGCGCTGGAGTCGCACATGGACCGCATCGCCCGGGAGCTGAACATGGACCCGCTGCGGCTCCGGCTCAAGAATGCCTACCGGGACGGCGACATGAAAGCTCATCGCAAGATCGCGTCCGGCACGGCGTTGGTCGAGGTGATCCAGAGCGCCGCCGACCTGGTGGGGCACGACCTTCCGCCGGAGTACCGGGCGATGTCCTCGACCGAACGACCGGAGGGCTGAGCGATGGCGTTACGGCACGGCCGCGGATACGCGGCGGTCAACTACCCGACCGGCATGAACCTCGGCGGCGACCCGTCGCAGGCACTCGTCCACGCCACCACGATGGGCGGATTCGTCGTCACGCTCTCCTCGGTGGATCTCGGCCAGGGGCTGCGGACGGTCATCGCCCAATGCGCGGCCGAGACACTCGGCATCCCGATCGAGAACATCATCGTCGACACCGCCGACACCGACACCGGCCCGCACTGCATGGGAACGTTCGCCAGCCGCGGCACCCACCGCGTCGGCAACGCCGTGATCATGGCGGCGCGCGAGGCCAGGGAGGTCATGCTCCAGGTCGCCGCCGACGAACTGGAGGTCGACGCGGAGGACCTGGAGACCGACGGCACGGGCTTCGTCCGCCTCAAGGGATCGACGGAAAAGAAGATCCACATCAGCGACGTCGCGCTCGCCGCGCACTTCCGGCAGGGCCGGACCATCTCCGGCCGGGGCATCTACCTCAAGGAGCCGAGCTCCCCGGTGCCGGAGACCGGCGAGATGGACCCGGACTCCTGCCAGGCGCACGCGTGCACGGTGGCCGAGGTCGCGGTCGACGACGAGACCGGCGTGATCGAGGTGCTGCGGCTCTTCAACACCTACGAGATCGGCCGGGCGCTCAACCCGGCCCTCGCGACGCAGCAGGTCGAGGGCGGCGCCTGGATGGGCCTGTCGCACGCGTTGTTCGAATCGACCGAACCGTACTATCCGCACTCGCGCGAGCACGGCCCGGTCGATTTCACGGAATACCTGATGCCCGGGCCGGCCGACATCCCGGCGCAGACCAGCCTGTTCCTCGAACGGCCCGCCGGCAACGGGCCGTTCGGGGCCAAGGGGATCGGCGAGATGACGGCGAACGCGCCGATCCCCGCGATCGCCAACGCCGTGTACGACGCGGTCGGCGTACGGCTGACGAGTATGCCCTTCACCCCGGAGAAGGTGCTGCGCGGACTCGACGAGTTGCGGGCCGGCCGTGCTGGTTGATCAGGACACGCTGGGCCGGCGACTGGGCGCGGAGGGCTACCTCGCCGACGAGGGCCTGCTCACCGCCCTCCACCTGGCAGGCACGCTCGGGCTCCCGCTGCTGCTGGAGGGCGAGCCGGGGGTCGGCAAGACCGAGGTCGCGAACGCCCTGGCCCGGGTCCTCGGCCGCGAGCTGATCCGGCTGCAGTGCTACGAAGGGCTGGACGCCTCCCAGGCCCTGTACGAGTGGGACTACCCCAAACAGTTGCTGTCCCTGCGGGCCGCCGAGGTGGAGGGGCGCGGCATCGGCGACCTGTACCGCGAGGAGTTCCTGCTGCAGCGGCCGTTACTGCGGTCGCTGCGGGCGGCATCCGGCGCGGTGCTGCTGATCGATGAGATCGACCGGGCGGACAGCGAGTTCGAGGCCTTCCTTCTGGAGTTCCTCGGCGACTTCCAGATCACCATCCCGGAGATCGGCACCATCACGGCGGCGAGCGTCCCGTTCGTCGTCCTCACTTCGAACCGGACCCGCGAACTGCACGACGCGCTCAAGCGCCGGTGCCTCTACCACTGGATCCCCTTTCCCGACGCCGAACGGGAGCGAGCGATCATCCGGGCGCAGGCGCCGGGCCTGGACGAGAGAAGCGCGGCCCGCCTCGTGGCCGCCGTGCATCGCATCCGCGGACTGGCTCTGCTGAAACGCCCCGGCATCGCCGAGTCGGTCTCCTGGGCCCGTGGCGTGCAGACGCTGACCCGCGAGGGTTCAAGTTGGCTGGAGGCGATGCGCCGGTCCGCGGGGCTGCTCGTCAAGCACGAGGAGGACCTCGCGCTCCTCGGCCGCCACACCGCGGAGGTGTTCGGTGACTGAGCAGTCCCTCCTCGTACGCATCGGCGATCATGTGCACGGGTTCCTGCGGGACCTGCACGATCGCGGCCTGCCCGTACCGGTGCCCAAACAGCGGGTCTTCCTTCAGGCGATCGAGGCCGTCGGCCCGCGCGACGCCACACACCTCTACTGGATCGGGGTGGCCACGCTCACCACCTCCCACGAAGACCTGGAGGTGTACTCCCCCACGTTCGAGCACTGGTTCGGGGAGGCTACGGCACGGCGCGTCCCCGATGACGAGTTCCCCGATGACGAGGCCCCCGCGCCGCGCGGCAAGGGGGACGAGGCTCCTCTCACGGCGGCATTGGGCGGGGAGGCGGGCCTGAAGGCCGGCTCCTCGGAGCGCGAGAGACGCCCGGTGTTCGGCCCGGCGAGCGAGGACGACCGGGCAGTGCTCTCGCTGCTGCGGAAGGAACTACCCGGAGCGGTGCCGACGATCCGGTCGCGACGTCGGCGGCCTGCCCGGCGAGGTCCGTGGATCGACGTCGCCAGGATCTGCCGTGAGTCCAGGCGCAGCCACGGGGAGATCGTGACGTTGCGCCGGCGCAACCGTCCGCGGCGGCAGCGCCGTGTGCTGCTGCTCATCGACGTGTCCGGGTCGATGAAGCAGCACAGCGCCCACTACCTCCGCTTCGCCCACGCCGTGGTCGGCCGGCTCGACCGCGTCGAGGTGTTCACCTTCGGAACCCGGCTGACCCGCGTCACCGAGCTACTGCGCGCACGGCACGTCGACGCGGCCGTCGGCTCGCTGAGCGCCGTCGTCCTGGACGCCGAGGGCGGGACGCGGATCGGCGCTTCGCTCCAGGAGTTCCTCGCCAACGCCCGACATGTCACCGTGGCGCGCGGCGCCCTGGTGATCGTGCTCTCCGACGGCCTGGAACGCGGCGACTGCCGACCCATGCAGGCGGCCGTACGGCGGTTGTCGCTGCTGAGCCACCGGTTGCTGTGGTGGTCGCCGCTCGCTTGCGACCCGGCGTACCGGCCGCTCACCCGCGGCATGTCGGCCGTGCTCGGCAGCGTGGACGCGCTCGCGGGCGTGCGCGACCTGCGTACGGCGTACGAGCAGGTACAGACCTTGATCAGGGAGTGATCGTCATGCCGGAGGCGACCCGCTACTCGGGCGACATCGTCGACTCGCACCACCACATCTGGCGGGCCGGGGACCTGCCCTGGCTGTCCGGACCGATGGTGCCGCGGATCTTCGGCCCGTACGAGCCGATCAGGCGGGACTACCTGATCGACGAGTACATCGCCGACGCCACGGCCTCAGGCATCAGCGAGTCGGTCTACGTTCAGACGAACTGGCCGCTCGACCGGGTTGTGGACGAGGTGCGCTGGCTTCACGAGGTTCATCAGGAGGCAGGCCGGCCGATGGCCGTCATCGGATCGGCCGACATGTTCGACGAGAGCGCTCCGGACACCATGCGACGACAGGCCGCGCTCACGCCGCTGGTCCGGGGGATCCGTCAGCAACTGCACTGGCACGAGCGCCCGGAGTTCCGGTTCGCCACTGCGCCCGATCGTATGAAGGATCCGGTCTTCCGCAAGAACATCGGCGCGCTCGCCGACCACGGCTGGCTGTTCGAGCTGCAAGTCTTTCCCGAACAGATGCCGGATGCGGTCGAGCTGGCGGCGGCCTTCCCTGACGTCACCTTCGTCCTGGTGCACGCGGGCATGCTCATCGGGCTCGAGTGCCTGGAGTCGTGGCGGGCCGGGATGGCCGCGCTGGCCGAGCGGCAGAACATCGTCGTCAAGCTCACCGGGCAGGGCACCTTCGTCCACCGGGTGGATCCCGACCTCATCTCCTTCGTCGCAGACGAGGTGATCGGCTGGTTCGGTGCCGGCCGAGCCATGTTCGGCACCAACTTCCCGGTCGAGAAGATCTGGACCACGATGCCGCACCTGGTCGACGCGTGGAAGAACGCACTGAATCATCTCCCACCCGCCGACCAACACGACATCTTCGCCGGCAACGCACGACGGGTGTACGGGCTGGAGGGCTGACCTGAAACTGCTGGGACTCGGGCCGCGGGGCTCGGAGGGCTTCGACCGGCAACGTCAGACGGTCCCGGTCGCCAACGGAATTGATGTCAAAAGGAGTATCTCGGCATGGCACTTTTCGTCCTGACCTACGGCTACAACGACACCCCGCTGAGAGCGGAGTGCCGCGACGACCATCTCGCACACCTGAACAAGCTCTTTGAGCAGGGCAACCTCGTCGCGGCCGGCCCTTACACGGACCTGACGGCCGGCATGATCGTCCTACAGGCCGAGGACGAGACCGCGGCGCAGGCGCTCGTCGACCAGGACCCGTACACACGACTACAGGTCACCAGGGATCGCCAGCTGCGCCAGTGGCGCGTGACGGTCGGCTCGCTCGGCTCTGGCTAGAGTTCACCCCATCTGCACCGCGGCCTTCCTGTCCAGGGGGATCGAGGAGATGTCCTGGCCGCCGAAGACCAGCTCTCCTATGCCGGGAAGGGCGTCGCTGGTGTCTCCTCTCGCGATCGTTCACCGGGAGGGTGGGCGGCGTGATGGGTCATTCGGAGGAGAAGGCGGTGTCGAAAGCCGCGGCCGGTGGGGTGATGGCGTTGAGCGAGCGGATGTAGGCGAGGGATTCCGGCGCGCCGTGCAGCGGTGGCCACCACCGGCCCGGAGCGCGAGGACCTCGGCCGCGCGGAATGCCTGCGCCTGATCGGGCAGCGCGGCTCGGGCCGGATCACCTTCGACGACACGCTGCTCCCCGTCGGCTACGCGGTGCGCCCCCACACGGTGACCCTGCGGTCACTGCACACCGACCACGCCGTCCACTCCGACAACACCGACCACGGCGACCTCGCCGACAGGACGTCCTTCGCCTCAGGGGCGGCCGTCGTCCTCCAGGTGCACCAACATCGACCCGCACCGGCTGCACGGCTGGAACGTCCCCATCCAGGGCCCGCCCGCCCGCTGCACGCGGACGGGCTGCCCGGGCTCCGCCTCGAACTCGTGCCGCACCAGGTCACCGGACACCTGGTCTACGAGCCATCCCTGTTCTGAGGCCCTATCTCAGGCCGCCGACGGACAGGCCGCCGCGCCAGTGTCGCTGAAGCGTGAAGAAGGCGATGACGAGCGGGATGACCGACACGAGCGCGCCCAGGATGATGAGGCTCCAGAGGGACGTGCTGCCCGCGTTGTTGGCCGAGGCGATGCCCTGCCACATGCCGAGCCCGACGGTGACGGGGAAGAGGCGGTTGTCGGAGAGCATGGCGAGGGGCAGGAAGTAGTTGTTCCAGGAGGCCACGGCGGACAGGAGCAGCACCGTGACCACCGCCGGCCGCATCAGCGGAAAGGCGACCTGGACGAACGTCCGGATCTCCCCCGCCCCGTCGGCCCGCGCCGCGTCCAGGATCTCGTCGGGGACCGCGTCACGCGCATATACGTGCATCAGATAAACGCCGAACGGGTTGAGCAGTGAGGGCAGGATCACCGCCCAGATCGTGTTGGTCAACCCCAGTTGCGAGAACATCATGAAGGTAGGAATCACCAAGGCCGTCGCGGGCACCATCAACGCGCCGAGCACGAGGGCGAAGGAGAAACGCCTGGCGGCGAAGCGGTATTTGGCGAATCCGTAGCCGGCCATGACGGACAGAACCGTGGCCCCGACCCCGCCCGCGATCGCGTACAGGGTGGAGTTGAGGATCCACCTGCCGTAGATGCCATTGTCGTAGGTGAACAACTGCCGCAGGTTGCCGAGATAGTCGATGTGGCCGGCGAACCACAGGGTGTTGCCGCCCCCGAACAGTCCGGGGGCGTCCTTGGAGCTGTTAACGATGACCCACCAGAACGGCACCAGGAAATAGACGACCAGAAAGCCGAGGAGCACCTGCAGCGGGAGGTGGCGTGACGGCCGGCGGCGGGCGCCGGCCAGGGAGCGGTCACTCATCACAGAAAGCTCCTCCGCTTGCGAGTGAAGAACAGGAAGGCGTAGACGCCGACGAACACGATCCCGCCGAGAGCGAAGGAGATCGCCGATCCGTAGTTGAAGTTCGCGAGTGCGAACGCCTGCTGGTACGCGTACATGTTGGGGGTGAAGTCAGGACCGATCGTGCCGGCCGCGAGGGAGCGCAGGATTTGCGGTTCGTTGAAGAACTGCAAGGTGCCGATGAGCGAGAAGACCAGGATCAGGACCAGCGCGGGGGTGATCAGCGGGATCTTGATCCGCAGCGCGATCTGCCACTTGCCGGCGCCGTCCATGCGGGCGGCCTCGTAGAGCGCCGGGTCGATGCCCTGGAGCGCCGCGTACAGGATGATCATGTAGTAGCCGGCCCACTGCCAGGTGACGACGTTGACCAGGCCGTAGAAGATCAGGTTGGTGCTCAGGAAATCAGGCGGCGTGGCGCCGAACCAGTCGAAGACGTCGGCGAGCGGCCCGAAGCTCTTGCTGTACAGGAATCCCCACATGACCGCCCCGATGACTGTAGGAATCGCGTAGGGAAGGAAGATCATGAGGCGCGCGAAGCGGGTGAACAGGGAGGTCACGGCGTCCAGGATCAACGCCATCGCGAGCGCGACGATGATCTGCAGCGGGATGGACACCAGCGAGAAGCGGATGACGAACCACGACCCCGAGAGGAAGCTGGGGTCGGTGAACGCCTTCACGTAGTTGTCGAGAAAGACGAAGCTGGTGCCGCCGATCAGCTTCTTCTGGAAGAGACTCAGATACAGCGCGTACCCGAGCGGCGCGATGAGCAACGCCAGGAAGACGATCCCGAATGGCCCGACGAAGAGCCACCCCATCAGATGCTCACGGAGGCGCACCTTACCGCGGATCTTGTGCGTCTTCTCTTGGGTGCTGGACACACCCTCTTCTAGCAGGAGGGACATCTTGGGCTCCGGGAAGTCGATGCGGGGAAGCAGCGGGCGGGCCGGCCGGCCTCAGACGGCGCGGCCCCACCCCGCTCGTCACTGAACGGTGAAACCTTGCTCCTTGGCGTACTTCACCACGTCTTCCTGCAGCCGGTCGGCGGCCTGCGCACCGGTGACGGAGCCCTCGATGAGCGCGCTGACCTGCTTCGTCAAGGCGTCGAAGTAGTACTGGCCGAACGGGCTGTAGGTCATGCCCTTGTAGGCGTTCGCCGCGGGCACGTAGACCTCCTTGTTCGCCTGCTGGCCGTCGAAGAACGCCACCTTCAGGTTCACGAACTCGGGCGAGTTGAGCGCCTTGAGGTTCAGCGGGAAGATGATCTGGTTGGTCCAGCCGTCGGTGAGCGACTCCTTGTCGGCGTAAAGGCCGTACGCCACCTTCGCCGCGAGTTCGGGGTTCTTCGCCTGGCTCGTCACGGAGAAGGCAGACCCGCCCCAGTTCACCTGCACCGGGTTGGCGGGATCCCACTGCGGGAGCGGCGCCACCGCGAACTTGCCGGTGTCCTTGCCCTTGCCGACACCGGCACCGGTGAGGTAGCCGGGCGCCCACGCCGCCGAGATGTACGTGGCGTATTTACCGTTGATGACGCCGGAGATGTACTCGGGGGTGAACTGGTCCTCTGTCCCAACCAGCCCCTTCTTCGCCAGGCGCGCCCAGTAGTCGAGCACGTCCTTGGAGCCCTGGTCGTTCAGCTTGACGCCGACCTTTTCCGGCTGCGCCGGGTCGTAGGCGAACGGAGACGCGCCCTTCTGTATCTGCAGTGCCATCGTGAGGGCTGAGACGTTCGCGGCGAAGTCGCCGAAGTGCGGGCCGCCCGCGTCCTTCATCTTCTGCGCGGCCTGCTCGTACTCGTCCCAGGTCTTCGGCGGCTTGATGTCGTACTTCTCGAAGAGGTCCTTCCGGTAGATCATCGCCATCGGACCACCGTCGACCGGCACGCCATAGACCGCCTGACCGACGGATACGTCCTTCCACGCGCCCTCGCTGTAGTCGGCCTTGACGCGGTCATAACCGTACTGCTTGATGTCGACGAGCGACTTCTGGATCTGGAAGGTCGGGATCCGGTCCATCTCGATCATGATGACGTCGGGCGCCCCGGTGCCCGCCGAGATGGCCGTCTGGAACTTGTCGTACTCGTCGCCGCCCTGGCCGACGTTGGTCCAGCAGACCTGCACCTCACCGTTCTGCTTGTTGAAGTTGTCGACGACGAGTTGCGTGTTGGGGTACCAGCCCCACATCGTCACGACCGGCAGGTTCTTCTTGGGGATCGTGTTCGTGCAGTTGCTGGCGACGGCGTTTCCGCTCGGGTTGCCCGCGCTGCCGGCCTGCTGGCCGGAGGAGCAGGCGGCGAGCGCGGAGGTGGTGGCGAGCAGGGCCGCCGCGATGATCCTGTTTTTCGTCATTGGCTTGTTTCCCTTGGGGATCGCTGTAGGAGAGCGATCGAACGGGACGGGGAACAGGTGACGCCACCCGTACCCCGCCCCCGTGTCGATTCTCTTGTGAGCGCTAACATCACCCCGGGTGCGATATGTCGCCCGGGTCGGGCTTCCGTCAGCGCTTGAACAGGCGCGGTGCCAGGTCGATGAGGTTCTTCTGCCACACGTCCCAGCCGTGCGGCCCCGGGGTGACCCCGTCGAACTCGTAGCGGATACCGAGGTCGTTCAACGTGGTCAGGGACGTCATGAACGACGGGTAGACGAAGTCGGTCTGGTCGCCGACGTACAGGCGCAACAGCTTGGTCCCGTTGTTGATCGCCTGCGCGTCGACGCCGGCGCCGCTGCCGAACCCGGCCGAGAACGCCGCGACGTACGCGAACTGACCCGGGCGCGCCTTGAGCAGCGTGAGCGTCTGCCCACCTCCCATCGAGAGGCCGGCGAGGGCCTGCCGCGACGGGTCGCTGGAGATGTGGTACCGGGCACGGGCCGCCGGAACGATGTTCTCCAGCAGTTCCTTGGTGAAGTCGGACACGTTGCCGTTGCCCATCACCACCACCATCGGCACCAGGTCCCCGTCGAGGAACCGGTGGTCGAGGATCTGCTTGGCGCGGCCCATCTCCACCCAGTCGGTGTAGCTCTGGCCGCTACCGTGCTGGAGGTAGAAGACGGGGTACGGCTCGGCGCGGTTCGGGTCGTATCCCGGCGGGGTCCAGACCAGCGCGGTCCGGTCCTGGTTCGCGACGGTGCTCCGGTACGTCAGGCTCTCCACCTTTCCGCCCTGGCCGGCGGGCACGTCGGAGAGCAGCCGCGACCTCTCGCCGTTGACGAGGAAGGTGCTCCAGGTCGGCTCGGAGGTCACCTTCGTCGGGTTCGACACGTCCTTGACCGAGACGCCGTCCACCATCAGCCGGTAGTAGTAGAACCATGGGTCGAGCGGACCCACGGTCGCCCGCCACCGGTCGCCCTCGCGCGACAGCCGGACGCGCAGCCAGCTGCCGTTGGGAGCCAAGTTCGCCCACACCTTGACGCGTTGGGCGTCCTTGAAGTCGGTCGTCGTCTCGAAGGTGACGAAGCGGTCCTCGCTCACGAACGGCGTCGGCGTGGTGCCGGGGGCCGGCGGGTTGAACTCACCCTTCAGCCGCCCGTGACCGGCGCTCGGGCCGTGGTCCGACACCTTGCGGAACAGCCGCGGCACGAAGTCAATGAGGTTCTCCTGCCAGGCGTTCCAGTTCGCCCCGGCGTCGGGGTTGACCCCGTCGAACTCGTACGTGATCCGGGCGCGGTCCAGCGCCTTCGTCAGCCGGCTGGTCGCGTTGTACGCGGGATCCGTCACGTTCCCGGTGTACAGGCGCAGCAGCTTGATCGCGTGCGCGTCCGGCCGGCCGACGCCGTCCGTCAGCAGACCCGAGAACGAGCCGGCGTAGGCGAACTGAGCCGGGTGGGCCAGTGCGGCACGTAGCGCCTGCGTCCCACCCTCGGCCACCCCGGCGATCGCCTGGTGCGCCGCGCCGCGGAGCACGCGGTAGCGCTCCGTGACGGTCTTCTGGAGCTCCTTGTCTCCGGCCGCCGCGTCACCGTCGCTGATCACGACCACCATCGGCTTCATGGACCGCTGAGCCGACAGGTTGTCGAGGATCTGCTTGGCGCGACCGAGGTCGAGCCAGTCGGTGGCGCTCACACCGGTGGCGGACTGCAGGAACAACACCGGGTAGGCGTTGAGGCCCTTGCCCGAGTACGCCGGCGGCAACCACACCAGCGCCGACCGCTCCTGGCCCTTGGTCCGGTAGGTGAGGGTCTCGACCTTGCCGCCCTGCCCCTGAGGCACGTCCGCGAGCAGGCGCACCGAGTCGCCCGCCACGAAGAAGGTGCTCAGGAGCGGCTTGGACGCGACGCTCGTACCGTTCGTCGGGTCCTTGAGACCCTTGGTGTCGTCGCCCGTGACCTGGTAGGTGTACAGCCCCGGCTTGAGCGGGCCGAGGACCCCGGAAAAGGCGGTGCCCCGGCGGGTCAGGCCGAACTCCGCCCAGGTGAAGGAGGGCCCGAAGTTCCCCTCGATGACGACCCCGGACACCTGGCCCACGGCTGCCTCGACGGAGGCCACCGGAACGGTGAACGACGCGTAGCCGTCCTCGGAGACGCTGAGCCATGGTGTGTCCGCCGCCGCCGGCCGTGGCGCGAGCAGCACTGCCGCGATCAGCATGGCTCCGGCGGCGATCGCCACCGTGAATCGGCGTACGCCAATAGGCCGCGAGCTGCCGTGATAGGCTAATGAACGCATGTTTAAACTCCCTTGATGGTTGGCTGCGGATGGCACCCGCCTGGCCGACCTGACTTATTGGTGAATGTGCTGTGGGTTTCTGTGTGCACGTACCTCCATGGGTAACGGGGTTTGCATCTGAACGCTCGGTGGCTCGAGCGTTCAGATGTGTCCGGGCGCCACACTATGTGTAGCGCCCCGCTTTCAGGGCGTTCTGGGTGCCGCGGTGGAGCCGCGTACCACCAAGCGGATGGGAAGCACTATCTGGTGTGGGCCCTCCCAGTTACCGTTCACCAGCGACCTCAGCATGCGGGCGGCCTCGAACCCGAGCCGGTACATCGACTGGTCCACCGTGGTCAGCCCCGGATCGCACAGAGCCGACTCCGGTATGTTGTCGAACCCTGCAAGCGACAGGTCGCCGGGAACGCTGAGCCCCAGTTCCTTCGCGACCTCCAGGGCCTTCAGGGCCATCCCGTCGCTCGCCGCGAAGATCGCCGTCGGACGGTCCTCCCTGTCCATCAGCGCCCGTGCGAGCGGGACCGCGGACTCGGGGTTGAAGTCGCCCCTGGCGATCAACGTGGGGTCTACCGGCACCCCGGCTGAGGCCAGTGCTCTGCGGTATCCCTCTTCGCGCAACCATGCCGCCTCCAGATTGGACCTGCCCGCGATGAATGCGATCCGCCGATGCCCCAGGGCGAGCAGATGCTCGACAACCGTGGTGCCCCCCGCGAGGTTGTCCGCCGTCACCGACGGCACCGTCGAGTCCCGCACCGGATCGATGGCCACGATCGGGGTGTTGCTCCGCATGTCGCCTGAGGGCGTGATCACGATGCAGCCGTCGGTGAGCGTGCCCGACAGGCGGGCGAGATGCCGCCGCTCCCAGCCCTCGGAGTACGTTCCGTAGAGGTCGCTGTTGGCGTAGATGATCAGGTCGAAGCCCGACTGGGTCAGCGCCTCCGCCACGCCCTTGAGCACTTCGGCCGTGTAGGACTGGAAGCTGTGGCTCACCAGGCCGAGGACGTTGGTGCGGCTGCGCCGCAGGCTGGTGGCCACCAGGCTCGACTCGTAGCCGAGGTGCTCAATGGCCGAGCGGACCTGTGCGATTGTGCTCGCGCTGACGCCGTAACGGCCGTTGACCACCCGCGACACGGTCGCGGTCGAGACGCCTGCTAATCGCGCGACATCGCTCATCGTTACGGGCGTGCCGCCCTCAGCCATGCAGCCCTCACTAGTTGCAATCGTTATCGGTTACGTTTGCAGCGTCACCGTAAGCGATAACTTTTGCTGATACAAGGCCTTTTCGGCCGACCGAACATCACGAATTAGACCAGCTGGAACGCTGGGCGTATCAACGACGAGGCGGGCCCCGTCGAGTCGCAGACGCTGAGGGTCGTCGCCGGCCGCAGGTGCCGCGAGGCGGGCTGGACACCGTCCGCCATGCCGAGCACGGTCTCGACGGCCTGTCCGGTGCCAAATCTCGCTCATAGCGCTGGCCCGGCTTTCTGGACGCTGCCCGGCACCGCGAACATGCCGGCTGCCATCTGCACCATCAGTGCCGCCGTCAGCGAGAGCACCAACCACGTGCCGATGGCGGTCAGCGCGGCCGTGGCGGCACGCCGCAGGCGTCGATCTGGTGCTGGTCGGGCAGTTCGTGGATCAGCGCCACCGCCTGTCACACGAGGCCGCGCTGCGCATGCCAAACCGGCTGAGGTGAGCCGATCAGTTCGGTGGAGATCCACCAAGCCACCAGGCACCCGACGATGACTGTCACCGTCGGCATCAGCAACTGCTTCTCACGCCGCACCCAGCGACGTAGCCCACGCCGCCGCCATTGGCCTGAGCCGGGGACTCGGTCACCCCACCTGTCCAGCCATCGCCTCGCGGCGGACAATGCCATCACCGCACCCCCAGACGTGGTGCCCCGCCTGGCGGCTTCCGGTCGTCTTTCACCTCTTACCGTGAAGTTGCCCGCGTTGGGTAGCGGGCGCTCCGTTCTCGAGCAGCATTTTGCCCTGAGCAGGCCCTTCGACGACACAGCGGCGGATCGAGCGCCGACGTCGCTGTCTCATGACCAGACGTACGGGTCCAGCGCACGCTCGCTGTCGTTGACCTTGCCCTCACCCTGAGGAATTACCCGCCGGCCCCAAGCCCAGATCAGCGGCGATAACCGGCCATGGCCTCCAGCCGTGCGATCCGGCCGGCGATCGGTGGATGGGTGGAGCGGATTGCGCCCAGTGGCGAACGCGTTCGGCTGCAGAACCGGCGAAACGTACAGCCGGGGGCATGAGCTGGTACGCCTCCTCCGACAGTTCGTGGATCATCTGGTGCAGCGCGGGCCAGTCCCCTGCGGGGTGGGCCAGGCCTGCCTGTGCCCGAGCAGCCGCCATCCGATCGCGTGGCGAGCAGAGGCACCAGCAACGCGCCGAATCTCGTCATAGCAGTAGGTCGAAGACACGGATTGTGCGTGTCCACTCCTTGCTCGCCGGGTTCTTGCGGTCAGGCTCTATGGTTCTGATCGCCCTGGCGAGCGCCACGGAGAGCCCACCCGCCACAGCCGGTAGCCGGGCCTCGGCTTCTTCGCTGAGCGACAGATCCAGCGGAGGCAGTGCCGCGAGGTCCGCCAGGATCGATGCCAGATCCAGTTCCTCGTCCAGGTCCCGGAAGTCGTGCATGCTCTCCTGCAGTCCTTTGGTGATGGGCAGATCCCAGGGCTGGATGATGTCGCGCCGGTTCGACTTCGCGGCGGCCTCGGCGACGACGAGCATGTCGTACAGCTTCCGGTTGATGAAGTCGCTGTATCGCTTGAGATCGGATTTGTCCACGTCTAGTCCCGCGGCGGCGCGGAAGAAGTGCTCGAACCTGGAAACCGCGATCACTGGCATCCGGATCACCGTCCTTCCTGTCGATTCCCTGTCTTGGTGAACCTTTCGTGCACCAGGCGTACCGCCATGGCGCCCTCCCCGACGGCGGACGCGACCCGTTTGGTCGATCCGCTGCGGACGTCGCCCACGGCGAAGACGCCCTGCCGCCCGGTCTCCAGGGGCAGGGCCTCCCAGTGCGACGACGAGCCCTCGCCTGTGATGACGAAGCCCCGGTCGTCCAGCGGGACGGCGCCCTCCAGCCATCCAGTGTGCGGATCCGCGCCGATGAAGACGAACATCGCGTTGGTCTCGATCTCGATGAACTGCCCGGTCTGGTTGTTCTGGGCGCGCACGGCCCGCAGAGAGCTGTCGCCGAGGAGCTCGCGTACTTCGGTGTGGAACATGATTTCAATGCCGGGAGTCCTGGTGATCGCATCGGCGAGGTAGCGGGACATACTTCCGCCGAGGTCGCCGCCGCGGACGAGCAGGCGCACCGACGAGGCGTTCCTGGACAGGTACAGTGCCGCCTGGCCCGCGGAGTTGCCGCCGCCGACGATGACCACCGGCGCCTGGCGGCACATGCGCAGCTCGAACGGCGTCGCCGCGTAGTAGACGCCGCACCCTTCGTACTTCTCCAGATCGGGGACGTCGAGTTTGCGGTAACGGGCGCCGGTGGCGATCAGTACGGCGTGGCCCCGTACGACAGGCCCTCCAGCGACGTGGACGGTGTAGTGGCCGTCGTCCGCCTCCAGCCCGCTCGCCTCGGCCGGGACGGTCAGCCGGGCGCCGAACTTGGCCGCCTGGATGACGGCCCGCTCGGCGAGTTCGGCGCCCGAGATGCCCGACGGGAAGCCGAGGTAGTTGTCGATGCGGGAGGAGGTGCTCGCCTGGCCGCCCGCGGCGACCGCGTCGAGCACGACCGTGGTCAGGCCCTCCGAGGCCCCGTACACGCTCGCGGCCAGGCCGGCGGGGCCCGCGCCCACGACGATCAGGTCGCACACGCCGTCGGCCGGCCGGGGCACCGGCAGGCCGACGGTCTTCGCCAGCGTGGCGACGGACGGGTTGCGCAGCACCTGGTCTCCGCGCCAGATCACGACCGGGGTCTCCTGCGGGGAGATGCCGAGGTGGCGGAGGAGCGCATCCGTCTCCTCATCCTCCTCCAGGTCGATCCATCGGTGCGGGAGCCTGTTGCGGGCGGCGAACTCGCGCAACCGGCGGGCGTCGGGAGAATAGCGGGAGCCGATGATGCGGAACCCGGCGTCCATCCCGATCAGCATGGTGCGGCGGGTCAGGTAGGCCCGCAGGACGAGGTCTCCGAACGCCGGGTCACCGGCCACCATCGTGCGCACCTGGTCGGCCGGAACAGCCAGGATCTCGCCGGGCTCCCGCACGACGGCGGTCAGGAACCCGGCCTGGCCGGTGAGGAGGCCGAGCTCGCCGAGAAAGCGTCCGGGGCCGTGGACGGCGATCGTCCGCTCCTCCTCGCCGCCGTACCCCTCGACCGTGGCCACCTTGCCCCGCAGGATCACGATGAACTCCCGGATCGGCTCACCCTCCCGGTAGAGCACGTCGCCGGGCGACACGGTTCTGCGCTCGCCGCATTTCGACAGCTCGGCGACGCGCCGCTCGTCCAGACGGGGATAGGCCCCATGCAGGTCCGGTGTCTCGGGCAGGGAGGCCGCCGACTCCATCATGACGGTGTCCTCAACGTCCCCTCGACCCATTCGCGGAGCTGGGCCGGCGGGGCCCCGCCCGCGCGTTGTGCCACGACGCGGCCTTCGTTGAGCATCATGAGCGTCGGCACGGCCGTGATCGTGAACCGCTGCGAAAGGGCCGGGGCCCGGTCCACATCGACCTTGACGAGCTTCACCCGTCCGGCCATCTCGTGGGCGAGTTGTTCGAGCGCGGGCGTGACCGCCCGGCACGGCGCGCACCACTGCGCCCAGAAGTCGACGAGTACGGGGAGGTGCACCCGTTCCGCGACTTCCGCGAAGGTGTCGTCGCCGGCGTCGGCGATCCACGGCAGCGGCTGATGACAGTTCCCGCAGCGGGGCCGGCCCTCGGCCGCGGCCGGAACCCTGTTCTGCCTCCCGCAGTTCACGCAGGTCACGACGGTGTGCATGTCACCTCCTCGGCGGGTGGAAGGTGACGTTGAGTTCCCCCTTGTCGGCGCCGACCGTGATGGTCGAGCCGTCGGGGACGTCGCCGGCCAGCAGGGCGCGGCCGATCCTGGTCTCGACCTCGCGGGCGATGAAGCGGCGCAGCGGCCTGGCGCCGTAGACGGGGTCGTACCCCTGGTTGGCGATGAGCTTGCGCGCGTCCTCGGTGACCTCCAGCGTGAGCCGCCGCTCGGCCAGGCGCTGCCTGATGTCGTTGAACATCAGCTCGACGATCCGCTCGATCTCCGCCTCGGTCAGCGGCTTGAACAGCACGACGTCGTCGATCCTGTTGAGGAACTCGGGGCGGAAGTGCCGGCGCAGTTCCGCCATCACCCCGTCGTGGGCCTCGGGCTTGATCTCGCCGTCGGGGGTGATCCCGTCGAGCAGGTGGTGCGAGCCGATGTTCGAGGTCATGATGATCACGGTGTTGCGGAAGTTGACCGTGCGGCCCTGCGCGTCGGTCAGCCGGCCGTCGTCGAGGACCTGCAGCAGCGTGTTGAAGACGTCCGCGTGGGCCTTCTCGATCTCGTCGAACAACACCACCGAGTACGGCTTGCGCCGCACCGCCTCCGTGAGCTGCCCGCCCTCCTCGTAGCCGACGTAGCCGGGAGGGGCGCCGACGAGGCGGCTGACCGTGTGGCGTTCCTGGTACTCGCTCATGTCGATGCGGACCATGTTGTCCTCGGTGTCGAACAGGGCCGCCGCGAGTGACCTGGCCAGCTCGGTCTTGCCGACCCCGGTCGGCCCGAGGAAGAGGAACGACCCGATGGGGCGACGGGGATCCTTGATGCCGGAGCGGGCGCGGATGATGGCGTCGGCCACCAGTCGCACCGCCTCCTCCTGCCCGACGACCCGCTCGTGCAGGATCTGGTCGAGCTTGAGCAGCTTGTCCCGCTCGGCCTCCTGCAGCCGGGACACGGGAATGCCGGTCCAGCGCGAGACGATGTCCGCGATCTCGCTCTCGGTCACCACCTCGCGCAGCAGCCGCTGCCCGTGCTGCCTGCTGCTCAGCCGCTCCTCCTCGGCGCGCAGCCGGCGCTCCAGCTCGGGGAGCTTGCCGTGGCGAAGCTCGGCGGCACGGTTGAGGTCGTAGTCGCGTTCGGCCTGCTCGGCCTCCCGCCGTACGTGCTCGATCTCCTGCCGCAGGCTCTGGACCTTGCGCAGGGCCGAGCGCTCGGCCTCCCACTGCGCCCGCATCGCGTCGGCCTCGGAACGCAGGGCGGAGAGCTCCGTGCGCAACTCGGCGAGCCTGGCCCGGCTGGCCGGGTCCTCCTCCTTCTCCAGGGCGGCCTCCTCGATCTCCAGCCGCCGCACCCGCCTGGTCAGGGCGTCCAGCTCGGCCGGCATGGAGTCGATCTCGGTCCTGATCATCGCGCACGCCTCGTCGACCAGGTCGATCGCCTTGTCGGGCAGGAACCGGTCGGAGATGTAGCGGTGGCTCAGCGTCACCGCGGCGACGAGAGCGCTGTCCTGGATCTTCACGCCGTGGAAGACCTCCAGCCGCTCGCGCAGGCCGCGCAGGATCGAGATGGTGTCCTCGACCGAGGGCTCGTCGATCAGCACCGGCTGGAACCTGCGCTCCAGGGCGGCGTCCTTCTCGATGTGCAGGCGATACTCCTCGACCGTGGTCGCGCCGATCATGTGCAGCTCGCCGCGGGCCAGCATCGGCTTGAGCATGTTGCCCGCGTCCATGGCTCCCTCTGTCGCCCCGGCTCCCACCACCGTGTGCATCTCATCCACGAACAGCAGGATTCGGCCCTCCGCCGCCTTCACCTCGTTCAGCACGGCCTTGAGGCGTTCCTCGAACTCCCCGCGGTACTTGGCGCCCGCCACGAGCGCGCCCATGTCCAGGCTGAAGACGGTCTTGTCGTGCAGCCCCTCGGGGACGTCGCCGTTGGCGATGCGCTGGGCGAGCCCTTCGACGACGGCCGTCTTGCCGACGCCGGGGTCGCCGATCAGCACCGGGTTGTTCTTGGTCTTGCGGGAGAGGATCTGGATCACCCGCCGGATCTCCGTGTCGCGGCCGATCACCGGGTCGAGCTTGTCCGCACGAGCGTCGGCGACCAGGTCGCGTCCGTATTTCTCCAGCGCCTCGTACGCGACCTCGGGCATGGCCGAGGTGACGCGCTGGTGACCGCGTACGGAGGTGAGCGCCTCCAGGAACCGGTCCCTGGTCAGCCCCTGCTCGTGCAGCAGCCGACCGGACACGGTCGTGGGTCCTTCCTCGATCAGGGCCAGCAGCAGGTGCTCGACAGAGATGTACTCGTCCTTCAGCCGCCTCGCCTCCCGGTCGGCGGCGTCGATCAGCCGCGACAGGCGCTGGGTGACGAACACCTGACCCGGCGCGGCGCCCGGCCCGCTGACCTTGGGCCGCCGCGACAACTCGGCCTCCAGGTCGGCGTGCAGGCGCCGCGGATCGGCTCCGGCCTGCTCCACCAGCCTGGGTGCCAGACCTTCTGGCTGGTCGAGCAGGGCCATCAGGAGATGCTCGCCGTCGACCTCGGTGTGACCGAAGCGCAGGGCCTTGGTCTGGGCGTCGTGCAGGGCTTCCTGCGACTTCTGCGTCATCCTGTTCGGGTCCACTCCAGCCCCCTAGCGTCGTGAGAGGCCGCGCAGGGCGGCCTCCAGCTCCTCGATCCGGTCGAGGAGGTCGATCACCACGCCGATCGCGGCGTAGTTGATGGACAGTCCCTCGTGCAGCCGCTGGATCCGGGCCGCGGTTGCCACCTGGGAGGGGGCGAAGCACAACTCCCCCCTGGCGTTCCTGGTCGGCTCCAGCAGACCGAGCGTCACCAGCCGGCGCACGGCCTGCGGGTGCAGGCCCGTGGCCCGCGCGTAGGAGTCCAGGTCGAGTCTGATCGGGCGGACGATCGCGTACGTCATGAACGCCCCCTCGGGTCGAAGTGAGAGACGGCGGCGAGCTGCTCGAACAGGCGCCGCTCCTCGTCCGTGAGCCTGGCCGGCACCATGATCCGGACGTCGGCGAAGAAGTCGCCGGGCGCTCCGCGCGGATTTGGCATACCGCGGCCCTTCAACCGCAGGCGGCGGCCCGAGGACGTGCCCGGCGGCACCTTCACCTTCGCCTCGCCGCCCGGGGTGTCCACCGCGACCGTGGCGCCCAGCGCCGCCTCCCACGGAGCGAGCGGCAGCGAGGCGTGGATGTCGCGGCCCTCCACGCGGTAGCGGGGATGGGGGGCGATTCGCGTGATCAGGAGGAGGTCGCCGGCCGGCGCTCCGTCGCTTCCATGCCCGCCCTGGCCGGCCAGCCTGATCCGCTGACCGTTGGTGACCCCGGGTGGGATGTTGACCTCCAGTCGCCTCCCGCCGGGTAGCGTGATGGTGCGCCGCCCGCCGTGGTAGGCCTCCTCAACGGAGAGCGTCAGCTCCGCCTCCTGGTCGGCACCGGGCACGGGGCCCCAGTGCCGTCTGCCCCGGCCGCCGAACATGCCGCCGAGCAGGTCCTCCAGGTCGACTCCCTCGCCGAAGCCGAAGTCCCCGGGCCGGGCCTGGCGCCACTGGCCGCCCGCGCCGGCCCGCGCGCCGGCGCCCGCACGGGCGCGGGCCCACTCGGCGGGGTCCACATCGGGCGGCACCTGGCGGAAATCGTGCCCGAACGCGTCGTAGCGGCGGCGCGTCTCAGGATCGGAGAGCACGGAGTACGCCTCCGAGATCTCCTTGAACTTGTCCTCGGCGCCGGGATCCTTGTTGACATCAGGGTGATAGGCGCGCACGAGCTTGCGGTAGGCCCGCTGGATCTCGTCGGCGTCGGCGTTCCTGTCCACGCCGAGCACCTCGTAGTAGTCGCGCCGTGGGGCCATCACTCCACCTTCTTCGCGACGGCCACGATCGCCGGCCTGAGCTGCCGCTCGGCATCGCCGTAGCCGGGACGGAGCACCTCCACCACAGTGCCCGGGTCGGCATCGGCCCGCTCGACGGTGGCTACCGCCTCGTGGCGGGCGGGATCGAAGGGTACGTCCACCTCGTCATGGCGGGGGTAGCCGAGCTTGGCCAGGAGGTTGACGGCCTGGTCACGCACGGCCCGTATCCCGTCGAGTACCGCGTCCGCGCCGCCGTCGCCCGCGTGGCTCAGCGCGAGCTCCAGGTTGTCCAGGATGGGCAGCCACTCGGCCGCCACCCTCGCCCGTTCCTCCGCCCTGATCCGCTCGGCGTCGCGGGCGATGCGCTTGCGCAGGTTGTCCAGGTCGGCGACGGCACGCAGCCAGCGGTCCTCCAGCTCCGCGAGCTTCGCGTCGGTCTCCGCGGGCGAGATGGCTTCCTCACCCTGCGCGCCGGCCTGGGCCTGGGGTGTGTGCTCGTTCATGTCACTCGGGCTCCGACGTCGTGAACTCGGCGTCGATCACGTCCTCCTCACCGCCAGGGACACCTTCCGTCCTGTCCTGCGGCGGCACGCTGGGCCCGCCGCCCGCGGCGGCTCCGAGGCTGTGATAGACCTGCTGCAGCTCGCCGCTGAGTGTGCGCAGCCGGTCGATCGGCGCCTCTTCCTTGATCGCCTGCCGGGCCTCCTCCACGAGCTGCCCGGCCCTCGCCTTCTCGTGCACGGGAACCGCGTCGCCCAGCTCCTCCAGCCGGCGCTCCACCTGGTACGCGACCGAGTCCAGCTCGTTGCGCGCGTCGATGGTCTCGCGGAGTCTGGCGTCCTCCGCACGGTGCCGCTCGGCGTCGGCGACCATCCGCTCGATCTCCGACTTGTCCAGGTTGGAGCTCTCGCTGATGGTGATCCGCTGCTCGGCGCCGGTGTCCTTGTCCCGTGCCGAGACGTTGAGTATGCCGTTGGCGTCGATGTCGAAGGTGACCTCGATCTGCGGCACCCCCCGCGGCGCGGGCCGGATGTTCTCCAGCCGGAAGCGCCCGAGCACCCGGTTGTCGGCGGCGCGCTCACGCTCGCCCTGCAGGACCACGATGTCGACGGCGTTCTGGTTGTCCTCGGCCGTACTGAAGACCTCGGTACGGCGCGCGGGGATGGTCGTGTTGCGCTCGATCACCTTGGTCATGAGCCCGCCGAGCGTCTCGACGCCCAGCGACAGAGGCGTGACGTCGAGCAGGACGACGTCCTGCACCTCGCCCTTGATGATCCCCGCCTGGACAGCCGCGCCGATCGCGACGACCTCGTCCGGGTTCACCGTCATGTTGGGCTCCTTGCCCTCGGTGAGCCGGCGCACGAGATTCTGCACGGCGGGCATCCGGGTCGCCCCGCCGACGAGGATCACTTCGTCGACGTCCACGGGCCTGAGCTTCGCGTCCTCCATCGCCTGCTTGACGGGGGCGATGCAACGCTCGACCAGGTCGGCGGTGATCTGCTCGAACGTGGAGCGCATGAGCGTGGTGTTGAGGTGCTTCGGCCCCGAGGCGTCCGCCGTGATGAACGGCAGACTGATCGTGGTCTGGGTGACCTCCGAGAGCTCCACCTTGGCCTTCTCGGCCGCCTCGAAGAGTCGCTGCAGGGCCTGCGGGTCGTTGCGCAGGTCGATGCCCTGGTCCCGCTGGAATTCGTCGGCCAGGTGGTCGACGATCCTGCGGTCGAAGTCGTCGCCGCCGAGGTGGCCATCGCCGGAAGTGGCGCGGACCTCGACCACACCTTCGCCGATATCCAGGATGCTGACGTCGAAGGTGCCGCCGCCCAGGTCGAACACCAGCACGGTCTCGTTCGTCTTCTTGTCCAGCCCGTACGCGAGCGCCGCCGCCGTCGGCTCGTTGATGATCCGCAGGACCTCGAGCCCCGCGATCCGCCCCGCGTCCTTGGTCGCCTGGCGCTGGGCGTCATTGAAGTACGCCGGAACGGTGATGACCGCCTCGGTCACCTTCTCACCGAGGTATTTCGCCGCATCGGCGGCCAGCTTCCGCAGGACGAGGCCGGAGACCTCCTCCGGCGCGTACTGCTTGTCGCCGACCTGGAAGCGCACGGCTCCCTGGGGTCCCTCGACCACGTCGAAGGAGACCGCGTGGATCTCGCTCTTGACCTCGTCGAAGCGGCGGCCGATGAATCGTTTCGAGGAATAGATCGTTCCCTTCGGGTTCAGTATGGCCTGGCGGCGGGCCATCTGGCCTACCAGCCGTTCGCCCTGATCGGTGAAGGCCACCACGGACGGCGTCGTCCGCGAGCCCTCCGCGTTGGGCAACACCGTGGGATGGCCGTCCACCGTGGCGGCGATCACCGAGTTCGTGGTGCCGAGATCGATGCCGACTGCTTTCGCCATTACTCGCTCCCTCGTACTGCTATCCACTCATCGCCCGGAGCAGCTCATGGGCCCTGGCCACGTGTTCCGAATCGACGAGAACCTCATATTTGTCGGCCACGAGGGTGCTCTCGGAGACGAAGTCCCGCCGGCCGCCCTGGAGGGCGTGCGAGACCAGCCCGAAGATCGCTCCCGCCACCGCGCCCCACACCAGCCCCCAGAGCACCAGAGGCAACGCTGCCGCGGCCGTGATCGAGAAAATCGCCAGGAACAGACCGATGAGCAGCCCGAACCAGGCTCCGGTGGCCGCGCCCCATCCGGCCGCGCGCAGAAGGGTCATCCGCGCGAGAACCCGCTCCACCGAGCGCAGCCCGGCGCCGACGATCAACGTCCCCTGCACGGGGAATCCATGGTCGGCCAGGTAGTCGACGACTTTCTGCGCCTCCTCGTAGCTGCGGTAGCTCCCGATCGGTTCCCGGTTGGCGGTGGCGGGGCCTGACGACGCGACGGGCACGACTCCTCCTCTCCCCGCCTCAGGCGGAGACCTCGATGTGCTTGGGCTTGGCGGCCTCCGCCTTGGGCACGGTGATGGTCAGCACACCGTCGGACAGGCGCGCCTCCACGCGGTCGGCGTCGACGTCTCCCGGGAGCGTCGTGCGCAGCTCGAACTGGCCGGTCCTGCGCATCTTGCGGTGCCGGCGCTGACGCTCCTGCTCCTCGATCTGCCCGGTGACGATCAGCTCGCGCTCGGACAGCTGGACGTCGATCTGGTCCTTGCGCGCTCCGGGGACATCGATCTCCACGACGTAGGAGTCTTCGGTCTCCGACACGTCCGCCATGGGCACCCAAGCCCCCATGCCGCCATCGCCGGGAAGAGCGCCCAGAGCCTCGCCCAGAGCCGCGTTCATGAGCTGTCCCAGCCTGTCGTAGGCGTCTTCGATCTCGCGGGCGGGGAACATCTCGCCGCCCCTGCGACGTACTGTGAGCAGTGCCATCTGGACCTCCTGGATGGCTTCCTGAACAGGCCGAAAAATGTAACGACCTACATGTCCGAACCTGGCCCAGGTGTCTCGCGGGCACATCCCCCAGGTGAGTAGTCATCGCCGCGACTCCGTGCGACCCGTGCGCCGCGGCCGCCGCCGGGCGAGGCGTCCCTCGACTGCTCCGCCGCGAGCCGCGCGAGCTCGACCCGGGATCTGATGCTCAGTTTGTGGAAGACGTGCTTCAGGTGGAACGCGACCGTGTGCACACTGATGAACATCTGTTCGGCTATCTGCGGGTTGGTGCATCCGTCCGCCGCAAGCAACGAGATGGCGTGCTCGGTCTGGGTCAGGCTGTCCCAGCCGGAGACCGGGCGTTCGGCGTAGCTCCAGTGGCGGTGGCGTACCCCTATTCCGCGCAGTCTCCGGCGGATGCGCGCGGAGTCCCGCAGGGCGCCGATGTCGTGATACAGGCCCAAGGCGCGGTCCAGGCTCTCGGCCGCCGCCACGCGCTGCCCGATGGTGGAGAGCAGCATGCCGAGATCCTCCTCGGCGGAGGCCCGCGCCCACACGTCCTCGGTCCGCCCGGCGGCCAGGGCCAGCGCGTCGCGATCCCCGTCGAGCAGGCCCCTGGCATGCGCCGCGGCGGCGGCAAGCGTGGGAAACTCATGGTTGGCCCGGCCGAGGGCCTCGGCGGCGGCCACCACGTGCTCGGCCGCCGCCCGGTCGCCGGCGGCCAGGGCGACCCGGACCATCCAGGGGCCGGCGGCGGGCTCCATGCTGAGCAGCAGCGGGCGGGGCAGCTCTGCGAGCAGGGGCATAGCGCTGCGCGGCCCGTCTCGTGCCTCCGCGAGCTGCGCGGACAGCAAAGCGTGCCGGAAGCGAGCCTCGGCCGTGCCCCCGGGCTGTTCCGCGACGTGATGCGCCACCTCCTGCAGGTCGCCGCGTCGGAGCGCGACTGCGGCGAGCACGGCGCGGGCCGCCACAGCCGACAGCGGCGTGATGAGCGCACCGGCCAGGTCCAGGGCCCTGTTCGCCTGGGTGACCGCGTTATCGAAACGGCCCGCGAGCAGCTCCAGGCGGGCCTCCAGCGCCGAGGCGTCCGCCGCCCAGGCCAGATGGCCGTGGCCGAACATGTCCTTGCGTGCCTGGCGGAGCATCGTCCGTGCCTCGTCCAGCCGGTGGATGTCGACGAGCACGGCGACGGTGGCCAGGCAGGCCTCGTAGCGGCGGTCCTCGGGCGCGTCGGCGGCGGCCAGCCGTCCGGCGCTCTCCGCCAGAGCCAGCGCGGCCGTGAGCCTGCCCTCGTGCCGCTCGGCGGTGGCCAGGGCGACCAGCGCGGCGGTCCTGGCTGCGGAACCGTATCGATTAGTTCCGTCGATGACCTCCTGCGCGAACGACCGCAAGCCGGCGCCCTCCCGCAGGCGCACCGTGGCGTACAGATGCACGAGGGTCGCCCGCTCGCGTACGTGGCGGGGGAGGCCCGGCACCGCCAGCACCGTCTCGGCCTCGCGGATCGCCTCCTCACCCCGGCCCGTCAGGTACATGGTGTCCGCGAGCAGGCAGCGCAGTTCGGCCACCCCGTACACGGAGCCGTGCTCGGCGAGGCGGCCGCGCACCATCTGCTCGGCCTCGTCCAGCCGGCCACTGGCGACCGCCGCGTCTATGTCGGAGGAGGCCGGGCCGGTGAGCAGGCCGGCCGACCCCGGCCGCTCAGAGCCCATGAGAACGCCGGACTGGTCGAGCAGGGTCTGCCGCACCGATGAGGGGATGCCCGCGGCGACGACGTCCCCGACGAGTTCGTGACGGAAGGTGAGGCCGTGCTCGGTCACGAGGAGGATGCCCGCGGCCGTGGCCTCTTCCGTCATCGGGAGCAGCGCGGCGGGCGTGGTGTCCAGCAGCGACGCGGCGTGCTCCAGCGACAACGAACGGCCCAGTACTGCGATCGTCTCCATCAGGCTCCTGGCCTCCGCGCTCAGCGTGTCGATCCAGCGCCGCACCACCATCCGCAGCCGGTCGGGCACGCGGGCCCGCGCCCCGTCCCCCAGCAGCCCTTCCTCGCGCAGCCCCGCGAACAGCTCGGTAATCAGCAGCGGATTGCCTCCGGCGGCCGCCGCCAGCGCCCGCGTCGCCGGGTCCGGCGACCGCCCGAGCGTGTCCTGCGTCAGCGCCGCGACCGCGTCCGGTGACAGCGGCGCGAGCGTCACCCTGTCGGCCCCCTCCCATTCCAGGATGTCGAACAGCGACACGGCCTGGCCCCTGTCCGGCACTGTCGAGCGGCTCATCATCCAGCCGATGGGCCAGTTGACCAGCCGGTCGTGCAGGCTGTGCAACGTCCTCAGCGTCATTGGGTCCGCCCGTTGCAGGTCGTCGAGCACGGCCAGCACCGGTGACGTGGCCAGCAGCTCGAACCCTGCCCGCAGCCGCTCCAGGACCGGCGGACCGAAACGGGCGGCGGCGTCGCCCGCTTCCGGCTCAGAGCGCAGATCGAGGGCCTCCAGCAACATGCCGCACGGGGCCACCTCGCCCATCTCCTCCACCCTGCCGTGGACAACCCCGATGCCGCGTTCGGACGCCTCGGCGACGGCTTCGGCCAGCAGCCGGCTCTTCCCCGATCCGGGTTCTCCGTCCACCAGCAGCGTCCCGCCCGCACCTCGCCGCAACACCCGCAGCAGGCCATCGACGTGACGCCACTCCCGATCGCGTCCCCGCATGCTGTCCCCCCATGGACCGCCTGCCACGACGGGGAACGGTGAATCCCAAGCCCGCCAAGATCTTTCACACCCGCGGGGGACCACTACCCGGCTGGGGGATGTTGGCTGCGGGGGCTCGTTGGGATGTTGGAGCGGTGAGGTCTGGGTCCAGGGGACGCGCGGGGAAGCGCGTCATGTCGGTGAGGCGCGTGCTGACATCGCTGGGGGCCGGGGTCGTCATGGCGGCCGGTGCCTGGCGGCTGGGGGTCCCGGAGTTGTCGCCGCTGCTCGGCTGGGGTGTGGCCGCGACGGTGGGCCTGGTCTGGGTGTGGCTGATCAGCTGGCCCAAGGATCACCATGACACCAAGCGGTTGGCCAAGGAGGAGGGCGACGCTCGCTCCACCGACACCGGCGTGCTGATCGGCGCGGTGGCCAGCCTGGGGGCGGTCGCGCTCGCCCTGGTCCGCACCGCCAGTCACACCCCGCTGACGACGGCCCTGGTCATCCTGAGCGTGGTGACGGTCGTCGTGTCGTGGGGCCTGGTGAACACGGTGTTCGCCTTCAAGTACGCCAGGCTCTACTACGTGGACGAGGAGGGCGGCATCGACTTCGGGCAGGAGGATCCGCCGGCGCACAGCGACTTCGCCTACCTCGCGTTCACGATCGGCGTGACCTTCGGCGTCACCGACAACCGTGTGGTCAGCACGCACATCCGCAAGGTAGCCCTCGCGCACGCCCTGCTGTCCTACTTCTTCAACACCGGCATCCTGGCCGTGGCCATCAACCTCGTCACCGGCCTGGGCCAGTAACCCCTGATCAGGGCGATCCGCTCGGGGTAGGGCCTGGACATGCGCATCGCCCTGGTCGCCGATCCTGACCTGCCCACCGAGCTGGCTGTGAGGGTGGCGCGCGACCTACCCGGCCGGTTGCGGGAGCGGCTCGGCCCGGGCTTCGACGGGCAGGTGTGCGCGTACACCGCTCCCCTGGCGGCGGAAGAGCAGGTCGACATCTCAGCCATGCTCACCGCTGTCCGTCCGCACCTGCCCGAGTCCGGCTGGGACGTCGGGATATTCCTCACCGACCTCCCTCGCCGGCTGGGCCTGGACGCGGTGAGCGCGGAGGTCAGCACCGGCGACCGCGTCGCCCTGCTGTCGTTGCCCGCCCTCGGCACCTTTCACCTGGTCGGTCGGACCTTGGAGGCCGTGGTCAACGTCGTCGGCCTGCTGGTCCTCCCGCCCACCGGCCGTGACCGCCTCCCTGTGATCGGCCGTAGGGTGGAAGGAGACACCGAGCCCGGCCGGGTCGTCCCCGATCGCTATGTCATGCCCGGCCTGCGCGGGCGCGTGCGCCTACTCGCCGGCATGGTGCGGGCCAACCGCCCATGGCGGCTGTTCACCTCGTTGTCACGGGCGCTGGCGGGCGTGTTCGCCACCGCCGCGTTCGGCGTGATCAACGACACCGCCTGGCGGCTCTCCACCGCCTTGCTCTTGTGTACGGACCGTGTATCGCGGTAGATCATTTAGAGCCACCGCCAGTTCAGACCCAGCGATGGTCACCAGAGACGCAGACCCGCCAAAGAATCGGCGGGCCTGCTGAGTTCGGTGGTTCAGGTAGTGGCGTCGCCGGTGTGGTTCGGCAGGATGATCAGCCGGGCCGTCTGAGCGCCTGCGGCCCATACGGTGGAAGCGGCGCTCGTGTGGCCGAGGCGGGTCAGCTCGCCGTGGATCCGCCTGTGGCTCCACGTGGGATCGTCGGCGGCCATGCGCAGAACGAGTGCCTTGATCCGCGGTTGCGGTGGAAGGCCGTCCCGGGGCGACGGCGTTGGCTGTGGTCCCATTTCTTCGCCACGAGTTGGCGACTCCATGCCAGCAGCGTGGCCGGGGGGGTGATCGAGAAGATCTCTGCCCGGCGATGGCGAGATATCAGGGACGGGAGCGCCGCCAGCCACAGGCGATCGGATGGTTCGTAGCGCAAGGAGACCCCAACGCACTCAGCCGTAGACACCGAAGACGCACTACGTTCATTGCACTGTGTTGTCTACATGTTCCGGAGAGTGACACGGTGGAACCGCTACCTCAGGCGACGAGGTGTTCCAACGGCTCGACTCCACTCACGGCACAGCCTTCGCGTGCGTGTCGCGACAGCTCGCGAAGGTCGCGACCGCTGTTGAGGGGAGGCCGTTGGTGTGTCGCATCTCTGACCCGGGCGACTCGGATGAGGCGGCGGAGAGCGCGTCGGCCGACGCGAACCCCGCCGGTGATTCCTCGTCGGTGGTGAGGTGGTCAACGCGGGAAAGCACGTCGTGGTGGAAGGGATTGCGCACCGCTCTCAGCATCCTGGAGGTGGTCGCGGCCCTGAAACATGACGAGGCCCTTGTCGCGGCGACGAGGGCGCTCATCGCGGTTGGTGACATGATCGTCGGTTTTGGGGAGCAGAAGCGATCATGACGCCGGGCCCGGCCGTCATACGACGGCCGGGCCTGCTCCTCCAGGAAACAACGCACACAGGAAAACAACCAAGGGTCGCCAACACGAACGCATCGTTCCACCCGCACGAAAAGAATTTCGTGCGGCGAAGGTTCCGCCAGGTAAGAGGAGGCGCTGTATGGAGTCCGCATCCGGCATGTGCCTGGCGTGTGACGAGCCACTGACCGCGGTGGCCGACGTGGGGCGGCCACGGCGGTATTGCTCGGCCACATGCAGGTCAGCCGCCCGCAGGGCGAGGCAACGCGAGAAGGCGATTTCCGCCGCCGGCCTGAAACAATGCTCGACGACCGTCGCCGGCCACTCCTGCACCCGTGACGCAGAATTCGCTCTCGTCGTCAGCGGAGAGGAGTGCCGGGCATGCGCAACGTGCTATGAGGCGACCCTGGCCTTCCTGATCGACCAAGGGGTGCCTGCCGACTCGATAGAAGTCACCCGCCTGACAACACCCTCAGTAGGGACGTCGAAGAGCGCGCCTGCCATCCGCAAGTCGGTGAAGCGGGGCCGGATCTTGCTGGTCGAAGACGACATAACCATCTCGGAGCCGCTGCGACGCTACCTGAATCGGGCAGGCTACAACACGACGGTCGAGTATGACGGGCCGAGCGGACTTCGCGAGGCATACGCAGGACGGCCCGACCTCATCCTGCTCGATCTGGGACTCCCAGAAATGGATGGCATCGAGGTACTGCGTCGGCTGCGGGCCGTGAGCGACGTTCCCGTGATCATTGTGACGGCGCGCAGCGACCTCGACGACCGGATGCTGGGGCTGACCGTCGGCGCCGACGACTACCTTGTGAAGCCCTTCCACCTGGTCGAACTCCTCGCCCGGATCGAACGAGTGCTGCACCGTCGCAATCTCTCGGTGCAGTGGACGGAGGAGATCTACGACGACGGACTGATTCGACTCGACTCCGCACGACGAGAGGCCCATGCAGCCGGGTCTCGGCTGAACCTGACGCCGACCGAGTTTCGCCTGCTCAACCTGCTTGTTCGCCGCGCGGGTGCGGTCCAACCCCTGGACACCATTCTGGCGCATGTGTGGGACGACCCATCCGTGACCACGACCGGCCGAGTCAAGTTCACGATCTCCCGTCTGCGCCGCAAATTGGATTGCACCGCTGCGGGCAGCGCATCGATCGTTTCCGCTCGAGGAGTCGGCTACCTCTACCGACCACCGACCAAGCGCGCGGAGGCCGTCGCTGAAACGTCCACCTCCACGGCCGGCTACGGCCACGCTGCCCATGTCCTCAGCATCCTGAACGCCGATGATCAGATGCTGTGACCGCCTGCCATCCCCGAGCGCCGCGATCGACAGCAGTAGCCGGGAAGGGAACCGCCGCCGCGAAACGACAGCACCTTCATCCGACAATCTCGGCACCCTCGACATCTCCCGCGGAGCCGCCGGCCGCGTCGCCTCCGGCCACGGGATGTCCAGAGGCCGGTCATCCCGGAGGCAGGCGTACAGGTCGAGCACGCGGGTGCTCTTGGCGGCGAACTGCAGGTCACGGGTGAGCACGTGTGACTGATGTTGCCAGGCTTGCCTGGCTGGGTCACTCCGTCGCAGGCGCCGAGGGTTGTGGCCTGTCTGAGGTGGCGGGCGATCAGGGCGTAGCTCTGGCGGGCCTTGTCGGCGTCGTTCATGTCGTATGCGTGGTCGGCTCGTGGGACGTCGTGGTGCTCGGCCAGCGCGCCGGCCTTGTGCAGCCGCTGCGCGTACTGGCTGCCCTCGGCGTGGAGGCGGTCGTATTCGGGCGTGATGACCAGCGCGGGGGCGATCCCGGTCAGGTCCGCGGTGTCGGCCGGGTGGGCGGGCGAGGCCAGGCGGTCGGCGCGGATGCCCTGGTCGGGTGCGTAGGCGTTGTCGAAGACTTCGCCCATCCACGGACGCAGCATCGGCTTGGCGATGGCCGAGCGCTTGTCCTTGGCCGGCGTGACCAGGTCCAGCGGCGGATAGTGCAGGACTTGCAGAGCGATCGGCGGCCCGCCCTGCTCCAGTGCCTGGCGTGCCACGGCGGCGAGCGCGCCGCCGGCGCTCTGCCCGCCGACCGTCAGCCGGGTGCCGTCCCATCCATGCTCCGCGCCGTGCTCGGCCACCCACTGGACGACTTCGAAGACCTGACGGACCGGTGCAGGAAAGGGGTGCCCAGGATCATGGTCATGCTCGTGAGCCTGCTGTGGACCATGGACCCCCACAGCGACGGCCGGCAACGTTACCTCGCACTCGTCCAGGACGCCCTGTCTCCTGACGCGGCCAGCCCGCTGCCGGCCGCAGCTCCCCCACTGGAACCTAGGTGGCGGCGAATCTGCAGGCAGGCGCGGCACGCAAGCGCCCTATCTTGCGGGTCGCCCACGGCCCGCGCCTGCAGCGCTCCGGCAGCGATCGCCGCACCCACCTCGGGATCGCCTCGGCAGGCTGCAAGTAATCACGGTTGTTCGCCGCGCACGTGCGCACGCAGCCCTTGCAGGCCGAACAGGATGAGAAGCTCGACCACGCCGCCGTCGGCGCTGCCCAGCCAGTGCGGCAAGGACGTGTCGAACTCGGCTGCCTCACCGGGCGTCAATGTCAGGTCGCGCTCCCCGAGCACCAGCCGCAGGCGGCCGTTGAGCACGTACAGCCATTCGAAGCCTTCGTGAGTCTGCGGGGTCGGTACGAGCGGTTTCGGCCGAGCGGGGATGATCATCTTGAACGCCTGCGTACCGCCCGGCCGCCGGGACAACGGAACGAAGATCATCAAAGCGCCGGATCGGCTTCAGGTGGATCCGGGGGTCGCCCAGGCGCGGGGCACCGACGAGGTCGTCCAACGGAACGTCGTAGATACGGACCAGCGGCAGCAGCAGACCGCGCAGACTACCGGTCGCGTCGTCCCAGCCGCCAGGTGGTTGCGCGCCCAGCGTGTCCAGACCGGCGTTGGCCCGGAAATTGGCCAGCATCCGGTCGGCCGAATAGGAGCGCAGGAAGGTCAGGATCCGATCCCGGTTGGCGGTGAACAGGCTCGTGCCCAGCGTGACCTGGCTGTTCGCGAACGGCTTCACGATCCAACTCCCGGGCACGGGAGGATCGTTCTGCGGCAGAGGAGCCACCATGCGGGCCGCGGCCTGGGCCGTTCCGGCGGGCGTCGCCAGCGCGAGCGCGGACGAGGTGGCGGCCGCCAACACCGCGAGTCGAAGCGCCTCGCGCCTGGGCACCATTTCTGACATCGCGCTGTCCTCTTCCTCACTCGGGATCCGATGTGGAGGGCATGTGGGCGCGAAATGGTAGCGCTAACATTGCGCGTCTGGAAGCCAGGCCGGTTAATGCATGGTTACTGTCACGCTTCTTTCCAGGCCACATTTCGGGAGTGTCAACGACCTCGTTGGGCTCGTCAAGAGACCGCGAGCGATATTGTGCCTGCCGAAAATGCACCTTACCGGCGGCAGGCTCGCCGTGTCATCGCAGCGAGTCGGCACCGTGGTCGGGACTGGGGTCGGCGCGGTGGGTCGTCAGGCGGTGGGGGTCCGGCCAGCGTACGCCGTGAGCCCAGCCCGCCCGCTCGAACCAGCGGATCAGCCGCGCACTGGGGTCGAACTGGCCCTTGAGCACGCCGTGCCGCGCGCAGGTCGGCTCCACATGGTGCCAGTTGTGCCAGCCTTCGCCGAGCGTCAGCATCGCCACCCACCACACGTTGGACGAACGGTCCCTCGTACGGAACGGGCGATCACCGAAGGTGTGGGCGATCGAGTTCACCGACCAGGTCACGTGGTGCACCACGGCGTAGCGGACCAGACCGCCCCACAGGAGCGCGCTCCACGCACCCGACCACGACATCGACCACAGCCCGCCGGCGGCGGCCGGGAGCGCGAACGACATGAGAACGACCGCCGGGTAGGCGGCGTCGAAACGTCGCACGTCCGGGTCGGCCAGCAGGTCCGGCACCCAATGCCGGCGGCTGGAGCGCTGATGGGCCGTGTAGAACCAGCCGACGTGGGCGTGCAGCATGCCGCGCAGCAGTGCCGGGCCGCTGTCGCCGTAGCGCCACGGCGAGTGCGGATCACCCTCGCGGTCGGCGTACTTGTGGTGGCGGCGATGCTCGGCGGCCCACAGCGTAAGGGGGCCCTCGACGGCCATGCCGCCGGCCAGCATGAGCGCGATCCGCAGTGCTCGGTTGGCCTTGAAGGCGCGATGCGTGAAGAGGCGGTGGTAGCCGATGGCGATCCCGAAGATGCTCACCAGGTACATCGCGACCGCGATGACCAGGTCGCGGGGGCCGATGCCCCAGCCCCAGGCGGCCGGCACCGCGAGGGCCAGCAGCAACACGGGCAGGACGACCAGGACGATCAGATAGGCGGTGCGGCGGCCGGTGGTGACCGTCACCGTCTCCGCCGTGCCCGGCTGCGGCATGGGTGAGGGCACGTCTGCTCCATGGGTGCTGCGGAACGATCGGGCTCCCTATTCAACGGCCAGGCCCATGGACTGCGGCAATGTCCCAACAGTGACGGACTGATTACTCGGAGGAAGCAAAACCATGCACCCGGTCGTCATGAAGAAAAGGGGTGACGCATCCCTAGATTGTGATTGCGCAGCGTGATCATCGTTGTGCGCTCCGACATCAGGCGGAAGGTCCACGGAATGGGTGCTGTCGATCAGGCGACCACGGGCGGCCATCTCGAGAGATATGACGAGGCGCTGGCCAGGGACCCGATGTCCGCGTTCAGCCTGGTCCGGGAGTGGATGCGTACCGACTGGCGGAGCCTGTTCGCCGAGTTGCGCGAGCGGCGCCCCGTCTTCGTCACACCCGCCTTCACGGTCGTGACCCGCTTCGCCGACGTCGCCGAGGTGCTCTCCCACGAGCAGGTCTTCTCGGTACGCGCCTTCGGTCCGCGCCTCGACGCCGCGCTGGGCGCCCCGTTCATGCTGGGCAGGGACGCCACGCCGATGAACTGGCGGGAAAAGGGCCTGATGCAGCTCATGCTCGACCCGCGGGACGCGGCCGAGGTACGCGAGCTGGCCGGCTGCCTCGCCGACGAACTGCTCGACGCCGCCTGGCCCGACGGGCGCCTCGAAGCGGTCCACGGGCTGTTCCGCCCTGTCGCCCTCGGCGTGTGCGCGCGGTATTTCGGCGTTCCCGGTCCCGATCCGCAGACCTTGGGCCGGTGGACGCGCGCCATCGTCGCCGACGGCTTCGCCAACTTCCTCGGGGATCCGGAGATCCAGGCCGCGTCCGTCAGCGCGGGCGCCGAGCTGGTCGGATACCTGCGAGACCGCCTCGCCGAGCACCGGGCCACGCTGAAGGCCGGACGGGACCTCCCCGACGACGTCTTCGCCCGCCTCGTCCGCTCCTCTTTGCCCGCCGGGGCGACCGTGACCGACGACCGCATCGTGATCAACATGGCCGGGCTGCCGCTGGGCTTCGTGGAGAGCGCGCCGGGGGCCATGGTCGAGGCGGTCGAGCAGCTCCTGCTGCGCCCGCGGGTGCTCGCGGAGGCCGCGGCCGTCGCCGGAGACCCCGAACGGTTCGATCCGTACGTCTGGGAGGCACTGCGGTTCAGCCCGTTCTTCAAGCTGCTTCCCCGGCTGTGCGAGCGCGACCATGTCCTGGCCGGCGGCACCCCCCGCGCCACGATGATCCCCGCGGGCACGTTCGTGCTCGCGGCGCCGGCCTCCGCCATGTTCGACGCGGCCGTGGTGCCGGAGCCCGACGAGTTCCGCCTCGACCGCCCCCGCCACCATCAGCTGTTCTTCGGCTCCGGTCATCACGCCTGCCTCGGCGTGCACCTGGCCGGCGCGGTGATCGCCGAGACCGTACGCCGCCTGCTGCTGCGTCCCGGCGTGCGGCTGCTCCCGCCACCGGCGGGCCGCGTCGAGCGGACGCTCGGGATCTTCCCCGACGCCTTCACCCTCGGGCTCGGCACCGACGGGCGGGAAGGCTGACGATGACGGCGAGCCGAGCACGCAGCATCGCCACGGATGGTCTCGCCAACCGGCTCAGGTTCCTGGCGCTGACCCACGGCCGGCCGTTCTGGGACCTCGTACAGAGCAGCCGGCCGGTCCGGTGCCGGATCAACGCCTCGCTGATCGACCATGCGATTCGCGAGATGCCGCCGCGCCCCGAGCCGCTGAGCACCATGGCCGACTACACCTCGTGGGCCTCCTTGACCGACCGCACCTACAGCGGCAGGCACCTGCCTCCGATCACCGTCGCCGAAGAGAACCGTCCCACTCCTGAGCTCGCCGGCGGCCTGTTCACCCGGGGCGAGTCCATGATCCCCTGCCCGCGCTCCACGGTGCTTTTCGCGTACTTCGCCCAATGGTTCACCGACGGTTTCCTGCGCGGCGACACCAACATCCCGCGCGACCCGCGCAAGAACAGCTCCAACCATCACATCGACCTGAACCAGGTGTACGGCCTCGACGAGGCGGCGACGGCCGCGCTGCGCACGTTCGACGGCGGGCTGCTCAAGAGCCGGCTCATCAACGGCGGCGAGTTCCCGCGCTACCTGTGCGAGAACGGCAAGATCAAGCCAGAGTTCGCCCCGCTGAATGTCATCCGCTTCGACCAGCTCTCCGACGCGCAACGTGACACGCTGTTCGCCACCGGCAGCGACCGGGGCAACGGCCAGATCGGCTTCACCATGCTCACGGTGCTGTTCCTGCGCGAGCACAACAGGGTGGCGCGGCTGCTCGCCCGGGAACATCCGCGCTGGGACGACGAACGGCTGTTCCAGACGGCCCGCAACGTCCTCATCGTGCTGCTGATCAAACTGGTCGTCGAGGAGTACATCAACCACATCACCCCCTACCACTTCCGGTTCACCCTGGACCCGCGGCTGTCGGCGATGCTGGTCCACGCGCCCTGGCACCGGCAGAACTGGGCCTCGGTGGAGTTCAACCTCGTCTACCGCTGGCACAGCCTGATCCCGTCCCACCTGTCGGTGGGCGGGCACGACCTGCCGATGGCCCAGACCTTCTTCGGCAGTGCGCTGATCCCCGGCCCCGGCCTGGGGCGGCTCTTCGAGGACGCCTCCCGCCAGCGGGCCGGCCGCATAGGCCTGTTCAACACCGACCCCGTCCTGCGCGAGATCGACGTGGCCAGCATCGCCGACTCCCGGGCGCTCGGGCTGGCCCCGTACAACAGCTACCGCGAGCACTGCCGCTTCCCCAGAGTGCGTGCCTTCGAGCAGATCTCCGGCGACCGGCGGGTCAGCGGCGCGCTGCGCGAGCTCTACCGCGACGTGGACGACGTCGACCTGTACGTCGGGCTGTTCGCCGAGGAACCCGGATCCCCGGCCGCGATCCTGCCTCCACTGCTGACCAAGATCATCGCCATCGACGCCTTCTCCCAGGCGCTCACCAACCCGCTGCTGGCGCCGCGGATCTTCAACGCCGCCACGTTCTCCCCGGAGGGCATGCGGGTCATCGCGGCCACGCGCACACTGTCGGACGTGCTGCGCCGCAACACGCCGGAGGACCCGAGCCCCCGCCTCGTCAGCATGTCCCGGCAGCCCCCGTCATGACCGGCGAGAGCGATCCGGCCGCCGGGCCGCTGCGCGCCGCGGCCCGCGAACTGGTGGACATCGCGCTCACGATCCAGGACGCGGCGGCGCACGCCACGGCCGCGCTCACCGACGACGCGCTGCTGCGCGCCTTGCCGCACGCTCCCGCGGCGGCCGGACCCGCCTACCGTGCGCTGTTACGGGCCACGACGAACGGTCAGGGCCTCGGGTACGCGTTCACCGGCGGCCGGCTGGCCACCGTGGCCGCCAAGGCCGGTGCCATGCTGGGGGCCGAGAGTCTGGCCGTACGTGTGCTGGCCACGTCGCTGCGGTTGCGCGTGGCAGCCGTGGCGGTCACCCACCCCGAGCTGACCGCGGACCCCATGGTCGCCCGGCTCATCGACGCGGCCGCCGCCGACCGCGATCTGGAGGCCGTCCGGGCCCTGCGCGCCCTGCTCAAGGACCGTGGTGCGGTGCGCGCGCTCAGCCAGCTCGCCCCGGTCTTCGGCGAGGTCCTCGCGCTGCGCGCGCTCCTGGACGAGAACCCGCTCAACGACGCCACCGCCTGGCTCATCGCGACGGGAAGGGGCTTCGCCACCGCCGATCCGATCACCGGCATGAGCAACAAGGCCATCGCCGTCCTCGACACCGGGGAAGGCGCCGCACGCCGGATCGAGCTGACCGCGGCCGAGTCGGCCCGGCTGTGCACGCGGGGGTCGCTGCTCGGCTTCCTGGCCAACATCAGCACGATCGGCACCACCGGGCGGGCCCTCATCCAGAGCGTCGAAGGACCCGACGGTGTGATCCGTCACGTCCTCCATGCGCCGGGCATGCGAGCGGGACGTCCCGACGGCGAATCACCCCAGGACCTGCTCGGCGCGTTCAGCAGCGCCGTCCTGTCCAGCAGCCCCTACAGCCGCGCCCTGGCCGAGGCCGTCGCCGACTACGGGCCGCCTCCGGGCGCCGAACTGGCGCTCGTCGGACACAGCGCGGGCGGAGCGGCGATCATGAACCTGGCGCAGGACCCCGGCTTCTGCGCCCGGCACACGGTCACCCACGCCGTCGCCGTCGGCTCGCCCGTCGACTTCAAACGCCCCGCCGACCCGCGCACCTGGGTGGCCAGCGTCACCAACCAGCACGACATCATCCCCACCCTCGACGGGCAGGGCGCCGGCACCTGCTTCGACCTGCACCCCGGCTGGTACGTGGTCGACTACGCCGACTCCACCCACCTGTTCCCGCACTGCCACAGCATCGAGCGCTACCTCGCCAACATCGCCGACGACCTGCCCGAGGCTCGCGATCACATCGAGGAGCGGCTTACGCCCTTCCGGGGGCGGGTCGTGCGCTCCCAGGCGTACCTGCTGTTCGACCACCCGCCCGACCCGGAGGAGTTCCCCTTCCTGACCGTGCCCACCCGCGCCGTCGACAGTTCCGACGGAACCGTCGAGCTGCCGATCAGGTGCCGCGACGGCGACGCGCTCACGGCGTACTTCGCCGCGCGCCCGACAGCGGTGGCCGGCCTGCTGGAGGGCACGGGGCTCGGTCCCGCCGTACAGGTGGCGGGCCGTGCGCTGGTCGCCGTGCACGTCGCCTGGAACCGGCACACCACCGTGGGCGGCTACGGGGAGTTGCATGTCGGCGTCGTCGTGCCCGGCCCGTTCCGTCGACGCTCCCGTTCTCCCGTCTGGTCCGGCCCGCTGAGGCGGCGCTCCTGCCTTTCCGTCTGGACCGACCTGCTGCGGGCGGCGGGCCTGCGCCGCTCCGGCAGCTTCCTCGTCGGCTCCGCGGTCGACACCACGATCGTTCGCGCCCTCGGCCCGCGGTTGTGGGGCGGCGAGACGTACCTGACGCCCCTGGAACTCCGGCTCGGCACCCGGTCCGCCCACGTCACCGTCGACCAGATCCTCACTCTGCGTGGGCGGCTCGGTCCGGGACTGCCCCTGAGCGATCCCGGCCTGGTCGGCTATGCCCGCGAATCCGGTGCCGTGCTGCGGTCCTGCGTACGGACCCGCGGGCAGGCCCGGCTGCACGCGGCGCCGTCACTGCGGCTGGTCGTCGAGCCGCAGTCGACCCACCCGCTGGCCGACCAGCTCCGCGAGCTCGCGCTCGACGGCGCCCGTCCGCTGCTGTGCCTGTCGGCCATCACCCGCCAGACGCTCCGGGACGCCGCCGTCCCGGTGCCGCCGGGCTGACGGAGGAGCCATGTCCGCCGAGATCGCCGCGATCATCGCCCACGCCGAAGTCCTGCGTTCGGACGCGCGAGCTCTCGCCGCCTGCGCCGAGCGCCTGCGCGCGATCGAGGCAGGGCTGAAGGGCGGTGGCGGGGCGCCGCATTGGCTGCACGCATCGGTGGCCGCCCACCTAGCAGCCTGCGCGGCGGCCGCCGCCGACCTGGAGGCGTCCGCGCAGCGCCTGAGCCGCTATGCGGACGAGGTAAGCCCATGAGCGGGCGACCCGCCACACGCGCGTGCGCCATCGCGGTGGGCCCCAGTTCCAGGGTTTCGAGAACGGCAGAGGTGCGCCACGACGTCTCCGCGGCCGCTTCTACGCTCCGGCCATGGCGCACATCAGCTACCTCGACCCGTCTGCGCCGTTCAGGATGGGGTGCGCTCGCCGTTACTGAGCGGCAGGATGTTGTGATTGATGCGGAAAAGGTGGTTCGGGTCGTACTTCGCCTTCAGCGTGGCCAGCCGCCGGTAGTCCGCCTCGGTGTAGGCCCGCCTGACCCGCTCGGGAGCCGAGTCGTGGTCGAACAGGAACCCCGGAAGCATGGCGCCGGTGTCCCACCGCCGGAGCCGGTCCAGCACCTGGTCGGCGGCCTTGCGTGCCGCGTCGGCCTGCTCGGCCGGAGCCGGTACCCGCAGCCACAGGTGGAAGGCCGCGCCCTGGGTGCTGACCGCGTGCGAGCGGCCGGGCGGCCGGTTCAGTGCCCCGCCCAAGTGGCGTAGCTCGATGCCGGGGAACGGGCCCCCGGGCGCCGACGGGTCGATGAACGAGACCAGCTCCTCCACGGCCTCGGCGTCCAGTTCGTGCAGCAACGCGCTGCGCAGGTGCGCCATGACCGGGTTCTTGGGGTCCTGGTAGATCTCGGTGATCTGCGCGTACGGCATGGCGCCGCAGGTGTCCTTCTCCGGGCCGAGCGCACGCAACGGCTCCACCAGTCGCTTGCCCAGCTCCCCCTCCCCCGTGTAGACCACCCGGACCTGCACGAACGAACGGCCACGGAGCTCCTCGGGCAGCTGCGGCGCGTCGGGGAAGCGCAGCAGCGTCGCCGACGACGACATCTCGTCGGGCTGCTCCTTGGCCCAGGACAGGTACGAGCCGAGCACGAGGGCGGCATGCCTGGGATCCTCGCCCGGGTAGTAGAGCTCGCCACCGTAAATGGTGCGCAGCGGCAGCAGCTCGATCTCGGCCGCGACCACGACACCGAAGTTGCTCTTGCCACCCCGCACCGCCCAGAACAGGTCGGGCTCCTGGTCGGGCGAGACGGTGCGGAGCAGGCCGTCGGCGGTGACGACGTCGAGCGAGCGGACGTGGTCGGCGGCGAAGCCGTACGTACGGGCGGTCAGCGGGAGACCGCCGCCGGTCAGGTAGCCCATCACCCCGACCTGGCCGGAGGAGCCGCACAGCGGCGCGAGGCCGTGCTCGGCCGCTGCGGCGAGCACCTCGCCCCACCTCAGCCCGGCTCCGATCCTCGCGGTGCCGGCACGCGGGTCCACCGACAGTTCGCGCAGCTCTCCGGTGGCGATGAACACGGCTCCATCGGCAGGCACCGACTTGCCGTGCCCGGTCGACTGCACCGCGACCGGGTATCCCGTCTCCGCCGCGAACCGGATGGCGGCGGCCGCGTCGTCGGCGTCGGCGGCGACCACGATCGCCGCGGGCCGGTGCTCGACCGTCAGCAACCAGCCGGAGCAGGCCTCCTCAAAGCCCTCGTCACCGGGGTAGAGCGTGCGCCCCCGGATCGGCGCGTCGGCCGCAGACTCCTTATCCAGCATGTCAGTCATCCACCTTAATTGCGCCAGGAAAATATTGGAAGAACCAACGTTGGTTGAGCCAACCATACCCTCAATCGTGGGTAGGGCCAACAATTTGCTAGATTGTCCCGGTGAACGCCGCAGAAGGAACGCCGCCGCAGCGGCTGCGCACGCTGCCGAGCAGATTGATCAACGGGGCGGCACTGGCCGCCAACCGGATCGTTGATCAAGCGCTCGCCCAGGCCGGCGTTCGGCGCTACCACTACTCCCTGCTCGCCGCGCTGGAGGAGTACGGCCCGGCCAGCCAGGCCGCCCTCGGCCGCCGCACCGGCATCGACCGCAGCGACATGGTGGCGACCGTCAACGACCTCGCCGAACGGCAACTCCTCAAGCGCGCACCCGACCTGGAAGACCGCCGACGCAACATCATCACCATCACCGCGGCAGGCCGAAGCCAACTCACCCACCTCGACCGGCTGCTCGCCGCCGCCCAGGACGAGTTCCTCGCCCCGCTGCCCCCGGCCGACCGGCGGCACCTGATCGACCTGCTCACCCGCGTCGTCGATCATCACGGTGGCAAGCGCCACTGATGTGTCATGGGGTCGGCCGTACGCCAACCCTCCGGCGGTGCGGACGTCGAGTGGCGTGCGAAAGGTGTGGGGCGAGGACACGTCGTGGGACGGCAGCTCCATTTCGCCTGCCGGCTCGCTTCTTGAGGAGATTTGGGTTTCCTGGTAAATCCACGATAAAACCCTCGAGCAAAACTCGGCATCCGCAAAGATGGCCTGCTGCGTGCGGGACGGGAGTCAAAGGAGAGACGCCCGAGCCGGGAATCACGGCCATTCTTCATTTCCTTGAGCCTGCGGTTTCGGGTTGACCCGGAGGCTGGTGACCGGACGGACCGCCATAACTCAAAAGAGTGAGCAGCGCGTTACTTCATCTTCGCCGTGATGTCGGGGAGTGTGGACGGTACGCCCATCTCTGCAGGGAGGACGACGTTGTCGACATCCGTGGGCCAGGAGCCCTCTTCCCAGAACGTGCCGTTCCTCGATGTGCTGGATCCGGCTTTCGACTTCGGCGCCCCCGAGGCCTTCGCGGCCCAAGCGGAAAGCTGGTACGCGACAAGCCCCATAGGCCTGCTCGTGCTGCGATATGAGCAGGCCAACGACCTCCTACGCGACCGGAGGCTGGACCACAACGGCAAGCGGTACCTGGAGACGAACGGGATCTTCGACGGTCCGATTTACGAGTGGTTCGTCCCGATGATCGTCAATCACGACGGAGAGGATCATCGCCGTCTGCGCCGCCTGATGAGCAAGGCGTTCACCGCGCGCACGGTGGAGAACCTGCGGCCGTTCATCCGGGCGCAGGTCGAGCAGCTGACCGAGGACCTGGCGTCGGCCGAGGCGTGCGAGTTCGTCGAGGATTTCGGCTCCCGGCTGCCGCTGGCGGTCATGTGCCGGTTGCTGGGCGTGCCGCCCGAGGACTACGACGTCTTCGGCACCTGGACCAGGGACATCGGCCTGGTCTTCAGCCTCGCGGCCGGGGGCGATGTCGTCACCAGAGTGGAAGCCGCGGTACGCGGTCTGAACGATTACGCCGACTTCCTCATCGAGGAGAAGTCGGCCAGGCCCACCGACGACCTCAGCTCCGCGCTGGTCGCCGCCTATCAAGCCGACGACGGCCGCGTCAGCAAGGACGAATTGCGCAACCTCCTGGTCACGCTCGTGTTCGGCGCGCAGGACAACACCCGGTACCAGCTCGCGAACGCCATCGTCGCCTTCTCCGAGCACCCCGACCAGTGGACCCTGCTGGGACAGCGGCCGGAGCTGGCGGCCCAGGCCGTCGAAGAGGTGATGCGCTGGCTTCCCTCGGCGGGCTCCATCTACCGGTTCGCCGCGGAGGACTTCGACTACGAGGGATTGCACATCGCGCGCGGCACCTTCCTCATCATGTGTGTGAGCATCGCCCAGCGCGACCCGCGTGCCCACAAGAACGCCGATCGCTTCGACATCACGGCCGTCAGGGAGAAGCCCCCACTGCAGTTCGGTGCGGGCCCGCACCACTGCCTGGGCTCGGCTCTGGCCCGCGTCGAGATAGGAGAGGCGCTCCCCATCCTCGCCGAACGGCTGGGGCCGCCCTCCGTTGTGGGGCCGATCACTTGGCAAGGCCCCCTCGGGATCCAGGGCCCGGATGCGCTACCGCTGCGCTTCGGCTGATCGACATCCGCCGGCTGAAGCGGCCGATGCCCGGTGCGAGGTGGCGCGTGTGAGTGAGAAAGGTGGGTGGCGTATTCAGCGCGCCCGCGCTCGACGCGACGGTGACCGCCGTGGCAGGCGGCGCAGTGCGGCCGACGGCGGAGGACCGGCACGTGAAGGCGGCGCGCCGCGAGGCGGACCGGATCCCTGCGCGGGCGAGCCGCCTAGCTGATCGGGACGGTGAGGCGGCGTCTGGTGGGTGGTGCCTCCTTGCGCTCCCCGAGGAGGGTCATGAGCTGGTCCATGGCCACCTCCCCCAGCTTCTCGCCGTCCACGTCGATCGAGGGAACGTCACCCAGGCCGAGGCTCTCCACGATCATGCGTTCCGAGCTGACCACAACATCGCCCATTCCGCGTCGGAGCAGGACGAACATGAGGCCAAGGCCGATCGAGGTGGCGTAGGGGACCACGGCGGTGGCGCGGGCGGCCACCACGGCCTCCGCCGCCTCCACCCCGGCGGCGAACGTCGAGGGGTAGGGGCCGAGCATGGTCAGCGTCGCGCCGCTCGACTCGGCCGCGGCGCGGATGGCCGCCTGGCGCTGGCGATCCTGCCACGAGCCCGCCGGGCCGCCGATGTAGACGATGCGCTCGTGGCCCTTCGCGACGAACCAGCTGACGAGCGCGCCGAAGGCGGTGGCCGTGTCGGCGACCGCCGAGGTCATGCCCTCGATCTCGCGGTCGATGAGCACCGTCGGCTTGAACGACGCGGCGGCGCGGACGATCTCGTCCGAGCCTCGGGGCGCGGCGAGCAGGAAGCCGTCGACCTGGTGCGCCAGTTGCTCGACCGCGGCGAGCTGGGCCGCGTGCTCCAGGGAGTGCACCGCGATGGTCAGCTGCATGCCCGAGTCGGCCGCGCGTGCCTGGGCGCCGCTGATGATGGGGGTGAAGAAGGTGTTGTCGAGCGTGGGCACCACGACGGCGACCACCCCGGTCCGCCCGCGGGCCAGCTGGGTGGCTGCCCGGTTGGGGACGAATCCGAGCTGCTCGGCGGCTGCGCGGACGCGGGCCACCGTCTCCGGGGCGGCCAGGTCCGGCCGGCCCAGGGCCCGGGAGGCCGTCGCCTTGGAGACCCCGGCCAGCGCGGCGACGTCCGCGAGTGTCGGCACCGATCCTCCTTGAGTTGTCGTTGTCACACGGATTTCACACGGGGGTTTGTGCGCGAGGCCGCTCATAATCTATGGTCAGGCTCATGCAACCGGTTCCGCAACCGGTTCCATCAAGCGTACGCCACTGAGAAAGGACGCCGACATCTCCCGCACATCGGCCCTTCTACTGGTGCCCGGTCTCGTCCTCCTCGTCGCAGGCTTCCTCATCCCCTCGGCCGCGATGCTCTTCGCGCCGCCGGACGTGGCGACCAGCGAGATCTTCGCGCGCCTGGTCGAGATGCTCAAGGACCCGTACGACCTGGAGGTGATCGGGCGCACGGTCGGGCTGGCCCTGGCTGTCACGATCATCTGCGTCGTCCTCGGCTTTCCCATCGCCTACTGGCTCGCCCGCTCGTCGTCGCGCTGGAGCGGGGTCTTCCTGGCAGTGGCGATCTTCCCATTGATGCTGAGCAACGTGGTGCGGACGTTCGGCTGGCTGGTGATCCTCGGCTCCAAGGGGGCGCTCGGCCGGCTGCTCGTCCAGCTCGGCCTCGTCGACGCGGCGCCGCAGTTGCTCTACACCAAGCTGGCGATCGTCCTCGGCCTCACGCAGCTGTTCCTGCCGCTGGCGATCATCTCCTGCTACTCGGCCGTCGCCCAGGTCGATCCCGGCCTGGACGACGCCTCGCGCGGGCTCGGCGCGAGCAGGATCCGTACGATGTGGAACGTCGTCATCCCGCTGACCATGCCGGGCATCGTGGTGGCCGCCACCCTGGTCTTCGCGGGCTCCGTCACCGCCTACACCACGCCCTATCTGCTCGGCGGGTCCAGCCAGCGGATGCTCTCCACGCAGCTCTTCAACTACGCGAGCACCACGGTCGACTGGGCCTCCGCCTCGGCGACGGCGCTCATCATGACGGTCCTGGTCTTCCTGGTCTCCGGGCTGTCCTCGCTGATCGGGCGGAAGGGGGCCACCTCATGAAGCGGCCGATCACGGCGGCGCTCGCGGTCGTCGGCTACGTCATCATGATCGTGCCGATCATGTTCGTGGTCGCCACCGCCTTCACGGCGGGAAGCACCCTGAGGTTCCCGCCCGACGGCATCTCGCTGCGCTGGTTCGACGAGGCGCTCGGCTACGAGCCGTTCATCGGGGCCGCGGTCTCCAGCCTGGAGCTCGCCGTCCTCGCCACCGCGCTCGCGCTGCTGATCGGCGTGCCCGTCACGCTCGCCGTCCACCGCGGAAAGCTCCCTGGCAAGGGCCTGGTCGAGGGGTTGTTCCTGTCGCCGCTCATCGTCCCCGAGCTGGTCGTGGGTCTCGCGCTGTTCCAGCAGCTGATGATCGGCCTGGACCTGGACAACTTCAGCACCCTGCTGGTCGGGCACACGGCGCTGATGCTGCCTTACGCGGTACGCGTGACCGGGGCCTCGCTCGCGCTGGCCGACCCCACGCTCGAGGAGGCCGCCCGGGGTCTGGGCGCCTCGCCGTTGCGTGCGTTCTTCAACGTGACGTTGCCCGTCCTGCGTCCGGGGATCTTCTCCGCCGGGCTGCTCAGCGTGGTCACGTCGTTCAACAACGTGCCGCTCTCGCTCCTGCTGCAAGGACGCGACTTCCGGACGCTGCCGGTGACGATGCTCGACTACGTACAGCAGTCCTATGACCCGATGGTCGCCGCCGCTTCCACCCTCATCCTGGCCGCCACCGTGATCATCGCGGTGATCGCCGAGCGCACGGTCGGATTCGCCAAGATCTTCGGAGGGATCAACCAATGACCGCCGCCGCCGAGTTGATCGGAGTCACCCAGAGATTCGGCTCCTTCACCGCCGTCGACGACATCGACCTCGCCGTGCCGTCAGGGAAGCTGACGACGTTGCTGGGCCCGAGCGGCTGCGGCAAGACCACCACGCTCAGGATGGTCGCGGGCTACTCCGTGCCGACGTCGGGGACGATCCGCATCGACGGGGTCGACAGCACGCGCACGCCGCCGGAGAAGCGGGATCTGGGGATGGTCTTCCAGTCGTACGCGCTGTTCCCGCACATGACGGTGGCCGACAACGTCGGTTACGGGCTCAAGCTGCGCAAGGTGCCGTCCGCGGAAAGACGGTCGCGGGTCATGGAGACGCTCGAGCTCGTCGGGCTCGCGCACCTGGCCGACCGCAAGCCGAAAAAGCTCTCCGGCGGGCAGCAGCAGCGGGTGGCACTGGCCAGGGCGATCGCGATCAGGCCCAAGCTCCTGCTGCTCGACGAGCCGCTGTCCAACCTCGACGCGCGCCTGCGCGTCCAGATGCGGGCCGAGATCAGGCGCATCCAGGCGGAGACCGAGCTGACCGTCATCCTCGTCACCCATGACCAGGACGAGGCGCTGGAGATGTCCGACGAGATGGTCCTCATGAACGAGGGCAGGATCGTGCAGCAGGGCTCTCCTCAGCAGGTCTTCCCCCGTCCGGCCGACCGCTTCGTCGCCGAGTTCCTCGGTTACGAGAACTTCCTCACCGCGGCCGATGGCACGCCTCTGACCATCCGGCCCGAGCATCTGCGCATCGCCGAGGACGGCCACGGGCTGGCCGCGACGGTGGCCGACGTGGCCTTCCGCGGCGTCGACCTGCTGGTCTCGCTCGACGTGGTCGACCCGTCGGGCGCGACCGTCAGGCTGCTGGCCGACGTACGCAGCGATGCGAAGCCCCTGACACCTGGATCGAGCGTCACGGTGTTCGCGCCGGACGACCACCTCGTCCCACTCCCCCGCTGAAAGCCCGTTGAAAGAAGGAACGACCCATGCCCACGCGCCGCGCCGTACTGGCCGCTGCTCTGACCGTGCTCGCCGCAGCCGGATGCTCCGGCTCCGGTGAGAAGCAGGCCGACCAGAACACCATCGTCGTCAGCACCTTCCCCTTCGGGGTGAAGGAGTTCGAGCAGGCGGTCGTCGCTCCGTTCACCAAGCAGACGGGGATCAAGGTCGAGCTGGACACCGGCTCCAACTCCGACCGGCTGTCGAAGCTGAAGCTCGCCAAGGGCGAGCCGGAGGCGGACGTGGTGCTGATCTCCGACTACTTCGCCGCGCTCGGGCAGAAGGACGGCCTCTTCCAGAAGGTCGACGTGCCCAACATGAAGCAGCTCGCGCCGTTCGCGACCGAGGGCGCCTACGACGGGCCGGCCTACACGCACCAGCTCAACGGGATCATCTACAACACCGGCAAGCTCAGCCAGAAGCAGGCCGCCGACTGGGCGCTGTTCGCGGACCCAGCGAACGAGAAGAAGGTCGCACTTCCCGATATTTCGGTGACTGCCGGACAACTCATGGTCTCGGGGGTGGGTGAGTCGTACGGCAAGGGCCCCTACGACATCGACACCTCGTTCAAGACCCTGGCCGGCTGGGCGCCGAACGTCCTGCAGTTCTACACCTCCTCGACCGAGGTCACGAACCTGCTGACCCAAGGCGAGATCGTCGCCGCCGACGCGCTGAGCGGCTTCGCCACCAAGCTCGTCACCTCGGGCGAGCCGATCGCCTGGACGGCTCCCGCCAAGGGCCGCTACATGGCCACCAACCGGGCGATGATCCCCAAGGGCGCGCGCAACCAGCAGGGGGCGGCGAAGCTCATCGACTACATGCTGTCCACCGAGGCGCAGAGCGCCATGGCGAAGGCCGTCGGTGACCTGCCCACGAACCCGAAGGCCGAGATCCCGGCCGACATCGCCAAGGTGACGGGCGAGGCGGCGAAGGACCCGGTGGCCGCCGGGTTCAAGACCCTCGACCCGGCGCAGCTCGTCGACACCCGCGCCACCTGGGTCGACCGCTTCACCCGCGAGGTGGCCGGCAAGTGAACCTGGACCTGATGCCCAAGGTCGATCTGCACTGCCACCTCATCGGCACCGTGCGCGCCTCGACCTTCGCCGAGCTGGCCAGGCGGGAGGGGCTCGACCTGCCCGACACGCCCGAGCGGATCTACGCGGACGTGAACTCGCTCCCGCCGGACCCGGCCCTCTACCTGAACACCCGGGTCCCGGTTCCGCAGGGCAGGAGCGCGGACGAGCCCGAGGTCTCCTACTCCCTGTTCCAGGTCTCCTCGTGGGTTCTCCAGGTGCTGCGCGAGACCGACGACCTCACCAGGATCACCTACGAGGCGTTCGAGGCCGCCCACCGGACCAGCGCGACCAGGCATCTCGAGCTCTCCTTCGACACGCTGACCGAACATCAGGAGAAGCTCGGCTACGCCACGGTGATCGAGGCGTACGCCGAGGGCATCCGGATGGCGGAACGCGACTTCGGCATGTCGGGCAGGCTCATCGCGGCCATCGACCGGAGCGGGTCCGGCGAGGAGGCGCTCGCCTGGGTGCGCACGGTGGTGGACCACCCGCACGACTACGTGGCGGGGATCGGGCTGGACAACCTGGAGACCGCCGGGCCGCCCGAGCGGTTCGAGGCCGCCTTCCGGCTCGCCGGTGAGGCCGGGCTCCGCCGTACCGCTCACTCCTCCGAGCACGCGCCCGTCGCCGCGAACACGATCACCTGCCTCGACGTGCTCGGGTGCGACCGGATCGACCACGGCTACTTCGTCCTCGAGGACGACGAGGTGGTGGCGAGGGTCAGGGACGAGCAGATCCCGTTCACCGTCATCTCGACCACCTCGCGGCGCTCGTGGCGGCCGTGGCGGCGGGCGTCGATCGCGGCGATGCTCGAGGCCGGGCTCAACGTCATCCCCGCTTCGGACGACCCCGGGATGTTCCCGACGTCGCTGGCGAACGAGTACCGGATCCTCTCCGACCAGCTCGCCGTGCCGGACGAGCGGTTGCGTGCGATGGCGCTGGCCGGGGTGGAGGCGTGCTGGCTGCCGGAGCCCGAGAAGGACGCCCTGCGCGAGCGCTTCGAGGCAGAGCTCGCAAGCATGAAGTGATCGCCCCGGCCGGTCTGGTGGCCGAGGCGTTCCGCGCCGGGTCGGCTCAGCCTCGGGTGCGGTCGGCGGGTGGCTGGATCCGGACCCGCTCGGTCTCGGGCCTGCTGTCGAGGTCGTCGAGCTGCTGGAGAATGGTCTGCCGCAGGTCGCCGTAGTCGCGGAAGGCGTAGTCGTGGAAGAGCGTGTAGCCCGTCCACATCAGGTTGGCGCACACGCGTGGCGGCACCTGCCCCGTCGCCGCGCCCATGCCGACCAGTGCCACCGACTCGATGCTGCCCGGCGCCTTCTCGTTCTGCATGTGGATGGCCTGGAACGCGGCGGCGCAGGCCAGAGCGACGTTCAGCGTCTCGCTCACGTCCTGCGCCGACTGCACCATCGTCGGCGTCGAGATCAGGAACTTCGGATTGGTGGCCCCGGACGGCACGCACACGGCGCTGCCCACCGGGAGCGACCCGTCGAACCGGTCGCGGATCGCCCGCTGGACCTTCAGCTGGATGCCCGCGCCGAGGTGCCGCTTGATCACCGCGTCGACGCCGCCGTCCATCCGGCCGCGGGCGTTGGTGGGGCTGACCCAGGCGTCGACGTGCCGGCCGAGGATCGACCCCTTGTGGATCTCCACCTCGGGCGTGTCGGCGAACGCCGCCAGCCAGGACTCCACCACCTTGGCGTTGACATCCACCAGGACGACTTTGAGCGCTTGCTTGACGGTCACGGGCCACTCCGGGACTGGAAAGGTGATCTTCTAGGCTCACGAAGATAGCGGGCCTCACCGACATTCCCGCCAATCCCGGCAAGAGATCGCATCGCTGGCCTTCTCACGGCACAATGCCTCCTCGATCACCCCTCGCCGAACCGGGAGCCCGCGATGAGCAACACCCCCACCCCGCCCGACCCCAACGACCCGCTTGCCCTGGCCGAGCTCTTCGCGGGCGGCGGCGAGCCGTGGCTGCCGCTGCTGAAGCCGGTCATCGAGGCCCAGCCTGGCGCGGCCACGTTCATCGGCCCGGGCCGGGGGCCGGACGTCGTGCCCGTACGGGAGCTGACCTTCCAGGCGCTCAAGCCGAACCCGCCGCACAAGTGGAAGGTCGTGGTGTTCGGCCAGAACCCGTACCCGCGGGTCGAGAGCGCCACCGGCATCGCGATGTTCGACAACACCTTCCACGACTGGGCGGACAGCACGTTCGGCAAGGTCGTGAGCATCCGCTGCATCATCAAGGCGGCGGCGATGTGGAAGCACGGCATCCCCAAGAAGACGCCGATCGCCGACATCCGCGCGCTGCTGAAGGAGCACGACACCGTACAGCCGCCCGAGTGGTTCCAGGCGATGCTCACGCAGGGCGTGCTGCTCCTGAACGCGGCGCTCACCGCCAGCGGCGACCGCTCGATGGGCACCGACCGGCACACCGCGTTCTGGCGGCCGGTCGTCGAGCGGCTCGTCGAGGAGATCCTGAAGGCCAAGCAGGACGCCGACGAGGAGGATCGCGGCGTGGTGTTCGCCTGGTGGGGGGCGCACGCGCGGAACCTGAAGGAGGTCGTGCTCCGGCTGCAGAAGAAGTACCCGGGGGTGGAGGTCAGGCACATCGACCACCCCAACCCCGCGGCGCAGGGCGACATCTTCTGCGACGGCGACCACTTCGCCCTGGTGAACGCGGCACTCAGGGCACTGGGCGCCGATGAGATCGACTGGCTGCCCAGCAAGGGCTGGAACCAGGCGGGCGGGGCCGACGCCGACCGCATGGGGGCGTTCATCAACTCCACGATGGAGCTGCACAAGCTCTACCTCGAACGCCTCGCCAGCGTCAAGGACGAAGGCCTGGTGCTGCCGGCGATCACCGGGGTCTTCGACACGCCGCTCATGGACTTCCGCGAGGCGGTCGCCCCGGTGGCCAAGCTGCTGTCCGGTCTCGACTGGCACGTGGAGCAGTCGTGCCGGTTCGGTGAGAACCTGGCGGGCGCGAACCTGTCCGTCGACGAGATCGCGGCGCTCCACCTCTACACCTGCGAGTCGTCGTTCTACCGGCAGATCAACGCGACCCTGCGCAATCCCGACCGCAGCCGGATCGTCCCGTACCTCCCGTACCTTCGCCTGCTGTTCTCGGCCGTCTCGCAGTTGCCGGCCCGCAAGGAGCCGCTGTGGCGCGGGGTCTCGCTGGACCTGCGGGCGCAGTACCCGCTCGGCCGGACGGTGACGTGGTGGGGCGTCTCCTCGTGCACCTCGAAGCTGAGCGTGGCCGAGGCGTTCCTCGGGCGGCGTGGCAAGCGGACGCTGTTCGAGGTGCACCCCGTACGGGCGGTCGGGATCCGGAGCTTCTCCGCGTTCACCGGCGAGGAGGAGTTCATCCTCGCGCCCGGCACGCAGTTCGAGGTGACCGGCGTGAAGACCGAGCGCGGCGGGCTGTGCACCGTACAGCTGACCGAACTGGCCGAGCAGCCGCTGGTGGCGTGAGCGGCTCAGCCGGCGCACGATGGCTCGCGCAGGTGTAAGTCCACCTGCGCAGCCCGGCTCGGGTGTCCGATATGTTCTTTTCGGCCATGTCTTTGCCTGGTCTTGGGGGGTCGGTGCCGGTGCGCGGAAGGCTGCTGATCATGGCTCTTGTCTTGAGCCTGTCCGGCTGTGGTGCGGTTCAGCGGCTGGTCCCCCGGCCCGCCGGCGCGCCCACGCCCACCCCTTCCGCGTCTCCCACGAGCGCCGCCCCCACTCCCTCCGCCACCAAGGCGGCGCTGACCGCCCCCCAGGCGAGCCAGGCCGTGCGGGAGTGGGTGGGCAGGTACAACGCGACGCTCAAGAAGCGCAAGTGGTGGCGGCAGAACGCCCGGCTCGAAGCGCTGTTCGTCGAGGGGGCGCTGCACGAGGGCGTGCTCGAACGCAACCATGAGACCTTCGGGTGGAAGCCGGGGCACAAGCCGATCAACCTGACCGGCGCCCCGACGGTCTACCTGCCCAGGCCGGAGCGGCAGCCGTCGATCGGTGACTGGTTCATCGCGCAGGTGACCTACGCGGACACCAAGGGCCATGCCCGTCCGCACGTGCTCGCGTTCTTCCGCTCCCCCGGGCAGTCCGTCAAGCTGGCCGTCGCGACCCCGGTGCACTGGGGGCAGCGCATGCCCGAGCCCCTGCTCGACGCCGACGGCTACGTCACCGACATGGACGACGCCGTGGCGCGCGACGTGGCCGAGGAGTACCTGAACTTCTGGAACGGCAAGAAGAAGGAAGGCGCCTCCGGCTACCGCCTGGCCAGGAACAGCTACAGCCGCAAGGCGTTCCGCGCGGTGCAGAAGGGGCTGTACGTCGCGTTCGCCGGCCACGGTTCGGTCTTCGGGTTCCGTACGGCGGATGGCGGCTCTTTCTTCCTGTTCGCCATGGTCAATGACGCCAAGAGCGTCAACCAGGTGCTGAGCGAGGCGCTGCTGGTGCCCAAAGGCAGCAGGACCATCCAGGAGCTCGGCGCCAACTGGTTCTCTTAGCACGTGGTGTCCCGATCACGGACGGCACTCTCGTCCGCCCGTGATCGGTTGAGCGGGCGCGGGCCTACCGGAACCGGCGCGCGTTGAACGGGGCCAGCATGGGGTGCGCCCGGCCCGTGCCGATCTCGTACGCCAGCAGCTCACCCGCGATCAGCGCGAGCGTGGCGCCGCTGTGGGTGAAGGCGGCCCAGAGGCCGTCGATCTCGTCGACCCGGCCGAGCACCGGATCGCCGTCGCCGGGGATCGGCTTGGGCCCCATCGCCAAGCGCTCCGGCTCCAGCCGCGGGTTGCCGGCCAGCAGCCGGGAAGCCTCCGCCAGCAGCTCCGCCACGATCTCCTCGGCGATCTCGAAGCCGCCGTCGGCGGTCGGGCGGATGCCGGCGGTGGTCCAGTCCGAGTCGACCGCGAGGGCTCCGTGCGGGGCCGGGCGGACCGCGGCCCGGGGTGTGTTGAGGACCGCGCGCAGCGGCGTGTCGACCGGCTTGGTCGTCACCAGCAGCGAGATCGGCGTCTGGTCCGGGATGGCGACGCCGAGCTCGGCGGCCATCGCCGGCACCGCCGGGCCGGTGGCCAGCACCACCGTGTCGGCGGCGTGCGACTCGCCGTCGGCGGTGCGGACCCCGGACACCGACCCGCCCGCGGTCTCGATCCGGGCCGGTCCGGCGTTGGTCACCAGGCGGCCGCCGTGCTCGGCGAACTCCTTGATCAGGTGCTGGGCGAGGTTGGGCAGGTCCACCCAGCCTTCGCCCGGATTCCAGATGGCACCGTCCGGTGAGACGGCCGCCGGGTCGATGCCGGGGGTGTAGTCGGCCACCCGGCTCCGGTCGATCAGGTGGCTGTCGTAGCCGTGCGCCAGCTCGTACTCGTGGACGCGGTGCAGGTCGTCGGCGTTCTCCGGCGCCTCCCAGGTCAGGCCGCCGTCGAAGCGCAGCCAGCTGAGGCCCGGGTGCCGGGCCGCCAGGGTCCGGTAGCGGTCGATTCCGGCCATCCGCAACCGGTGGTACTCCTCGCTGCGCATGCCCGCGGAGTTGAGCCACGACAGCGAACGGCCGGAGGCGTTGCTGGTCAGCTCCCCTTCGGTGATCAATGTGACGTCGGCACCGCCCAGGGCGAGGTGGCGGGCGGTGGAGACCCCGATGATGCCGCCGCCGACGACGACGGTCCGGGGTGGGGTGCTGCTCATGAAGGTCCTTTCGTGGGTCACCGAACGGGAGGTCAGCGACCCCGGCGGATGTCGGTGGTGGTGTAGATCTGCTCGATCAGCTCGATGACCGCCAGCGCGTCACCGGCGGCGAGCGGGGGTGGGCCGCCCCCGGTCAGGGCGACGGCCAGCTCGTCGTAGAAGGACGGGTAGCCGCCCGGCTCGGTCGGCACGGGAGACTGTCCGTCCCGTCCGCCCAGCCGTCCCCAGCGCTCCTCGGGCTCCCGGCCGTACGACGCGTCGCCGGGACCGAGGCCGGAGGCCAGCTGCTGCTCCTGGCAGTCGAGTCCCCATTTGACGAAGCCCGCCGCCGATCCGGCGATGGTGAACCGGGGCCGCTCGAGAGGGGCCAGTGAGCTCATCGCGAGGTGGGTGCGTACCCCGCTCTCGTGCACCAGGGACACGAACGCCTCATCGTCGCCACCCGGGCCGGGCCGGTAGCGGGTGAGCTCGGCGTGCACGGAGCCGACCGGCCCGAACAGCTGCAACGCCTGGTCGAGCAGGTGCGGCCCGAGGTCGAACAGCATCCCGCCGCCAGCCGCCGGCAGGGCCTGGGCCTTCCACGCCTTGGGCTCGTCCGGCTTCCACCATTCGAAACGCGACTCGAAGGTACGGATCTCGCCGAACGCCCCGTCCGCGGCAAGCCGGCGTACCGTACGGAAGTCGCCGTCGTAGCGACGGTTGTGGAACACCGTAAGGAGCACCCCCCGCCGCTCGGCTTCGGCGATCAGCTCTCGTCCCTGCTCGGCCCGTACTGTGAAGGGCTTGTCCACCACCACGGCCAGCCCGCGGGCGAGTGCGGCCAGTGCCAGGTCGTAGTGCGAGTCGGGCGGTGTGGTGACCACGACCAGATCGAGCCGGCCGGACTCGGCGAACAGCTCGTCGGCGGTCCGCAGCACGGCGGCCCCCGGATGGTCCTTCGCCGCCTGCGCCCGGCGATCCGGGTCGGCCGTGACCACCGCCGACACCTCGAACCCGGGATTCGCCGCCAGGAGCGGGCCGTGGAACACCCGCCCGCCGGTGCCGAAGCCGATGATCCCCGTCCGGATCGGCCGGCCGCCGTCCTGCCTGCTCACAACACCTCCGAAAGAAACCGCTGCAACCGAGGACTCTGGGGACGGTCGAACAGCTCGTCCGGGCTGCCCCGCTCGACCACCTCGCCCTCATCCATGAAGACCACCTGGTCGGCCGCCCGGCGGGCGAAGCCCATCTCATGGGTGACCACGACCATGGTCATGCCCCGCCCGCCCAGACCCGCCATCAGGCCGAGCACCCCCTTGACCAGCTCAGGGTCCAACGCGCTTGTGGCCTCGTCGAACAGCATGACCTCCGGCTCCATGGCCAGCGCCCGGGCGATCGCCACGCGCTGCTGCTGACCTCCGGAGAGGTCGCGGGGCCGGTGGTCGGCCCGCTCCGCGAGCCCCACCTCGGCCAGCGCCCGACCGGCCCGCTCCCGCGCCGCGGCGCGGGGCATGCCCTTGACCTTCCACAGCGCCAGGGCCACGTTGTCCAGGGCGGTGTGGTCGGGGAACAGGTTGAAGTGCTGGAACACCAGCCCGATCCGCTGCCGCAACTGCTCCGGCACCATGCTCGAGGCCTTCTCGCCGGCCAGCAGCACCTCGCCGCTCTTGGGCTCGTGCAGCCGGTTGATGCCGCGCAGCAGAGTCGACTTGCCCGACCCCGAGGGGCCGATGACGCAGGTGGTGCTGCCCGGCCGGACCTCGAAGCTGACGTTGCGGACCACGTCGAAGCTGCCGTACGCCATCGACAGGTCCACCAGCTCCAAGCTGGAGCCGTGAAAGGTCGATGCCTCCGAGGAATCAGCGTGGTTCATGCCTTGCTCCCTGTGGCGCTCCCTGTGGCGCTTCCTGTCGCGCTTCCTGCGGCGAGAGGGCTGCCGCTGTCGAGCTCGTCGAGCTCCTTGAGGCCGCTCACCGGCCCGGCCTTGCGCCGGCCGGTGCGGAACCGTTGATCGAAGTAGTTCACCAGGTGGGTCAGCGGCACCGTGATGACCAGGTAGAACACCCCGGCCAGGAGCAGCGGGGACAGGTTGCCCGACAGGATCGCGGCGTCCTGTCCGACCCGGAACAGCTCCCGTTCGCTGGCCAGCAGGCCGAGGAAGTAGACCAGGCTCGAGTCCTTGACGATCGCGATGAACTGGTTGACCAGGGCCGGCAGCACCCGTCGCACGCCCTGCGGCACGACCACCAGACGCATGGCCCTGGCGTAGTTCATCCCCAGCGCCCGGCAGGCCTCGAGCTGGCCCTTGTCGACGCTCTGGATGCCGGCCCGGAAGATCTCGCCGATGTACGCACTGGCGATCAGGCTCAGCGCGATGATCCCCAACGGGTAGGGCGAAGGGCCGAAGACCGACTGGCTCAGCCTGGCGAACCCCTGGCCGATGAGCAGGATGGTCAGGATCGCCGGCACCCCGCGGAAGAGGTCGGTGTAGACCCGGGCCGGGATCCGCAGCCACGGCGCCGTCGAGATGCCCGCGACCGCGACGAGCATGCCGAGCACCAGGCCGATCACCGTGGCCGCGACCGAGATGATCAGCGTGTTGGCCAGGCCGACCGCCAGCATCTGCGGCAGGACCTCGGCCATCGCCGAGAAGTCGAAGAACGTGCGGATCAGGTCGTCCAGCCAGTCCACGTCAGCTCCTTTCTGCGTGTTCGGGCGGCCCGATCATTTGGCGGCGGCCGGCGCGCCGGTGTGGTCACCGCCGGGCAGGTACTGCTTCGGCATCGGCGAGCCGGGGAACCACTTCTCGTACAGCCGCTTCCAGGTGCCGTCCTCCATCGCCGCGATCAGCGCCTTGTCCAGCGCCGCCTTCAGTGCGAAGTTGCCCTGCTTGATCGCGAACCCGGCCGGAGCGTCGAAGGAGGGGATGTCGGCGGCGCTGACCAGGCCGAACTGCGCGATGTAGGACTTCGCGGCCTCGTAGTCGAGGAAGTGGGCGTCGACCGATCCGCGGTTGAGCGCGGAGATGGCCGCGTTGTTGTCCGGGAAGCGGACCAGGTCGGCCTTCGTGAAGTTCTTGACCGCGTACGCCTCCTGCAACGTGCCCTGGACCACGCCCAGCCGCTTGCCGGCGAGCCCGTCGGCGGAGGTGATGCCGGAGTCCTTCTTCGTGATCACGGTGAGGTAGCCGGCCAGGTAGCCGGTGCTGAAGTCGACCGTCTTCTTGCGCGCGTCGGTGATGCCGATGGCGGCGACGCCCGCGTCGAACTGGCCGTTGGCCACCGCCGGCAGGATGGCCGAGAAGTCCTGGCCGGTGTACACGACGTCGGTGATGCCCATCCGCTTGGCGACGTCGCGGAAGAGCTCGACGTCGAAGCCGCTGAACTGGCCGTTGGCATCGGTGAAGGTGTAGGGCTTGGCGTCGCCGAGGCTGGCGACCCGCAGCTGCCCGGGCTTGATCAGCCCGTAGGGGTTGTCGGCGCTGTTCTCGGTACTGCCGCCGCCGCACGCGGCAAGGCCAAGCACGGAAATGAGCGCCAGCAGCGCCACCAGTACGGATTTGCGAGGGGTTGGAGACACGGGGACCGCCCAAGGGTGGGGATTCAGTGAGACCGGTCTCACCCGTGTATGCTGATTGAGACCGGTCTCAGTGGGATTTCCCGAAGACTAGGAGACGCCTCCCGCGCACGTCAAGCGTCGAGGCCCCGGACATCCGTCCGCCGTCGCCGGCGCTGAGGCGACCCGAGCAAGGCAGGATTCATGGCGAAGGCAGGCAATCACCGCGAGATCACCGTCGCCGACGTCGCCCGCGAGGCCGGTGTCTCCAAGGCCCAGGCGGCTCGCGCGCTCGGAGCGTACGGCGCCGTGAGCGACGCCGTACGCGAACGGGTGCTGGCCGCCGCGGCCCGGTTGAACTACCGCCCCAACCAGCCGGCCCGCACCCTGAACACCGGTCGCTCGCACAGCGTCGGCGTGGTCGTCGGCGACATCGAGAACCCCTACTTCTCGCTGGCGACGCGGGGCATCTCCGACGCGGTCGAGCGTTCCGGCTTCACCGTGGTGCTCGCGAACACCAGCGAACGCGTGCTGGCCGAGCGCGCCGCGGTGGACATGCTGATGGACAAGCGGGTCGACGGGCTGATCGTCGCTCCGGCCTCGACGAGCGATTCGGCCCATCTGCAGGCCGTGGTCGACGCCGGGCGCCCGCTCGTGCTGCTCGACCGCACCGTCCCCGGACTCGGCGTCGACGCCGCCCGGGCCGAGATCGAGCCCGCGGCACGCGAGGCGGCCGACCATCTGCTGGCCCTGGGGCATCGCCGGATCGGCTACATCACCACCGCCGACGGCAGCGACGTCCGCACGGACGGGCCCCACCCGCTGCCGTCCCCGGTGGCCGCCCGCGTCGCCGGCCTGGTCGGCGGATTCACCGAGCACGGCCTGACCTGGGATTCCGACCTGCTGCGGTCCTGCCGGCACGACGAGGCGGCGATCAGGAAGGCCGTGGTCGATCTCGTCCGCGACCCGAGCCCGGCGACGGCCCTGATCGCCTCCGACAGCCTGATCGGGCTGGTCGTCGTCGGGGCGTTGCAGGAGGAGGGCCTGCGGATACCCGACGACGTCTCGGTCCTGATGTACGACGACCAGCCATGGGCGCGGCTGGTCACGCCACCGATCACGGTGGTGGCGCAGCCGACGTACGACATTGGGTACGCGGCCGGAGCCCGGCTCGCCGCGCTGATCGCCGGCGCCACCAACTCCCCGCCCCTGGTGCCTCTCCCCGCCACCCTGATCCGGCGCGGCTCGATCGGGCCGGTGGGCGGCGGATCGCCGACGCGCCCCTGAGCGTCTCTGCGCCGGCGGGTCCCAGGTCGGCATGCCGCGGTGGAGTGACCTCACCGGTCAGTGCGAGTCGCCGCCGTGACCCCGGTCGCCGTCCTCATTGCCGTCAGTGCGGGTCGCCGCCGTGACCCCGGTCGCCGTCCTCGTTGCCGTCAGTGCGGGTCGCCGTCGAGCAGGCGTTCGAGACGGGCGGTCGCCTCGACCGGGTCGTAACCGGGGAGGGCCGCGCGCATGAGGTCGTGAGTCTGGCGTTGGGCGTCGGCGGCGGCCTCGCGGACCGCGGCCAGCGTCTCCTCCGCCAGCTCGTGGCTGTTCAGCTTCATGGCGCGGGCGCTGTAGGAGACGTCGAGCACGCGGCCGTTCGGGTCCACGCTCGCCTTGACGTTGCCGCCCGGCCCCGCTCCCGTGCCGACGATCTTGTTGAGCTCTTCCTGGGCCGTCTCCAGCCAGGCCAGCATGCGCTCGCCCTGGCGGCCGGCCTCGTCCAGGTCCTCGTCCCTGATGTTGCCCGGATCGATCAGCGGGCCGAACACGCTTGCCTCCCCCTCAGATATAGAGATCGCGGGCCGCCTGCTCGACCCGCTGGCGTACGAAGGTCTCGTCGAGCGGCTCCGGCAGGGTCCTGCCCTTGACCTTGTCCGCGATCTCCAGGGCCTGCCGTTCGGCGTTCGCCTGGGCCTCCTGGAGCACGGCCGTGACCTTCCTGCCGAGCTCCCGCTCGCTCAGCCGCATGGCCCGCGGGTCGATGCGGAGGCGGGTCAGGCCGCCCTGGCCGTCGGCGGCGGCCTCGACCAGGCCGTCGTCGCTCCCGGCCCCGCCCTCCACCTGCTGGATCGCTGCCCTGGCGGCCCGCAGGTCGCGCATGATCTGCCGGCTCTGGTCGAGGTAGGCGGCCAGGTATTCGGCGTCGTTTTCCGGCGCGGGTGTCGGCATGTCAGGACTCCGGCGGTCAGATGGCGTGCTGGCCGACCAGTTTAGACACATCCTGTCTTGATCTTGACATCGAGATGTGGATCTCATGAACGGGAAATCTTGCCTATTAGGCGGTATGTAACGATATGGTCCTGGGGCATGACGGGACTTGAGATCGCCCTGGGGGCGGTGGGACGGAACGCCTCGGAGATCAGGACCCTCGGAGAGGACTACGACGCCGCGATCCAGCGGCTCAGGGAACGCGCGAACGGCGCCGCGGCGTGGGGCGACGACGGCCTGTTCGGCGTGATCACCGCCGCGTACGCCGAGTGCACCCAGATGGGACTCGCCGCGCTCACCGGGGTGTCGTCGGAGATCACCGGCACCGGCGAAGGGCTGGACGCCGTCGGCAGGAACACTCAGGCCGCCGAGGACGCGAACGTCCACAACCTCGGAAACAGCACGTGGGCGTGATCCTTCCGCCGGAGGTGGCGGGGTTCGTGCAGATGCTCGGCATCCTCTGGCCGAACATCGACGAGGACGAGATCAGGAAGGACGCCACCGCCTGGCGTACCGTGACGGCCGGCACCGACCGCTCGGGCGTGGAGGCCGACACGTCGGTCCGCAGAACGCAGGCCGACTACCGCGGCGAGTCCGCGACGGCCATGGCCGGCCGCTGGAACGCCACCGGAGGCAGCGGCGGCCATCTCTCCCAGGCGGCCGCCGCGGCGAGAGTGGTGCCCGTGGTCCTGGACGGCACGGCGAACGTGGTGACCGCGGTGAAGCTGGTCGTGGGCACCCAGGCCGCCAGCACGCTGGTCAATGTCGCTCAGCTGGTGGCATTCGGGGGCGCGGCCGGCGCTACTGCCGCGTACGCGCGCATGCTTCTCGCCCGCAACGCCGCCGGGAAGGGCCTGCGCGAGGCCGGCGAGGGCACCGCCAAGGTCCTGGCGCCGGGGCTCCGCTCCAAGGCCACGGCGACCTGGCACCGCATTTTCGGCGACCTACGTGGGCTGGGCCGCCCGGGCGGCACTCCGGCGCTGGCCGGCGCCGGGGGCCGCAGCGTGGGTCCGAGGGCGATGACCGGCCCCCGCCACGCGCGCGACTACATGGCGACCATGGGCCGCAACAACAACAATGCTCGAAGAGGCAGCGGCGGCCGTGGCGGCCGAAGCGGCGGCGGCCGAAGCGGCGGCGCCCGGGGCAGAGGCGGCGGCGGTGGTGGCATCAGGAACCTGTTCCGCCGGGATTCGTCAGGGAAGATCCACGGCGCACTTCCCGCCAGCACCAGGGGCATGACGAAAGAGGAGGCGGAGCGGGTCCAGCGGGAACTGCTGGCGAGCATCAGCAGAAGAGAGACGGAGCAGAGGGCGCTCGGCGAGGAGGCCGGGCACAGGACCCGGATCAACATGGAGAAGGAGGCCCTCAGGAAGATCCGAGAGGACATCCAGAGGAGATGGGGGTGACGGTAGGAGATGCAGACGCAAGCAGGCGATGACCTGATTGAGCGCATCCGCACGCATTCGGCCGACGACGACGTCGTGGGCCCGGCGGCCAACGACCTGCTGAGCGAGCTGTACGCGGGATACCCCGTCGAGAACCTCGGCCGGCTCCTGCACAGCGGCGACGACGCGGCCGTGGGGGCGGGCATCTGGCTGCTGTCTGAGCTGGGAGAGCGCGCCGCTCCGATGATGGACGAGATCCCGGCCCTGCTCGCGCACCCGCTCCGCCGCGTTCGGTACTTCGCGATCGAGGTCGTGCTGTTGTGCGCCGACGCCCGCCACGGGTCCGTCATCGCCCAGGTCATGAACCTGAGCCGGGATTTCGAGAGCGCCGTCCGCTGGAAGGTGCTCGAGTTCCTGGCCGAGGCCACGGACGACCAGCTCGCGGCCGGGGCGGCTGCGCTGGAGCCCGGTCAGGTCAAGGAGCTGGCCGAGTGGTTGATCCGCCTGGACGAGGAGGAGGAGCCCGATCCACGGGACGTCGTCGCCCGGCTCGAGGGGCCTGACCCGCTCGCCCGGCTGTTCGCCGCGGCGGCCGCCGCGCACCTGTCCGACGAGGACGACCCGAACCTCCTGCAGCATGCGGCCACCGCCGATGACGAGGAGATCAGCTCGTTCGCCCGGCAGCGGCTGGAGGAGCTGACGGGGTAGCGTGCCCAAGGCTGAGCGGGGCCCCTGGCTGTACTGAGGAACCCGTGTTAAGGAACGCGGCCGACACCGCCCAGGATGCCGCCCTTCTCCAGCCCAGGAGGGATGAACGGGTCGTCGTTGCGCCAGTCCTGCACCGGGACCAGGCCGGGTTCGAGCAGCTCCAGACCTTCGAAATAGGTGCTCACCACGTCGTGGTCCCGCAGGTGGAGCACGCCTGAGGTGGTGCGCCGGTAGACGTCCTGGGTCTCGCTCCGCAGGTCGGGGGCGCTCTGGCCCTTCTCCACGTACGCGTGCGAGATGATCAGGTGGCTCCCCGGCGACAGCGGCTCGCGCAGGGCCCGGATGATGCCGGCCACCTCGCCGTCGTCTTCGAAGAAGTGGAAGAGCGCGACGGCCAGGACCGCCACGGGCCGGCTGAAGTCGAGGTGGTGAGCGGCGGCGGCCAGGAGCGCCTTGGGGTCGTGCGCGTCGCCGTCGATGATCACCGTGTCGGGGTTGTCGGCCAGCAGCGCACGGGCGTGGACCAGCACGATCGGGTCGTTGTCCGAGTAGACGACCTTGGCGTCGGGGATGATCCGGTGCGCGACCTGGTGCACGTTGTCCTGAGTGGGCAGGCCGGTGCCGATGTCGAGGAACTGCCGCACGCCGGCCCTGGCCATCGCCTCCACGGCGCGGACCAGGAAGCCGCGGTTCGCCCGGGCCATCTCCCGTACGTTCGCGCCGCGCTGGCTGCTCAGCGCGAGGATCCTCTCGGCGGCCTCGCGGTCAGCGGGGAAGTTGTCCTTCCCGCCCAGGAAATAGTCGTACATGCGGGCGACGGTGGGGACGGTCGGATCGATCTTCCCCGGAAGCCGTTCACGCTCGGTCACGCTGCACCCTTCCTCACCTTTGATCGCATCTTATGGGGAATCACCAGATCTGTGATCGGAATCAGTGAGGTGCCCGGTATGCACACGACTCCCTCGCAAGAGGGAGTGCGGAAATAGGTAGCACCGGCGATCCGCGGCGGCATCGTTGATCGACAGGATGGGCGCACCGCACCAGCAATCCCCTCACCTGGAGATACTCCGATGAAGCTGTCAGTCGCCTGCCTCGCCCTGGCCACCCTCGTCGCGGCGGGGCCCGCCTACGCGGCCACGCCGACCCCGGCCTCCACGCCGACCCCCGCATCCTCGCCGAGCGCCTGCCCGCCACCGGCCGTCGTCCAGCCCGATCCGGACGCGGCCGTCCCGCCCGTCAACGCCGCCGCGCTGCGGCAGTCCATCGCGGGCCTGCCCGCGGCCGACGCCACCGCCGCGATCGTCCGGGTGGGCGGCACCAAGGGCGCGTGGACGGGCGTGACCGGCGTGGCGGATCTCGCCACCCAGCGCAAGGCGTCGCAGCACGTACGTTTCCGGGCGGGCAGCGTGACCAAGACGTTCACCACCGCGGTGGTGCTGCAGCTCGTGGCCGAGGGCAAGATCTCGCTCGACGGGACGGTCCAGGACTACCTGCCCGGCCTGCTGCCCGACTCCTACCCCGACGTCCGCGTCGGCCAGCTGCTCAACCACACCAGCGGCCTGCCGTCGCCCGACCTGCCGGACACGTTCGACTGGGTGTACCGGACCCGGTTCAAGACGTGGACGCCGAAGGAGTACGTCGCGCTGGCCGTACGCAACCCGATCGAGTTCACGCCCGGCACCCGGCAGCACTACCTCAACACCAACACCTTCGTGGCCGGCCTGCTGATCGAGAAGGTCACCGGACGCTCGTACGAGCACGAGGTCACCTCCAGGATCCTGCGCCCGGTCGGCATGCGTGACAGCTATCTGCCCGGCACCTCTTCCCGCATCCGCGGCCCGCACCACAAGGGCTACCAGTCCGTGCCCGCGGGCTTCGACGACGCCATCCCCTACGGTGCGGGCCAGGTGGTCGACATGACCGAGACCAGCGTCACCTCCACCTGGGCCTCCGGCGACCTCATCTCCACCGTTGTGGACCTGGAGAAGTTCCTCAAGGCGCTGTTCTCGGGGAAGGTCGTGCCGCCCGCGCAGCTGGAGCCGATGTTCACGGTCCCGGAGGTGATGATGTACGACAAGTGCGGCAACCAGCCGGCCGTCTACACCTCGGGCATGGCGAAAATGGTGCTGCCGGGCGGCATCGTGGCCTACGGCAAGACCGGCGCCCGCTACGGCTACGCCGCCGGTGTCGGCGCGACCCGTGACCTGAGCCGGACCCTCGTCTACTCGGTCAACTCCACCGACGCCAAGGCCTCCGGCCAGAACCAGCGAACCCTGCGCATCGCACTGGCCGCCTTCACGGGATGATTCCGCCGGGGGTGCTCCCGACTGTGGTCACCCCCGCGGGGCGTACATGATGACCAGGACGCCGATGATGCAGATGACCGATCCGATGACGTCCCACCGGTCGGGCTGGAACCTGTCCACCACCACCCCCCAGATCAGCGACCCCGCGACGAACACGCCTCCGTAGGCGGCGAGGATGCGGCCGAAGTGGGGATCCGACTGGAACGTGGCGACGAACCCGTACAGGCCCAGAGCGATCACACCGGCCCCGACCCACAGCAACCCACGCTGCTCTCTCACCCCTTGCCAGACCAGCCAGGCCCCGCCGATCTCGGCGAGCGCGGCGACCACGAACAGCAGGAGGGAACGCGCGACAGTCACGGTTGCGACTGTAGAGGACCGCCTTCGGCCGACGTCGGCAGGCGGGCCGCCCCCGCCTGATCGGAGAACGGCAAGGGGCAGGACGGACTCGAACTCCGCCACACGCAGCGGCCGTTCCGCGGTCGGCAGAGTGCATTCAGCCGGCACCCATTCCATGGTCTCTCCTCGAGCCGAGGCCGTCCCCGTACGGACGTCGCCCATGGCTCGACGGTAACCCTGTACCCGGGTACAGGATGCAACCCCCATTAACACCCCGACGCGGACGCCCCCAGGACTTTCGCAAACAGCCTGTACGCCTACGCAGCCGAGCCATTATTCTCGACGGCTCCATATAATCGCCATAAATTCTCCATAAGTTCACCACAAACCCTTACGACCTGCGCGAACACGCGAATAACACACAGCTCGAGATATAGCTTCATCGGCGATTTGAACACCGTTCCAGGGAAATGTCCAGCTCTTGTCGCGCAGTTAACCATCACTTACTCTCCAGGTGATCAAATCACTTCCCGTTTTTCCTGGAGGCACCACTTGCGCCGATTAGCGCTTCCCATCGCCCTCACGGCGATGCTCTTCCCCTTCCTCGCCACGGAAGCCGCCACCGCGACCGCCACCTCCACGGCCACGTCCGCCACCACACTCGCGGATCCGCCGCTGGCGGACGTTCAGGAGATCGGCCCCGGCCAGTACTCCGCCGACACCAAAACCTTCCAGCTCACCGAACTGGACGTGTCCGCCGGCGCGGTCAGCCGCAAGCATGGTGTGGCTCTGACCACCGGCGACCTGGCCCGGCCGCAGTCGGCCCCGGCCACCCGCCCCGAACTGGGGGTCTTCGGGCCGGGCTGGCAGGCCGAGTTCGCCGGTGGGCAGATCAACCGGAAACTGGAGAACCAGAACGGCACGTTCGTCGTCACGGAGCTCGAGGAAGGGACGTCGACCAGCTACCCCCTGAAGAGCAGCATCTCCTACCCCGACGGCGGCGGCGTCCAGACGTACGAGGCCGCCGACGGATCCAAGATCACCCAGACCACCAAGTGGGACGCGGTCGTCGGAGCGATGCGCACCACGACGACCGAGACGTTCGCGACAAATCTGGGTTCCCTGGACCCGGGCAAGGAGCCCTTGACCAACCCCGACGGCACCCCCGTCAGCGACGCCGACCTCCAGTTCACCTACACCTGGTCACGCCAGTCCGGCGCGCCGAGCGCCGACCCCTGGCGGGTGGTCAGCCTGGGCACCACCGCCCTCGGCAAGTCCACGGTCGCCTACGACGCCCAGGGCCGGGTCAGCACCGTCAAGGAACCGGCGCGCGGCGAGAACCCCGGGTCCCTCACCAAGTTCACCTACGCCGCGACCACCACGGCCTCCGGCACCACCTTCGGCGACTACGCGGGCCGGCTCAAGGAAGTCACCGTCGCCTACGGAACGGATGCGCCGCAGACCGAGGCCAGCTACGCCTACGACCCGAACGGCCTCCTGCGCACCGTGACCGACCCCAGCGTCGGCGCCACCCAGGGGACCTACGCCTACGACTCGGTGGGACGCCTGTCATCGATCGACTCAGCCGGCAACGGCGCATGGCAGCTCACCTTCCCGGCGGGCGTCGCCGCTCCCCAGGTGGCCGCCGTCGGCACCGACATGCCGGCCAACGGCGGGGCGACCGAGGGCGCGGCCGGAAGTGAGGACCCCAACGCCACCGAGCCGCCGGCCAGCGACTTCCTGCCGGACGGCGTGGACGCCCCGCAGTCCTACCCGAAGAAGTGTGACACGGCCAAGACCTGGATGTGGTACACGAAGTCGGGCTGCTCGGCCTGGGCATACCACGGCGGCAAATGGCGGCAGCCTGGCTGGAAGCGGACCGCCAGCGGCTTCAACGTCAGGGGCATCACGTACGACCACTGCACGAAGCCGGGAGTGGACCGCCCTCTCGGGTTCGACTTCCGACCGGCCTGTGACTCCCACGACTACGGGTACGGCCTGATGACCAACCAGAAGAAGCACTACAGGTACTACCTCGACCGCACGTGGTGGCGCAAGGCCGACGTGGACACCCGCTTCTACATCACGTTGAAGGACAAGGTGTGCGGGGGCTACTTCTTCCTGGTGCGGCCCAGCTGCAAGAGGATCGCGGCCGTCTATTACGCGGCCGTCCTGACCTTCGGTATGCCCGGATAACGGCGCGAGCAGAACGTAAACCTGCGCTGTGACCTTTTCTCGGGGAACTTTCCTCGGGCCGGATGGCGGCATCGGCCGCCGTCCGGCCACCCCTCATGCCGGCGTCGTTTCCCTGCACCTCCTTTATGTAAGGCGCGGTACGTCATGAAATTGCGAGTTTTATCCAGTCTCATCGTGGCGCTGGCGGCCACGGCGATCGCGACCGGGCCGGCCTACGCGGCAGAGGCCCCTTCTCCAGCGGCTCCCACGGCCGCCGCTTCGGCCGCGCAGCAGACCACGTCGGCGGCCCCCTATATCGAGCCCCAGCTGAGCGCCCGGGTGGCAGCCGCAGGCAAGATCAGGGTGAACGTGGTCAGCAGAACCCGCGCCGACATGCCGGACGCGGCCGCCAGCGGCCAGGTCGTCCAGCAGCTGTCCCGCTTCCCCGTGGTCACCCTGCACGTCGACCAGGCCGGGCTGGACCGGCTGGCCAAACTGCCCAATGTGGTCAGCGTGACCGAGGACCGGCCGATGCGGGCGTCATTGGCCGAGAGCATTCCGCTGATCGGCGCCGACAAGACCAGGGCCGCGGGCAAGACGGGCGCCGGCAGCGTGGTGGCCGTGCTGGACACCGGCGTCGCGGTCAACCACCCCTTCCTCAAGGACCGGGTGCTGGAGGAGGCCTGCTTCTCCCCCATCGACGACAACTACTCGGCCACCAGCCTGTGTCCCGACGGCACCGCCGCGCAGGAAGGGCCCGGCTCGGCCGACTCCGACCAGGGCCCGTGCGCCGACGTCGCGCTGGACTGCGACCACGGCACCCACGTGGCCGGCATCGCGGTCGGCAACGGCACGGGCGTGACCGGCGCCCCACCGGCCGGCGTCGCGCCCGGCGCCGAGCTGGTCGCGATCCAGGTGTTCAGCAAGTTCAGCTCCGAAGACGTGTGCGGGCCGGGCGCCGCCCCGTGCGTGCTCAGCTTCACCAGCGCCCAGCTCGCCGGCCTGGAGAAGGTGCTGGAACTGAAGAACGAGGGCGTGCCGCTGGTGGCCGCCAACCTCAGCCTGGGCAGCGGCCAGTACACCGCCGCCTGCGACGACGTCCTGTACAAGACGGTCATCGACAGCCTGCGCACCGCCGGCGTGGCCACCGTGGTCGCGGCCGGCAACGACGGCTTCGGCGCCGCCGTAGCGGCCCCCGCCTGCGTGTCCTCGGCCATCGCCGTCGGCGCCACCACCGACCAGGACGGCGTGGCCGCCTTCAGCAACCGCGGCGCGCTGCTGGACCTCTTCGCCCCCGGCGTCTCCATCGTCTCCTCCGTCCCCGGCGGCAAGTGGGCCTCCTTGAGCGGCACCTCGATGGCCGCTCCGCACGTCACCGGAGCCCTGGCCGTACTGCGCCAGGCCATGCCCAATGCCACGCTGGACCAGCTCGAAACCGCTCTGAAGAGCACCGGGAAATCCATCGCCTACAACGGCGTGACCACCCCCCGGATCCAGGTCGACGCCGCCGTACTGGGGAAGAGCCCTGACCCCGGCGCCTGGCCGATCCCGTACTACGAGAACATGAAGGACACCGCGATCCCCGACCACGGCACCGTGACGTCCTCCATCGCGGTCAGCGGCCTGATGGGCACCGCGCCCGCCACCACCGAGGTGTACGTCGACATCCACCACAGCTGGCGCGGCGAGCTGAAGATCGACCTGATCGCCCCGGACAACAAGGTCTACCCGCTGCAGGCCAACGATCCCAACGACAGCGGCGACATCATCCACGAGACCTACACCGTCAACGCCAGCGCCTCCCCGGCCAGCGGCACCTGGAAACTGCGCGTGCAGGACGTCGAATACCTCGACACCGGCTTCATCGACGGCTGGTGGATCCGGCTGCCCTGCTTCGGCAACTGGGACGACACCGCCATCCCCGATCCCGGCGTCGCCGAGTCCAGCATCGTCCTGGCCTGGCTCAACGGCAACGCCCCCACGCGCACGCGGGTCCACGTCGAGATCGACCACACCTGGCGCGGCGACCTGAAGATCGACCTGGTCGCGCCGGACAACAAGGTGTATCCGCTGCGCGCCGCCGATCCCAAGGACGGCACCGACAACATCGACGAGAACTACTGGGTGAACGCCAACGTCTCACCAGCCAGCGGCACCTGGAAACTCCGGGTGGAAGATCTCGCCAAGGGTGACAAGGGCTTCATCAACGGATGGACCCTGACGCTGTAGCGGCACCCGCAGGACGGCTGCCCGCGCGCCTGTCGCGGGCAGCCCGGCCCTTTTCCCGGTGTCGCGCCGCGAACACTATGGCGGTGACGAGCGTCAAAGAATGTATGAAAGCTGACAGAAGGCGCACCGCCGCCGTAACGGCCATGCTGCTGCTGGCGGTCACCGGCTGGGGCGCTGAGGCCCACGCCACCTCTTCGTCGGAAACCGCGGCCCAGCGATGCGTGACGGGACAGTTGAAGGCGAGCCTCGGCCGGATCGACCCGGGGGCGGGCCAGCGCAACACCGACCTGTTTCTCACCAACAGGTCGGGCAGGACGTGCTCGGTCTACGGGTTCGTCGGGCTCATCATGATCGACGGCAAGGGCGACGCCCTTCGGACGAGGGTCCGCAGGGACCACGTCACGCCGCACCGCGTGACGCTCAAGCCAGGACATAGCGCGAAGGCCGGGCTGCACTGGGGTGTGATCGAGACGGGCGGCGAGAAGACCTGCCCGACGGCCGCCCGCCTCATGATCATCCCTCCGGACGAGACCGCCCACCTGGAGATCCCCTTCACCGCGCAGGTGTGCGACGACGGCCGCATCGACGTCGCGCCCTTGCGCTGACCGGGTCAGAGCGGGCGGCCGCCCGACAGATGCCGCCGCACCAGCGTGTCCCGGTACTCCTGCGCCTTGCCCTGCGGCGAGAAGTTCCCGATCACGGGCAGGCCCGCCGGGTCGATCAGCAGGTCGCCGGTCTCCCATGACTGGATGATGCCGCGTAACGGGGTGTCGCGCCGGTACGCGGCGACGACGCGCTCGTCGAAGGCCGCCCAGCCGTCGCCCTCGGGCTTGCGGTGGTTGTAGGCGTACACGAGATCCATGCCGGTGCGGCGCAGGAAACGGCCGGTGAGCTGCGTGTACGCGGCCAGCGCCGCCGCCGGCCACGACCCCGGGTAGGTGTAGCCGGCACCGGACGGGCCGGAGATGAGCAGGTCGTTCGCGGTGGCCGTGCGCTGGTAGCACGCCAGCAGAGCGGGGCCGATGTCGGCCAGCAGCGGGCTGAGCGTCCAGTTGACCGGCGCGGCGCCGCGCTTGGGGTCGTCCCAGATCTCACGCATCCGGCGCTGGCAGTACTGGTTGTCCATGGTGCACGGAGGTGCCCGCGGTCATCGTGCCGTGGAACTTCCCCGTGCCCATGATCCTGGGGGCGCTCGGCCCGCTGCCGGCCGCGGGAACACCGTCGTGCTCAAGCCGTCCGAGCGCTCCCGATGTCGGCCGTCCGGCTGCTGGAGCTGATGGACCTGCCGGCCGGCGACAGCGGCATGGGGTGGGCGACCGGCTCCCGGTCGGCCTACGACGCGGCCACCCGCCCCACCTCGATCCACTCCGTCCCGGCGGCCCCGGGCACCTGACGCGCCGGACAGCACACCGCCGTCCGCGTGCTGCCCCCAGGCACCTCACCGGGGCCTCAGCGGGCACCTCTCACCGGGAGCCTCATCGTTGCGTTCGTCTGCCGCGTGGGTCACGCTCGCGGCGGACGATCGCCTTCCTTCCCTTGATCGTGGTCCGCCGGAGCGCGGCGATCACCTCGTCGGCCGCGGCCTGCGGCACCTCCACCAGCGAGAACCGGTCGGCGATCTCGATCGCGCCGATGTCGCGTCCGCTCAGGCTCGACTCTCCGGCTATCGCGCCGACCAGATCCTGCGGCCGGATCCCCGCGCTGCGGCCCAGGCCGAAGAAGAGGCGTGCCATTCCACCCGCGGCGCCACGGGCGTACCGCCCGCCGGCCGGGGCGGCCTCCCTCCGCCCGCGCCGATCGTCCACGGTCCGCGGGGCCACTTCGGGAATCTCCTGCTCGTCGGGCGTGGTCCCGCTCGCCTCGTGCGCGAGCTTGACCGCGGCGAGCGCCACCTCCATGAGATCGAACTCGTCGGTGAGCGACTCGACCACGACATGGAACGGCTCGAGGTCGTCCTGGAGCAGGCATTCCTCCAGCGCGGCACGGGTCAGCTCCATCCGGCGCGCCCGCAGGTCGGCGACGGTCGGCAGCCGCTCCACCGCGATCCGCTGGTTGGTCACCCGTTCGATCGCTTTGAGCATGCGGTGCTCGCGCGGCTCCACCAGGGTCAGCGCGACCCCTTCGCGGCCGGCGCGGCCCACCCTGCCGATGCGGTGCACGTACGCCTCAGGGGCGGACGGGACGTTGTAGTTGACGACGTGGGTGAGTTGTTCGACGTCGAGCCCGCGCGCGGCCACGTCGGTCGCGATGAGCAGGTCAGCGGTCCCGGCCCGCAGCCGTGACATCACCCGGTCGCGCTGCTCCTGCTCCATCCCGCCGTGCAGGGCCTCGGCACGGTAGCCGCGCCCGTTCATGGTCTCCGTGAGGTGGTCGACCTCTTCACGGGTGCGGCAGAAGACGATCGCGGCCGACGGCGCCTCGATGTCGAGAAGCCGCCCGAGCGCCGCCGGTTTGTGCGCCCTGGCGACCAGGTACGCGCTCTGCTCCACCAACGGCGTCGCCTCGCGCCCCGCCGCGGCCGCGTGCCCCATCTCTATCCGGACCGGGTCGCGCAGGTGCCGACGGGCGATCCCGTCGATGCGCGGCGGCAGCGTCGCGGAGAACAGCACGGTCTGGCGATCCTCGGGGGTCTCCGCGAGGATCGCCTCGATGTCGTCGGCGAACCCCATGTCGAGCATCTCGTCCGCCTCGTCGAGGACGACCGTGCGCAGCGTCTCCAGGTCGAGCGTTCCCCGGCCGATGTGGTCGAGGGCCCGTCCCGGCGTCGCGACCACGACGTCCACGCCACGCTTGAGCGCCTGCAACTGCCGGCCGATGGGCGCTCCGCCGTAGATCGGCAGGACGCGGGCACCCAGGATGCGGCCGTACCGGTGGAACGCCTCCGAGACCTGAACGGCCAGCTCCCGCGTGGGCACCAGCACCAGCGTCGTCGGCCCCGTGCCATCACCGGGGGGCGGCATGCGCTGGAGCACGGGCAGCGCGAACGCCGCGGTCTTGCCCGTGCCCGTCGCCGCCTGCCCGAGCAGGTCACTCCCCTGGGCCAACGGCGGGATCGCCGCTCTCTGGATCGGCGTGGGCTCTTCGTAACCCAGATCGGACAGCACGTCCAGGAGCTCGGCTCTGAGCCCGAGATCGGCGAAGGTGACCTCGCCATCGGTCGCATTCATGGTCATGCATCCCCACCGTACGCAATACCGCAGGTCTACCCATGCCAAGGGGCGGAGAACATCAGGCGGAGATCAGCGGGAAGCCGTCCAGGATCCGCCGCCGATGCATCACCTGCCGCGGGAGCTCGCCGGGGCTGAACAACCGGATGCCCCAGGCGGCGACGTTCCCGATGTCGTCATCGCTCCACGAGTGCAGCCCACCAGGGCGACCCGTCGTCGGCCCGGCCATGAGGAGTTTGCTGCGCGAGTGCCGTAATTCCACTCTTGACTATCTCGCCGGCGGCGACAGCGCTGCGACCGAGGCGGATCGGTGCAGAAGGGCTTCGCCGACGACGCCGCGTCCTGGCTGGACGCCACCGGGCTGTGGGGCAGGGCGATGGTGGCCACGCTCGACGCGCTCCGCGCCCGGGAGGCCGGGGACGAGAGCAAGGCCGGCGCGCTGCTCGCCGAGTCGCGGGAGTTGCAGCGGCAGGCCCGCGCCATCCGGGTCAGCCCGCCGCGCAACCGCTGGGGGCGGGTGGATGCCACGGCGTCCACCCGCCCCCTGTTCACTTAGGGGTGGCGCTTCTTCTCGTACGTGTCGATGGCCTTGCCGAGCAGGGCCATCTTCTCGGTGAACCAGACGTTCTCGGCGCCTGTCGGCGGCCGGTTGGAGTCGACGTACTGGTAGCCGAGGTTGGAGAACATGGCGACGATGTAGGTGCGGCCTCCCTTGCCGGGCAGGGCCTTGACGATGCCCGCGTCGGCTCCGGAGTTGCCCACCCAGCCGTTCTTGTGGGCGAACGTCACCTCGGCCGCGTCATTGCACGGCCGCACGTCGTGGCCGTACGCGACGCCCTCGCCCGGGATCGTCACGGTGCCGTCGGCGCCGATCCAGCGTGACGGAGTGAGCTGCGGGATGCCCTGGGCGGGGTAGGCGGCCCCGCACCAGTTGGTGGTCGACAGGGTGACGTTCATGCCCTGGTCGCCGAGCTTGCTCTTGAAGAACTCCCGCGAGGCGGGGCTCAGGACGGCCGCGGTGACCGCGGTGCCGCCGGGCGCCGTCCACAGGGTGCCCAGGCCGCCGTTGACCAGCATGAGCAGCTTGGCCGTGTCGAGGGAGCTCATGGTGACGGGGTTGCCCCACCGGGCGCCGTTGGCCGGGTTGGTGTTCTTCAGCTGGAGCGTCTCCAGACCCAGGTCCTGGAAGGTCTGGTTCAGGCCGTCGACCGCGCCGTGGTCGTGCAGCAGCTTGACCATGGCGCAGGAGGCGGCGTTCGACGACCAGGTCAGCGAGGCGTCGAGGTAGTTGCGGACCGTGTTGCTGCTGGCCGGGCCGCACAGCGAGCTGATCGTCGTCGGCTCGTAGGCGTAGGTGTCGTCGAGCGAGATCTCGCCCTTGTCCACCAGCCGCAGCACCCCGAAGGCCACCATGAGCTTCAGCACGGACGCGGGGTAGGGAAGCATGAAGTCGATGGAGGCGTTCTCCCGTCCCGCCACCACGTCGATCGTGCCCTGACCGTGGTTGGCGTACCAGCCGGCGTCGTCCCACTGCCGCCAGCGCACGTCGGTGGTGTGCAGGTTGCGGTCCACCGGCACGATCTTCCCGTCCGGGTACTGCGGGCTCATCAGCACGGTGCCGGAGGAGACGGGACGGCCGAGCCTGTTCAGCTCGATGACGGTCAGGTCGATCTGCGGCTGCTGCGAGATCGGCGCCGCGGCGGCGGCCGCGGCCTTCAGGTCCGCCCGCTTCGGCGGCTTGGCCGCCTCCTTCTCGACGTCGTTCTGCCGCAGCGCGTTGAGCTCGGCCGCGCTCGTCGGCGGGTCGGTGTCCAGGACCTGCTCGAACTTCAACTGGTCGACGGTCTGCCGCAGATGCTGCGCGAGCGGCGAGCCGCCTTCCGCCGAGGCTGCCTGCGGCACAGCGACGAGACCACCGAACAGTACGGCCGTGGCGGCGAGGCCGGCGAGGCCTCGAGTACGGTTTGAGGATCTTGGTAATGTCACCCGCGCCACTGTAGTCAGAGTGATCCCGGGAAGGCCGACGATTCAGATAATTTCGGGGTGATATCCGGTGGAATTTCGGGCGCCCGTCCGGAAGCATCGGCCATCGGGCCAGGACGAAATCACGCTCGGACCTCCGGAAGGCGCACCCGATGACACAGACCTCCCATCCCCCTGACCGGCTGATAACGGGACATCCTTTCCGGCAGTGGAAGACCTGGCGGATTCCCGGCACCACATTCACGCTCACCGGATACTCCCGCGCGAACGACAAAACCTTTTTTCACATACCGGAGCTGCGGTGCGCCCTGGACGCCGGGCTGTGCGAGGGGCGGCAGCCCGAGACGGTCTTCCTGACGCACACGCACCATGACCACTCCAAGGACCTCGACTATCTCGCCTCGAGGCCGTCCGGCGCCGACATCTACGTGCCTGCCGAGGCGCTGCCCTACGTGGAGGCCTATCTGCGTGCCTCCGCCGAGTTGAATCACGCGGCCGCGTACGATCCCGCGCTGGCCCCGGCGTCTCGTCTGCACGGCGTCCGGCACGGCGACGAATTCACCTTCGGCTCCCGCGGCCACCATGTCCGCGTGGTGCGGTGCGAGCACAAAGTGCCCTGCGTGGGCTATGCGTTCTCCGAGGCCGGCAAAGAGCTGCTGCCCGAATTCCAGGAGCTCCGGCGTACGCTCACCGAGGAGGGACGCGGCGCGGAGTTCGGCCGCGTCATGGCCCGCAAACGGCAGGAAGGCGTGGAGGTCGACCAGCAGGTACGCCGCCCCCTGTTCGCTTTCCTGGGCGACACGCACGTGTCGGTGTTCGAGCAGAATCCCTGGCTGTTCACCTATCCGGTCATCATCACCGAGTGCACCTTTCTGTACGACAGTGAGCTGCCCCGCGCCGACCGGGTCGGGCACACGGTCTGGAGCCGGCTCAAACCCGTGGTCGAGGCGCGTCCGGACACGCTTTTTGTCCTGACCCACTTCAGCCTGCGCCACTCCGACCAGGAGGTGCACGACTTCTTCCAGCGCGAAGGGCACGGCAACGTCCTGGCCTGGGCGCACCCGGAAAGCCAGCTGCCCGAGCAGCACCAGGTCAGGGAGCGTCTTCCTCGGTCCTGAGGAAGCGCGGCACGTCGCGGTGCCAGCCTGGGACGTCAAGCCTGTTCAGCGCCGTGACGATCTCGCGCTCCTCGTAGGCGAAGTGCGACTCCATGATCGCGGACAGCCCGTCCAGCTCGCCCCGCACTCTTCGGACCTCGTCCGGTCCGGCCGCCGCGTCGAAGCCCTCGACCAGCTCGGTGATCCGGCCGAGGATGACCTCCTAGGCGGTCTGACGTACTCATGCGTCCACCATCATGACACGCGACGGCCGCCATCACGTGATCGCCGGCGCCGGCCGCTCAGGCGGTCAGCAGGGGAAGCGCCTCGAAGACGTGGTCCTGCCACAGGCGCCGCGAGATCTCCTCGGGGTACGCCGTGACCGACGGCGGCGTGTCGAAGACCCGCGTCAGGCGCTGCCGGAAGTCGTACGCGGGCCAGCCCGGGTCGCCCGAGGTCGCGAAGGACGTCCAGGCCGTGCGGATCTGGGACGTCAGCTCGCGGGCCTCGGCGGTGTGGTCGGGGCCGATGGCCGCCGGGCCCAGGTGGGCGTCGTAGGTGCCGAACAGCAGTGGGCCGTCCAGGCCGTGGCAGGCGCCCAGCGCTCCGCCCATGCCCGGGGACTGCCAGGCCAGCTCGTACAGGTACGCCCGCCCGCCGCCGGCGGCCTGCGCCTCGGCCAGGCGCAGCGTCGGCATGCGGAACAGCCAGTCGTTCTGCACGAGTTCGTACAGCTCCTCGGCGGACGCGTCCGGGAACGCCGCGCGGTAGGCGCGCTCGCCGTCCTCGCCGGGGCCGAAGTGGCGCAGCGCCTCCGCCGCCTGTTCTTCGGTGATCTTGCCGAGCTGACCGGAGAAGAGCATGAACGTGCGGCACTCGTCGCGGGTGTGACCGATGATCAGCTCCACGTCCCGTCCCGCGCCGCCCGCCAGCGCCTGCCAGGGCGCGGCCGGCAGCACGTCGCCGTCGACGACCGGCGAGAAGGGGGTGAGCGTGTGCGCGAACGAGCCCCAGCGGTCCTCGTACTGCCGCATCTTCGGCTCCAGGGCGTGCCCGGTCGTCACCAGCTCGCGCGGATCCACGCCGGACAGCTCCCCTGCGGTCGGACGCAGGCCCGCCCCGGCCGCCAGTGCCGCCGCGACGTCCCTGGCCAGGGCGTCGGAGAGGAACGTGCCCGGCAGGCTCTGCCCGACGGCCCGCCGGAACAGCCCTGCCGCGCTCGGCATGGCCATCAGCGCGGCGATGGACCCGGCGCCGGCCGAATCGCCCAGGACGGTCACCTGGCCGGGGTCGCCGCCGAACGCCGTGATGTTCTCGCGCACCCACTCCAGGGCGGCGACCTGGTCGAGCAGGCCACGGTTGGCGGGCGCGCCGTCGATGTGCAGGAAGCCCTCGACGCCGAGGCGGTAGTTCAGCGACACGAACACCACGTCGCCGTCGCTGGCGATGTGCTGGGCGTCGTAGCCGGGGCTGCCGGAGAAGCCGTGCTTGTAGGCGCCGCCGTGGATCCACACCATGACCGGGCGGCGGGCGGCCGGGTCCGGGGCGGGCGTCCAGACGTTGACGGTCAGCCAGTCGTCGCCGGTGCCCTTGAAGAGGTCGCCGCCGCTGCGGCCGGCCATGTTGGCATCCTGTGGGGCCGGCGGGCCGAAGGTGTGCGACTCGCGTACCCCGTCCCAACCGCGCACGGGCCGGGGCGCCTGGAAGCGGGCCTCACCGATCGGGGGTTCGGCATACGGGATGCCGCGGAAGACGGCGAGGCCGCCTTCCGCGCGGCCACGCACCACACCGGCGGCGGTACGGACTTCGGGCTCGCGGGACTCGACTGCGGACATCGGGCGGCTCCTCACTCGTGGCACGTCGTTTTTACACTGCCGTCGCCGCATCGCCGCATCGCCGCGCGCAGCAAGCGGCGGCCGCCGGCTCGGACGCCGCGATGGCGCCCCGTCCCAGCCGCGGACCGCCCCGTCGGAGGGCCCGGCCGGTCGATGGTGTGGCCGCAAGCCTCGGCACGGCCCTGCCTGCCGCCGGGCGTCAGGACCGGGTGCGGCCGTCCTCGTGGTACAGGGCCGCCAGCAGCGGCCGGGTCAGCGCGGCCATCTCGGCGGGCGAGCACGGGCATCCGTGCTGAAGCCAGTCCGTGGCGACGCCGATGAGCGCCCCCGCGGTGAACGCGGCGGGCACGTCATGCGGAACGCCGTCCGTGAAGTCGGCAGGCGACGGACCGTCGCCGCCGGTGGCGGCGCGGAGCGCGCCGACGTAGGCCGCGACGGTGGCACGGCGGCGTACGTGGTCGATGACGCGCGCGCTGCCCTGGGCCCCGAGCACGCTGCGGTAGAGCCCGGCGTGCTCGGCGAGGAGGGCGAAGAAGGTCAGCAGGGTGTCGGTGGTCTCTTCCCGGGTGCCGGGCTCGGGGATGGCGTCGATCAGGTCGTCGATCATCGCCGTGCAGGCCGCCTCGGCCAGTTCGTGCACGTCACGGTAGTGGTCGTAGAACGTGGACCGGCTCACCCCGGCGCGTTCGGCGACGTCGGCGACGCTGATCCTGGACAGGTCGCGGTCCTGGACCAGCTCGATCAGCGTGCGCCGCAGGGCCGCCTGCGTGCGGCGCACCCGCGGGTCGTTCAGGTCGGTGCTTCTGTCTCTGGGGAGGGCCACGCCTCAGTGTACTGTGGCCTACATTCGTAGGTTAGCCTACGGATGTAGGGAAGTTGGGATCACACGCCGATGGGGGACCCTCGTGACCGCTGACTCCGCGGAGACGCTCCAGATCACCCGCACCTGCCCGTACGCCCCGCCGGAGCAGCATCTTCGCTTCCTGCGCGAGCAGCCGGTCACCAAGGTCGCGCTGCCGAAGGGATCGGAGGCCTGGGTCGCCGCCCGTTATGAGGACATCCGCACGATCCTGAGCGACCCGCGCTTCACTGCCGACCGCCGCCACCCCAACGCGCCCAGGCTGAACGGCGAGACGGGGCCGGGCGAGTCACCGCTGCCCAAGATGATGCTGGAGATGGACCCGCCCGAGCACGGTCAGGCCCGTCGCGCCGTGATCGGGGAGTTCACCGTCAGGCGCATGGCGGCGCTGCGGCCGCGTATCCAGCAGATCGTGGACGAGCACCTCGACGCCATGCTGGCCGGCCCGCGCCCGGTCGACCTGGTGCGGGCGCTGGCGCTGCCGGTGCCCTCGCTGGTGATCTGCGAGCTGCTCGGCGTGCCGTACGAGGAGCACGACTTCTTCCAGACGCACTCCGCGCAGTTGCTGAACCGCACCATCACGCCGCAGGAGCGGCAGCACGCCTCCCTCGAACTGGCCATCTACCTGGACAAGCTGATCAGGGCCAAGGAGGAGGACCCCACCGACGACCTGCTCGGCCGCCAGGTGATCAAGCAGCGCGAGAACGGCGGGGTGGACCATGGCGCGCTGCTCAGCCTGGCATTCCTGCTGCTGATCGCCGGGCACGAGACGACCGCGAACATGATCTCGCTGGGCACGTACATGCTGCTGCGGCACCCCGACGCGCTGGCCGCGCTGCGCGAGGACCCGGGCAAGACGGCGGGCGCGGTCGAGGAGCTCCTGCGGCACTTCACCATCGCGGAGTTCGCGATGATGCGGGTGGCCCTCGAGGACGTGGAGCTCGGCGGCACGGTCATCCCTGCGGGAGAGGGCGTGCTGATGCTGGCGAACGCCGGAAACCGCGATCCGGAGGTGTTCGCCGACGCCGACACGTTCGACATCGAGCGCGACGCCCGCAGCCACCTGGCGTTCGGCTTCGGCCCGCACCAGTGCCTGGGCCAGAGCCTCGCCCGCGTGGAGCTGGAGATCGTCTTCAACACCCTGTTCCGGCGGATCCCCGGCCTGCGGCTGGCCGTCCCCGCCGAGCAGCTCGAGTTCAAGGACGACGCCACCGTCTACGGGATCCACGAGCTGCCCGTCACCTGGTGACGCCTCAGGTCTCGCGCCGCCTGTTCACGGCGATCATGCCGGCAGTGTGCAGGCTGGTCAGCAAGGTCCAGTCGTCGGCCGGGTCCAGCCACACCTGGAGGTCCGCGGGCCCCGACGGCCTCGGCAGCGCCCCGGCCGGCTCGTAGAAGGTCGAGACCAGGACCAGCGGAACCGGCGCCTCCCATCGGGCGGGCGCCGGCGGTTCGTGGCGGCCGCCGAGGATCACGGCGCGCTCCGCCTCGCCGCAGTCGTCGAGATCCGGCCCGGCCGCGAGCTGGGCCTGCAACCTGACCTGCGCGTTCAGGGCGAAGCGGACCCGCGCCGTCATCCGCTCGTCGTCGGCGAGCTCGTCGTAACCGGGCACGAGCATCCCGACCAGCTCGGCGGGCTCGTCGGCGTAGCCGCGGTAGTCCCCGCCCGCGTAGATCATCTCGTAGCGGTACGGCCGGCCGTCGCCTCTGCGCGGTGCGACCGGCGGCGACTCCATCGCTGAGGTGTTCCGGAGGATCACGGTCACTGGTCGGCATCCCGTTCCGTGGTGAGGTCGTCCGGTGCCGTCATCGCGCGCGCACCCAGCGCGTGGCGGCGTACAGGGCGGTGAGCTGCTCCTTGTCGGCGGCCCGCCAGAACAGCTCGTCCACCAGGCTGCGGAAGGAGAGGCTCCCCCGCTCGGTGAGGTCGAGCGCGGCGCCCAGCTTGCGGAGCCCGGCGTGGGTGCCCAGCCGGTCGCGCCGGCCCATGTTGGGGAGATCGCCCAGCGGCGCGTTGCGGAGCACCGCCTCGACCAGCGCGATCGACACCTTCGTCTGGGACTGGATCACCGCGGGGTCGAGTGAGCCGTCCCACAGCCGGAACTCGATGTGGTCTTTCGAGGAGCCTTTCATGCCCGCCATGTTCACCGCGACCTTGCGGTTGCTGTTGGAGTTGCGCATCGGAGCCATCGACTCGTAGCCGGCCGCGGGCCGCTGGTTGGGCTGACAGTACTGCAGGCCCCGGTGGCTCTCCCGCTCCGGGTTGTGCCCGAGTCTGAACAGCGTGTCGGAGTGGTGGTCCACGTAGTCCAGCATCCCGGTGTAGTGCTCCACGATGTGGTCGTAGTCGTGCGTGCTCACGTGGACGTGCCCGCCGGTCGAGACGGTGGCCGTGCCGCCGTGCGCCCGGATGATCTCGCAGGCGATGCGGAGGTTCTCCCACGTCGCCGGCTCGTCGTACAGGATGGGTGAGATCAGTTCGCCCGCGACCGTGCCGTCCTTCTCCAGCCTCCAGAGGCCGCGCCCGCCGTTCTTTCCTGACCGGTAACCCTGCGCCAGCATGGTGTGGTGCGAGTGCACCTGAGCGTCGCCGGTCAGACCAGCCTCGTGCAGGGCGTGGGCGATGTCCTCCAGCACCCGGCCGGTGGCGGGGCCCGGCAGGTCGAACTCGAGCTCCAGCCCGAACCCGCGCCCGCCGTCACGGGCCCCCAGGGACGCGGTGGCGTTCTCCGGCATGTACGGAATCACCGGCTCTCCCCTGGCCGCGCGTTCCAGCGCCTGGTCGTAGGCTCTCCGGAACGCCGCGAAATCCCGCGTGAAGGACACCTCGGGGAGCTCTGGCCGGCGCTGCCAGGCCTGGGCCCGGGCCTCCAGCGAGGCGACCCGTTCCTGCTGCGCCACGGCCAGCGCGTCGGTGCCGGCGAACCGGGACAGGGCACGGCGCATGCGTGGATGCGCCCGCTGATACGCCTGCTGTGCCTCGGCGTGCTCGTGGATCGCGGCCTGCCGGGCGTCCCGGACGGTCGAGGGGGACAGATCGTGCAGCCCCGGCGGGACGTCCGGCGGCCGGCTGATCGGGGTGTTCCGGGTCAGGGCGTCGATCACCTGCCACCGGTCGACCGGCCCGAAGAGGTCGAAGCCGGCCCGGTGGGCCTCGGCCGCGCACTGTGCCAGCCGTTCGACGGAATGGTCGAGACCCGCCTCTCCCGCCAGCCGGCGCAGCGGATCGAACACCCACAGCCGGGACGGCGCCTCGGCCCCGGTGATCTCGGCGAGGCGGGAGAGGGCCCGCGCGTCGTCGCCCCCCGGATGCGCGATGCCGCGCTCGGCCGCGATCCGCAGCCCGTCCCAGAGATGCGGGTCTCGCGCCCGGTGGGCGTTGAGGAGGCCGGTGAGCTCATGGGGGCTGTCCGCCCGCACGAGGTCGGCGCCGTGCGCCTGCGCGTCCTCGGCCAGGCGTACGAGCTGCTCGACCGAGCGCCCTTGGCCGACATCGGCGGCCAGGCGTTCCAGCGGAGGGACGGCGCGGTCCGCGCCGGCGCCCGGGGGCGGGGCGTGCTCGTCCAGGAGCGCGACCAGACGTGCCGTCTCGTCGCCGGGGTCGGTCAAGGAGTGCCTCTCCGCGAGCAGCACGCCGTCCCACAGGTACGGGTCTTCCTGCCGGAACCGGTCCATGCCCGTGTGGAACGCCGTCTCCCCGTCCGGTCCGGCGAGGAGGTAGCCGTTCTCGTGGGCCGCCCGGACGACCGGCAGCAACTGCGCGGTGTCGCGGATGCCGTGCCGCTCCAGCACCGGTCTGACGAACTCCCGGGCACTCCTGTAGGTGATCGCCTCCCCCATCATGTGCACCATGAGTCCGACCGTGCGTGCCTGCGCGGCGGTCACGTCCTGGAGAGAGAACAGGGTGTGGTGGCGCTGCCCCGCCCAGCGATGGGGGTCCGCCTCCATGCTCCTCTTGAGGATGTCGGTCAGTCCCGCGCGGTCGGTCGCGCTGTCGGGGGCCAGGCCGTGTCGCCGGGCGTCGCCGTAGAGGTCGACCAGGGCGTCGACATCGCGGTCGAGGCCGAGTTCGGCCGCGATCTCGGGGATGGCCCTTCGCGGATCATGCCACTGGAGGACCCTGCTCATGGATGCGAGGGCTCTCGCCGTCGTGTCGCCGTGGTCGAGTACGGGCAGCTGGTCCACCAGTCGCCGGCCCTCTGCCAGGAGCCCTTCATCGAGGGCGTCCCGGCCCTCGCTGCCGGGCGTCCAGCGGTGGACCGTCGCCGCGGCCTCGGCGAAGTTCCGTGGCCGCGGATCCGCTATCGGGGAGAACTCGCCGGGGATGTCCGGAGGCGTTCCCCATGGGCGTTCGGCCGGAGCTGGGGGCGTTCCCACTGGCCTTACAGACGGGGACGGTCCTACTGGGCCGACGGCCGGAGCCGGCGGCGTCGGGTCAGGGGTGCTCGGCCGGCTGTCACCGATGCCGGAGTCCGCCAGCGCGCGTGTCACCGGGCGGGCGGCGGCCGGGCCCACCACGGGCTCCGGTGCCCCTCTCGTCACGGGCTGGTCCTGGGGCGTCTCCGCGAGCGTCGATGTCCGGGTCTCCGGTGTGGAGCCGTGATCGCGTGGCGGGTGGGGCGCGGGGTCGTCCGCGGGAGACTGCTCTGGTCGTTCCGGCCTGCTGTGGGCGGCCGATGCAGGTTCGGCCGCTTCGGGAGCCTCATGCCGCTTCTCGACGGCCTTGGGAGGGCTGTCGGTCCCCTGTGCGCTCGGCTCGGGAGTGCCGGCGTCGTCGGGGGTCGTGCTGATGATCGACGGGACAGTGGCCGGCAGCATGGAACCGCGCGTGAGCCTGCTCGAAACCGGCGCAGAGGCGGGAGCGGCTTCGCCGGTCGGGGTTCGGTCGGCGGGGAGGCCCTGCGGGGCTCGTGCCGGGGTTCCGCCGTGGCCCGCCCTGTCGCCGACCGGGCCCGGCAGGGGCGTGTCGTGGCGACGGGTGACCTCACCCATGATCACCGGGCTGGGGTACGGCTGGAGCAGCACGTCTCCCGATTGGGACTGGTCATGATCGGTTGAGGTGTCGGCATGGTCCTCGGGCCGGGGATGCTGCACCAGGGCAGTCGTGTCGTGGCCGGTGGCCGGCGGGGTGTGGTCGCCGGGGCTCCCGGGCTGGTGCGGCTCGAGGGCTCGGGGAGCGGGCGGGGGCGGCCCGTCGGGTGCGTGCGGCGGCCCGTCGGGTGCGTGCGGCGGATCGGCGTGGGAGGTGCCGATGAGCGGTGGGTCGCCGATCTCAGCGACTGCCCGCATCGGGACGAAGCTCACCCGGGCCGAGGCCGGGATGTCGAGGCCGCCCGCGACGCCGGAGATGAAGGTGTAGGCCAGGTGTTCGGCGTCGAGCTGCCCGCTGAGTGCCAGGCCGGGGACGGCGCCGGCGGTGCCCGCCATGCCGCCCAGCAGCGCCTGGCCGTACATGCTCTGGGTGATCGCCACGACCCTGTCGCGCACGGCCAGCTCGGCCTCGGAGGCGACGTACACCATCGGCCGGCTCAGCAGGCGCGAGAGGCCCGCGTTCGCGCCGGCGAACAGGGCGCCGGTCAGTGCGCCGCTGCCGAGCGACATCGCCAGCGACTCGAGGTCGAAGTCGCCCGCCTCGCGAGCCCCCCAGATCTGCTGCGCCACCTGCACGCCGAAGTCCAGGCCGCCTGAGATCGCGGCGAACTTCACCATGTTGACGAGGACGAGCCGCTTGACCGTCTCGATCTTCACCTGGGTCAGCAGCGTGTGGTGCTGGATCAGCCTGAGGACGGCCGGGCCGTTGACGTAGATCCAGACCAGGAGCCTGACGATCATCACGCCGAGCAGCGCCAGCGAGGCATAGATCATCCACTCGGTCTGCTGCATCCGCACACCGTGCCGGCGCAGGGACGCGGACTCCTCCCGGAGCGCCTGCGCCAGCCGGTCGATCAGCGCCTCCGCGGAAGGACGACCGGCGGCGTCCGCCTCCCCGCCCAGCGCGGCGAACGCCTGCTCGAACGCCTCCTTGGCGGGGCCCTGCCATTCCCAGCCGCGCAGCATGCGGACGACGGCGTGGGCGTCCTCCGCCTTGATCTTCGCCAGGAGATCCGCCAGGTGCTCCAGCGTCTCCGCCTCGGCGATGATCCCGCCGACGTCGGCGTCCGGGATCGCCCCGCCCGCCAGCGGCTGCGCCACCGGCTTCACCACGTCGGGCACCAGGTTGAGATCGAGCCCCATCAGACGGTGTCAGCTTTCTCGATCGACAGTCATGATCACGGCCGAGGGTCCCGCGGCTCGGGCGTGCTCGGTTGCGGCAGGAATGACGCGAAGTCCGTCCCCTCGCCGAACAGATCGTCGAACGGAAGATCTGGTACGAAGGGCTCCATCAGCTCCTTCATCCCGGCGGAGACCTCGCTGGTCGCCCGCTCGATCTGCTGGACGATCACGGCGGACAGCTCCGAAGGCGACAGTTTGCGGTAGACCCGGGGGTCGAAGTCGATCGTCCGCACCTCACCGCGCGGGCCGACGGTCACGGTCACCATGCCGTCCTTCGAGCTGGCCGTCGCCGACAGCTCCCCTACCTTCTCCTGCATCTTCTTGAGCTGCTCGGTCTGCTGGTTGACCTCCTGGACGAGCTGCTCCAGCAGCCGCCACGACTCGTCCATCGTCACCTCTGTCCCTCACGTCTGCCACTTCAGCCTCAAACATCTCAGAAGTAGCATTCTTTCCTGATTTTGGGGTCAATATCGAGATCAACTGCCCCGATGGTGACGTGCCCGTTAGGCTGCCGACCCGTGAGCTTCGACGGTGTCGCCTTCAGCAAGAGCCACCTCGACCGGCTGGCGTGCGCGGCGGACGGGATGGCCGGTGACGTGGCCGACGTACGGGTCCAGTTCGAGACGTCGTCCTCCGCGGCGCGCGCCGCCCTCGGCGACGACGACTACGGCCTCATGTACTGGCAGGCGCGGGGGCCACGGATGGAGAGCGTCGGCGCCGGGCTCGACCTGCTGGCGGCCGCGCTCCAGAAGCAGGAATCCAGGATCCGGCGGGCGTCGCACATGTACGACGCCTGCGAGGACGCCGGCACCCTGCGTACCAGTGGACGATGAGAAAGGCACAAATGGGCGAGCAAGGAATCAATCGGCGTCAGCTCCTGGCCTCGGCTGGCCGCCGGAGAGCGACGTCGGCTGGGCCGGTGTCCCGCAGCGGCTCATCATCAATCTGCAGATGGGCTCCTGGGCTTCCGGGATCGAGCCCGGCGGCCCCGGCTGGGACGAGCAACCGGGTCCGGCCGGCAACACCTATTTCCGCGCTCGCAACGTGTGGGTCGGCCGTACCCGCGCCTGGTGACGCACCGCTCCGCTCACCTCGCCGTCATCGCAGAGGTGCCACGGGAAGGTAGACCGTACGGCCGCTCTTGCGGGCACGGCGCGCGGCGGGGATCCGCGCCGCGGTGTGCGCCGGAAGCCGGGCCTCGGCCTCTTCCCAGCCGAGGAACTCGGCGGCGTCGAGCTCATCGGCCTGGAGTTTGATCCGGCCGGGGTCGGCGACGACGCCGCCGTCGAAGAGGAAGGTCAGCATGGGGCGAGGCCGCTCCCCCAGCGGGGGCGACCACTCCACGGCCAGCAGGTCTCCGGCCTGGACGTCCAGCCCGAGCTCCTCGAGGATCTCGCGCACGGCGCCCTCGTGCGGAGCCTCCCCGGCTTCGACGATGCCACCCGGGAAAGCCCAGTACGGGCGGTAGTTCGGCTTGACGAGCAGGACGCGGTCGTCGCCGTCGGTCAGCAGCATGCAGGCCGCGGTGTATGCCGTCGGCAGGCTCGCGTACCAGTCGGCCGGCTCCAGGTACGGCTTGCTCATGTCGTTCATTCGCACCATCACCTGCTCATTCTGACCGGACGGACAGCGCCCACGAGCCGGTCGATGCCCCGGGCGTCCGCCGTGGGTCGGTGATACCCACGGCGGACGCCGGGGCCTAGGTCGTGTTTCATAAGGCATTGAGCCACTGGTTGATCGCAGCGATGATGACGACGGCTTCGTAGCGTACGGCGAGCTTGTCGTAACGGGTCGCCATGCCGCGGTTGCCTTTGAGCAGGTTGATGCCGCACTCCACAGCGTGACGCAGCCGGTAGAACGCGGGGTCGAAGGCGGGCGGGCGACCTCCCTTCGATCCCTTGGCTCGCCGGTGAGCGTCCTGGTCGGCCTTGCTCGGAATGCACGCCTTGATCCCACGCCGGCGCAGATGAGTCCGGTTGGCCTTGCTGGTGTAGGCCTTGTCGGCCAGGACCCGGTCCGGGCGGGTCCTGGGACGGCCACCGCCGAGGCGGGCCACCCGGATCTTGCCGAGCACCGGTATGAACTGCGGGCTGTCGCCCCGCTGCCCGGCGGTCACCACCGCAGCCAGCAGCTTGCGGCCCTGCTCGCAAGCCAGATGGGTCTTGGTGGTCAGCCCGCCGCGCGAGCGCCCCAGGCCATGATCGGCCGGCTCGCTGTGCACCCCGCCGGGTGGTTCCTTTTGCAGGTGACCGTCCCGGCGTGCTCCGGCCGCGTGCTGGTGAGCCCGGGTGATGGTGGAGTCCACGCTCACCGTCCAATCGATCTTCCCGGCGGCGTCCGCACACGCCTGCAAGGCCGCCAGGATCCGCGCCCAGATCCCCTCCCGCTGCCAGCGCCGGAACAAGCCATACACGGTGAACCAGTGGCCGTAGCAGGCAGGAACGTCCCGCCACGGCGCCCCGGTCCGGATCCGCCACCGGATCCCGTCGATCAACTGACGCTTGCTCCACTTCGGCGGACGCCCCTTGCCCGATGCGGCAGGCAGATGCGGCTCCAGCGCCGCCCACTGCGCATCAGTGAGGTCGTGCCGCCTCGTCACCACTACGCTGGTCACGAGGTCTCCGGTATTTCGTTCTTCTTGGTCGTTGAACCACCTACCGGAGACCTCTTCGTTCAACGATCACCGACACGCCTCACACACGTGATCTTTCGAAACACGGCCTAGTCCACCTCCACGACGGCCTGGGCGAACTGGGCCGAGTACAGCCGGGCGTAGGCGCCCTCCGCCGCGAGCAGCGACTCGTGCGTGCCCTGCTCGACGATCCGCCCGTTCTCCATGACCAGGATCAGGCTGGCGTCGCGGATCGTGGACAGCCGGTGGGCGATCACGAAGCTGGTGCGCCCCTCGCGCAGCGAGCTCATCGCCCGCTGGATGAGCACCTCCGTCCGGGTGTCCACCGAGCTGGTCGCCTCGTCCAGGATCAGGATCGCCGGCTCGGACAGGAACGCCCGGGCGATCGTGATCAGCTGCTTCTCGCCCGCGCTGACCGTCCCGCCCTCCTCGTCGATCACCGTGTCGTAGCCGTCGGGCAGCGTGTGCGCGATGCGGTCCACGTGGGCGGCCTCCGCGGCGGCCTCGATGCGTTCGCGCGTGGCGCCCTCCGCGCCGTAGCCGATGTTCTCCGCGATCGTGCCGCCGAACAGCCAGGTGTCCTGCAGCACCATGCCGATGTTGGCGCGCAGCTCCTCCCTGGACAGCTCGGCGATGTCGACGCCGTCGAGCGTGATCCGGCCGCCGGTCACCTCGTAGAAGCGCATGATGAGGTTGACCAGCGTCGTCTTGCCCGCTCCCGTGGGGCCGACGATGGCCACGGTCTGGCCGGGCTCCACGGTCAGCGACAGGTTCTCGATCAGCGGCCGGTCCGGCACGTAGCGGAAGGACACGTTCTCGAACGCCACGCGCCCCCTGATCGGCGCGGTCCGCGCCGGCCCCTCGGGCTCCTGGGACTGCTCGGGAGCCTCCAGCAGCTCGAAGACCCGCTCGGCCGAGGCGACGCCCGACTGCACCAGGTTCGCCATGCCGGCCACCTGGGTCAGCGGCTGGCTGAACTGCCGCGAGTACTGGATGAAGGCCTGCACGTCGCCCAGCGAGATCGAGCCCGAGGCCACCTTGACTCCGCCCACCACGGCGACCAGCACGTAGTTGAGGTTGCCGATGAACATCATCGCCGGCTGGATGATCCCGGAGATGAACTGGGCGCGGAAGCTGGAGGCGAACAGGGCGTCGTTGTGCTCGGCGAAGGTCTCGGCGGCCTCCTTCTGCCTGCCGAACACCTTGACCAGCGTGTGCCCGCCGTACATCTCCTCGATGTGGCCGTTGAGCTTGCCCGTCGAGGACCACTGCTTGATGAACTGCGGCTGCGAACGCTTGCCGACGGCCGCGGTGACGTAGACCGACACCGGCACCGTGACCAGCGCGATGAGCGCCAGGATCGGCGAGATCCAGAACATCACCACCAGCACTCCCACGACCGTCAGCACCGACGAGATGAGCTGGCTCATCGTCTGCTGGAGCGTCTGGGCGATGTTGTCGGTGTCGTTGGTGGCGCGGCTGAGGATCTCGCCGCGCGGCTGGCCGTCGAAGTAGCTCAGCGGCAGCCGGGCCAGCTTGGCCTCGATCCGCTCGCGCAGCCGGAACGCCGCCCGCTGTACGACGACCGTGGTCAGCCGGAACTGCAGGATCCCGAGCGCCGCCGCCAGCACGTAGATCGCCAGCACCCAGCCGAGCACCTGCGCCAGCGCGGTGAAGTCGATGCCGTGGCCGGGCACCACGTTCATCGACGACACCATGTCGGCGAGCGTGCCCTGTCCTCTGGCACGCAGCCCCGCCACGGCCTGTTCCTTGGTGGTCCCGGCGGGCAGCTGGGCGCCGACGATGCCGGCGAAGATCAGGTCGGTGGCGTGGCCGAGGATCTTGGGGCCCGTCACGGTCAGCGCGACGCTGGCCGTCCCGAGGGCGAGGACGACGGCGAGCAGCGCGCGCTCGGGGCGCAGCAGCCGCAGCAGGTGACGGAGCGAACCGCCGAAGTCGTGGGCCTTCTCGGCGGGCCCGGACATGATCCTGCCGGGGCCGAAGGCGGGCTGGGGGCGGCGCGCGGGCGCCTGAGTCGTCATGCTGCTGCCTCCTGTTCGGTGAGCTGGGACAGCACGATCTCCCGGTACGTCGGGCAGGTGCTCATGAGCTCCGCGTGGTCGCCGCTGCCGACCACGCGGCCGTCGTCGAGCACGAGGATGCGGTCGGCGTCGCGGATGGTGTTCACCCGCTGGGCCACGATGACGATCGTGGCGTCGGTGATCTCCTCGGCCAGCGCGGCGCGCAGCCGGGCGTCGGTGGCGTAGTCGAGGGCGGAGAAGGAGTCGTCGAACAGGTAGATCTCGGGCCGGTGCACCAGCGTCCTGGCGATGGCCAGGCGCTGCCGCTGGCCGCCGGAGACGTTCGTGCCGCCCTGGGAGATCGGCTCGTCCAGGCCACCGGGCATCGCCTCGACGAACTCGCGGGCCTGGGCGATCTCCAGGGCCCGCCACAGCTCCTCGTCGGTCGCGTCCGGCCTGCCGTACCTCAGGTTGGAGGCCACGGTGCCGGAGAAGAGGTACGGCGACTGCGGGACCAGGCCGACCGCCCGGGAGAGCACGGCCTGGTCGAGGTCGCGTACGTCGACGCCGTCGACCAGCACCTCGCCGGCGGTCGCGTCGAACAGGCGGGGGATGAGGTTGAGCAGCGTCGTCTTGCCGCTGCCCGTGCTGCCGATGATCGCGGTGGTACGGCCGGGCCGCGCCGCGAAGCTCACGCCGCACAGCACCGGCTCCTCGGCGCCCGGGTAGCGGAAGTCCACGGACCGCAGCTCCAGCTCGCCGAGGCGTCTTTCGGGGGTGACGGGCTCCGCCGGCGGGTGGACGGTCGGCTCGGTGCCGAGCACCTCCTCGATGCGCTCGGCGCAGACCTCGGCCCGCGGGATCATCATGAACATGAACATCGCCATCATCACCGACATGAGGATCTGCATGAGATAGGCGATGACCGCGGTCAGCGCGCCCACCTGCATGGTCCCGTCGGCGATGCGGTGACCGCCGAACCACACCACGGCGACGCTGGACACGTTCACCACCAGCATGACCGTGGGGAACATCAGCGCCATCAGCCGCCCGACCCGCAGCGACACATCGGTCAGCCGGTCGTTGGCCACGCCGAAGCGCTCGCGCTCGTGCCTGTCGCGGACGAACGCCCTGATGACCCGGATGCCGGTGATCTGCTCGCGCAGCACCTGGTTGATCCGGTCGATGCGCTCCTGCATGGTGCGGAAGAGCGGGCGCATCCGCACCACGATCAGGGCCACGATGGCGATCATCACGGGCAGCACGACGAGCAGCAGCGACGACAGCGCGGTGTCCTGGCGCAGCGCCAGCACGATGCCGCCGACGCACATGATCGGAGCCGCCACCATCATCGTGAACGTCATCAGCACGAGCAGCTGGATCTGCTGCACGTCGTTGGTGGTCCGGGTGATCAGGGACGGCGGGCCGAACCGGTTGACCTCCTGGACGGAGAAGTCCTGCACCCGGTGGAAGATCGCGGCCCGCAGGTCCCTGCCCAGGGCCATCGAGGTCCGTGCGCCGTAGTACACGGCCACGACCGAGCAGACGATCTGTATGAGCGTCACACCGAGCATCACCAGCCCGATGCGCATGATGGAACCGGTGTCCCCCTTGACGACGCCGTCGTCGATGATGTCGGCGTTGAGCGTGGGGAGATAGAGCGTGGCCAGTGTCTGCACGAACTGGAAGAGGACCACGAGCGTGATCTCCTTCCCGTACGGCCTGAGCTGGACCCGCAGGAGACGGAGCAGCATCAAGAGGCGCTTTCTGTCGAAGGGGTGGAGGAGGGCCGCACGAGCAGCCCGTCGAGCAGGACGGAGACGATCTCCTCGTCGTCCATGTCGGCGAACTCGCCGCCCAGGCCGAAGCCGCGGTGCACGCTGGCCGCGATCAGCATGAGCAGCAGGTGCGCCGTGCCCTCGGGAGAGCGGCGCAGCCGGTCGCGGTCGGGCTCGACCAGAGCGGCGATCGCCGTCCCGATCCGGCGCCGGCCGTCCAGCATCCGCTCGTGGAACTCGGCGTCGTCGGCCATCAGCTCCTTGGGCACGGCCATGAGATTGGCATTGACGCTCATCCCTTTCCGCAGCAGCAGGACCACCTCGCGCAGCCGAGCGCGCAGCTCGACCTGCGTGCCGATGGCCGCCAGCGCGTCCACCGCCGGCTGCGGATCGAACGCGCTCATCAGCGTCGCCCGGAGCAGCGAGGCCTTGTCGGGGAAGACGCCGAAGATCGTGCCCTCGGCCACGCCCGCGGCCTCGGCGATCTGGCGGGTGCTCACCGCGGCGCCGTATTCGCGCAGCAGGGGGAGCGTGGCGGCGATGAGCGCTGCACGGCGGTCTTCTGGCGCCATGGCCGGCACCCTTCGCCTTCTTGTCATAGAACGAGTCTAATGAGCGAGTACTCACTCGTTCAAATGGTTATGTGGCGGTGCCTACCGCTACGCTCCCTCCGTGCTCAAACCTTGACTGCCCGGTTTCCTGCTGCTGCGCACCGAGAAAGCGACCTCCGGCCGGGTGGCGGGCCTCGGCCTCGGCTTCGCGGGCGTCATGGTCGTGCTCGGGGTCTGGCAGCCGATGGCCGGCGGGCTCGTCATCCTCGCCGCCATCGCCCTCACCCGGCGCGCCGCCCGCCGTCCCGTCCCCGGCCTAGGAGTACCGTTCGCAGACCGTGAAGGACACACTCCTGGTGGCCCTGGAGGGGGTGAGCAGGTGGAAGACGATCGTGTGCCGGCCCGGCTCGAAGGCTCCGAAGGGGTTGCGCTGGTTCTTGGTCGTACCGGTCACCCAGTCCGTCTTCCACCCCTCGTCCTCGCCGTCCACGACCCAGCGGTAGCCGTACTCGACCTGCCTGCCCGACGGGCCCTTGAGCAGGGCGACGGGGAAGAGACTCGGTGACCAGCAGTTGTCTCCGGTCTGCTGCCCGTCCAGCGTCAACGACACCAGGCGTACGGTCGCCGCGGCCGCCTTCGTGGTCGTGGTCCTGCGTGGGGAGGTCGTGGTTCGGGGCGTCGATCGCGTGCGGGTGGCGGTGGGCTTCGGGCTGGCGGTCCTGGTGGGACGCGTCCTCTTGGCGGGAGCGCTGGGTGTGCGGGTCGCGCCCGGCGTCCTGCCGGCGTCCGGTTTCTCGGCCGGGGCGCCGGGCGTCGTGATGGCGCCCTGGGCGGCGGCCGAGGAGGTGGGCGCGGCCGTCGTCTCCGGGGCGGGCATCCAGAGGATCGCCCCGCCCACCAGGGCGGCGGACGCCGCCAGCGCCCCGGCGCCCACCAGTATCGCCTTCCAGCGCGGGCGGCTCGCGGGACGACCCGCCGCACCGCCTCGACGGCCCGGCAGGGTGCCCGCCGTACCGGTGGGCGGGGCGCCGATGAGCCGGAGCAGGACGTCCTGCATGGCGGGCCGGGCGGCGGGGTCCTTGGCCAGGCAGGACAGCACGATCGGGCGAAGCGGGCCGGACAGGCCGCCCAGGTCCGGCTCGTCGTGGAGGATGCGGCGGATCACCGCGGGCAGCGAGTCGTTGCCGAACGGCGGCCTTCCCGTCGCGGCGAACACCATCACCGACGCCCACGCGAAGGCGTCCACCGCGGGACCGAGCGGAGCTCCCGTGAGCTGCTCGGGCGCCATGTAGGCGGGCGTGCCGACGATGCTGCTCGTGACGGTCAGCGAATGGCCGGCCGCGCGGGCGATGCCGAAGTCGATGACCCGCGGGCCGTCCCTCCCGAGCAGCACGTTGGCGGGCTTGAAGTCACGGTGCACCACCCCGGCCCGGTGGATCGCCGCCAGCGCCGTCGCGGTCGCCACCGCGAGCCGCTGCAGGTCGGCACCGGCGTGGCGGCCGGCCTGCTGGAGCGAGGGCCCCTCGACGTACTCCGTCACGATGTACGGCCGCCCGCCCAGCGAGGCGTCGAGCACCTGAGCGATGCAGAACGGCTCCACCCGCCGCGCCGCGTCGATCTCCTTGGCGAAGCGGTGGTCACCGGCGAAGCCGTCCGCCAGCACCTTCACCGCGACCCGCCGCCCGTCGGGCGCCTGGCCCAGGTAGACCACCCCCTGGCCGCCCACACCCAGACGCCCGAGCAGCCGGTAGGGCCCCACGGCTGGGGGGTCTTCCGGCAGGAGGGGGTCCATCACTCGCTCCCGTCCGGGCAGATGGTGAACGAGAGCGTCTTCGACACCGTCGCGGGCGAGGTGATGCGGAGGGTGACCTTGTGGGAGCCGTCCGGTTTCACGAGCGGGCCGACGACCTGGTGGGTGTGGGACTCGGCGAGAGTGCCCTCGGAGCGCATCACCACCCGCCCGTCCAGCACCCATTCGTAGCGGAACGTGGTGCCCAGCTTGGTCCCTTCGACCATGCCGAAGGTGTTGCTCTGTCCGAACAGGCACTCAGGGGTGTCGGCGTGCCGGGGACCGATGACCCAGACCCGCGGGATCCGCACGGAACCACCGCCCGATGAGGGCTTCGCCGACGAGGTCGCCGGTTTGGGAACGGACTGCGTCGGCCTGGCGGTGGGCTTCGTGGTCGGTTTGGTGGGGGTGGTCACCGGTTTCGCGGGAGACGGGCTCTTGGTCTTTTTCGGGCGCTGGCGCGTGCTCGTCGAGGCCGGCGTCTTCGGGGTCGGCGGCTTCTTCGAGGTCGGCGTCCCGGCGGAGGTGAGGGCCAACGGCTGCGTACTCGGTTGGGGGCTCGGGAAAGGGAAACCCCAGACGCTCGTGGCCCCCCAGACGACGGCGCCCGCCACCGCCAGCGCCCCCACCCCGGAGACGCCCGCGACGACCGCCGTCCTGCTCCCGCGCCGCCGCCGCCCGGGTGCCGTGGACAGTCTCCCGCCGTCGGCGCCGTACGGATGCGCGGGCGCCTGTCCGCCCAGGAGCCACAGCAGCACGTCCCGCATGGCCGGCCGGCGCGCCGGATCCTTGGCCAGGCACGCCAGCACGACCTGCCGGAGCGGTTGCGGCAGGTCGCCGACCTGCGGCTCGTTGTGCAGAATCCGGTTGATCACCGCGGGCAGCGAGTCGTCACCGAACGGGGGCACCCCGGTGGCTGCGAACACCATCACCGACGCCCACGCGAACACGTCCACGGCCGGCCCGATCCGCTCGCCGGCGAGCTGCTCCGGCGCCATGTACGCCGGCGTCCCCACGATGCTGCTGGCACCCGTCGGCCCCGCTTCGACGGACCGGGCGATCCCGAAGTCGATCACTCGGGGGCCGCCCTGCCCGAGCAGCACGTTGGCGGGCTTGAAGTCACGATGGACGATGCCCGCCTGATGGATGGCCGCCAGCGCGGTCGCGGTCACCACCGCGAGCCGCTGCAGGTCGGCACCGGCGTGGCGGCCGGCCTGCTGGAGCGAGGGCCCCTCGACGTACTCCGTCACGATGTACGGCCGCCCGCCCAGCGAGGCGTCGAGCACCTGAGCGATGCAGAACGGCTCCACCCGCCGCGCCGCGTCGATCTCCTTGGCGAAGCGTTCGTCGGCGAGCCCCTCGCGCAGCACTTTGACCGCGACCCGCCTGCCGCCGGGCGCCTGACCGAGGTAGACCACCCCTTGGCCGCCGGCGCCCAGACGCCCCAACATCCGGTAGGGCCCCACACCGGTGGGGTCGCCTTCCCGTAGAGGTTCGACGTGCGTCATGGGACTCCTGCCAAGCGTATGGGATCTTCGGCACCATAGCGGGAAATGTCAGACCGGGTGCGCCAGTTGCGTCAACCGCGCCGTACGGGACGGTGGGCACGCGCCCGAACAAGGGCGCCCCGCCGGCGGACGGCGCATCTCATAAGGCGCCTTACCCGGCGACCGCGAAAGCATAATTGACCCATTATCCGCGCGGGCGCTATATTGTCGCCACAATTTCTCCACACAAACGGGATGACCTGCGCGGATTACAAATTGCCATCCGCTTCAGCGCCCAGCTCCGTAGGTGATTTGAACACCGGTTGAAAGATTTGTCCAGGCCCTTGTCGAGGGTGTTCGGATCACTTACTGTCCAGGTGATCTAATCACCCCCCACACAATTCAGGAGCCCTGGTGCGCCGATTAACGCTCACCGCCACCATCGCGGCGGTGCTACTCCCCCTGCTCTCCCCGGCAGCCTCCGCCACCACCACCGTCGGCACCGCCACCGCCGCCGAAGACCCTGACGCCGTCCAGCAGGTCGGTCCGGGTCTGTACTTCTCCGACACCGACACCTTCACGTTCGACGAATCGGACGTGCCCGCAGGGTCGATCGGCCGCACGCACGGCGTGGCCACCGGCGGCGGCGACCTCGCGCGACCGCAGTCCGCCCCCGCCTCCCGGCCCGAGATGGCGGTGTTCGGCCCGGGCTGGAAGGCCGAGTTCCTCGGCGGAATGCTCGACAGGAAACTGGACGTCCAGAGCGGCGCCATCGTGGTCACCGAGCTCGACGAGGGGACCACGACCCGCTACACGCTGAAGAGCAGCATCTCCTTCCCCGAGGGCGGCGGCATCCAGCGCTACGAGAGCGGCGACGGATCCAAGATCACCGAAACGACCCGGTGGGACTCGGCGGCCGGGGCGATGCGGACCTCCATCTCCGAAGCCATCGCGATGGACAAGGGCGCCACGGAGGCGGGGGACGACAACTTCTCCCAGAGCAACGCCGAGCTCGGCCTCACCTACAGCTGGACGAAGATCGACGGGCTGCAGAGCACCGACACCTGGCGGGTGACGGCCACCGGCAACACCGCCTACGGCGCCTCGACGGTGGCCTATGACGCCCAGGGCCGCGTCAGCACCGTCAAGGAACCGGCCGCGGGCGAGGCCCCCGAGGAAACGCTGACGGTCACCTACGCCACGTCGACCACGGCCACCACGTCCTCCTTCGGTGACTACGCCGGCCGGCTCAAGCAGATCACGCTCACTTCCGGCACGGAGGCGCCGCAGACCGTCGCCAGCTACGGATACGACGCCAACGGCCTGCTGCGCACCGTGGCCGACCCCAGTCTGAGCGGCTCTCCCGCGTCCACCTACGCCTACGACCAGGTCGGGCGCCTGACGTCGATCGACTCGCCCACGGACGGCGGCTGGCAGCTGACCTTCGCCGGCGGCACCGCCGCCCCCACCGCGACCGCCACCGACACGTCGCGGCCGGCCGGCGGCGATCCCATCCAGGGCGCGAAGGGGATCAACGACCCCAACGCCACCGCGCCCGACCCCGGCGACTTCCTCCCCGGCGACGTCTCCAACCCGCAGGCGTACCCGTCGTACTGCAACGACGCCTGGAAGTGGCTGTACTACCAGAGGGCCGGCTGCGCGTCCTGGGTCGCCCACTACGGCTGGCGCAAACCGCTGTGGCGGAAACTGCCCAGCAAGCGCTACGTCATGGGCATCGACTACGACCACTGCACCAACGCCCCGGACCGTCCCACCGGCTTCGACTTCCGGCCGGCCTGCGACATGCACGACTACGGCTACGGGCTGATCGGCAACACCTACAAGCACTACCGCTACTACCTCGACCGCTATCGCAAGTCCCAGGTCGACGACGTGTTCTACCACACGCTCAAGAACTGGACCTGCAACGCGTACAACATCTTCGTCCGCACCGTCTGCAAGCGCTGGGCCTTCGTCTACCGCCAAGGGGTTCGCCTGGGCAACCCCAAGAACGGCGCGAACGCCACACACTGACGACCGCACCTGAGCGTGCCGGGCCGGATGGCTGGATCGCCCGCCGTCCGGCCCTTCCGATGTCCGTAGCGGATCAGACTTCTTCCACGCTGCTCGGCTCACGCCGGGACAGATCGATGCCGAGCTCCTCCGCGGCGCGGAAGACGTCCTCGTCGGTGTCGCGCATCTCGATGGACATGCCGTCGCTGGAGAGCACCTCGACGTTCAGGCACAGGGACTGCATTTCCTTGATGAGGACCTTGAAGGACTCCGGAATGCCGGGCTCGGGGATGTTCTCGCCCTTGACGATGGCCTCGTAGACCTTCACGCGGCCCAGGACGTCGTCGGACTTGATCGTCAGCAGCTCCTGCAGGGCGTAGGCGGCGCCGTACGCCTCCAACGCCCACACCTCCATCTCACCGAAGCGCTGGCCACCGAACTGGGCCTTACCGCCCAGCGGCTGCTGAGTGATCATGGAGTAAGGACCGGTCGACCGCGCGTGGATCTTGTCGTCCACCAGGTGGTGCAGCTTGAGGATGTAGACGTAGCCGACCGCGATCGGGTATGGGAACGGCTCACCGCTGCGGCCGTCGAACAGCTGGGCCTTGCCGCTCTGCTGCACCATCCGGTCACCGTCGCGGTTGGGGTTGGTGTGGGCGAGCAGGCCGACGATCTCCTCCTCGTTGGCGCCGTCGAAGACCGGGGTCGCCATGCTGGTGCGGGGGGCCACCTTCGCGAAGCCCTTGTCGCGCAGCCGTTCGGCCCAGGCCTCCTCGATCCCGGAGATGTCCCAGCCTCTGGCGGCGATCCATCCCAGGTGCATCTCCAGGACCTGGCCGATGTTCATCCGGCCGGGCACGCCCAGCGGGTTGAGGATGATGTCGACCGGGGTGCCGTCCTCCAGGAACGGCATGTCCTCGACCGGCAGGATCTTGGAGATGACGCCCTTGTTGCCGTGACGGCCGGCCAGCTTGTCACCGTCGGTGATCTTACGCTTCTGCGCCACGTAGACGCGGACCAGCTCGTTGACCCCTGGCGGCAGCTCGTCGCCCTCGTCGCGGCTGAACACGCGCACGCCGATGACCTTGCCCTCCTCTCCGTGCGGCACCTTCAGCGAGGTGTCGCGGACCTCGCGGGCCTTCTCACCGAAGATCGCGCGCAGCAGCCGCTCCTCCGGCGTCAGCTCGGTCTCACCCTTCGGGGTGACCTTGCCGACCAGGATGTCGCCCGGCACCACGTCGGCGCCGATCCGGATGATGCCGCGCTCGTCGAGGTCGGCCAGCACCTCCTCCGACACGTTCGGGATGTCCCGGGTGATCTCCTCAGGACCCAGCTTGGTGTCGCGGGCGTCGACCTCGTGCTCCTCGATGTGGATCGAGGACAGCACGTCGTCCTGCACCAGCCGTTGCGAGATGATGATCGCGTCCTCGTAGTTGTGGCCCTCCCACGGCATGAACGCCACGAGCAGGTTCTTGCCGAGCGCCATCTCACCCTTGTCGGTGCACGGCCCGTCGGCGAGCACCTGGTGGGCCTCCACCCGGTCACCTTCGGCCACGATCGGCTTCTGGTTGACCGCGGTGCCCTGGTTGGACCGCTTGAACTTGGCCACCCGGTACGTCGTCCGCGTGCCGTCGTCGTTCATGACCGTGACGTAGTCGGCGGAGACCTCCTCGACCACACCGGCCTTCTCGGCGCTGATCACATCGCCCGTGTCGGTCGCGGCACGGTACTCCATGCCGGTGCCGACCAGCGGCGCCTCGCTCTTCAGCAGCGGCACCGACTGCCGCTGCATGTTCGCGCCCATCAACGCCCGGTTGGCGTCGTCGTGCTCGAGGAACGGGATCATCGCGGTGGCCACCGACACCATCTGGCGCGGCGACACGTCGATGTAGTCGACCTCGGCGGAGCGTACGTACTCGGTCTCGCCGCCCTTGGTGCGGACCAGGACGCGCGCCTCGGCGAAGGTGCCGTCGGGGTTGAGCGCCGAGTTGGCCTGCGCCTTGACGTAGCGGTCTTCCTCGTCGGCGGTCAGGTAGTCGATCTGGTCGGTCACCGTGCCGTCGACGACCTTGCGGTAAGGAGTCTCGACGAAGCCGAAGGCGTTGAGGCGGCCGAAGCACGCGAGGTAGCCGATGAGGCCGATGTTCGGGCCTTCAGGGGTCTCGATCGGGCACATCCGGCCGTAGTGGGACGGGTGCACGTCGCGGACCTCCATGCCCGCCCGCTCGCGGGACAGACCGCCGGGGCCCAGCGCGTTCAGCCGCCGCTTGTGCGTCAGGCCGGCCAGCGGGTTGGTCTGGTCCATGAACTGCGACAGCTGCGAGGTGCCGAAGAACTCCTTCATCGACGCCACGACCGGGCGGATGTTGATCAGGGTCTGCGGCGTGATCGCCTCGACGTCCTGCGTGGTCATGCGCTCGCGGACGACGCGCTCCATGCGGGCCAGGCCCAGGCGGACCTGGTTCTGGATGAGCTCGCCGACGCTGCGGATGCGACGGTTGCCGAAGTGGTCGATGTCGTCGACCTCCACGAGGGCCTCGCCCATGGAGGTCTCGCCGGCGTGCAACCGGACCAGGTATTCGATCATCGAGACGATGTCGTCCTCGGTCAGGGTGCCCTGGGTGATCTCCGCGTCGACGCCCAGCTTCTTGTTGACCTTGTAACGGCCGACCTTGGCCAGGTCGTACCGCTTGGCGTTGAAGTACAGGTTCTCCAGCAGAGTCTGCGCCGACTCCTTGGTCGGCGGCTCACCCGGCCGCAGCTTGCGGTAGATGTCCAGCAGCGCGTCATCCTGGCCGGCCGTGTGATCCTTCTCCAGGGTGGCCCGCATGGACTCGAACTGGCCGAAGCGCTCGAGGATCCGCTCGTTGGTCCATCCCAGCGCCTTGAGGAACACCGTCACGGGCTGCTTGCGCTTGCGGTCGACCCGCACGGCGACGCTGTCGCGCTTGTCGATCTCGAACTCGAGCCAGGCACCCCTGGACGGGATGACCCGGCAACCGAAGAGATCCTTGTCGGACGTCTTGTCGACAGTACGTTCGAAATAGACGCCAGGCGAGCGGACCAGCTGCGAGACCACGACACGCTCGGTGCCGTTGATGATGAACGTGCCCTTCGGCGTCATGAGCGGGAAATCGCCCATGAACACCGTCTGGCTCTTGATCTCACCAGTGGTGTTATTGATGAACTCCGCCGTCACGAACATCGGGGCGGAGAAGGTCATGTCCTTGTCTTTGCACTCATCGACCGAGTACTTCGGCGGCTCGAACCGGTGGTCGCGGAACGACAAGGACATGGTCCCCGAGAAGTCCTCGATCGGACTGATCTCTTCGAAGATCTCTTCGAGGCCCGACTGGGTCGGGACGTCCTTGCGCCCGGCCTGGCGAGCCGCCTCAACCCGGGCCTTCCACTTCTCGTTTCCGAGCAGCCAGTCGAAAGACTCGGTCTGCAGGGCCAGAAGGTCAGGAACTTCGAGGGGCTCCTGGATGCGCGCAAAAGAGACGCGACGGGGACCAGCGGGTACGGCGGAGGCGTTGCGCGAGGCTGTCAACAGATGTCCTTCCGGGCAGCACGGATGGAATCGAACTGCGCGCACGCCAAACGCCCCGGCGAAACCCGGGGCGTGGGAAAGGCAGCGCGGATGAGCAGCATAACGCAAAGGAGAAAACAATGTCCACACTTATTATTAGTGTCAACCTCGCTGCCAAGGCCACTATTTCACACGCGCAGCGAATTCGTCAATATCGATCCGGGTGTGGCGGCCGAGCAGGGCCAGCAGGCCGACCATGACCACCCCGAGCGCCGCCAGCGAGAGCCGGTCGGTGGGGGTCTTTCCGTTGGCGATCACCCCGAACACCGTGTGCGCCACCAGCGCGCCGCTCGCCAGGGCCAGGCTGTGCCGGTCGCCCCACGCCTGCCCCCTCGTCCACCGGCTGAGCAGCCACCCCGCCGCCACCGCCAGGACCGCCGCCGCCGCCATCGGCACCAGCACCCAACCGCCCCGCGTGAAGGCTGGGTGCTCGGCGCCGCCGAACGGGAACAGCAGCGCCAGATAACCGAGCACCACCACCCCGCCGAACCCGCCGACGAACAGCGGCCCGGGCGGCGGCCCCCCGGCGACCGGCGACGGGCCGGTGGGTCGCGGGGTGAGGCGCAGAGCGATCACGGCGAGCAGCGCGACCGCCAGCAGGCAGCCGATCACGACCGCGAGCGGCGCCTGGTAGCCGGGGTCGATGACGGCCGCCACCATCAACCGCAGCAGCACGGCCCCCAGCACGAACACCACCCCGGAGGTCACCAGTCCCACCCGTCCCAGGTACGGCCGGCGGCGCAGCCCGGGAAAGATCAGGTCCAGCAGCAGGATCGGCACGGCCACGCTGAAGACCGCGTGGTAGGGGATGTTCAGCTCGGCGTAGGCGCTGTTCAGGCCCAGGACCCTGGGCGCCCAGCCGGCCACGCCGTAGAGGGTCGGGCTGGTGAGCGCCTGCAGCGCCAGCCCTTCCTCGACGATCCCGTACGCGGCCCCGAGCAGCAGGATCGCCACCCAGCCCCGCCCCGAACGGCACACCAGTTCGCGCACCAGCACCGCGCCCGCGCCGTAGATCGGCACCCACAGGAGCAGCAGGTACGCCTGGCGGAGTGGCGGGTTGCCCAACGTGAACTCGGCGACGACCGGGGTGAGCACGGCCAGCAGAAGTGCGACCCACCGGCCGCGTGCCTTGGAGGTGACCATGCCTCCACACTCCTCGGGGAGAGGGGACGGCCGCTGCTGCCGGAAGGCCGGTCCGTGGCCACTTCGGTCACCTGCCGGGGCTGACTTTGGTTGTCTACCGGGGGCCGGGGGCGGCGGCTACGATCTGCGGTTGTGTTCGTGGCCCGCATGCAGGACGTGCGACCCGGCTGGATGCGGTCGTGGCGCGACTGGACGGCCGGCACAGGCAACTTCGTGATGGCCCTCGCCGGCGCCGCCGCGGTCATCTGGGGAGACCTGGCTCCGGGCGTGCCCGGCTGGTATCTGGCGGTCGACGTGGTGGGCGGGGCGCTGGCCTGTGCCGGGTTGTGGTTGTGCCGCAGGTGGCCGGTCGCCGCGGGGCTGGGCGTCATCGCGCTGTCCGTGCCGGCCGCCGCGGCGTCGGTGGCGGCGGGGATCGCCACGCTCATCGCGGCGGTCTACCGGCGCCCGCCCGCCGCCGCCGTGGTGGGCGCGGCGTGGGTGGCCGCGACGCTGGTCAGATTCGCGCTGCGGCCGCCCGGCCTGGCCCCGTACTTGGTGTGGGCGCTGGTGGCGGTGCTGATCGGCGGGGCGCTCACCGGCTGGGGCATGCTGGCGCGGACCCGGCGCGAGCTGATGCTGTCGCTGGCGGAACGCGCCCGCCGCGCCGAGGCCGAGCAGCGGCTGCGCGCGGAGGAGGCGCGCCGCGCCGAACGGCTCGGCCTCGCCCGCGAGATGCACGACGTGCTCGCGCACCGGCTCTCGCTGCTGGCGGTGCACGCCGGGGCGCTGGAGTTCAACGCGGAGGCGACGCCGGGCGAGGTCGCCGAGGCGGCCGGCGTCATCCGCTCGAACGCCCACCAGGCCCTGGAGGAGCTGCGCACGGTCGTCTCCGTGCTGCGCGACGGCTCCTCGGCCGAGCCCGCCGAACCGCATCAGGGGCTGGCGCCGCTGGTCGAGGAGTCGCGGCAGGCGGGGATGCGGGTCGAGCTGCACGACCATGGCGTACGGCTCGCCGGCCTGCCGGAGGCGACGGGGCGTACCGCGTACCGGGTGGTGCAGGAAGGGCTCACCAACGCCCGCAAGCACGCGCCCGGCGAGCCCGTCACCGTGCACCTGTCGGGCACGGCAGGCGGCGAGCTGACGATCGAGGTGCGCAACCCGCTCGGAGCGGCAGTGGGACTCGGTTCGACGGGGGCCGGGGCGGGGCTGGCCGGGCTGGAGGAACGGGTCTCGCTCGTGGGCGGGCGTCTGGAGCACGGGCGCAGCGGCGACGGATTCCGGCTGCTGGCGCGGCTACCATGGCCCAGTGAGTGAGGCCGCTCCGATCCGGGTGCTGATCGTCGACGACGACGCGCTCGTCCGTGCCGGGCTGACGCTGATGCTCAAGGGCGCGCCCGATCTGCTCGTGGTGGGCGCCGTGGCCGACGGCGGCGAGGTCGAGGCCGCGGTGGGCGAGCACTCCCCCGACGTGGTGCTGATGGACATCCGGATGGCCGGCGTCGACGGCATCGACGCGACCGGCCGGCTGCGCAGCCGCCGGGGCGCGCCCGAGGTCATCATCCTGACCACGTTCGACGCCGACGAGCACGTGTTCAGGGCCCTGCGGGCGGGCGCGAGCGGGTTCCTGCTGAAGGACACGCCGCCCGAGGGGATCGTGGAGGCCGTCAAGCGGGTCGCGAACGGCGAGCCGACCCTGTCGCCGAGCGTCACCCGGAGGTTGATCGCTCACCTGGTGCCCGAGGAGGAGAGCCGGCGGCAGGCCGACGCCCGGCGCCTGCTGGGCACGCTCAGCGAGCGTGAGCGAGAGGTGGCGCTGGCCGTCGGCCAGGGCAAGCCGAACGCGGTCATCGCGCGCGAGCTGCACATGAGCGTCGGCACGGTGAAGGGCTACATCTCGCGCATCCTCACCAAGGCCGGCCTGGACAACCGCGTCCAGCTCGCCCTCGTCGTCCACGACGCGTCAGGCCGTTAGCCGCCGGTCCTCGGACTCCCCGCCTTTCCCCAGCTCTTCACCTGCTCGGCGATCAGGGGCTCGACGTACGTCACACGTCCGTGATCGAATACCGCGGCCAGCAAGCAAGAGCGAGTGAAGGTACCCATGAAGCAGAGCAACCTCCGGCGCTGGGCGACGGTCACGGCTATTTCCGCAATCATGGTCCTGCCGACCGGCACGGCCCAGGCCGCGCAGTTACCCGTGGACGTCCAGCTCCTGTCCATCACCGACTTCCACGGCTACCTGACCCCGCAGAACGACGCCGCGAACGGCACCGTGAAGGACGCCGCGGGCAGGAGCATCGTGGTGGGCGGCGCCCCGTACATCGCCACGCATCTGAAGAACCTCAGGCAGGGCCACGAGAACTCGATCACCTTCACCACCGGCGACGACTTCAGCGGCTGGCCCACCGAGGTGGCCTTCCACGAGGACGAGCCGACCGTCGAGTTCCTCAACTCGATCGGCGTGGAGTTCTCCGCGGTGGGCAACCATGAGCTCGACCGGCCGCTCGAGTTCCTGCGCGACCACATGGGCAAGGGCCGCTGCTTCGGTCAGGTGGACGTGGACAGCTGCTTCACCGACTCCACCGGCCGCCGCTTCCGCGGCGCGGACTACCCGATCTCCTCCGCCAACATCACCGCCAAGGGCTCCACCGATCCGATCTTCCAGCCGTACGTCATCAAGCACGCGAAGGCGCCGGGCGGCAAGGACGTCCGGATCGGCTTCATCAACCTGACCACCCCGACCACCGTCACCGGTTCGACGTCCTACCAGCCGGCGCTGGACAACCTGCCGCTGGTGGAGACCGCGAACAGATACGCGGCCGAGCTGAAGCGCCAGGGTGTCGAGGCCATCGTGGTCAACATGCACGAGGGCGGGACCGCGGGAGACGTCTACGACCGCTGCGGCAGCAACCCCTCGGGGCCCGCCTTCGACTTCGCCAGGCAGGCCTCCCCCGACATCGACGCGATCGTCACCGGCCACTGGCACGCGCTGTTCAACTGCGTGATCCCGGACCCGGCGGGCAACCCCCGGCCGGTGGTGGAGGCGGCCAACCACGGACGCCTGATCAACGAGATCAACCTCAAGATCGACCCGCGCACGGGAGACGTCATCCGCTCCACCACCACCTCGGTGAACCACCCGGTCACCCGGGACGTCACCCCGGACCCGGCGGCGGCGCGGCTCGTCGACCACTGGAAGGCCAGGGGCGCGCAGACGTACGCCCGGCCGGTCGGCAGGATCAGCGGTGACATCACCCGGACCCGCGCCGCCGACGGCGAGAGCGCGCTCGGCAACCTCGTCGCCGACGTGGAGTACGCGGACGCCGTGCGCACCGCGGGCGGACCCGTCGACCTGGCGCTGGTGGCGACGGCGCCGCTGAAGGGTTCCAACAGCCTGCGCGGCGATCTGCGCTTCGCCAAGGGGAGCAACGCCGCGGACGCGGACGGGACCGTGCTGTTCGGAGAGGCCTGGGCCACGTTCGGCTACGCGAACCCGGTGCTCACCGTCTCCCTCACCGGGCAGCAGCTCGAGCAGGCGCTGGAGCAGCAGTGGCAGACGCAGGCCGACGGCACGGTGCGGTTCAGCCCGCTGGCCGTCTCGTCCGGCGTGCGTTACTCCTATGACGCCTCGCGGCCGGTCGGTGACCGGGTGGATCCCGCGGACGTGCTGATCGGCGGGGCCCCGCTGGACACCACGCGGACCTACCGGGTGGCGGCGCTGGCGTACACCCTGATCGGAGCGGACGGGTTCGGCGCGCTGAGCGGCTTCACCGACCCGGTGCGGTGCTCGCGCGACTACGACGCCTTCCGCGCCTACTTCCAGGCCGACGGGACGGTCGCGCCTCCCGCGCTCGACCGGGTGACCGCGACGGCGAGCTGAGAGTCGCCCGCCTGCCTGTCCGTCTGGAGGGAGGCGGACAGGCAGGCGGCGCTCTCATCGTGCGGGCACGTCCGGGGGCTCGCCTAGTTCGGGTTGCCGGCGTGGGTGAGGGTCTCCCAGGCGACGAAGAGGCTGTTGGTGCCCGCCGGGCGCTGCCGCTCGGTGAGGGCCTGCGTGTTGCTCATCGCGATGCCCATCCGGTTGTGCAGCGCGTTGAAGCCGACCTCGGTGACCGGCCCCAGCCCCAGGGTGAGGCTCCCGCCGCACAGCCACGCCGGAACGGCCGCCCCGAGCTGGTACTTGGCGTGCAGGCCGAGCGCGTGCCACAGGCGGTCGGCGATCTCCGGGTAGAGGTCCTGCCCCTGGATCCTGGCGATCTCGGCGATGTGCGCGGTCGCCGCCAGGCCGTACCCGGCCGTACCCGGTGTGGGTGAAGTCGCGGCACGTCTCCTGGGACAGCCCGTCGACGAAGGTGTCCTGGCCCTGCCAGTAGTCGACGACCTCCGCCCGCGTGTCGATGCCGGAGCCCGCAGGGCCCTTGGGGAAGGCGCCGTCGCCGGTGAGGTAGATGTAGGCGGGCACGCGGGCCCGGAAGGTGCTCACGGCCTTGTCAAAGGCGGCCCGGTCCTCCAGGAACACCGCGATCCCGATGGCCGCGTCCATCATCGTCAGCTCCCAGTTGCCGTTCGTGCGGAGGCTGCCGTTGACGACCTCGGGGAGGTAGACGTTCCTGAGCATGATCGCGAAGCGGTTGACTCCCGTGGCGGACCACCCGGTGTAGGTGTAGCGGATGATCTCGGCCGCCCTGGGCCAGGGCGGCGGTGTACGCGGCCAGCGCGTCCTGGCGCTCGTCCGTGCAGCCGTTGTTGGGGTTGGAATATGGGCCGCACTCCACGACGGCCCGCGGCTTCGGGGTCCGCGACAACGACGCGAGCGAACTGGCGATCATCTGATCGTAGGCGCCCTTCCACGGCTGGGCGCCGGCGTTGACCTTGGAACGGACGAAGTCGAGCTGGGCGCCGCTCACGAGCACGCCGGGATGGGTGAAGGCGGCGGGCGCCCTCCGGGCAGAGGCGGCGGGCGGCGTCGTCGCGCCGGTGACCAACGTGACGCCGAGACCCGCGTGGACCGTTTGCGAAAATTCACCATACTTTCAGAGTCTTTGTCTTGGTCGAGCCTGGCTGAGCGGTGATCATTGCGGTGTCCGTCGCACCCCACAAGGAGGCTTCGTGCACACTTCGCAACGCCCCAGACCGTCCTGGGCGGTAAGACTCACCGTCGTCCTCGCCGCCATCGTCTCCGTCATCGGCCTGGTCGGCATCGCCCCGGCCGGGGCCACGGTCTACAACTCCTGCACCATCTCGCGGTGCGCCGACGCGCGCTCGGCCGCCTCGATCTGGTCCTCCAAGGGCTACCCCACCTCGAGCGGCTGGTACTCGTGGCCGGACCGCAGGTACAACTACACCGGCGGGCGCTTCTACAACCGCGAGGGGCAGCTCCCCAGCGGCGCCACCTACTATGAGTACGACGTGTACTCCCGGGCGCGGGGCGCCGCGCGCGACGCGTACCGGATCGTCGTCAACCGCAGCACCGGCGCGGTGTGGTTCTCGCCCAACCACTACACCGACTTCTACCGGCTCTAGGACTCCCATGACCTCTGCCGCACGCCCACTGCCGCACTGGCTGACGGTGTCCGCCGGCCCGGCGCCGGCGGTGGTCGACGGGCGGGCCTGCCGGACCCGCGCCGCCTTCTTCGAGGAGGTGGCGCGGGCTCTGCGCCTGCCCGGCTACTTCGGCCGCAACTGGGACGCGCTCACCGACTCCCTGCGCGACACCGGCGCCGTCCCCCTGGTCGTCGAGCACGCCGAGGAACTGCTCGGCGCCGAGCCTCCCGACCAGTTCGCCATGCTGCTGGCCGTCCTCGCCGACGCCGCCGAGGGCGGGCTGACCGTGACGCTGTGCACCGACCCCGCCCACGAGGCTCTGCTGCGGCAGCGGGCCGCCGACGCGCTGCCCTGAGCCACGGAAAGGGCCCGCGTCACCCGAAAGATGTACGCGATCTCCTCAGCCCGCAGGAAGCCGCACGACCATGCCCTTGACTAGCGTTTCCGGAGGTTCCGCACGCTCGAAAGGGTTTCCCATGGCCTCTGCCCGCAAGACAATGATCACCGGTTCCGCCACCTTCGTCGTGGGGCTGGCGCTGTGGCTGTTCGGGCTCGACGAGGAGATCTTCATCTTCACGCCGTCGAAGATAGGCGTGGTCCTCATGGTCCTCGGCGGGCTGGAGACCCTGTACGGGGTCTACAAGAGCGTGCGCGGCGACGACGCGGCGTAGGGCGCGCCCCTGCGGCGCAGGCGGTACGAGACGGTGGCGGTGGCCAGAGCGGCGCCCCAGATGGGCCAGAAGCACTCCGGGAGCCACGCGCCCCATTCGTCCAGGGCGAAGCGGCCGGCGACCGTCCACCGGATGTAGGTCAGCCCGGCCACGGTGATGATGATCGAGACGAACCCGGCCGGAACGACCGCCAGCAGCGGGGGCACCCGCCTGCCGCGCAGGCCGGGGATCCACCGGGGGAAGATCTCGCCCCACGGCTGCGCCAGGCCGAGGGTGAGCACGCCACCGAGCGCGCCGAACGTGGCCAGGTAGGCCCCGGCCAGCCACAGACCGCCCTCGCCTTCGGCGAGGAACTCCCGGCTCACCCCGAGCGGGATGCCCAGCGCCCAGGCCCACCGGGTCAGGCAGTACACCAGCGGCACCACGGCCGCCACGTACGCGGCGGTCCGCCCCCGCGCGGGGGTGAACCAGTGGGACCGGCCCCGGCCGTAGGCCAGCGCCGCCGCGGCCAGCAGCAGGCCGCCGAGCACGCACAGGAGCTGGTTGAGCACGGGCCACGGCCAGGCGTCGGCGAACGTGGCCCCGCCCAGGCTCCAGCCGAAGGCCGGCGCGACCAGCAGCAGGGGCGTGTAGGCGACGCCCATCATGAGCCGGGAGTCGGGGATCACCAGGACCAGGAGCGCGGCGATCGGCCAGGCCACGAACAACGGAGCCCGGCCGCCCCTGCGGGTCAGCGCCAGCGCCGTCACCATGGTGAGCAGCGCAAAGGCGGCGATCCACCAGCCGAAGCGCGGCGTCGTTCCGGACAGGACGGACAGCGCCCCGTCCGGATCGGGGTCCGAGCCGCCCCAGGGGAAGCCGGGCACGCCGAGCGCCCACGCCACGCCGAGCCCCCCGTAGGCCAGCGCCCACACCGCCGCCGCGTAACCCCGCCAGGACGAAGTAAGAGTTTCCATGTGCTCAGCGTCGCGGCCTGGCCCGTTCCGGGGTGAGATGCCGTTCGGCACCCGCTGCTCCCGGTGAACGTGCCGTTCGGCACCCCGTGAACCCCCGCGCGCGGGGCCTATCCTCGGTGCGGTGAGCTTGATGTGGGTGGCCGCCTTCGTGCCGGCGCCGGTTCCCGTCGCGGCGGTGGCGACCGTGCTGTTCCGCCGGCGGCTCAGGTCGCGGCTGCCCGCGCTGGTCTGGCCGGCCGCCGCCGTCTCCCTGGCCGTCACGCTGGCCTGCCTGTCCGGGGCGGTCGAGCCCGCGCCGGACACCGCCGTGCTGTGGATGTTCGAGAGCCTGGCGCTCATGGCGCTGACCGGCCTGGCCGTCCGGTACGCGCCGCCCCGGCAGGCCGCCGCGGCGGCCCCGGCGGCGGGCCTGGCCGCGTCCGTGTGGCTGCTGCGCTCCTTCACCCCCGCCTCGCCGCTGGAAGGGGTGGGTGTCTGCGCGTTCTGGAGCCTGGGCGCGCTCCTGGCCGCGGCCGTCGGCGGTTACCTGCGCCACGTCGAGGCACGGGAGACCCGCGCGGTGGCCGACGCCCGTACCGCCCTGCGGCTGCGGCTGGCCGGGGACCTGCACGACTTCGTCGCCCACGACATCAGCGAGATGGTGGCGCACGCCCAGGCGGGCACGGTCACGGGCGATCCGCTGGGGGCGCTCGAACGCGTCGAAGCGGCGGGGCAGCGGGCCCTGTCGATGCTGGACCGCACCCTGGACATGCTGCACCACGACCGGCCCCTGTCACCCCCGGGTGACCTGAACGGCATCCGCGAGGCCGCAGAACGCTTCTCCGCCGCCGGCGCCGCCCAGGTCAGCCTGCGCATGGATCCGCTCGTGGCGGTTCCCGCGGAGCTCGGGGCGCTGGCGTACCGGATCGTGGTCGAGGGGCTGACCAACGTACGGCGGCACGCTCCCCGGGCCACCAGGGTGGACCTCGCCGTCAGCGCCGGAGCCGACGCGCTCGAGATCACGATGGCCAACGACGGCGTGACCGGAGCACGCGGCGGGCGACGCGGCGGGTCCGGCCTGGCCGGGCTGGCGGCGCTCGTCCAGGAGCAGGGCGGCGACCTGGTGGCGGGCCGCCGGGGGGCCGTACGGGACGGGTGGTCGCTGGCCGCCCGCCTGCCACTGGCACAATCGCCGGGGTGTCCACCCGCATCCTCATCGCCGACGACCAGGAAGGCATCCGCGGCGCCTTCCGGCTGATCCTCGACGCCCAGCCCGACATGACCGTCGTGGCGGAGGCCGCCGACGGCCGGGCCGCGATCGACACCGCCAGGGCGATCAAGCCCGACGTCGTGCTCGCCGACATCCGCATGCCCGGGGCCGACGGCATCGAGGTGGCCCGCGCCCTGGCCGGCACGGGCATCCACGTGGTGATTGTCACCACGTTCGGGCTCGACGAGTACGTGCACGCGGCGCTGCGGCACGGCGCCTCCGGGTTCGTGCTCAAGCGCTCCGGCCCCACGCTGCTGGTCGAGGCCGTCCGGGCCGCGATGAACGGCGACATGCTCATCAGCCCCCAACTCACCGTCCGGCTGCTGCGCGAGCGCGGCCTGCCGCACGAGCGGCCGGACGTCGTCCTCACCGAGCGCGAGGACGAGATCGTCGTGATGGTGGCGCAGGGCAGGACCAACGCCGAGATCGCCGGGGAGCTGTTCCTCTCGCCGGGCACGGTCAAGAACCACATCGCGACCGTCCAGCGCAAGATCGGCGCCAGGAACCGCGTCGGCATCGCCGCCTGGGCCTGGTCCACCGGCAGAGCCGAGCCGTGAGCTGTTCGTGCCACCGGCGCGAACGCGTAAACGGACCCGCTCCCGCCCTGTGATCCGTGTAGCATCTGGGACACAGGGGGACGAAACTGCGCGGCGGCGGTGGTCTTACTGCCGTGCGGAAACGGCGTGAGACTCCAGGTCTGGCCATCTTCGCCGACACTCACGACGATGAGGCGATCTTGGAACGTTTGGACGAGCAGTCGCATGAGGCCGAGGGTCTTGCGCGGATGTTGGAGAAGCTGCTGGACGACTGGTCGGCGCGCTCCGGCATCGCGGTCGAGGTCTGGGCCCTGCCCAAGGGCGACGTTCCCGGCCCGGCCGCCCGCAACGTGTTCGCCGCGGTGCAGGAGGCGCTGACCGGCATCGAGCGGCACGGCCGCGCCCGGACAGTCTCGATCGCCGTCACGTTGAGCCTGAGCGGCCTGCGCCTGACCGTCAGCGACGACGGCCACGGCCTCGCCGACAGTCAGGACGACCGGGAGGTGGCCGTGATGAAGGCGTGCTTCGCCGAGATCGGCGGGGAGCTCACGGTCAACCGGGTCTCCGGCGAGGGGAGCACCGTCACGGGGATCGTCCCGGCCCGCGCACTACGGAGCTGACGAGCCGGGCCGTTTCACCACGATTGGGACAGCACCAGGTCCACGAACGTCGCGGGGTGCTCCAGGTGCAGGAAGTGCCCGGCCTCCGGCCACACCACGGTCGTGGATCGAGGGTGCCCAAGAGGTGGGCGCGACAGGCCCGCCTCCCACTTCGCGGCTTCCGGCACATTGTGTACGGCGAGCACCGGGCAGGTCCGTCCGGCCAGGTAGCGCTCGGATTCGCGGCGCACCCCGAAGGCCCCCGGCTCGGTGTACATCCCGGCGTAGCACTCGGCCAGCACATGACCGGGCGTGGCCAGCAACTGTTCGGTGATCGGCCCTGGCAGCGGCCCGAGCTGACGCAGCGCCGCGGCCGCACCGTCGGCGCGCAGCGCCGCCAGCCGCCCGGGGATGAGCCGCTCCTCCGCCACGTCCGCGCCGTACGCGGGGGCGATGACGACCAGCGCGCTGACCAGCTCCGGATGCTCGACCGCCAGAGCGGTGACCACCTGGGCGCCCATGGAGTGCCCGATGGCCACCACCGGCTCGTCCAGCAGCGGCAGCAGGTCACGGGCCAGGTCGGCAGGCCGATATCCGGTCGCCGGGGCCGGCGACCTGCCGTGGCCGCGCAGATCGGGGGCGATCACGCGGCGCTCGCCGAAGTCGAGCGCGTGCCACACCCGGTGGTCGCCGCCCCAGCCGTGGACCAGGAGCAGCGGGGGCCCTTCGTGCCCCCGCGTCTCCACGTGCAGGTTCACGTGCCGTAGCTGATCTGCTCGAACCGCGCCGCGCAGCCCTCGCCCGCCAGGTCCTGCACCCAGAACCCGACGAACGCGCCGGTGAAGCCGAACGCGCGCACGTGACCGTCGACGAACTCGTCGGCGTGCTCGTCCGACACGATCGTCGCGTCCAGCTCGGGGCCGTCGTTGAACCGCACCACCGGCCCGTCGAACTCCACCCGCAGCCTGACCTCGGGTCCCGCCGGGCCGAGCAGGTGCTCGGTGCGGGTGCCCCGGTCGCTGGTGGTCAGCACCAGGCCCTCGGTGGTCAGCGCGAGGTAGTGCCAGTTGCGCGAGTTGTAGTACGCGGTGATGCCCGCCGACTGGTGGACGCTGTCCGGCTCGAACCGCAGGACGGCCTCCAGGGAGCACTTCTGCGCCGTGACCCGGCGGGCGACCAGGCTCGGGGTGCGCAGGCCGTACGGAGACTGGCCACCCTGGACGGTGAAGCCGCCGTCGTCGGCGCTCAGCCAGTCGGGTGAGGCGGGCCGCCGCAGCGTGCTCCAGTCCGGCCAGAGCCCGGTCCCGTCCTCGGCCGCCGGCCACGGATGGGCTGGCAGCGCGGGCGGGACCACCTCGACGGCGGGCACGCCGCCCGCCACGCGCGGCCAGCCGTCCTCCCAGACCACGCGCTGCAGCGCGGTCTCACGCCCGAGCACGCACCTGCGGTTGTGGTACGGCCGGGCCACCAGGTGAGCGACGTACCACTCCCCCGTCTGCGTCTGCACCAGGCAGCCGTGACCCGCCTTCTGCAGCTCAAGACTCGGGTCGTGCCGCGAGGTGAGCATCGGCCCGGCCGGGTCCTCCTCGTACGGCCCCGACAGCGAGCGGGAGCGCAGCACCGAGACCCGGTGCTCGTAGCCGGTGCCGCCCTCGGCCGCCATCAGGTAGTACCAGCCGTCGATCCGGTAGATGTGCGGGCCTTCGCTGATGTTGCGGTTGGGCAGGATCAGCTCGGGCTTGCCGCCGTCGAGAGCCTGCAGCTCGATCCCGGCGAACCCGCGCCCCGGCCGGGAGTCGAAGACCATGTTGAGCAGCCAGCTCCGGCCGTCCTCGTGGTAGAGGGCGGCGTCGAAGCCGCGGCCGGGCAGCCGCACCGGGTCGGACCACGGCCCTTCGATCGACGGCGCGGTGATCAGGTAGTTGGCGATGTCCTTGTAGCCGAGCGCGTAGTTGTCCATCACGCCGTAGACGAGGTGGAACAGCCCGTCGTGGTAGGTCAGGTCGGGCGCCCAGACGCCGCCCGAGTCGGGCACGCCGGACAGGTCGAGCAGCCTGCGCTCGGTCAGGATGCCGCCCAGCGGCCGCCAGTTCACCAGGTCGCGGGAGTGGTGGACGCGCACGCCCGGGTACCACTCGAAGGTCGAGGTGGCCAGGTAGTAGTCCTCCCCCACCCGCACGATCGACGGGTCGGGGTGGAAACCGGGCAGTACGGGGTTGCGGATCATGCGATCTCCACGCTCTTTCCAGCTGGCAGCTCGACTTCTCGGCGCAGGCCCGAGGCACGATGGATCACTGTGACAGTCTGGCCGACCGGCGAGGTGAGCCGGGCGCGTACGCCGTCGCCCCAGGTCAGCTCCTCGACCGTCACCCGGCCCCGGCAGCGGACACCTGTGACGCGGCCCCGCCCGAGCGCGGACGGCAGTGCGGGCAGCAGCTCGACGACGCCCGGCCGGGAGTGGACCAGCAGCTCCAGGAGGACGCCCGGCAGGCTGATGGCCGCGTCGGCGTTGTAGATCTCCCGGCCGGGGTTGTGGGAGCTCATCAACGAGTCGAAGAACATCCCGTTGTCCAGAATTTTCCGGACATTCGCCCAGGCCAGCTCGCCGTCCTTCAGCCGCGCCGCCGCCAGCGCCCGGTGCAGGCTCCCGTGCGCCGACAGGTTCTCGTCGCCCCTGAGCAGGAGGGCCTGGCGGGCGGCCGCCGCCAGCTCGGGCGTGTCGTCGGGGTTGATCTCGTGCAGCGGCCACACCGGGTAGAGGTGGCTGACGTGCCGATGATCCTCGTACGGCGGCACGTCCGCGATCCACTCGGCCAGCGCACCCCTGTCGTCGATCCGGTACGGCGCGAGCCGCCCGCTCACCGGGGAGTCGCCGAGCGCGTGCCGGGCCGCCGCGACGTCCATGGTGGCGTTGACGCAGGCAAGCGGCCCGCCGCCCGGCCCCACCTCGGGCGAGAACGACGGCACCACGCTCCCGTCCGTCCCGGCGAGGAAGTCCTCCCAGAACAGGCGGCACTCCGCCAGCCACCCCTCCAGCTCGGGGACCGGCTCGCCGGTGGTCTCGGCGTGCTCCACCAGCGGGTACAGCAGCCAGTCCGCCCCGGCCAGCCACATGGTCCACGGCCAGTCGGCGTTCAGGTGGAACAGGTGGCCGTTCTCCCCGTCCGTGCGGCTCGGCGCGAGGATGCCCCTGGCGCCGTAGATCTGTCTGGCGTTGGTCCGCCAGTGGTCGATCTGGCCCCGGATGAGGTTCGCGTACCCGTCGATCAGCTCCGGCAGCGCGCCGATGTTGACGCCCGCCATCTGGAGGTTGAGGTTGGCGTCGGTGGTGAAGTCGCCCGACCAGGCCGCTCCCCAGGCCCCCAGCCAGAGGCCGGTCAGCCGGGGCGGCAGGATGCCGCTCGAGCTCAGCAGAAGGTAGCGGCCCGCGTGGAAGATCCGCTCCACCAGCGCGGCGCCTGCCAGCTCGCCGACCGGCCTGGCGCGCTCGTCCGGGGTCGCGCCCAGGTCGAGGGTGACGCGCTCGTACAGCGGGCGGTGCAAGGCGACGTGCCTGCTCAGCAGGCTGTCGTATCCGAGCTCGGCCAGGTCGGCCAGGTCGGCGGCCGGAAGCGGCTCGGTCGGGCTTTCGTCGTGCCGGGCCGCCTGCGTCAGCAGCAGCACCTCGGCCGCGCCCGTCACCGTCACGGTGTCGCCCTCCACCACGACGGTCCCGCCGCGCGGCCGGACGAGGGTGAGACCCTCGAAACCGGCGGCGCCCCGGCCCTCGGGCGGGTAGGCGCCGCGGATCCGCAGGAAGACCTGGCCGTCCTGCTCACCGGCCGCCGTCTCGTAGCGGACCGTCTCCGGCCTGCCGGGCAGGTCGCCGGTCAGGCGGAGGGTGACGTCACCGGTGAGGCGCTGGACGACGACCGCGTCGGCCCGGGACACGAAGGCCCAGTGCGAACAAGTGGTGACCTCGCCGGTGGCGAAGTCGGTGGTGCGGCGGTACTCCCCGCTCGACGCGGGCCGTGAGATCACCAGCTCCCAGCCGGGGTGGAACGGCTGGGTCCACTCCAGGCTCCGGCCGTCGGCCGCCAGCGCCTGGGCCTCGGCGGGCCGTCCGGCCAGCAGCAGGGAGCGGATCTCGGGCAGCAGGTGCGCGACGGCGGGCGGGCGGCGGTCGCGGGTGCCGTTGGGCAGGACGAACCGGTGGTGGTTGACCACCACCCGCTCCTCCCGCGGGTCCCCGTACACCATGATCCCGACCTCGCCGTTGCCCGAGAGGAATGCGTTTTCCCACGTGAGCGCGGGCGACAGGTCGAGCAAGGAGTGCATCAGTCCTCCAGGTAGAGCACCACGGTGCTGAGCGGTCCCACCTCGATCGGACGGCCGAGGGGGACACGGCGGCCGGTGACGAGATTACGGGCGTGGCCGGAGCCGGTCGCGTGTAGGGTGCGCGAACGGTCCTCCGAGGTGTTCATGCCGATGAGGTACCGGCCGTACGAGCAGCGGTAGAACTGCGCCTTGCCGACGAAGAGCTTCTCGACGCCGGGGAAGTCCACGCCGAGTGCCGGGTCGGGCACGTCTGCGGGGTGCGGGCCGACCTTGAGCACCTCGCCGGCGAAGGCCTGGTGCAGTTCGGGGCCGGGGGGCGGGAAGCCGCCGGGCGGGATGTGGGAGGCGGCGGGGTCGTTGATGGCGAAGGAGAAGCAGACCCAGTCGGCCTCGGTCCAGGTGTCGCCGGTGGGCGTGACCTGGCACTGCTGGCGGATGGTGGCGACCCGGTGGGTGTCCGGGGTGATGTGGTGGACGCGGGCCAGGTTGTTGACGGCCTGGCGGGCGCGCCAGTAGAGGGAGGCGTAGAGGATCTCCTTGCCGTTCTTGATGGCGACGACGCCGTTCTCCTCGTCGGAGAAGACGAAGCCGGGGGCGTCCCAGTCCATGGGGAAACGCGTGCCGGCCTGGGGAAGCGCCCGGAAGGCGGGCCAGTCGCGCTGGACGAGGCGCAGGGCGTTGAGCCCGACGCGCGGCCAGGTGTTGGTGAGCAGCAGGTCGAGGTGGCCGAAGAGCTGGTTGTCGGCGACCATGCGCTGGGCGTGCCCCGCGATCGACGGGTCGCCGAGTACGGCGGCGGCCATGACGGGGTGGCCGTCCCAGGCCAGGCGCTGGGCGTAGACGACGTCGCCCGGATAGTGGTCGTCGCGCCAGCCGACGGCGGCCTCCATGCGCATGGTCCGGTAGCCGTCGTTGTCGACCTCGGGGTAGCGGAAGACGGCCCGCGCGTTGATCATCTTGATCAGCTGCGCCTTCAGCTCCGGGTCCTCGACGCCGTCGAAGCGGGTGACGGCCTCGTAGAGCAGGATGAGCCAGTCGGTCACCTCGCCGTAGTTGCCGACGTACCCCAGCTCCCGGGTCAGCCCCTTCCTGGTGACCTGGTAGAAGTGCTCGCCGAGGATCTTGCTGGGGGTGCCGGAGGCGTCCTCGTGGCCGAGGAACGGCTTCAGGCCGACGGCCTGGTGGATGTAGTCGCGGGCCTTCTCCTCGGTGAGCGGCGCCTTATCCGGATTTATCAGCATCAGCCCGCGGTTGCAGCGGTAGATGCCGAGCGCACAGATCTGCACCTGGTTGCTGTAGTGCGGCATGTGCTGACGCCAGTACGAGACGGACTCGGCCAGCATCCTCGTGTAGGCGTCCCGCCGTACCGGGAGGTCGCCCTGGTCCGGCGGGGTGGCCCCGTCCAGCGGCGTGACCTCGACGTCGTCGAACCAGGCGGTGCCGCCGCCCTCCACCCGGACGTCGAGCCGGAGCTCGACCGCGGTGGCCGGGGTGGTCAGCTCGGCGGTGATCCGGGTCCAGTCCTGGGTGCCGGTGGGGGCGTAGAACTTGTTGTCGGTGCCGACGATCTTCCCGGCGGCGTCGTAGAAGAGCACGTCGAGGTACGCGCCCGGGGCGACGACGTCCTCGGTCCTGACCCAGACGCCGTAGCGGTGCCTGCCCTGGCCGATGAGGGTGCGGTTCTGGGCGGTGTTCCAGCCCGCGGCGGCGCCGGCGGCGGCGGTGATCTTGACCGAGCGGGAGCCGCCGCGCTTGACCGTGTCGTCCCAGAGCCAGGTGGCCGCGCCGCGCCAGAGCACGGTGTTCCAGGAGGCGGGGGCGGTGCCGCCGCGCTCGAAGCCCGGGTTGGGTGCGCCCACGGCCCGGCCGCCGACCGGGCGTTCCAGCCGGTCGCCCAGGACGTCACGGAGCAGCAGCAGCGCCATGCCGACCTTGGCGAAGCCCTCCCACTGCTGGTCGGAGCCGGTCAGCACGGTCGGGTCCGTGAGCCACTTGGTGTAGCGGGCGTCGATGGCGGCCAGCACCTGGTCGATCGCCTCGGGGCTGCGGTACGCGGGGCTCTCGGGCCAGTGATAGCCCTCGGCCAGTCCCTGGAAGGCCCAGGAGTCGAGCGAGGCGGGATTGCCGTTCAGCCAGTTGCGGTGCTCGGTCAGCACCCTCGCCTTGATCTGCTCCAGCACCTCGGGACCCGGTGCGGGCCGGGCGGGCGCGTCGGGCGCGGGGCCCTGGACGTCGTCGCCGGGGAAGTACGGCTCGGCATGGGTGTAGATCCGGTAGAAGGGGCGGCCGGGCTTGTCCATCGAGCGGTAGAACTCGGTGGCCTTCTGCCCGTAGCCCCAGATCCGGCCCATCGACCTGATCTCCAGGGTGACCTGCTCGCGGTCGCGCGTCATCGCCTCGGGCAGCGGCAGCGTGTGGTAGTGGAAGCGGCCGGGCGAGTGGGCCTCCAGGCTGAGGATGTCCAGCGGGTCTACCGCGCCCAGGTGGTAGTGGCCGACCTGCCTGCCCTCGCAGAAGAGCTGCAGCCGGGACTGGCCGGCCTCGCTCGCGGCGTGGTCGTCGCCCCAGAGCTTGATCGTGACGTACGTGGTGCCCCGCGGCAGGCACCTGACCGTGAAGGAGATCGTGCCGCCCCAGACCCCGACCGGCTCCTGGGGGTTGAGCACGCGGGCGGGCTGATCGAGCCCGCCCGTCACGACCTCCGACCGGTCGGCGGTCACCGCGTGGGCGGCCTCGGAGGCCTCGTCACCGAAGACCACCACGTCGAGCGGCTGCTCACGGGGTGACGTGGCGGCGGCGGCCTCGCCGTTCCATAACCAGGTGGCGGCGGCCAGCGCGCCGGAGGACGCCAGCACGGTCCTCCGGCTGATGCTGTGGGTCATGGGTCACTGGCCCTTCAGGTAGGCGTCGGCCTGCTTGGCCATCTCCGCCTGGACCTTGGCCAGGCCCGCCCTGTCCAGCGCCTTCTTCAGCTTGTCCAGCCCCTGGTCGACATCGACGGCGCCGAGGAACAGGGGGTTGGCGAACTGCGTCATGGCGGCGGTGATCTGGGTGTTCTCCCGCTTGATCGGCTCCGGGTCGGGGACGAAGCTGGCGTACGGGTCGATGGTGAAGTTATTGATGTCCTGTGCCCAGTCGAACCACTTGGTCTCGGACTCGGTCATGCCGTTGACCCGGCGCTCCAGCTTGGCCCGCCAGGCGAGGGCGAAGCCGGGGAAGGTGTAGGTGGACACCTTCTCGTACTTGTCGTCGCCGATGGGGTTCCAGTCCTTGCCGGTGATGCCGTAGTTGAGCAGGTCGTGGTTCTCCTTGATCGACGCCCAGTCCTGCAGCTGCATGGCCTTCTCGTTGCTCTGGCCCTTGGCGTTGAGCACGACGAAGTTGTCGCTCTGGAAGGTCTGGTACGGCTTGGCGCTCTCGCCGCCCTTGAGCGGCATCACGTTCGCGATCATCGCCCCGGGCACGTTCTTGGTCAGCTCAGGCAGGGCCGCGGAGGACAGGCCGTCGGTCATGGCCCAGACGGTGGCGACGCGGCCGGCCTTGTACTGGGAGTCCAGCGCCTTCGAGTCCAGGGTGAGGCCGTTCTTGTTGAACAGCCCGTCCTGGTAGTACTTGCGGACCAGGCGCAGGGCGTCCACCATGCCCGGGGCCTCCCAGAACGGGATGGGGTTGGACGAGCCGGTCTGCTTGCCGTCGGCGGCCAGGACGAAGTTGAGCGATTCGCCGGTGAAGGAGGCGATGCTCATGGTGGGGTTCTCCCACATGTAGGGGTTGAGCCAGCCGACCGGGTTCCACGCCACCAGCAACTTGGGCATCCGGGAGCTGATCCCGATCGGGATGATGTCCTTGTTCTTCTGCTTGACGTCGTACCAGAACTTCTCCAGGCCCGCGAAGTCCGTGATGTCAGTCATGCCGAGCTTCTCCGCCAGGTCCTGGCGGATGGTGAAGTGGTGGAAGCGGGCGGCCGAGTTGATCTGGGGCACGCCGTAGAGCTTGCCGCTCCACCGGTTCAACTCGATGATCTTCGGATCGATCGTGGCGGCCAGGTTGGGGTACTTGCCGCTGGACATCAGGCTGCTCAGCTCGACGATCGAGCCGCTGGCCGCGAGCTGGGTCATGTTGAGCCAGCGCGCCTGCAGTGCCGTGTCGAACTTCTCCCCCGCGGTGAACTTCAGCAGTGCCTGCTGGCCGTAGCTGCTCCACGGGATGAACTGTGGCTTGATCGTGAAGCCCAGGTCGGCCTGGAGCTTCTTGTTGACCTCGGCCAGGACGGCGTCCCAGCCGGCCGGCGCGTCGCCGGGGAGCAGCAGGCTCAGCGCGAGCGCGCCCCCGCTCGCGGCGGCGCCGGTGGTCTGCGCCTTCTGGGAGTCGTCCGAGCAGGCGGCTAGGAGGGCGGCGAGAGACAGGCCGCCGCCGGTGGCCAGCAGGCGGCGCCGCGACATGAGGTGGTGGGACACGGTAACTCCTGAGGTGGGGGGAGCGGAATCAGCCCTTGGTGGCCCCGAGGGTGATGCCCTTGACGAAGTAGCGCTGGGCGAAGGGGTAGGCGAGCAGGATCGGGCCGATGCTGACGGCGGTGAGAGCCAGCCGGAGCTGGTAGACGGGGGTGGCCGCCTCGGCCAGCTGCGGCAGCATCTGCGTGAACGAGATGTTGGAGATGAGGTTCTGCAGCACGAGAGGGAGCGGGAACTTGTGCACGTCGTCGATGAACAGCAGCGCCATGAACCAGTCGTTCCAGTAGTGCACGGCGTAGAAGAGGCCGACGACGGCGAGGATCGGCTTGGACAGCGGAATCGCGATCGTGAAGAAGATGCGCAGCTCGCCCGCGCCGTCGATCTTGGCGGACTCGAAGATCGACTCCGGCAGCTGGCGGAAGGCGCTGACCTGGACGAAGACCAGGAACGGCATGACGAGCAGCGGCAGGATGACCGAGAAGTAGCTGTTCTGCAGGTTCAGGTACTGCGTGACCAGCAGATAGAGGGGCACCAGCCCGCCGGAGAACAGCATCGGCAGGTAGGCGAAGACGGTCAGCGGCCGGCTGATGCCGGGCAGCCGCCGGGCGATCACCCAGCTCAGCCCCGAGGTCACCGCCAGGGACAGGGCCGTGCCGACGACGGTGATGAAGACGCTGGCGAAGTAGGCGTCGAGCACCGCCGGACCCGTGAAGATCATCTTGTAGGCGGTGAGGTCGAAGGAGACGGGGAACAGGCTGTAACCGGTCGTGGCCAGCTGGGACTCGCTGGTGAACGACCCCGAGATGATCATCCAGAACGGGATGGCGCAGGCCAGCAGGGCCAGGGAGACGCCGACGATGCTGACGACGGTGAACGGTTCCAGCTTCTTGCGGCTCATAGGATGCTGGTCTCCTTCGAGTACTTGCGCTGGATCAGCACCGCGATCAGCACGAGGATGAAACCCACGACCGACTGGAACAGGCCGACCGCGGCGGTGGTGCCGAAGTCGCCGAGCTGGCGCAGGGCGCGGAAGACGTAGGTGTCGATGACGTCCGTGCTGTCGAACAGGGTGCCGTTGTCCCCGACGATCGCGTAGATGGTGCCGAAGTCGCCGTAGAAGATCCGGCCGACCCCCAGCACCAGCAGGACCGCCGCGGTGGGCTTCAGCAGCGGGAGGGTGATGCGCCAGGCCATCTGCGCCCGCGAGGCCCCGTCGATCATCCCGGCCTCGTAGACCTCCTCGGGGATGCCGGTGATCGCGGCGAGGAAGATGACGCTCAGGTAGCCGCCGAGTTGCCAGACCTTCACCACGGTGAGGATCCACGGCCACGGCCCGGGCTCGGTGTACCAGTCCACCGTGGGGAAGCCGAGGCCCCCGAGTGCGTCGTTGACCGCCCCGCCACCGCCGGAGGCCCCGGCCAGGAGCACCTGCAGGATGATGCTGATCACGACCGGGGAGACGAAGTAGGGGAAGAAGACGACGGACTGGGAGACCCGCTTGAAGAAGGTGCTGCGGATCTCGTTCAGCATGATCGCCAGGATCATCCCGGCGGCCAGCGTCGCGCCCAGGAACAGGACGTTGAGGAAGAGCGTGTTGAACAGGATCCGCGCCGCGTCCCCTGACTCCAGGAAGTAGGCGAAGTTCTCCAGCCCGTTCCACGGACTGCCGAAGATCCCCAGGTTGACGTCGAACTGCTTGAACGCCACCACCAGGCCGGCCATCGGCAGGTAGTTGAAGACCAGGAAGAAGACGACCGCCGGGAGCGCGAGCAGCCCGATCGACCAGCTCACGCGGGCCGCCTTACGCCGGTCGCGGCGCCTGGGCGGCGGCCCTGTGGGCGGTCTCGTCTGAGGCTCTTGCCTCGTCTGTAGCGTGCTCATCACCGAAGTCCCGTCTGAGGCGGCAGCAGGTGGATCCGATAGAAACCGGTCGCTGCGAACGCTACGTCCGACCGGTGGGCACGTTCAAGGCTGCGTTACGGAGACGTTACACATCTTCCCTGGACAGTCAGAGATCCAGGTAGTCCGATCGCGAAGATCGGTCGAGCCGGACCGTTGACCGTGCGAAGCTGTGCTTCTACTTTAGAAACCGGTCTCTATCCGAATGGAGGGCTCTCCCTGTGTCCCCACGCCCGAAGGCGCTGTTCGCCATGAGCGAGGAACATCTCGCCCTGCTCTTCCCCGCGCCCTTGCTGCGGCGGCTGGACACGCTGGCCGACATCGACGTCACCCTGGTGGCCGAGCGCTTCGACGACCCGCGGCTTCCCCTGGCCGACACCGAGATCCTGCTCACCGGCTGGGGCTGCCCGCCGCTCGACGAGGCACTGCTCGCCGCCGCCCCCCGCCTGCGCGCCGTGCTGCACGCGGCCGGCTCGGTGAAGAGCCTCGTCACGCCCGCCTGCTGGGAACGCGGCCTGCTGGTCTCGTCGGCCGCCGCGGCCAACGCCGTCCCGGTGGCCGAGTACACCGTCGGCATGATCCTGCTGGCCGGCAAGGGGGTCTTCGCCCTCAGCGAGCGCTACCGGCGCGACCGCGCCTTCACCCTCGCCAAGATCGAGCAGAGCATCGGCAACAACGGCCGCAGGGTCGGCGTCGTCGGAGCCTCCCGCATCGGCCGCAAGGTGCTCGAGCTGCTGGCGCCGTACGACCTGGACCTGTGTCTGTACGACCCCTACACCCGGGTTCCCGGCGTACCGCAGGCGTCGCTGGAGGAGCTGCTGCGCAGCAGCGACATCGTCAGCCTGCACGCCCCAGCCACCCCCGAGACCCGGCACATGCTCGACCGCGAGCGGCTGGCGCTGATGCCGGACGGCGCGGTGCTGATCAACACCGCCCGGGGGTCGCTCGTCGACACCGACGCGCTGGTCGCCGAGCTGAAGTCCGGGCGGCTGTCGGCGATCCTCGACGTCACCGAGCCCGAGCCGCTGCCGTCCGCCTCACCCCTGTTCGACCTGCCCAACGCCTTCCTCACCCCGCACATCGCCGGCTCGCACGGCAACGAGCTGGCCCGGATGGGCGCCGTCGTGGTGGACGAGCTGGAACGGCTGACCGCCGGGCTGCCGCTGGCCCACCCGGTGAACCACGACGACCTGGACCGCGTTGCCTGACAAACGGGGCGTGATGTGGCGGTGCGCCCCCGTGTGGCGCGGGAGCGCGCCGTCCGCGACAATCGAGCTGCCCCGCTCTGCCCGAGGAAAGGTGCGCCTTGCCACGAAAGCCGGGAAAACCACAGCACGCCGCACAGGAGGCGACGCCGCGGAAGGCGGCTGCCGTGGATGACTCCGAGCGCGCCACCATCCGCGACGTCGCCGCCCGGGCCGGGGTCTCCGCCTCCACCGTCTCCCGGGTGATCAAGGGCGACTACCCGGTCGCGCAGGCCACCCGCACCCGCGTGCTGCGCGCCATGCGCGAGCTGGACTACGTGCTCAACGTGCACGCCCGCGCCCTGTCCGGGGCCAGCACCAAGATGGTCGCGTTCGTGCTCGACGACGTCACCGGCCCGTCCTTCGCCTACGTCGCCAAGGGCGTCGAACAGCAGGCCACCGCCGAAGGCCGCCTATGTCTGGTCTGCACCACGCACGGCGACCCGGCGCGCGAGCTGACGGTGGTGGAGGCCATGCGCGAGCAGCGCGCCGACGCGGTGATCCTGGTCGGCGGTGGCTCGGCCGACGACGCCTACCGCCGTCGCATGACGCACTTCGCACACGCCCTGGACAAGGCCGGCTCGCGGCTGGTGCTGTGCGGTCGTCCGCCGCTCGGCGACGACGTGCCGACCACCGTGGTCGAGTACGACAACGAGGCCGGCGCCTACGCCATGACCAGCCACCTGCTCTCCCGGGGGCACCGCCGGATCGTCTACCTCGGCGCCGCCACCGCCGAGGACCAGAACACCACCAAGATCGACCGCGTGCACGGCTTCCGCCGCGCGCACGAGGACTACGGCGTGCCGTACGACCCGGACCTCATCCTGCCGAGCCACTTCTCCCGCAGCGCCGGCTACGAGGCCACCAAGCGCCTGCTGGCGGTCGGGGCGGAGTTCACCGCGATCTTCGCCGGCACCGACATGGTCGCCGCCGGCGTGCTGGCCGCGCTGCGCGAGGCGGGCGTGCGGGTGCCCGAGGACGTGTCGGTCGCGGGCTACGACGACATCCCGCTCGCCGCCGACCTGGTGCCCGGGCTGACCACGGTGCACATCCCCACCGAGGAGCTGGGCCGTACCGCCGTGCGGCTGGCCTTGGACCTCAGCCAGCCGCAGCACGTCGTCCTGGGCACCCACATCGTGGTCCGCGGCTCGGTCGGCAAGCGGACCGTCACTCCTCCCTAGCGCGGCCGGTGACCGGTCAGCGACTCGCCGGCGCGGCCGGTGGCCGGTCAGCGGCGCCAGATCACCGCGGACGGGGTGCCGGCGTCGACGGTGACGTCGCCGTCCCAGGTGAGGAAGGACTGCTGGGGAAGGTAGTCCTGTCCCAGGAAGAAGCCCCGCTTGACGCCGGTGACGTGCACGACGGCGCCGTTGTCCGTGCCGACCACGACGCGGTTGGCGGTGATCTCCTGGATGTCGTCGGCCGTCGTGCCCGGCGGCAGCTCCACCGTGGTCGCCGCCGGGTCGTCCCGCTGGATGGACCAGGTGGGGTCGACATGGTTCGACAGGTAAACGGTGCCGCCGCTCTTGAGGCGCACGCCGACCGAGACGCCGACCCAGGACGAGCCCGTGTTGGGCCGGTCCGTCGTCTTCTTGAGCGCCACGTACAGATAGTTCCGCTGGTCGCTCACCTCAGGCGTGGCGGGCGCCGTCTCCGACGCGGCCTCGATCTTGCCCTCCCTGATCATCTCCTCGGACATGATCTGGTAGGTCCACGGGTTGGTGTCCATCAGGTGCTCGCGGGGCTGGTCGGCCGGGCGGGTCTGCAGCGGCGACAGGAAGAACCTCATCGGGTCGGTGACCTTGTCGCACATGTTGTTGTTGCTGGTGCAGGTCTCCAGGAGGGCGTGGTCGCCCTCGTACCGGCCGGCGAACCGCAGCGTCTGGTGGTTGGCGGCCTGATAGGTGTCGCTGCCCGGCACCCGGTTGCCGCGCTCGTCGACCTCCACGTCGTAGACCCACTCGATGTCGGTGGTACGGCCCCAGCGCGCCATCAGCGCCGGTGTGTTCGTCCCGCCGTCCTCGTTGCTCCACACGACGGAGTACGTGAGCTTCGTACGGCCCGGCGCCGTCCCCGGCCTGGCCTCGTGCCAGGCGATGAGCGGCGTGTCGGTCGTCGCGTTCTGATAGGGCGTGCCGAGCTCGGAGAGGTTGCGGCCGTAGACGATGGGGGCGTAGCGCAGCGCCAGGTAGTCGCTGCCGCCCGGCGCGTACGTCGTCACCTTCACCCTGTCGAGCAGGACGGAAGCGCTCCCCGCCGCGGAGCGCTCGTCGGCGAAGTGCAGGCGCAGCAGGTGCGGACCCGCCCTCAGCGCGCCGAGGGCGAGCTGCCGGGGCAGCCGCTGGTCCCCGGAGACCACGAGGTCGGTGGCGTAGCGGTTGTCGACGAAGATCGACACGACCGCCGACTCGGCACCCTTCACGGCCCAGTCGGTGCCGGGCGCGGCGGCGGCCAGATCGACGAGCGCCTCGCCGGACCTCTTCACGACGAACGGCACCCGCGCGTCGGCATGGTCACGGCCGACCTTGATCTGGCGACCTTGAACGGCCGGGTCCTGGTCCGCCCGCGCCATGGCCGGCGCGGCGAGCGCGGCCACGGCGGCGGCGACCGCGACCGAGGCGGTGATTAATTGAACGACTCGCATCAGGGTTGTCTCCTCCGTCGGATATTCAACGGGCGTGCAGACGCCAGGGCAGGCGGACGGTGATGAACTCGTCGTTGTCCGGCTGACCCGGCGTCCGTCCCGACGAGAACGGGAAGTTGTTGTCGTTGAGGACCCCGATCGTGCGGTCGTCCAGGATGACGACGTCCTCGATGGTCTGGAACGGGAAGCGGAACGTCTCACCGAACCCGCCGAGCCCCTTGGGGTTGGCCAGGTCCAGCAGGTCGGCGGCCAGGGTCTTGTCCAGCGCGCCGTCGTGGTCGCGGTCGCGGGTGTCGGCCAGGTAGACGCGCTTGAGCGCGGCGGCGTCCCCCTGGTTGTTGTCCCGCTCGATGATCAGGAAGCGGTGGTCGTCCACCGCGATGGCGTCGCCGATCGCGGTGGCCGGGCTGTCCAGCCGGTACGTCCAGCGCCTGCCGGTGTAGGCGCGCTTGCGGACGTCGAACTCGTTCATCCGCAGCGTGCCCGCCGGGTCGCCGCTGACCGTCCCCTCCAGCAGCGGGTACAGCCGCCGCCCGTCCGCGGAGCGGACCATGCCCTCGAAGCCCTTGCTGCCGGCCAGGTTGGGGGTCGCGCCGTTCAGCGTGGGGTTCTCCGGCGCCTTGACGCCGGGCAGCTCGATCGGCGCCTCCAGCAGCGTGCCGCTCGCCGAGAAGTGCAGCAGGAACGGGCCGAACTCGTCGCCCAGCCAGTACGTGCCGTCGTCCGCCCGCACGATCGACTCCACGTCGAAGTCGGCGCCGGTGAGCACCCGGTCGGCCCTGGTCAGCGGCCAGGACACCCGCCAATCCGGGTCCGACAGGGTGAACCCACCCAGCACCCGCACGGTGCCGGCGCGGAAGTCCGGCCTGATGCGGTGCACGCGCAGCAGGAAGTCGGCGCTGTTGTTCTTGGCTCCGTACCCGTTGTCGGACAGCACGTCGAAGGTGCCGTCACCGCGCCGGACGATGCCGCTGAACCCCTGGACCGGCTGGCCGGGGAAGGGCGGGGTGACCCCGTTGACGGGGGTCGTACCGATCTGCGATCCGGACGGCTCACTGCCGGGCACGAAGGTCTGCGCCGGGAGCGAGGCGAACCCGGTCAGCGTGGCCCGGCCGGTGCCCTCCGGCTCGGCGTCGGCGTAGGACGCGGGACCGGCCGAGGCGGCGAGGCTCAGGGCGAGCACGGCGGAGCCCACCGCCAAAGGGATGCGTTTCATGCCGGGCAGGCTAGGGGTGTCACATGACGCGATTCCCAACAGAACGTGCACACAGCGTTCACCTTTGGCCGCCCGGCCGGGCCTGGTGAGAGCTGTCGCACTGGAGCAGGCGTATCGCATTTGTCGGACATACCCTCCCGCCGCCCGCTCCCTCCCCACACGCCTCGCGGGATAGGCCGGATGTACGCCTCATGAGAGTAGGCTCTTAATGCTGTATTTCGTGCATAAGCATCCGTAAGCCATCATCCTGCTGAGCTTGGGGAAGGTACGTGTGCCCAGTTTCAGTCCTCTGCGGCCGACCGACCCGCGCCAGGTGGGTCCTTACCGGCTGACGGGCTATCTGGGCGCGGGTGGCCAGGGCACCGTGTACGTCGGAGAGTCGTCCGAGGGCCAGGTCGTCGCGATCAAGGTGCTGCACGCCCGGCTGTCGGAGGAACCCCAGGCCCGCGAGCGGTTCCTGCACGAGATCGCCGCGACCCGGCGGGTACGGCAGTTCTGCACGGCCCGGGTGCTGGACGCCGACACCAGCGGGGACCAGCCGTACGTGGTCAGCCAGTACGTCGAGGGCGTCTCGCTGAGCCGGCTCATCTCCACGCAGGGGGTCCGCGACCCTGACGCGCTGGAGCGACTGGCGGTCGCCACCGTCACCGCGCTGGTGGCCATCCACCAGGCCGGCATCGTGCACCGCGACTTCAAGCCCAGCAACGTCGTCTGCGGTCCTGACGGGCCCCGAGTGATCGACTTCGGGCTGGCGCGCGCTCTGGACTCCACGGTCGCCGAGAACAGCGACATCCTCGGAACGCCGGCTTACATGGCGCCGGAGCAGTTCAGTGCCGGCGTGGTGACGGCGGCGTCGGACATGTTCAGCTGGGCCGCCACCATGGCCTACGCGGCGAGCGGGCGGCCCCCGTTCGGGAACGACAGCATCCCTGTCATCTTCCAGCGCATACTCAACGAGGAGCCGAACCTCACCGGGCTCACCGAGCCGGTGCGGTCACTGGTGGTGGCGTGCCTGGACAAGAATCCCGCGGCCCGGCCATCGGCAACCGACGTCCTGTTCAACCTGCTCGGCCACGGCGTGCCCGATCCCGCGCGGGAGGCGACAGGCCAGGAATCCCTCTTCTCGGTCGGGACACGGCCGCAGGAGGGCAGTGGCGAGGGTGCCGCGTCCCAGACGGGCGCACCGTCGCTCGCAGGGTCATCCTCGGTGCCCGGCTTGTCCTCGCAGTCGGGTCCGTCCTCACAGGGAGGTTGGTCGTCCCCGTCGGGCCCGACGTCGCAGGGGGGTTGGTCGTCGCCGTCGGGTCCGTCGTCGCAGTCCGGTCTTACCTCGCTTTCCGGCCCGTCGTCACAGTCCGGTCCCACCTCGCTTTCGGGTCCGTCGTCCCTGGTCTCGGGCGGGGTGTCGCTTCCCGACGCGGGGATGGTCCCGGTGACGGAATCGCCGGTGGGTCCGCGCGTTCGTGCCGGTCTCAAGTCGCGGCGCACCCTGGTCACTGCGTCCCTCGGGCTGGTGGCCGCGGGGGCCGTCGCCACGGGTGTCTACTTCGCCTTGGTCACGCCGGCGGCGCCCACGGCCGTGACGCCACCCACCGTCGTCCCGGGGCCTACGACGCCGGTGATTCAGCCGGAGGTGACGCGGACCCTGTCTCCGGGCCCCGCCTACGCTGTCGCGTACAGCCCGGACGGGAAGACGTTCGTGACCGGGGGCGCCAATGGGACCGTGCGGCTGTGGGACGCCGCCACCCGCCGCGTCACCGCCTCGCTCGACGGCCACACCAAGGGCGTCCACGCGGTGGCGTTCAGCCCGGACGGCAAGATGCTCGCGACGGGGAGCGACGACGGGACCGTACGGCTGTGGAGCCTGCCCTCCGGACGTGGCACGGGCACGCTCACCGGCCACACCGGAGGGGTCGGGTCAGTGGCGTTCAGCCCGGACGGAAAGACCCTGGCCAGTGCCAGCCACGACCGGACCGTGCGGTTGTGGAACGCCGCGACCGGCGACGGCACCGCGATCCTCGCCGGCCACACTGACTGGGTGGACTCGGTGGCGTTCAGCCCGGACGGCGCCACGATCGCCACGGGCAGCCACGACCGGACCGTGCGGTTGTGGAACGCCGCGACCGGCGAGGGCACCGCTGTGCTCTCCGGCCACCGCTACTGGGTCTTCTCGGTGGCCTTCAGCCCGGACGGGAAGACCTTGGCGAGCGCGAGCGCCGACCGAACCGTCCGGCTATGGGACGTCGCCGCCCGCAAGGAGCGCACCGTGCTCGCCGGTCACCGGGGCTGGGCCACCGCGGTCGCCTTCAGCCCGGACGGGAAGACGCTGGCCAGCGGCGGCTACGACCGCAAGATCCGGCTGTGGGAGGTGGCGAGCGGACGCGGCACCGGCGAGCTGGACGGGCCGGCCGACTGGGTCTACTCGGTGGCGTTCAGCCGGGACGGCATGACTGTCACCGGGGTTGCCGGTGACGCCACGCTGCGAGTGTGGGGCACGCGCTAGGAGATGCGGGGCCTGTGCTCACAGTGTGGTGGGCTACGCGTTAGGGAGTGCCGGTCTCATCCGAGGACAGCGGCCGCCGCCACACGGTCGGCTCGTCGCCCTGGCCGGTGGCCGTGGAACCCACACCGACGAGCTCGCCGTCCACCGCGGTGAACGCTGTCAGCCGCTGCTCGCCCGGGCCGGACATGGCGCTGCCCCGCGGCTGCTCCGGCTGCCAGGAGCGGCCGTCCGCCGAGGTCCAGATGACCACGTCGCCGGGCCTCCCCACAGTGCCGGCCACGACGAAGCCCCGCGGGGTCACGGCCACGGCGGTGACGCTGGACTGCTCGCCGGCCACCACCGGCAGTGAGATCGACTGCCAGCTCCGGCCGCCGTCGACCGACGCGTACCCGAACGCGGCCGTGCCCGTGCCGTTGCCGGTGACGGCCGTACCGGCGGTCACCAGGACGTCGTCGTGGGAGGCGATGTGGGACAGCCAGCCCTCGTTGACGCCGGCCGGGATCGGCAGGCGTATCAGCGACCACTTGCGGCCGTCCGGCGAGATCCACACGGTGGGGCGACGGATGAAGACGCCGCCGTAGGCGTTGGGGTCGGTCACGCCGCCGGCGGCTACGAAGCCGAACAAGCCGCTGGTCACGGAGTTCATCCACCGCCTGGTCGTCGGCGTGCCGACGAGATTGTCCTCGCCCGCCGGCGTGCCGCGCTCCCAGGTCTTGAGGTCCGCTGACCACCAGGTGCCCGCGCCGAAGCCGTCCTCACCCACGATCACGTAGCCGTCCGGGCCGGCGGCGACGCCGCGGGCGATCAGCGGGTCCGTGCCGCCGGGCTGGAACGCCGCCACGCCGTCGGCCCGCCGCCAGCTCTCGCCGTCCGCCGAGGTGACGACCAGGGGGCGACTGGGTGTGCGGCCGCTTGACCCGACCGCCAGCCAGCCGGCGAAGCCGGGCGTGACGCCGATCAGCCGCTGCCGCCCCTGGCCGGCGAGGGCTTTCTCCTTGTCCTGCACGCGCCGCCAGGTTTCCCCGTCCGCGGAGGTCCAGACGGCGGCATCCCCGTTGGCGCCACCGACTGCGACCACCCGGCCGTCGGCCGTGCCGAGAGCGTCCACGACCTTGCCGCTCCCGGTGGTGTCCGGGATGCCGGTGGGGACGTCCTTCCCGGCCTTGTCGCGTACCGCGAGCAGAGCGCCCGTGCCGCTGTGGGCCGCGTCGGCTCCCACTACGACGGTGTTGTCCGCCACCGCGGTGGCGTCGCGTACCTCGACGCCGTCGGCCGTCGTGCCGGCGGGTTGCCAGGAGCGGCCGTCCGTACTGCGGAGCAGCCGGACCCCGCTGTCGGTCTCGATCGCTGCGACCGCGGTCTGAGACGTGGCGGTCAGCCGTAACAGGCTCCGGAAGCCCGGCATCTCGATCTTCGCCGCCGTCGTCCAGCGCACGCCGTCGGGCGAGGTGTATGTCGTCGCGCGGGAGCCTTCCTGGCGCACCGCGAGCATGGTCGTCGCGGTCGCCGCGAAGGTCAACTCCGGCTTGCGCGACTTGCCCGGGACGGCGAACGCCTGCCAGGTGTTGCCGGCGTCGGTCGAGCGCCAGGTGATGTCGTACGGCTTGATGGAGCTCTCACCGCGGACGACGATGGCGTTCTTGACGCTCGCCACGTCGGTAAGAGCAAGGGTGCCTCCGGTCGGCGGGTGGAGCCGCCAGCCGGCCCGGCGTTCCCAGCTCCGGCCGTCACGGGACAGCCACACCACCGGGGAGGCGTCGGTGAAGTCGCCCTTGGCCGAAGTCTGTCCCACGGCGGTGAAGCCGTTCCCGGTCCACGCGACGTCGGCGACCCGGTCGCGCGGGCCGAAGGCGAGGCTGGCGGTGGCATCGGGCTGGCGGGTCCAGGCCGCGCCGTCGGGGCTCGTCCAGACGACGCTGCCGCCGACGCGGTCGCCGAGCGCGACCCAGCCGCCGGTGCCCGCGGCGAGGCGGCGGGGGATCTCGCCGACGACGGGCGGCTCCCCCTTCGGGGTCCGCACCTGGGCGCGGGCGAAGGTGCGGCCCGCATCCTTGGACAGGAAGAACTCGGTCCGGTAGCCGGAGTCGGCGTCCTCGCCGCCCGCGACCGCCACCGTGGCGCCCATGGCGGCGACGCCGTTGAGCTCCAGCTGCCGGCCGTCGGCGCTGCCGGCCAGACCCGCCGCGAACAGGTTGCCGGCCAGCTCCGCCACCGGCTCGTCGCTCTGCCGGGAGGCCACCAGCACACCGCTCGCCACGACGATCGCGAACGTGACGGAGGCGCCGCCGATCAGCAGCGAACGGAAGCGCTTCTTCCGGCCCGGAGGCATCGGGTCGGTGATCGGGTAGGCGGCATCGGAGTCGCTCAGCTTGGTGGTCTGTGGCAATGACGGCAGCGACGGTCGAGAGAACGGCAGCGAAGGCTGGGAGAGCCGTTCGTTCGGCGGCAGTGACGGCTGGGAGAGCCGCTCGTTCACCTCGGGCGAACCGTCCGGATCGCCCGTCTCGCTCCTCCAACCACCTCCGGTCACCGCAGCCTCTCCCTTTGATATTCTCCCGGCCAGGACGGAGCCCCTCGCCGGAAGTCATTATTTATGGGAAGCGCGACGAAACGAAGTCCGAGCGCGAGCCGGTCCGATGACGGCGGCTGACGGCCCGGCCCGTTCCCGCACCCGGATCCTCGCCGCGGCGATCTGCGCCACCGTGGTCGTGACCAGCGCGGCAGGGGTACGCACCATCGGCGAGACGCCTTCGGACGAGGCTCGGAACGGGGCGACGACGCCGCCCGCGCAATCGATCGAGCCTCCGCCGCTGGCACTGCCCGAGGCCTCCTGGAAACTGAGCTGGTCCGACGAGTTCAACGGGCGGGGCCGGCCCGCCAAGTGGACCACCCTGTCCGGCACGAGCTGGTCGAACCGGAAGGCACTGCACTACTACACCCCCGCGAACGCGGTGCAGGACGGCTCCGGCCGTCTCGTCATCTCCGCCCTACGGACGCGGGCCGCGGACCGACCGGCCTGCTGGTACGGCCCGTGCGCCTACAGCTCCGCCCGGCTGGAGACCAGGAAGACCTTCGACCAGGCGTACGGGCGGTTCACCGCGCGTATCAAGCTGCCGCTCGGCAAGGGGCTGTGGCCGGCGTTCTGGCTCAAGCGCAGCAACGCCGGCCGCTCCGGCTCCACGACGTATGGCGAGATCGACATCATGGAGAACCGCGGCCACGAGACCCATCTCGTCAGGGCCTACACCCACTCCAAGGGCCGCAAGGGCGGTGGCCAGATCACCCTGCCGGAGCGGCTGGACGCCGGCTTCCACGTGTACGGCGTCGACTGGACGCCCCAGAGCATCACCTGGTGGGTGGACGGCAAGCCGTACGCCCAATACCCGCGCTATCCCGGCTGGCCGTTCGACAAGCCCTTCTACGTGATCCTCAACCTGCAGGTGGGTGGCAGCTGGGTGGGAAACCCGAACACCACGACGCGTTTCCCGGCACGGATGGTCGTCGACTGGGTGCGGGTGTACCGCCAGCGCTGAACCGCCCTTCGCCCCAATGCATGAAATTTGCGGAATGTCCATTTGGAACGGTCCCTAATAACGTTCGTACCGTTGTAAGCGTCATTTTGGGACGACTACCCCTTCCGAGGCATTAGGATCAACCGTCCCAACAGCATCGTGGTAAGTCACGCCGTAAATGACGCGATTATTTCCCCGTTCCACCTCTCTCACGACTGCCGCCCTGCTCGGCGCAGTCGTCGTGGCGGCGCTCGGCGCGCAGACCGAGCAGGGACGCCGCCTGCTCCTCACGGCCGGGCTGGCCGGCGCGCACGCCGGGTACACCGAGCTGGCGTTCGCCGCCCCACAGGCGCTGCCGGACCGGGTGCCCGCCACGTCGTTCCTGGTCCCGCCCTCCTTCACCATCCGCAACGTCACCGGGCGACAGCACGAGTACGGCTGGTCGGTACGCCTGACCGAGTCCGGCAGGACCCGTACCGTCGCCAGCGGGCGGGTGACCCTGGCTGACGGGCAGGCGGTGACGATCACGCCGCCCACGAAGGCACTGTGCGAGCCCGGCCCGATCACTCTCGGGGTCCTGCTGGAAGGCGGCGAGGCCATCGCGTTCCGCGCCGCCTGCTCCGCGGACATCGACAAGGGGTAGGCGCGTGCCCAGACGGCCCGTGGTGGCGCTGGTCACCGACGCCATCCACCCGTACAGCTTCGGTGGCAGGGAGATCCGCTACCACGAGTTGTACGCTCACCTCACGGCGCACACCGACCTCCACGTGTTCACCATGCGCTGGTGGGACGGCTCCCGAGTGCGCACCGAGGGCGGCGTCACGTTCCACGCGATCTCCCGGCTGCTGCCGATGTACCGGCATGGTGTCCGCTCAACCTGGCAGGCGCTGGTCTTCGCGGTGGCCTGCCTCCGGCTGCTGTGGCATCGGTTCGACGTGCTCAATGTCGACCAGATCCCGTTCCTGCACCTGTTGCCGCTGCGCCTGGTCGCCACACTGCGCCGCAAACCGCTGATCGCGACCTGGCACGAGGTGTGGGGCCCCGAGTACTGGCGATACAGCATGCGCGTCGGCTGGCGGCCGGCGTGGTGGATCGAGCGGCTGGCGATGCGGGCGCCCGATCGCATCATCGCCGTCTCCCCGGAGACGGCCCGGCGGCTGCGGGCTGAGCTCGGCGAGCGGACCCCGATCACCATCGCACCCAACGGGGTCGACCTCGACGGGGTGAACCAGGCCGCGCCGCACGAGCAGCGCACCGACCTGGTCGTGGTGAGCAGGCTGATGCGGCACAAGGGCCTGGACCTGCTGCTCGCCGCCATCGCCCGGCTGCGGGAGCGCGGCCGGGCGGTCACCTGCCGGATCATCGGCGACGGCCCGGAACGCGACACGCTGCGCGAGGAGGCCGAACGGCTCGGCATCGCGCACGCCGTGGAGTTCCGGCACGACGTCAGCGAGCAGAAGGACGTGTACGCGCTGGTCAAGGCGGGCCGGGTGTTCGCCTTCCCGTCCACCAGGGAAGGGTTCGGCATCGCCGTGCTGGAGGCGATCGCCTGCGGCGTACCGGTGGTGACCACCTCGGCAAGGGACAACCTGGCCCAGCATCTGGTGCGACGCAGCCGACGGGGGATCGTCTGCGACCACACGCTGGACGCGTTCGCCGAAGCACTGGCCGAAGCCCTTGACGCGCCCGCGGACGACGCGCCGACGGAGCCGTGGGTCGGCGACTACGCCCTGAATTCGATCGCCTCCCACGTGGTGAAGGCGATGCTGCCATGAGGATCCTCTACGTCAGCCCATATCCGCCGGCCCGCGACGGCATCGGGACCTACTCCTACGTGCTCGCCCGCGCCGTGCGTGAACGCGGCCACAAGGTCGCGGTGGTCGCCGCCCGCCGGCATCCCGACGCGCCCGAGGAGGTCATCGGCGCACTGGGCGGCGGGGTGACACCGCTGCGTGCGGCCGTGGCCCGGTTCCGGCCGCACGTGGTGCACGTGCAGTTCGCGGTGCCCGCGTTCGGCGCCCGTACCCTGGCCGTGGCGCGCTGGCTGGCCGGTCCCGGGGTCCCGGTGGTGGCCACGCTGCATGAGGTCAACCGCGACACGGCGCTGCTGCGTGGGCCCGGGAGGGCGCTGTATCGGCACATCGCGCGGGGCTGCGACCGGCTCATCGTGCACACACGGGAGGCGCGGGACACGCTCGGGGCCCTCGGGCTGGACGACAATGCCGCGGTGGTCCCGCACTTCTCCGCACCGCCGCCGCCCGCGACCGGCACCGCGGCCGGCCTGCGGGCCCGCTTCAGACTGGATGACGCTCGCGTGCTCCTGGCCTTCGGCCACATCCACGTCAGCAAGGGGCTCGACGACCTGGTGCGGGCAATGGCGGAGCTGCCGCCCGCGACGCTGGACGCGGTACGGGTCGTCGTCGCCGGCGCGGTACGGCGGCGGCACGGCCCGTTCCGGGTGTTCGAGGTACGCGACCACCTGCACAAGGCGATGGTGCGCCGCCTGGCGCGCCGGCACGGGCTGCTCGACCGGCTGGTGTTCACCGGGTACGTGCCGGACGGCGACATCGCGGCCTGGTTCGCCGCCGCGGAGGCCGTCGTGCTCCCCTACCGCGACGCCGAGCAGAGCGGGGTGGCCAACCTGGCCCGCGCCTTCGGCGTACCGGTGATCGCGACCACCGTGGGCGGGCTGGCCGAGCTGTTCGAGAGCTCCCCGTGGGCGGTACCCCCTGGCGCCCCTGACCGGCTGGCCGAGGCGATCGCCGACCTCCTCGCGACCGGTCAGGAGGGGGGCGGCGTTGCGCGCACTCCGGGCATGGTGCCGGACTCGGGCACATCGGACACCGACCTGAGCACGGTCACGACGCGGACGATCGCCGTGTACGAGGCCGTTCGCAGCCCGCTCACCCGCATCCCTGAGAATCGTCCCTATGCCCCCTAGCCTGTCCGTCGTCATCTGCTCCTACAACGGCGCGGCCCGCCTCGGGCGGCCCCTGGACGCGCTGGCGACCCAGACCGCCCACGCCAAGCTGGAGATCATCGTCGTCGACGACGCGTCCTTGGACGGGACCGGGGACGTCGCGCGCGGCCACGGGGTCACGGTCATCCGCCACGAGACAAACCGCGGCACGGCAGCGGCACGCGAGACCGGCCTGCGGGCCGCGAAGGGGCGGGTCGTCGCCTTCATCGACGACGACATCGAGCCGTGCCTCCGCTGGGCCGAGCTGCTGCTCGACGGCTACACCGAGGAGGGCGTCGCCGGGGTGGGCGGCCCGATCGTGCCGGTGACCGGTGACGGCTTCCTGACGCGGTTCCTCGAACGCAACAACCGGCACGAGCCGCTGGGGCTGGAGCTCACCGTCAGCGCGGCGCTGCCGTACCGGTTCTGGTTGTACCTGCGGCGGCAGTGGGCGACGGCCAGGGCGGCCGGCGGGCGGCGGGACGTCTACGCCTTCAGCGGCGGCAACATGTCGTTCGAGCGGGAGCGGCTGCTGGCCGTGGGTGGGTTCGACACCAGGTTCCGGTACGCCGCCGAGGAGGAGGACCTGTCACGCAGGCTCCGACGGGACCGGCCGGGGCGGCTGATCTTCGTCCCCGACGCGCTGGTCGTGCACCGGCACGCACCCACGGTTCGCGGGCTGCTGCGTCGCAGCCTGGCGTACGGGCGGGGTGCCGCGATGCAGTACCTCAAATGGCCTGCGGTGCGGCCGACGGTGTTCCCGTGGCCGGTGCTCGTCGCGGGACTCGCCCTCGCAGCCGTCCGGTGGCCGGCGGTCGCGGTCGTGTCCGTGCTGCTGCCACTGCTGCTCTACCCGGTGGGGCTGCGGAACGCGGTGAGGGGCAGGATCGAGGCGCTCGCCGACCCGTACCTCCGGCTCGCCCAGGAAGCGTGCGAGAATATCGGCTTCCTGCACGGTCTGTGGGCCTTCCGCCGCATGTTCACCGAGGACAGGACCGGCCGGGGCGGAGGACAGAGGACGTGACCGTCCGCGAGCAGGACAGGCGTATGGTCCTGTACGGGGCGGCCCTCGTCCTGATCGTCGGGTTGACCCAGGCGCGCCAGCTGTGGGCGGCCCAGCTGTTGCTCGTGCCGCTCCTGCTGATCGTGCCCGGATGCCTGCTGCTGCGGGCACTGCGGGTGCCGGGCCATCGGGTGGCGGCGTTCCCGTTGTACGTGCCGGCCGCGTCGCTGGTCGTGCTCATGACGTCCGGCCTCGCGGTCACCCTGCTCGTGCCGCTGGTCGACGGCGCCGTCCTCGACGCTGTGTTCGGCCCCGGGGCGGACCCCGGGGCGCCGCTCCGGCCAGGGCCGCTGCTCGCCGGGCTCATGCTGGTCTGCCTGGGGCTGTTCCTTGCCGGGGTGAAGGCGCCACAGGAGACGGCCGTCCCATGGCGGTCTCTGCCCTCCGCCGGGTGGTTGTCGCTGCCGTTGCTGCTGCCGCTGCTCGCCGCGGCGGGGGCGCTGCGGCTCAACCACGGGTACGGCCCTGGGGTGGCGATCGCGGCCGTCGTCGGCTGCGTACTCGTGCTGGCCTTCGGGGTCGTCCGGGCCGGGCGGCTCGGGGCCGGCCGTGCGGCCGTGCTGCTGTACGCCGTCTCCCTGGCCATGATGTGGTCGTACGCGCTCCGCGGCGAGCTGGTCTACGGGTTCGACATCGCCTCCGAGTACGCCGTGGCCCAGGAGACGGCGACCTCGGGGATCTGGGTGACCGGTCCGCACCCCGACGCGTACGGGGCGATGCTCAGCATCACCGTTCTGCCGTCCGAGCTGCACGCCCTGACCGGGCTGCCGGTCCTGCTGGTGCTCAAGGTCGTCTATCCGGCGATCTTCGCGATGTTCCCCGTCGGGATCTTCCACCTCGCCCGGCGCTTCCTGCCGGGCCAGTGGGCGTTCGCCGCCGCCGCGTTCGTGACGGCACAGGGCGCACTGTCCCAGCAGTTCCCGGCGCTGGCCCGGCAGGAGATCGCCATGCTGCTGTTCGCCGCGCTGTGCGGGGCTGTGCTCGACGCCCGGCTGCGGCGCTTCCCCAAGGCGGCGTTGTTGTGCCTGTTCGGGCCGGGCATCGTGGTCTCGCACTACACGACCGCGTACTTCACGGCCGTGATGCTCGGCGGGGCGCTGGTCCTGCAGGCCGTGCTGTGGGCGCTGCGGCGGCCGCGGATCGCGCCGCGGGCGGTCGTGGCGGCGCTGCTGCCCGGATTGCTCGCCGGGGTGCTCTGGTACGTTCCGATCACCCGGTCGACGGCCAACATCGGCGAATTCCGCACCGCGCTGAGCTCTGAGGGCCTGCGGCTGCTGCCCGGCGCCGAGACCGCCGGGACGCTGCTCTCCGCCTACCTGCGGGGCACCGACGTGACTCGCATCCCGACGTACCTCTACGGCAAGCGGGTGGTGCCCAAATACCGTCCGCCCAAGGCCGCCGTGACGCCTGCCGCCGACGCGGGCGATCCCCGATGGGGCCTTGGGGACGCGGGGGTGCCCGTCCCCCCGAAGATCGCGCCGGCGGTGAGCGCGTCGCTCGACCTAGGTGTGCTGCTGGTCCAGCAGCTGGCGAACCTGCTCGGCCTGATCGGCGCCCTGGTCATGGCCGTGCGCCGCCGCTCGTCGTGGCTGGTGCGGCGGATCGGCGTGCTGGCCGTGCCCATGCTGGGTGCCCTGGTCCTGCTGCGCGTCTCCGGCACCCTCGCCGCCGCGTACAACCAGACCCGCGCCCAGTTGCAGGCGCTGACGCTCGTCACCATCGCCATGTTCTGGCTGCTGCACCGCGTCTCGGCGGTCAAACTCCCCGTTCGGCTCCGCCGGACGGCGTACGGGCTGGCGGGAGCGGCCGTCGTCGTCACCTTCGCGACCGGCAGCGGCCTGGACAACGTGCTGCTCGGCGGGGAGCGGGCGACCAACCTCTCGACGCGCGGCGAGGACTGCGAGCGGTTCTGCATGTACGAGGCCGAACTGGCGGGGGCGCGCTGGCTCAAAGAGGCGGCACGCGGCTCGCCCGACCGCCTCTACGCCGACCGGTACGCGCAGCTGCGGTTGTTCGCCGAGCTCGGGCCGGGACGGCGGATCCAGACCGACATCACCCCCCTGACCTTGGACCAGCGGGCCTGGGTGTACGCGAGCTGGTCCAACACCGCCGTCGGCCGCGCCAGGTCATTGTTCGACAATCAGCTCGCCCTGTACGCGTTCCCGACCAGTTTCATCGAGGCGCACTACGATCTCGTGTACACGAGCGGAGTCACGAAGGTCTTCCACCGATGATCTCTATCGTCATCGTCAGCAAGGACGAGCCCGGACTGGACAGCACCCTCGACGGCGTCACCCGCGCGGCCGAGTCCGCCGGCCTGCCGTACGAGATCATCGTCGTGGACGCCTCCGAAGGCCGGCTCGACGCCATCGCCGCCGCCCACCCGCACGTGCGGTGGACGGCCTTCAGCCCACCGCCGGGCGTGTCCGTGACCATCCCGCACCAGCGCAACACCGGTGTGCGCGCCGCCAAGGGCGAGATCGTCGTATTCACCGACGCGGGCTGCCTGCCTCAGGGCAACTGGCTGCGCCGCCTTGTCACGCCGATGCTCGACGAGGGCGAGAGCGTCGTGTCGGGGCTCGTCACCGGCCCCGAGGGGCACGACAGTCTCTACGACGCCGACGCCCGGCGCCGGGCCGCCGACCGCTACCTCCCGGAGTGTGGCACCGGCAACCTGGCGGTGCGCCGGGAGGTCTTCGACGAGGTGGCCGGCTTCGACGAGACATTCGGGTACGGCTCCGACGTCGACTTCAGCTGGCGGGTCCAGGACGCCGGGCACCGCATCCGCAGCGCCGGGGACGCGGTCGTCACCCACGAGTGGGGTGACCGCCGCCGGCAGCTTCGCCGCTCGTACGTCTACGGCAAGGCCCGCGCCCGGCTCTACCTCAAGCACCGGAGCCGCCGGGCGCACCTGCTGCGCCGCGAGCCGATGGTGGTGGCGTATCCCCTCTTCCTGCTCGGCCTGCCGCTGACCCTGTGGTTCCCGTTCTACCCGGCGCTGCTGCTGGTGCCGGCCTGGCGCAACCGGCACAACGGTCCGGTGCGGGTCCTCGCCGACCACCTGGTGTACGGTGCGGGCGTGCTCGCCGAACTTGCCGCTCCCCGGGGTCGCGCCGGCCGATGAAGGTGCTGGTCTTCCCCCGCGACAGCAACCCGTACCAGGATCTGCTGTACGGCGAGTTACGCGGGATCGGCGTCCGCGTCCACTACCTGGGTGAGCTGACCTCCTCCCACACGCTCAACCTCCTGCTGCTGCCCGCCGAGCTGGCCGTCCGGCGGCTGGCCGGAGCCCGGATCGTGCACCTGCACTGGGTGTGGAAGTTCGCGCTGCCGGGCGGAGCCCGGATGCGGCGGCCGGCTCAGCTGTGGTTCGCCGCCGTCCTCGGCATCGTGCGGCTGCTCGGCCTGCGGCTGGTGTGGACTGCGCACAACGTGCTGCCGCACCGGCCGGTCTTCGCCGACGACGCCGCCGCCAGGCGCACTCTGGTACGACACTGCGACCTCGTGATCGCCCACCACTCGGCGGCGCTGGACCGGCTGGCGGCCCTGGGGGCGGTGCCGTCCAGGGCCGCCGTGATCCCGCACGGCCCCTTCCCCGCGCCACCGCTGCCGCCGCCGGGCGGGTCGGGCGAGCCCCGCACGTTCCTGTTCTTCGGGCGGATCGAGCCGTACAAGGGGGTCGAGGACCTGCTCGCGGCCTTCACGACGCTGCCCGGCGGGCTGGACGTGCGCCTCGTCATCGCCGGATCATGCCCGGACGCGGCGCTCGCGGCCCGCCTGGAGGCGTCGGCCGCCGACGACGACCGGATCGACCTGCGGCTCGGACGGGTCCGCGACGAGGACGTCGCCAGGCTGTTCGCGGAGGGCGACGTCGTCGTGCTGCCGTTCCGCGAGATCACCACCAGCGGCAGCGCGCTGCTCGCGCTCGCCCACGGCAGGCCGCTGATCGTCCCGGCGCTGCCCGCCCTGGCAGGGCTGCCGGCCGCCGCCCTGGCCGGCTACCGGGACGGCGTCACCGGGCTCACCGCGGCCCTGCGCATGGCAGCGGGCTGGGACGCTGCGACGCTGGCGTCGATGTCGGAAGCCGCGCTGGAGCACGTGAACGGCGTCGGCTGGACCGAGATCGCCCGCGCGACCCGGAACGGCTACGCCACCGTGCTGCGGGATCGAGGCGGGCAGATGAGGGAGCGCGTGCGAACCCTGTTCCGCAACGTCCTGGTCCGCGGAACCTTCCTGCTGCTGGCGAACACGGTGCTGCTCGCAGCGGGCGGCTTCGCGTTCTTCACGCTGGCGGCGCGCAACTACCCGGTCGAGGCCGTCGGCTGGCTGACCGCCGTGACCGCGAGCGTCAACCTGCTGTCCACCATCGCCGGCCTTGGCCTGCCCACCACGCTGCTGCGCCATCTCGTCAAAGCCGACGACCCGCGCCGGCTGGCGGCGATCGCCGTGATCGCCGTCGGCGCAATCGGCGGCCTGCTCGCCCTGCTGTCGCTGCTGATCCTGGCGCCGCTGCTGCCCGGCGGTCCGGAGCTGATCCGGCAGCCGGGGACGATCACTCTGATCACCGTCCTGGTGATGGTCACCGCCGTGGGTGGGACGCTGGACGCGGGGCTGGTGGCGGTCCGGGGCACCGCGGCGCTGCTGGCCAAGAACGTGGCGGGCACCGTGCTGAAGGTCGGCGCGTTGCTGCCGTTGGTCCCTCTCGGGTTCACCGGCCTGGTCCTCGCCTACGGCGGTGGCACACTGCTCGCCTGCTTGCTCGGCGGGGCGGCGCTGTGGCCGCGGCTGCACCGCGTCAGAGACCGCGCACGTCCGATGGAGCTGCTGCGGCGGTATCTGCCGTTCTCCGCCGCCGGTTACCTGGCGACCGCGCTCGGCATGCTGCCCAGCACCGTGGTGCCGCTGGAGGTACTGGACATCCGGGGGCCGCAGGCGGCAGCGTACTTCGCGATCGCCTTCCAGGTGGCGGCCTTCCTCAACTTCATCCCTTCGACGAGCGCGCAGGTGCTGTTCGCCGAGGCGCAGCGGATCTCGCTGCGCCGGTACCTGCGCAAGGCCGTGGTGGGCATCTACGGCCTGCTCGTCCCCGCCGTCGCGGTGATCGTGGTCGGCGCGCCGTACATCCTGCGGGTGTTCGGGGAGGGCTACGCGGCGCAGGCGGCGCAGACGCTGCGGGTCCTGGGCCTGGCCGCGCTGGTCGGCGCGGGGAACTACCTGGTGGACACGATCCTGATCAGCAGGGACCGCACCGGTGCGTACGTCTTCATGAACGGCGCCAACGCGGCCCTGGTGCTGGGGCTGGTGGCGGCGCTGCTCCCGTACGGGCTGACCGCCGCGGCCCTCGGCTGGACGCTCGCGCAGGGCCTGTCCCTGCTGCTGGGAGTGGGCGTGCTGATCGCCAGCTTCGCCGCCGGGCGGCGTGCCGGGGTCAGCGCGGCGGATCGGTAGCGGCGGCGTACACGCGGACGTGGTCCACGATCATCTGCTGTGGGAAGCGGGTCGTGGAGTCGGGCGGGCCGGGCCAGTCGCCGCCGACGGCCAAGTTGAGCAGGAGGTAGTAGGGCACGTCGAAGTCCCAGCCGCCGGGCGGGGCGTCCGCCTTCCGCTCGGTGGCGTAGACCTGTCCGTCGACCAGGAAGGAGATGCGGTCGGGATACCAGTCGGCGGCGAAGACGTGGAAGCCGTCGGCGAACTTGCCTCCGTCGGGCAGCCGGTAGGAGTTGAGCTCGTCGTAGCCCTTCTCTCCGTGCAGGTTGCCGTGGACCGTGTCCGGCTCGTGCCCGAGGTGCTCCATGATGTCGATCTCCCCGCGCCCGCTGCCCTGGGGAGAGCGCCGCGCCCAGAAGGCCGGCCACATGCCCTGACCTGTGGGCAACTTGATGCGGGCCTCCACCCGCCCGTAGCGCTGGACGAACTTTCCCGCCGTGAACAACCGGGCGGAGGTGGCCGCGCACACGCGGGGGCTGCAGTCGTAGCCGCCCGCGTCGTCGGACCGGGCAGTGATCACCAGCCGGCCCTGGCCGTCCACGACCGCGTTGCGTGGCGTGTAGTACTCCAACTCGTTGTTGTAGCCGAGATGGTCGTCGACCAGATTCCACTTCGCCGGATCCGGCGGCCCGGCGGGACCGTCGAACTCGTCTGCCCAGACCAGCCGCCACCCCGACGGCGCCTTCGCCGGCGTCGGCGCGGGCTCACGCCCGTTCACCACGTAGAGCGTGCCCGCGACCGCGACTGCGAACGTGAGGACCAACGCCCCGGCCACCCACCAGCCCGTTCGATCGCGGCCGGACGCCGCCCTGGCAGTGTGGGGTGAACCGCCGGCGACTCGCGCCCGCCGGTGGCGCGCACCTCGGCCGAGATCCCGGTGCCATGCGCGGTCATCGGACACGGACCTCTACCCTCTCGACGGCATGCTGTGCCATCGTACGACGCTTCTCCGGCGAGCCTGAGCCTCTGCGAAAGAGCGTGGTCGGGATGTACGAAAGCCGCCCTCCGGGCCGCCTGCTGATCCGCGCAGAGACGGCCAAGGCCCTCTCAAGGCTCACGTGCAAGAACGACGTGTTCGAGAGTTTCCGCCCTCCTGGCCCCGGACTAACGGTCACGAGCTCAAGCGGTACTTCCCGCTGAATGAGACCGAGTCGACGGGCCCGCCCGACCTCGCACGATCCGGCCTGTGCCGCGACGGTACTCTCACGCCCTTGTGGATCCATACGACGTACGCCACGGCGGCGACCGCGTTCTATCCCATCGTTGACTCCCCCAGCCGCGCCACCGCCTTTATCAACTCGAGCTCGGCGTCGTCATACGCGGATCCGATGTGATCAATATCGCGCGAGCCTTGCTGGGAGGAGTGCACTATCTGCACCGCTCTCACACTTGACGCCGTCTTCAGCTTGCGCGCGTACGAACACACGCCGACAGCTTAGAAGGACCGGTTAGTGCGCACCTTGCGCACTGAAAACCGCAGGTCACAGCTCTGCAGACAGGCCTGAAACGCCAGAGTGATAAAAGTTAGGACTGAGCAGGCGTCATCCTGACTAGCGCCAACCGCAACGACGTCACCCAGCTCCGCCCGCTCCTGGACGCCATCCCCAAGGTGCGTGGCAAGCGTGGCCAGCCCCGTCAGCGCCCCGACGTCGTGCTCGCCGACCGCGGCTACGACCACGACAAGTACCGCCGCCTGGTACGCGAGCTGCAGATCCGGCCGCTGATCGCCCGCCGCGGCACCGAACATGGCTCCGGCCTGGGCAAACAACGCTGGGTCGTCGAGCAGACCTTCGCCCTGCTGCACACCTTCCGACGCCTGCGGATTCGCTGGGAGGTCCGCGCCGACATTCACGAGGCTTTCCTCAAGCTGGCCTGCGCACTGATCTGCTGGCGACGCCTCACTTTATTGCGTTAGAAGCTCTTAGCCGCGCCAGCAGCTGTTACTCCGGAACGACCAGGGCCGCGATTGGCGATCAGCCCTAGGAGGAACGTTGCTCGGGGCCGTGCGTGAAGAGCTGGACCGCGTCGACGAAATCGGCCAGTGGGACGTGGCGGGCCGATGTCCTGAATGTGCCTAGTGTAGGCGAGGTGATACCGAGTTCCTGCACGCGCTGGCTGATGCGGTAGCAGCGGCGCGGCCTAGCATGATCCCGACGTAAATGCCGCTGGAGCCGCGCCATTCCTTTGCACCAGAAGACTAAACAATCAAACTGAGAGACATTTATGGAAGCCGTATCGGAATACATAGCTTCGCAACGTTCGAAATCCTCTACTGGCGGCTAGATATCGCCAAGTAGCCCCAACAACGCGATTACGGTCGCGGATTATCGCCCGCTCAATCCGTCCGCCGCCGGGCCACTCACCCCTCACAACGTCCGCTTCCGAAGGGCGGAATCTCGAGGGCGTCCGACACCAATAGACACGCTGCCCAAATATCCGTTGGTCATATCTGCACTATCACATAACCAGGCATCGACCAAGGCAAACAGGACCACCATCTACGCGAACTCGTACACATCAATGATGACAAGACCATCCGTGCTGGCAGTTTGATCATCGATCACCCTCGAGAGTTCGGGCGCTTCCTTAAGGTACATCTTATCGAAAGGCGCGATAGTCAAGTGCACACCTACCCATTTATCAGATTTCATCAAAACCCTTATCGGCCTATTTTCAGACATGATAGACCATTTCTTCGATTGCAGAGTTTTGACGGCTTTATCGAGGGAGTCCCGGGCGCTACCGCTACCAACATCGATCACAAAAAAATATGTTATTTCAGCCCTCCTATTGACGTCACTCTGGACCGTGGTTTCACCTCTGACCGCACCGATTCCGCGCACTTCATTGAGAACGACGGGATCCACCTGAAGCGTTCCACGGAACCATGCGCACCCGCCGACAAGGAGTGCCACACAGGCGAGACCTGCCGTCACTTCGAGAAAGCGATCCCACCGCAGTCCTCGCAGCGCTAAACCGTGACCCTTCCAGCAGTCAAGGCGCCTCGTCAAGGGCACGTGCCCCCTCCCCGTCTCTCGTTGATGCACTTCCAGTATTCTTCCGCAACGCCTCTCGTCGACCAATAGCCTTTCAGCGTGGCCTGCCGTCCGTAAGCGATATGAGCATCGTCCCGATCCAGGACGCCCGTTTCTAACCAGCGCACGAATTTGGAATACTGCAGATCATTTATGGAAGCCGTTGTGGGATCTTTTACCGTGACTCCCGAACACCCGCAGTAAGCCAACGCCGCTTGCTTGTCATTGATGTGTGTTAGCCTGCCAGTGGACGGGTCTTTATAAACTATTGTTTTCTTCAGATGCCTCAAGTAAGCGGCGGCAAGGTGTATAGCTCTCGACGGGTTCATCAGTTGATCGATGACCTTCCCCAGAGAAGCCTTCTCCCACTCCTTACCATAATACTTTATCAGCATCCATCGAGCCTTGTATGCCTCAAGTTGGACAACGCCAGCAGAGGCCGCCCACCCTCCAGCAGGGTCACGCCTTAAAATTGCTTCCTTCACTGCGGCGAGCGTCGCTCCAGCCTTGCCCAACTGCACCTCCCAGTCCTTGCTCTCGAACAAGACTACCGCTGTGAGAACGTTTCTATCAATCCCGTGAGTCCGGGCAGCATCATTGATAGCTTTCCAGTGGCGGATAATACTCTTGTACTGGCTGTAATACTTATAGCGAGAGGCAGCGGTGCCGTTGGACGCATTCTGCGGCACCGCATAGCTGCTATACCCGAGCTTCGCGGCAACTTGCTGCATCCTTCTCCATTCGCCGAGTCTCGGATCTGCGGAATGTTCCCTAGCTGCCCTCTCCATGGCTGCGAAGCTTTCCAGCCCACCGGCTGATACCCAGCTGAATGCCAGCTGCTCATCCGTCATTGTGGGTGACCAGTTCGCCATGTATTCATTCTGTACCTTTTCGCTGGCGTACCAGAAGTTGGGCTGGTCGACGGGTCGGCCGTTTGGCATGACTTCCCAGCCGAGCCTAGCTAGTTCTTCGTTGCCGATGTAGGGATTCCATTCGAATTGTCGGATCCAGGTCGGGTCGATTACATCGGCGCTGCCGCACGACAGGATGTCGCAGGCAGTGGCTCCGCCTCCGATATCGCCTCTGGAGCCGCAGCTGCCGATACACTGTCCGCCTCCCGACGATCCGGAGCTGCTGTAGCTGCCCGCCGAGATAGTGGTGTAGCCGCTCGATCCGAAGCCGCCATAGCTGGTCCCGGCGAGCGAGCCGCTGTCGACGGTGTAGTGGCCACTGGGGTCGGTGCCGGTGAGAGGCGAGGCGTTTGCGTAGGCATAGCGGTTTGCCTGGACGGAGGGGTTGGGAGTGAGGGTGGCGGTGTCGCGACTGGTGAAGGTGCCGGAGCCGGGCTGGTACCAGCGGGCGTGCATGTTGACCTTGCCGGTGTCCGGGTCGGTGTATTCACCCTGGTAGCCGAGGCCGACCTTGGTGCCCGTCTGGGCGGTGACGGTGCCGTACGGGTCGTAGGCGGTCGAGGTCTGCAGGCTGGTGGTGAAGGTGGCCACCAGGTCGCCGTGCAGGTCGCTGAGCGCCGCCACGGCCGCGCCGGTGCCTTCCATGAGGCCGAGCAGGCCGCCGCCGGGATCGCGGGCGTACTTGGCCTGGATGGCGCCGCTACTGTCAGTGATGGCAGCCAGGTCGTTGCTCAGCCCGGCGTAGGCGAAGGTCTGCTTGGTGGTGCCACGGATGCGGCTGGTCATGCGGTCGAGGGCGTCGTAGCTGTAGAGGCTGTCGCCGTCGGCGATGAGTCGATCGAAGGCGTCGAAGGTGTAGTTGGTGGTGGCCCCGGCCTTGGTGCTGGTGGCGAGGGTGCCGCGCGGGGTGTAGGTGTAGTCGGTGCCGTCGCCGCTGGTCAGACGGTTGCGCTCGTCGTAAGTGAACGTCGCGTTCCCTGCCTTGGTCCGGTTGCCGCCGGCGTCCCACTCATAGGCAGTGGTGGCGCCGCCGGGGGCGGTCCAGGAGGTGAGGCGTCCGGCGTGGTCGTAGCCGTAGGTGTTGGTACCCGGCCCGGCCAGGCCCGTGGTGGTCTTGGTGGTGAGATTGTCGTCCTTGTCCCACTTATAGGTGATCTGGGCGAGCTGCGTGCCGGACCCGTTCTTCAGCGTCTGGCCGGTGACGCGGTCCATGTTGTCGTAGTCGATGGTCTGGGTGCTGGCCGTGCCGCTGGTGGCGGTGATGGTCATCAGCCGGCTGGCCGGATCGTAGCCGTAGGTGAGAGTACGAGCGGTGAGCGGGTCGGTGGCAGTCTTCAGACGGTTGGCGTTGTCCCAGGTGAAGATTGCCGTGCCGGCGGCGTCGGTGCGCTGGGTGGGATTGCCGAGTTCGTCGTAACCATAGGCGGTCTCCTGCGTCGACCCACGAGAGACCTTCAGCGGCAGGCTACGGTCGTTGAAGTCGACGGTCAGGTCGCCGGCAGTGGTGGGGCGGCCGGCCAGGTCGTAGCCAAAGGTGCGCTCCGCCGTTGCCGCGCCGCCGCCCTCACCGGTTTCCTTGGTAAGCCTTCCCAGATGGTCGAAGGTGCGGTCGATGCGCACTCCACCGGGCTGGATGGTGGCCGTCTGGTTGCCTGCCTTGTCGTAGATCTGGGTCCACGTACGGTCGGCCGCGTTCGGGTGGGCTGTGGTGGACGGCTCGGTCACCGTTTCAACCAGACCGAGACTGTTGTATGTGGTCCAGGTGGCATTGCCACGGCCGTCGGTGATGCGGGTGCGGGCACCGGTTGCGTCGTACCCAAAACTCGTAGTGATCGACTTGTCGGCGGAGACGGGCTCGATTAGCGAGGTGGCTCGGTTCAGCGCATCGAAGATCTGCTTGGTGACGTGGCTCTCGGGAGAGGTGGCGCTGATCTCGTTGCCTGCCGCGTCGTAGCCGTAGCCGAAGGTGCGTAACACCGCGCCGGTTGCGTCTAGGTCCTTGGCGACGGTCTTGCGGCCGGCCAGGTCGTATTCGGCGGTGGTGACGTTGCGGTTCGGGTCGGTCGTCTTGATCAGCCGGCCGGCCAGATCGTAGTCCATGGTCGTCTTGTTGGTCAGCGGATCTGTCACTGTTGTGACCTCACCGGCGGCATTCACCGTGTATGACGTTGCCTTGCTGCCAGGGGCGGTCTGCTTGAGCAGGCGGCCGGCGTCGTCGTACTCCATGGTGGTGGTGTACGCCGCGCTGGTGGGCTTGCGTTCGATCTGCGTGCCGGTGATCTGGCGGCCCAGGTCGTCGTAGGTGGCTTCGCTGCGCGCGCCCGTCGGGTCGATGGTGGCCAGCTTCTCCCCGGCCAGGTCATACTCGATCACGGTGCGGCCCGGGGTCTGCCCGTCCGGGGCCGGGTCGGTGATGCGTACCTGCCGGCCGAGCTGGTCGTATTCGAAACCGGTGACGTAGCCGCGGGGGTCGGTGGTGCGAATCACCTGGCCGGCCGCGTCGTACGCCCGGGTGACGTTCGGGGTGATGGTGGTGCCGCCGGGCGGGGTGTAGGGCGGGGCGGTGACGCTGGTGGGACGGCCGGCCTTGTCGAAGCCGGTGATGGTGGTACGGCCCTCGGCATCCACACTGTGCGTCAGCTGGCCGAAGGTGTCATACCCGGAGCGGACCGTGGGCCGGGCGTCTCTGGTGACGCCGGCTTTGTCCACCTTCACCTGCGGCCCTGTCGCCTCCACCAGCCGACCGAGTGCGTCGTAGCGCATCGTGCTGGTGAAGTCGGCCGCGGTCGCACCCTCGGCGTTGCCTCGCGGATCGGTGCTGGACGTGGCCAGACCGCGCTCGTCGTACGTGGTGCTGGTGACCAGATCGGTGTCGCCGTTTTCCACGGTCCGCTTGGTCACCTGATTGGCCTTGTTGTAGGCCAGCTCCTGCACCTCACTCCGGGTGGTCCCAGCCGCGGTCAGCGTGGCCTTGATGGGGTTGTTGTTGGCGTCATAGACGAAGGCGGTCTTGCGCTTGAGTGCGGCCGTGTCGAAAGTCTGCGAGGTCAAGCGGGCGGCGGCGTCGTACTCGAAGTCCGTGGTCGTGGATGTGGTCGCGTTGACGCTGGTGACCAGCTTAATGCGGTGACCCGCTGCGTCGTAGGTATGCGCCTCCAGGACCACGTCCCGTGGCGTGGTCGAGCCGTTGAGCTTGACATCGTCGGCGATCTTCTGGGACAGCAAATTGTCGCCGTGGTAGATGTAGGAGGTCTTACGGCCCATCGCGTCCACCTGAGTCGCCAACCGGCCACCCGGATCGTAGGAGAACGCCTCCAGCACCACGTCCTTGGCCGGCTGCGGCGCCACCGGACTGCCCGTCCACCCCTTCAACGTGCGCGAGGTCAGCTCTCCGCGCTTGCTGTACCCGTTCTCGACCACCACGCCAAGCGGGTCGGTCACCCGCGCCACCTGCCCAAGCGTGTTCCATGCCTGCCGGAGCACCCCGCCCTCGGAATCGGTGGTCGACTCCACCCGGCCGTGATCATCGTAGGCATACGTGGTGACCCGCTGCGAGTCACCACCGGTCAGGTCCGCGACGGTTTCGGACAACATGTTGCCGTCATCGTCGTAGGCGTAGCTGGTCTGCTGGGTGTGCGTCACGCCGGAGATCTCATTCTTGACCCCCGGCAAAGTGCGGGTGGCCGGTCGGCTACCCGGGTCGTAGGTGAGCGTGGTCGTCACCCCGTCCGGATGCGCGGCCGAGATCTCGGTGCTCGTGCGCGGGCGGCCCAACGCGTCGTAGGTCAGTTTGGTGACCAGCCCAGTGGGGCTGGTCTGCTCAGCCAGGTCACCGGCCGCGGTGTAGCGGTACTCCCAGGTGCTGCCACGCGCGTCGGTCTTGCTCTTCACGAGACCGGCAGGGGTGGTGCCGCCTCCGACCGCTGCCTCGCTGCCGTCGGTGTAGGCGATGCTGGTGGCGCGACCGTTGGGGAAGTCACTGGTCGCGGGGGTCGTCTGCTTGAGCTGCTCGCCGAAGGAGTTGTACTCCAACGTCGTGGCGTAGGTGTTGTCGGTAGCGCTGGCCGAGCGCGCATCGCGCAGCTTGGTCGGACGGTCGTTACGCGGATCAAACGGGTCGTTGGTGTTCAGGTAATACTCGGCATGCGCCGTCTGACAGGTGCCCGTCCGGCAGGTCGTGGTGGCGACCACATTGCCGTGAGCATCGTTGGCGTACTGAATCGTATTGGTGTTGGGGTCGGTGACCTTGGCTACGAAGCCGCCGGTGTCATAGGCGTAGCTTGTCTGCTTGCCCAGTTGATCGGTGCGTGAGGTCAGGCGCAGGCCTCGCCAGCCGTCGTAGGTGTAGATCACGGGTTCGCCGGCCGGATCGGTCACCGTGACGGTGGAGATGCCAGAGCTCGCGTTTACCGAGGGCTCTCCGACCTTCCAGGTACCGCCATGGACATCGGTATGCGTGACCACGCGATCGGTGGCGGTGTCGTAGGTGGTTTGCATCCAGACCCGCCCGGACGGGAGGGTGATCTTGCTCATGAGGTGCGGTGCAGCTGCACGGGCGGCTACATGCTGGCCTACCTCGGCTGGGCTGAGCGCGTGGTCGTAGACGGCGGCCTCATCCAGGAGTCCGGTCAGCGCGAAGCTGGCCCCGCCGGTTGGGCTCGCTGGCCACTTGCCGGCCAGGAATCCCTTACCCAGTTGGGAGGTCTCGGGCCATTCGCCCAATCCAGTACCCGGCGCGAAGCCGACCTCTTGCCCATCCAAGTAGAGTCGCTGCACCCCACCTGCCAGCGTCAACGCCACGTGATGCCAGGCCCCGTCACTCACTGCAGCGGAGCTGGTAATCGGCTGCGGTGCGGGGGTGAGCGACGCTCGGTATTGTCCCCGTAACTTGCCATCGGTGCCCACGTACAACGCCGACTGGGCGCCCTCGGCGGTGTTGCCGCCGACCGTCAAAATGGTGCCGGGCTGAGTGGTGTTGAACCATGCCTCAAAGGAGACCGCGTCTCCTAGGCGGGCGAAGAGGTGCCGTGGCAGCGTGATGTCACTTTGTCCGGTGAGCTTCGCGGCGGTGTTGGTGCTGCCACCCAGAGGGCCGGGCTGCCCCAAGGTGACTTGCGTGTAGGTGGCGTCACCTGCGCTCCGCGCAGAGTCGACCGCTGTGGAGGCGCCAGCGGCCTCGCCCAGCCGCCAGTACCCGACCGGGTCAGAGTTGGCCACCACGCTGGCGTATTGGGATCCGGTGCCATAGTCAAACGTGGTGCATTTGTGATCCGGTGAGCATGCCCGGACCAGCTTGTCCCCCTCATAACCGTAAGTCCAGGTCAGCGCGGCCCCATCGACCGGATCGGTGGACACGCTCGTGACATGACCGCCGCCCCAGCCGAAGGTCAGGGACCGGCCGCCGGTCGCAGTCACCTTCGCCAACCGACCGTCGGTTCCATAGGCCAGATCCTGGCCGCGACCCCGGGAATCGTTCACCCGCACCAGTCGGCCGGTGGCGTCGAACACATAGGTGACCCCGGCCTTGTCCATCACCTGCCAGCCGCTGGCCGTCTGCGACGCCGTGGCGAACATGCCAGGCGGTGACTGGAAGGTGCCGTCTCCATTGGCCTGGAACCGCACCTGCCGCCCGTCCGGATAGGTGACCAGCAGTGAGTCGTGCCAACCTTCATACAGTTGGCGCACCTCGTCATCCGTCATCGCCCGGCCGTACACGGCCACATCGTCGATTGCTCCCGTCAGGCGGTCGACCATGTAACCATTGCCTTTGGCCCGGCCGATCTGGAACGCCCCCTGCGCGTCCCAGGTGCTGGTGTGAGCGCTCTGCCCCACTAGCACGCCATCGACGTACAGCCGCAATTGGCCTGCTGTTTGGTCGTAGACGCCCACCAGATGGGTCCAGCGATTGAGCTGCGCGGTCTCGCTGGACACCTGCCGTGTATAGGCACTGCTGTTGGCGTCATCCTGGAACATCAGCATGCGCCACTTTTGATCACTTGGCCCATAAGCGAGCTTGAAGCCGCTGTTGACGGCGCCGTCCTGGCTCACCACAGCCATGTCCTGGTCGCCGCGGCCCAGTTTCACCCATGCGGACACCGAGAAACTCTTGTTCGTATGCACCACCTGGCCGGTCGTGCCCAGCGCTCCCTGGCCGTCCAGGGTCACGGCCTTCCCGACCCGGCCCGTTCCCCATGCTGCGGTGCCGTTCGCGGTGATCGGATGGCCGCCTCCTGAGGCGTCGGCCGCGGTTGTCCCCGATCCCTCGTCCATCCGCCACTCGCCCACAGGCCGCCCACGGGTCGATTCCGGGACCACCTTGGCATCCCAGGGGGTCGACCAGCCCGCCCCGAACATTCCATCCCGGCGCGGGTCCAGGCTGTTATAGGAGCGCATCACCGACAGAGGCAGTCCAGCTGTAGGCACCGTCACATCGGTGAAGTTCGTGGTGTAGTTACCCGTCGCCGGCAAGAACTCTTGTCCGCCCGGATTCGGTGTGGACAACAGCGACGACACAGAGGGCTGGCGCACCCCCGTGGTGAACGACCCTGTCCACGAAGTCGTCAGGCCATTGAGATGGTCGGAGACAGTGACCGTCCACGTGTACTCCTTCCCCCACTCCAGCTTGGCCGACGCCGGCACTCTCCACTGGCCCGGGCCCAGCGAGCCTGAGTTCCGGCAACCGCTGGTGGTTCCCTTCAGGCACACCGAGAACGAATACAACACCCAAGATCCGGCATTGCTGTACCCGCGTGCGCCCAGCACCGGTGTCAAGGACGATACGAGCATCCCGTCATACGGAAACACCTCGACCAAGCTCGGCGGATTCTGCACAGGATCGGGATTTGTGGTCAGGCATCCCCCGGAGTCAATCCAGTATCCGAAATCGTTCTGGCTACCCGGTGCCACAAGCCCGGGGGCTCCCAGCCGTCCAGCCGTCCACACTCGCCACTGGCGGGCGGAGTTCATGTAGGCGACCTGTTCGCCCGCAGCATAGTTCCGCGCGTACCACACGGTGTAGCCCCGACACGGCTCATCCGCCGCTGTGCTCGTCACCAGCGCCCGCTGCTCGACAGGCAGCGCCCCCTTCGGCCTCACATGGCCATCAGCGGCTCTGCTCTTGCTCTTGCCCGCCTTCGGCTGCGTCACTGCGGTATCCACCAGTGACGGCAGGCCTCGCGATGTGCCAGCCATCTGCTCGGGCGTGCCAGGCAGCGCCTCCTTCGCTCTCACCCTCAAGGCCTCAGTCTCAGCATGAGCGGCCGCCGGATTCACCGCTAAGCCCGGTAAGAACGTCAAGAGAAGCGCCAGCACCATCTGCAGCGAACAAGCCCATGACAAGAACCGGCGCATACGCCATCACGCTCCGAATCACAACGCACAACACCCGACAAGGCGCTGAACGCCGCTCTCCACCACAGCAACAAGGTTTGTCTGCTGCACGTGACTCGGAGCCGTCAGCCTCCGCGATCAAGTTCGCATTGTTCGCCGAAGCCGACAAGAGGGATAATGATCACAAAACGGAAACTGGATCTATCTGGAGAGTTGCATTCCGTGAAGGCAGGCTGAGAGGAGGGCATAGAAAACGCGGCGAGCATGCGAGAGGCGGCCAGGCCACGTGCCATGGAGGTCTAGAGCCTGGAATCGCGGGCAGTTCCCAGGTCTTTGACGGACTTTCGGGAGAACTCATGAGCGAGGCTGCGACCATGGCACGCCGGGCTGCGGACAGCCCGGCCATGGAGAAGCTTGCGCGGGTCGGCCTGGTCTGCCGTGGCGTGCTGTACGGGCTGATCGGCATCCTGGCCGTTCAGATCGCGCTGGGTGACGGCGGCCGGGAGGCGGACAAGAACGGGGCGATCGCCACGGTCGCCGATCTGCCGTTCGGGGCCGTGCTCCTGTGGGTCATGGCCGTCGGTTTCGCCGGGCTGACCCTGTGGCAGGCATCCGAAGCGATCTTCGGGCACGGCAAGGTCCTGGACCGGGTGGAGGCGGGCAGCCGGGTGGTGGTGTACGCGTTCGTGTGCACCGCGCTGCTGACCCTGCTGCTGAGCGGCAAGAGCCAGTCCGACGACAAGAGGTCCCACGACCTGACGGCCAAGCTGCTCGACCTGCCCGCAGGGCAGCTGATCGTGGGCGCGATCGGGCTCGGCATCGTCGCGCTCGGCGCCTACTGGGTGTGGTACGGCTTCAAGAAGAAGTTCCGCAAGGAGCTGCGGCCGATGCCGCCCAGGGCCGGCAAGGTGATGGACCGGCTCGGGCTCGCCGGGTACCTGGCGCGCGGGCTGATCGCCGGTCTGGCCGGGATCTTCGTGGTCCAGGCGGCCATCACGTTCGACCCTGACAAGGCCGGGGGCATCGACGCGACGCTCAGGGCGTTCGCGGACACCCCGGTCGGTCCGTGGCTGCTGGTGGTCGTGGCGCTCGGGCTGCTGCTGTTCGCGGGGTACTGCTTCGGAGAGGCGCGCTGGCGGCGTACATGAGACTCGACGACTGGTTCCTCACGGCCGAGGAGCGCGGCAACGGCTCGAGCAAGCTGGCGCCCTGGACGGAGGGGAATCTGGTGCGCCCCCTCATCCACGGCTCCGCCTATTTCGGCGAGCTCAGCGCGTGCCTGGCCGCCCTCGGCAAGGACGACCTGCTGCTGTTCGCCGACTGGCGCGGCGACCCCGACGAACGGCTCACGCCGGACGGCCCGGAGGTGGCGGCCGCGATGGCGGGCGCGGCCAAGAGAGGCGCGCTGGTCAGGGGCCTCATCTGGCGCTCGCACCTGGACTTCCTGCGCTTCAGCTCGGCCGAGAACCGGCACCTCGGCGAGGACATCGAGGAAGCGGGCGGACAGGCGCTGCTCGACACCCGGGTCCGGCGCGGCGGCGCGCACCACCAGAAGTTCGTCGTCCTGCGTCATGACCGCGATCCCGGCAGGGACGTGGCGTTCGTCGGCGGCATCGACCTGTGTCACAGCCGCCGCGATGACGCCGAGCACCTGGGCGATCCGCAGGCGGCGCCGATGCCCGACTCCTACGGCGAGCGCCCTCCATGGCACGACGCCCAGGTGGCGATCAACGGCCCGGCCGTGGCCGAGGTGGAGAAGGTCTTCTGCGAGCGCTGGGAGGATCCGGCGCCCGAGACCCGCCAGCCGTTCAGGCGGCTGCGCGACCGCCTGACCCGTATGGCCGACGTGCCGCCGCTGCCGAAGCCGGGCCCGCCGCCGCGGCCCGCCGGTCGGCATGCCGTGCAGCTGCTGACCACGTATCCGCACCTGCCCCGCGCGCTTCCGTTCGCGCCGGAGGGTGAGCGGAGCGTGGCCAAGGCGTACCACAAGGTGCTGGGGCGGGCGCGGTCGCTGGTCTACCTGGAGGACCAGTACCTCTGGTCCACGGAGGTGATCGAGCCGTTCGCCCGGGCGCTGGAGCGCGAGCCGGGACTCCACATGATCATCGTGGTGCCGCGCCATCCCGACCAGGACGGCTGGCTGGCCGGACCGGCCAGCCTGATCGGCAGGGCGGAGGCGCTTTCCAGGCTGATGCGGGCCGGGAACGGGCGGGTCGCGATCTACGACCTGGAGAACCACCAGGGCACGCCGGTGTACGTGCACGCCAAGGTATGCGTGGTCGACGACGTGTGGGCATCCGTCGGCTCCGACAACGTCAACCTGCGCTCGTGGACGTACGACTCCGAGCTGAGCTGCGCCGTGATCGACGAGGAGCCCGATCCGCGCCCGCCCGCCGGGGCCCGCAGGTTCGCCAGGGACCTCCGGCTGGCGCTCGCCGCCGAGCACCTGGACCGCGACCCTGGCGGCCCCGGCGCCCCCGGCGATGACCTGGCCGATCTGTGCGACCCCAGGGGCGCGTTCGAGGCGTTCGCCGAGTCGGCCGCGAGGCTGGAGGCCTGGCACCGCGGCGGCTGCCGTGGCCCGCGCCCGCCCGGCCGGCTGCGCCCGCACCCGCGGCCGGAGCTCGGCCGCATCCGCCGGGCGCTGGCGCTGCCGCTGTACCGGATGGTCGTCGACCCGGACGGGCGGCCGCCCCGGTTACGTCGATCGAACGAGTTCTGAGTGCGGGGCCGTCCGGGCCGGCTGCCTCAGTATCGCCCGGGCGACCGTCACGACACAGGCGACCCCGAGCAGCAGGCCCCAGGTGACATCGGTGAGGAAGTGCATGCCGCGGTACAGGCGGGAGAAGGCGACCGTGAGCGGGGCGGCGATCCCCAGCACCCAGATCACCACCTGGAGCGCCCTGTTGCGGACGTGCATGGTCAGGACGAGCGCGACCCCGCAGTAGAAGGCGACGGCGGCGCTGACGTGTCCCGACGGGAAGCTGGAGGTGGGCGGGGCGGGGTCGAGGTGCTGTACGGGAGGCCGGTGCCGCCCGACGGCCTCGGTGACGGCCAGGAAGATGAGCGACTGGCTCCAGACGGCTGCGACCAGGAAGACCGATTCCAGCCAGCGCTTGTACACGAGCCTGAAGACGATCACGGCGACCGCGGTGAGCGCCACGATGTAGGGCGTGTCCGACAGGCTGCTGCCGAAGTCGGTGAGCGTGTTCCACAGCGAGGTGCGGTCGGCGGCCAGCGACCGGCTCACCGCCGCCTCCCCGGTGGGCCAGGCGAGGATCAGCCTCCCCACGCCGTACGTCACCCCGCCCAGCAGGAGCAGCGGTAACACGAGCATCAACGCGTAGTACTTCACCAGCTCAGTCTTTGACATGCGTCACCCTCACCGACTCGGGCTCTACTCCTTCGGCCAGCGGCGAGGCGGGCCTGCGGCCCTCACCGCGCCGCCACGTCTCGAATCCGGCCGCGGTGGCGGCGATCACCGCCGCCCCCAGAACGATCCCCGCGACCACGTCGCTCACCCAGTGCACGCCCAGCGCGATCCTGGTGTAGCCGACCGACAGCACGACGAACCAGGCGAGCGCCCAGGCCACGTACCTGCCCCATCGGGGCAGACTGGGCAGCAGCAGCAGGACGAGCACCCCCGCGCCGAGCGTCACGTTGACCGCGTGGCCCGAGGGAAAGGAATCGCCCGGGGCGAGCGCGACGGGGTCGGGCAGATGCGGCCTGGCTCGGGCGACGATGATCTTGAGTGCGAGGCCGAGCAGCCCGCCCACGGTGATGGTGGTGACCGCCCAGACGGCCAGCCTCGGCGCTCCCTTGTACAGCAGCCAGGCGGCGTACGCGATGACCGCGATCCGCCACGGCCACGGCCCGAACACGTCCGTCCACACGATGAGCAGCCGCGTCACAGCGGGGTGAGCGAGCGCATATTGGTGCAGTTCGTCGGCGACGTGTGAGTCCAGCCCGTTGACCGGCATCTTCGCCACGACCAGCAGCAGGCTGAACGGGATCATGATCAGCGCCACCGCCAGGGAGGCTATCGCCAGCCGCAGCCCCAGCCGCCTTTCGTCGTTGCGCATTCCATGCTCGGTACCCCAGAAGGAGGACTTGATTCCTCGGTCTGAACGGCGGCGCCGAGGGTAGTCCGGAGCGCATGTCCCCCACCAAGTCCCCCACTGTGGCGGTCGTCGCGCACCGCAAGAAGACTCTCGGCGCAGGCCTGGACAGGTTACGTGTGCTCATCACCGAGCAGGACGTGGGCGATCTCCTCTGGTACGAGGTCGGCAAGAGCAGGAAGGCGCCCAAGAAGGTCCGCCAGGCGCTCAACGAGGGCGCCGAGCTGGTATTCGTCTGGGGCGGCGACGGCATGGTGCAGCGCTGCGCCGACGTGCTGGCCGGCTCGGGCGTGCCGATGGCCATCCTCCCGGCGGGCACCGGGAACCTGTTCGCCACGAACGTGGGCATCCCCGTCGACCTCGAGGAGGCGGTGCGGATCGGCTTCCACGGCCGCCGGGAGCGGCTGGACCTGGGCCTGCTGAACGGCGAGCACTTCGCGGTGATGGCGGGGGCGGGGTTCGAGGCCGAGATGATCGCCGACGTCGGCGGGCAGGCCAAGCAGCGCCTCGGCAAGCTGAGCTATGTCAAGGCGGCCGTCCGGCACGTCGGCGGGCCGCTGGTGCCGATGAAGATCAAGGTTGACGGGGCGACCTGGTTCGAGGGAGAGGCGAGCTGCCTGCTGCTGGGCAACGTGAGCACGATCGCCGGCGGCATCGAGGCGTTCGACGACGCCCGGCCGGACGACGGCTGGCTGGAGGTCGGCGTCGCCACCGCCAAGGGCCCGATCCAGTGGGGGCGGGTGCTCGGCAGGATGTCCGCGGGACGCTCCGACGAATCCCCGCTCGTCCGGATCTCCCGAGCCAGGAAGGTGTCCGCCCGGTTCGGCGTTCCGCTGACGTACGAGCTGGACGGCGGAGAGCGCGGGCGCACGAGCCGGCTCAAGGTCAAGGTGGTCCCGGGCGGGCTCACGGTCTGCCTTCCACCGGACGCTCGCCCCTGATCCGGTGGACCGCCGGCCTGACACGGTGTTCCAGGAGGAGCAGCGCGATGTCGTCGGCGTGCTGACTGGTGTGCGGGGCATGATCGAGGAGCGTCCTGCCGAGCTGCTCGATGCCCGGGGAGCCGTAGACCAGGTGGCCCGCCAGGTTGGCGATGGCATGGTCCAGGTCTACGCCGGGCGTCTCGACGAGGCCGTCGGTGTACAGGGCGAGGAGGGCGCCAGGGGGGAAGGGCACCTGAAGCGTGGAGTAGTCGGCGTCGGGGTCGACGCCGAGCAGCAGGCCGGCCGGCACGTCGATGATCTCGGCGGGCATGTTGGGCGGCCGCAGCAGCGGCGGAGGGTGCCCGGCGCTGGCCGCGCGGAGCGTGCGCAGCTGCAGATCGACGTAGACGAGCAGGCAGCTGGTGAACAGCTCGGTGTCCACGTCGATGAGCAGGCGGTTGGTGTGCTTGAGCACGTCGCCGGGGCTGGCGCCGGCGACCGCGTTGGCGTGGATGGCGGTGCGCACCTGTCCCATGAGGGCGGCCGCCGTCATGTTGTGGCCTTGCACGTCGCCGATGACCGCGGCGGCCGAGGTGTCGGTCAGGCGGATCAGGTCGTAGAAGTCGCCGCCGATGCCGACGCCGCGGGTGGCGGGCACGTACCAGGCGGCCACGGCGAGGCCCGAGATCTCGGGCAGGCTCCGCGGGAGCAGGGCCTTCTGCAGGGAGTGGGCGAGCCGGTCCTTGCTGTCGTACCGCAGGGCCCGGTCCAGGGCGTGGGCGACCAGTCCCGCCAGGGCGGTGAAGGTGGCGCGCTCCTCGACGGTGAACGGGTGGGGCTCGTCGAAGGCGAGCAGGCAGATGCCGACGCCCTCGTCGTTGACCTCCAGCGGCAGGCACGCCCAGGCGGCCATCCGGTCGCACTCCTCGGCCTGCGGGTATCTCCGGCGCAGCTCGTTCACGTCGGCGAAGAACGCCGGCTCACCGGTCCGCGCGACGTCGCCGGCGGGCGTGCCCGGGGCGATGGGCAGGCCGTCGAGCCGTTCGAGGGCGTCCTGGCCGTAGCCGCGGGAGCCGATGACCCGCATCCTGCCGCCCTCGGCTATCAGGATCGCCATGGCCTTGACCTTGAACACCGGCATGACATGGTCGGCGGCCAGATCGATGATCTCCGGTACGCTCAGCGCCCGGGTCAGCGCCACCGCCAGCGGGAGAAAGCTGTAGAAGACCTCCGCCCGCGTGCGGGCCTCCCGGCCCGATTCGGGCTCGGTCATGTGGGCGGGGGCCTGCTGGCCCACGCCGAGGGGAGCGATCCGCAAGCTGATGCCGCACGGATCCGGATACATGCGGAACTCCATCATGCGGCCGTCGGGAGATCGGGCCACGCACGAGGTCGCCCGCTGGCTGACCACGGCGCCGCGGCAGCGGTCCTCGAACAGGGGATCCTTCAGCCAGGGCGCCGCCTCCCACAGCGGCCTGCCCAGCAGGGCCGTCACGTCTCCGTCGAAAAGCTCGGCCGCCGCGGCGCTGACGAACGTGATGCGGCCCTCCAGATCCAGGGAGAGACAGCCCACGTGGAGCTGATCGAGATAGCCGCAGACGACCGCCTCGGGATGTCGTTCGGGCCCTCGACGCGGCGCCGGAGCCAGGACGCGTGGTTCGCCGGCGAGGCTCGGCACGCGATCGACCGACTGCTGGAGGATGGCGGCGATCTTGTCACTGGCCAAGATGAGGGCCTGCCTCTCGTGCGGGGCCAGATCGCAGGCGTGCGACTCCGGCCAGATCAGGAGGAACACGCCCCACAGGCGCGAGCCGGTCATGATGGGGGCGGCGGCGATGGCGAAGGAGTACGGCGCGGCGAGCGCGGTCGCCGGGAAGCGCCGGGCGAGATCTTCGTGGTCGGGCACCCAGACCAGCCGGCGTTCTTGGGCGGCGGCCGCCACCGGGGTGCCGGCGTTCACCCTGACCCTGGTCCAGGGCTTGACGATCTGGGCCGGCAGGCCGACCTCCACGTCCATGACGAGGACGGGTTCGGTTTCCGACAGGAGGTAGACGACGCCGATGTGGGCTCCGGACTCGCGTACCGCCTGGAGGAGCACCTCATCCGCCTCGTACCCCTGCCGTGGCGCCGGATAATCCGCTCCACCCTGCGACAACGGTGCCGCATGCGAAGAAAAACCCATATAACGACCGTAAGAGGGCCGCGCCTGAGGCAAGAGACCCCATTGCCAGATCCTGGCCGCCAACTGGGTGGAAAATGGGCGATTTGCAATGTTCCACACATGCCTCCCAGAATCTCCGCGTAACAATCTTGCAAAGGACTCTTCACCAGCTGTGTGTGACCGGTCACACTGTTGTCTCAATGATGTGACCGGTCACATATCCCGTTGGGCGTCCCCTTCGGCGAATCCGTCCTGCTGCAGGAGAGAATCACCCATGCACCGACCCTCCGACGTCGTCACCGTCGACTTCGCGCAGCGCACCGGCCCCGTCCACGGCGGAGCGACCGGCATGCTCTACGGCCTGTCGGACCCGGGGGTGCCGGGAGACGCCCTGCTCGCCGGCGCCCGGCCGCGCACCGTCGCGCAGAAGGCGCCGGACGGCGACCAGCACCCCAACGGCGACGCCCTCGCGATCGCGGACGGCTTCTTCGCCGCGGGCGGCGAGGAGATCGTCGTTTACATGCAGGACGTCTACAGCCAGTGGCCCTACGAGAACCGCGGCATCGACGACTACCTCGCGAAGGTCGACACGATGGTCCGCAAGGTCGTCCGGGAGCGGCCGCACGACAAGGGCAGGTTCGTCTGGGTGCCCTTCAACGAGCCTGACGGCATCTGGTACCAGGACTGGGCGGCCGCCAAGGAGAAGTTCTTCAGCGACTGGCAGGTGGTGTTCGAACGCATCCGCTTGATCGACCGAGACGCCAGGATCGTCGGCCCGAACGAGGCCGACTACAACCCCGGCCGGCTGCGTGACTTCCTCACCTGGGCCAAGGACCACAACTCCCTGCCGGACATCATGAGCTGGCACGAACTGTCGCGCAGCCGGCTCGCCGACTACCGGGGCCACTACGAGCACTACCGCCAGATGGAACGCGACCTGGGCATCGGCCCGCTGCCCATCAACATCGACGAGTACGGCAACCGCCGCGACATGTCCGTCCCCGGCCAGATGATCCAGTGGATCTCGCTGTTCGAGGACACCAAGGTCGACGCCGACATGGCGTACTGGACCTATGCCGGCAACCTCGACGACCACGCGGTGCGCACCCGGCAGGCCAACGGCGGCTGGTGGCTGCTCAAGTGGTACGCGGACCTGACCGGGCAGACGGTCCAGGCGGTCCCGCCGCAGCTGAGCGTCGCCGACACGGTCCAGGCCGTCGCGGCGATCGACGAGTCCGCCCGGCGCGGCACCATCCTGGTCGGCGGCGGCTCGGAGCCCGTCAGGCTCGACATCTCCGGGCTCGACCCTGCCGTCTTCGGCAAGCAGGTCGACGTCCTCGTGTCCAGGACCACCTGGACCGGGTACGAGGGCGACGCGCTCCAACCGCCGGTCATCGCCGCGCGGCGCACCGGCGTGTCGGCGGGCAGGCTGCAGGTGGACCTGCCCGGCGGGGACGTGATGGCCGCCTACCGGGTCACCGTCGTCCCCGCAGGCGGCGGCGCGCCGGAGCCGGACGCCCCCTGGACGGTCTCGGTCGAGGCGGAGTCCGCCACGCTCCACTCGGCCCAGGCCTTCGACCAGGACACGACGGCGGACCCCCAGCTGTACGCGACCTCCGGCAAGCGGCACGTCGGCGCCATGAACAAGGTCGACTCCGCTGTGACGTTCGCCGTCACCGTGCCCCGCGACGGCCGCTACCGGCTGGGGATCCACCAGGGCGCGAACAAGGCGCCCGGCAGGCACGCGCTGTTCGTGGACGGCGCTCTCGACCAGATCGTCCAGTACTCCGCGAACCTCGGCTGGACCTACCGGGGCCGCACCGACGTGGAGCTCCAGCTGACCGCCGGCACGCACCAGCTCTCCCTGCGCACCAGCGCCGACGGCACGAACCTGCTGCCGGGCAGCGACATCACGCTCGACAGGTTCGACCTCACCGAGGCCGGTGCGGCGGAGCGGGCGGCGTACCCCGCCGACGAGGCGCGCCTGTCCGGCGGCGCGCGGATCACACGGCACGGCACGGGCCCCGCCATCGCCCTGGGCGGCGGCGCGCGTGCCACGTTCTTCGTCGCCGCGAGCGAGTTCGGCTACTACGACCTGGAGCTCGCCTACCGGGCACGCGGGACGGGCGGCCTCCGGGTGCTCGTGGACGGGCGTGAGATCCCCGGCCTGCGGGCACCGCACCCCGGGGAGGCCTCCTCGCGGGCGCGGGTGTACCTCCCGGCCGGCATCTCCGAGGTCCACGTGGGCGGCCCGGCCGGCCTGGAGCTGCGCGGCCTCACCACGGCACGGGCCGGCCAGGCGGACACGGCCGTGCACCGGGTCCAGGCCGAGCAGGCGCAGCTTGCCGGGACCGCGCAGGTGGTCGACGTCCCGGCCACGAGCGGCTCGAACGCCTCGGGGAACGCCTATGTCGGGCAGATCGGCAACGGCGCGGGCAACACCGTGACCCTCCCCCGCCCTGACGGGTTCGGTCCCGGCGAGTACGTCCTGACCGTGCATTACGCCAACGCGGACAGGAACCGCGGCCATCCGTACAACACGGACGTCATCAGCCGGTTCCTCGACATCACCGAGACCGGCGGCTCGACGACACGCGGTGTGTTCCGGCACACCTACGCGTGGGACAACTTCTGGCCGCAGGCGACACCGATCACGCTCACGACGGAGCAGGGCGCGATCGTCCTCGGCAACGCGAAGGCGTACGGGCCGAACATCGACCGGTTGGAGCTGGCGCGGCTGGTGCTGGAGGTGGACAACCGGCCGCGCGACTGACCCGTACCGTCACCGGCGCACCCCCCGAAGGCTGTAGAGGGATCTTCTTTTCGGTAAGCACAGTCCCCAGAATGATCAACCCATGTTAGAAAGGGGCTCGCGTTTCTGGGACGAGGTGTGCTGGGTGATGGACGACGTGCTCCGTGCGATGGCCGAGAAGATCTCGGCGGGGGCGCCCTCCGGGTGGCGGCGGGCGGAGCTGCGCGGGTTCGCGACCGGTCGCGGCGGGTCGGGGCACCGCGGCCTGAGGTTCGAGCCCGGGGGCATGGGTGACGACGTCGACGTGCACCCGGAGCTGACCGCGCTGCACGACCTCGCGGGGGCGCCGAACGGGCGGCTCACCGTCGAGCTGGTCGTCGAGGCCAGGGGCCGGTACGAGGCGGTGATCAGCCGGTCGCTGGAGCGCGACGAGGGCAACGGCTTCCTTTACGTGCTCGATCCCACCGCCCTGCCGGCCGAGCCGGGCACGTTCCAGGAGGGCCCGGCGAACGCCACGCCCGCCGGAGACCCGCGCGAGGCGGTCGCCCTGCTCGGGGCGTACTTGAGCGAACGCGACCGGATCCTGGGCTGGGACACGTACGCGCCGCCGCCCGCGCTTCCCGTGGCCCGCCGCACCCGGCTGGAGGCGCGCCTGCCGGCTGCGCTCCCCGACGACCTGCGCGCCCTCTACACGCATGTGGACGGCGACGGCGGCGAGGGCCTGCTGGACCGGCATCCGTGGTTCGGCCTCGAACTGCTGGAGAACCAGAGCAGGCGGGAGAACCGGTGGTGGGCGGCGGGCCGCGCCTGGCGCGACCACCTGGCGAGTCCGGTCATCAGCAGCGCGGGCGCGCCGCTGGCGGTGCGCCGGATGTCGGACCATCCGCGCTGGATCCCGTTCGCCACCAGCACGGGCGGCGACTTCCTGGCCGTGGACCTGGCGCCGGGACCGGGCGGACGCCCCGGCCAGGTCATCCGCATGGGGCTGCACCACGACGGCGGCCCGGCCTACGTCGCCGATTCGGTGACCGGCCTGCTGCGGCGGCACGTCGAGGCGCTGCGGTCGGGCGCCTACGAGGTGATGCCGAACGGGCTCTGGATCGACCTCGGCAAGCCGGGCCCGGACGCGCATGAGGAGTCACGCTCGCTGACGGTCGCGGGCGCGGACGCGGCGTCCCTGCGGGGCATGCACCACGGGATCGAGCGGTTATCGGTGGTCAACGCCCCTTGGACCGATTTCGGGGCGGTACGAGGCGCGCCGGCGCTGTGGGAGGCCAGGGTGGAGAACTGCCCGGGAGCCGACCTGGCGCCGCTCCGGGACACGCCGGTGGAGCTGCTGGACCTGTCCATGGACACGATCGACCTGGCGCCGCTGGCCGGCCACTCCACGCTGCGGATGCTGGTGCTGAGAACCGGGCGACCCGTGGACCTGACGCCGCTGCTGTCGTGCCCGCGGCTGTACGGGCTGGATCTGTCCACGGCGCCGATCCGCGACCTCGGCGTGCTCGGCGAGCTGCGGGGCCTGCTCTACCTGCGGCTGCGCCGCGCGCAGTGGGAGGAGCTGTGGAAGCGGGCCGGTCACCCGGCGGGGCTCGCGGCGGCCGGGCTGGCCGCGGAGCCACGCCGGGAGAAGGCCTGGTGGTGGTCGGTCGACAGGTCCTACCACGCCCCGGAGCCGTCACCGCGGACGGCGGCGAGCTGGGCGATCGACCTGGCCGGGGAGCACGCCGACGTGCTGGTGCGCACGGGCCGCCACACCCGGTCGCGCTGAGATCTAGCCCCTCGTCGAGATCAGGTCCAGGGCGCGCTGGTGCTGCTCCGGCGAGGGCGCCCTGGTCCAGGTGATGCCGGGCAGGTTCTCGGCGAGCATGCGCGCGAGGACGGCGGACATGACGTCCGAGGGCTCGGCGTACGCCATGTGGGGGCGCATGCCGCGGTAGCCCTCGAGCACCCGGCCGTAGTCGTACATGAGCGTGTTGGTGAAGCGGCTGCGCTCGGCGTCGGCGCGCTCGAGCCCCTCCACGAACTCGGGCTCCGGCTCCTCGATCACCGCCTTGTAGATGTCGAGCCGGTTGCGGATCTCGCCGGGCGAGGCGTGGCTGTGCGCGTCGTCGTACATCCTCGACACGTGCCGCGGCATCTCCGTGAGCACGGTGAGCATGCCGTAGCCGCCGTCCTCGTCACCGTAGCCGCCGACGCCGCCGTCCACGCCCTGCGCGCGCGTGGCGTCCATCATCGCGCTCGAGAAGGCGTACTTGTCCAGACCGTCGACCGGCTCCTCGAGCCAGTCGTCGTTCAGGTGCAGCACTCCCCCGGTCTCGGACTGCGCGGCACGGTCGAGGAGGTGACGTACGGCGCCCGCCGGGTCGGCGACCGCTTGCGGCCCCAGCGCGGCGAACTGCTCGGCCAGCAGGAACAGCGAGACCATCATCGACGGATGGTAGACGCGCAGCGCCCCCTCCTCCCGGTGCGGGTAGACGGTGCTCTCGTCGTCGTACGCCTCCAGCCCCGCCATGAAGGCCTGCTCCTGCTCCTCGGTGAGGATGAGCTCCCAGGCCCACTTGCGCTCCACGTGGAACTTGTAGAAGTCCTCGCCCCTGAGCGGGTCCCTGAACTTCCACCACAGGGCGACGCCGACGACGAGGGCGACGACGACGCCCAACGCTATCCACATACGAGATCGTCTCTCTTTCCGGTCCGGGGATCGGCCACAAAGAGCGGATCGTAGCGGCGAAGATCATCGTCTTACCGGAAAACCTGAGAAAACGATCAAATATCGGCATGCGGGTCAGGAAGTCTCGGGCCGGCCTCCCACGTCGCCGCTGAGCGCCGCCGTGACAGCCTCTTCCACGGTGGGATGGACGTTCATGACGTCCCACACCTTGGTGATCTGCAGCACACGAGCCGGCATGGGGTGCACCGCGGCCAGGTAGACCCCCTGCGGGTGCTCGGCGGCGTTGAGCCGTAGAAGCGTGTGGAGACCGCTGCTGTCCATGAAGCTCAATCCGCTCAGATCGAGCACCAGGGGCTGTCCCGACTGACGCATCCGCGTGGTGTACGACTCGAGCCGGTCGGCGTTGCTACAGTCGATCTCACCGGCCACGGTGATCAGCACACCCGCGATCAGCTGCCGGCACTCCAGTGTCAGAGGGGTCATGGCGGTTCAGTGCGCCGGTGGCGCCTGCACAGCAGTGACGAGCATGGCGTCCTCGCAGTAGGTGGTCAGCAGGGGTTTGACAACGGCGAAGGGACCGTGCGACAAGAATAATCCCCGAAGGGGGTTACCGGAAACCCGTTTCGCCATAAGATCTTCAGGTAAACAGTTTTCGCCCGCTCCACGGGTCGGCATCCCCTGGCGCGGAGGAGGCGAAGTGAGCCGTGAGTACATTGGATGACCGTCCCTCCACCTGGACCTTCCTCACCCATCACGCCCGCGTGCTGGTGGAGATCGCCCGCGACCCCCAGGTACGGCTACGTGACATCGCCGCCAGCATCGGCATCACCGAACGCACCGCCCAGAACATCGTGCGCGACCTCTACGAGGCCGGCTATCTGACCCGCACCCGCATCGGGCGGCGCAACCACTACACCATCAACCCCGAGCAGCACTTCCGCTACCCCACCGAGGCCGGGCTGCCCATCAGCCTGCTCATCGACATGTTCACGCAGCACGACATGGCCGCCGCCGAGACCACCCCCGGCGAGCCGTCCGCGTCCTGACCGCCGGTCTCAGCTCAGCAGTTCGCGGGCCAGCGCCTCGCGCCACCACCGCTCGACCCGATCGGGTGACCAGCCGCGCTCTGCGGTGAGCGTGGCGTAGACGTCGATGCTGCACAGCCCCGCGTAGACGTCGACCGCCGCCGCCACGTCCAGGCCCTCCCGCAGGACGCCCGCGGGCCACGAGGAGAACACCGCCGTCCGGGTCTCGTCGGCCCGCCTGCGACCGTCGCGGTAGACCGCCGCGAGCTCCGGCTCCGTACGGCCGGCCTCGCGCAGCAGCGTGATCACGTCGCCGGCGCGCTCGTACAGGCGCCGGTCGAAGCCCGCCATCGCGGCCAGCTGCCGCGCGGGATCGCGCTCCGCGGCCTCCAGCTCCGCGAGCTGCTGCGACGGGTCGGCCGACAGGTCGGCCGCGTCGGCCAGCGCCCGGGTCAGCCCGCCCTTGTTGCCGTACGCCGCGTAGACCGTCGGCACGGAGACCCCGGCCTCGCGCGCCACGTCGCGCACGGTGGTGGCGGCCCAGCCCTGATCGACGAAGAGCCGGCGCGCCGCACGGGCGATCTCGGCACGTGTCTCCAGCGCCTGCGTCGTACGGCGCAACGAGTCGTACCGACGCCGGCCCACCTCTGCATCCATGCTCAGCACCCTAATGATTTACGCTACTTATATTGAATATAAGACACGTATGGAGGCACCATGCGCTTCTCCCGGATCAGCGGCATCGCCGCCATCGGCTTCGCCACCACGATCGTGACCGTCAACCTCGTCCTGACCCCGGCGGGGCTGCCGCTCACCGGGGCCGCGCCGGCCGAGGTCAACGCGTTCTTCAGCGCGAAGGGCGCCCTCGTGGGGCTCGGGTCCGCGCTCACCCCCGCCGCCTGGGTGCTGGCCACCGTGTTCGGCGCGGGCGCCGTCGCCGCCCTGTGGACGTCGGAACGGGAACGGGGCGAGGCCTGGTCCCTGGTCGGGTTCACCGGCGTGGCCCTGCAGAACGTCACCTTCGCCGCGGTCATCGCCACCCGGCTGGCGCTGTCCAGAACGGCCACGGACGCGCCCGCCGGGACCCCGGGCCTGTGGGCGTGGCACGACGGGATCTTCACGCTCAACGCCACGTTCCTGGCGATCGCCCTCGTCGGCCTGTCGGTGGCCGGGCTGCGGGCGAGGTTCATCCGGCCCTGGCACGGCGCACTGGGGTTCGTCGCGGCCGCGCTCCAGTTCGCCTCCGCCTGCCTGGCCTTCTGGATCATGAAGGAGCAGGGGCCGCTCGGGCTCATCGGCCTCGCCGGCTGGCTGCTCTGGGTGGCCTGGATCGTGGTGTACGGCATCCGCCTCGTCCGCGCGGCCTGATCGCGGCCCTAGGGTGGGCTTCATGGACCACGTCCTGATGACTGAGCGCCTGATCCTGCGTCCGGTGACCGTAGCCGACCATGCCGAGCTGGTGGCTCACTGGACCGGCCCGGATGTGCGGCGGTTCCTCTTCGACGGGGCGGTCCTGTCCCCGGCGGAGATCAGCGAGGTCATCGAGGACAGCGTGCGGGACTTCGCCGCGGCCGGCCACGGTCTCTGGCTGGTCCGGCAGAAGGACGGGACCGCTCTGGTCGGCACGGCCGGGCTGCGGCCGTTGGAGGAGCTCGGGCTCGAGGTCTTCTACAGCCTGGAGCCCGCCGCGTTTGGCAAGGGCTACGCCACCGAGGCCGCCCGCGCGGTGGTCGAGTACGCACTCGGCCCTCTCGGGCTGCCCGAGGTGCTGGCCGAGGTCGACCAGGGCAACGCCGCGTCGGTGGCGGTCGTCGAGCGGCTCGGCATGACGCCGTTCGCGGTGGTGCCCGGCCTGCTCGGCCCGATGACCCGTTACCGGCGCACCCCCTGACGGTGGCGTTCGCGCGTCACGGCAGCTCCCGGATCGCTCCGGCCAGTTCCTCGGCGTGGGTGAGCTGGGGATGGTGCCCCGCCCCCTTGATCGTCGTCACCCTCGCCCGGGTGCCGAGCGTGTCGAGCAGCGCGCGGCCCTCCCCGGTCAGCGGGTCCCCGGCTCCCACGATCACGTGTACGCGGCCCTGGTAGCGGGCGAGCGCGGCTCCGAGCTCGCCGCGCCGGCGCGTGCCGCCGGCGGCGGACAGCAGCCGCGCCGCGTGGGCGGCCACGCGGCCTCGGCGCAGGTCATCGGCGCTGGACGCGAGCCGCCCCGCGTTCGTCGCGTCCCCGGTGAGCAGCCGCGACAGCGCGACCGGACGCGCCCGGCCGAGAACGAGGCGGGTCAGCGGGGCCACCCGTGTGGCGAGCCCACCGCGGGCCTGGAGAAAGAAGGGCGATACCAGGGTGAGCCGCTCGACCCGGTCGGGGTGCGCCAGGGCCGCCTCGACCGCGGCGGCGGCGCCGATGGAGTGGCCGACCAGGTGCACGCGGCCGGCCTCCTCGACCAGGGCGCCCAGCCAGGCGGGCAGGTCCCGCGGGCGCCCCGCGCTCATCCCGAGGCCCGGCAGGTCCACGACGCGGGCGTCGCCGAGCGCGGCGGCGACCGGGGCCCAGGTGTCGGCGTTGACGGGCAGGCCGGGCAGCACCAGGGTCGGCGCGCCCGGCTCACCGATCCCGAACGTCCGCACGCCCGCGTGCCACGTGAACCGCCGCACCGGCCCGGCGGGCGCGGCCCCGAACCGATGGGCGGCCAGGTGGTCGGCCCATCGCAGGATCGACTCGGTGGTGGCGGGGAGCGCGAGCCCGTGACGCCCGGCGAACGCGCGGGCCGGCCCCGTGGGATAGCGGTCGGACGACAGGAAGGTCAGCGTCTCCGGGTCCGTCCTGGTCAGCGCGGCCGGCAGGCGCCGTATCAGAGACACGGGCACCTTCAGGCGCGGGACCTCGACCTGGTAGTGCCGCCCCACGAGCGAGAGGAGCTCCGGCAGCGGCGGGGTGCCGTCGTCCAGGATCCAGTACGAGGCCCGCGCGGCTGCCGGGTCCTCGGGGAGCAGCGTCATGAAGCGCGCCAGGTAGTCCACGGGGATCACCGGGACGAACGTCCGCTCGCTCCCGGGCAGGGCCGCGAGCGAGCCGCGCCAGATCTCCTTCAGGCTCGAGGCGAGCCCGATCTGCTGGTCGGACTCGCCGCTCGTGCTGTCCCCGATCACGCTGGAGGGGTTGACGACGGACCAGGGCACACCCAGCCGGTCGGCGGCGGCCTGGAAGACCGCGTCGGACTCGACCTTGGACGCCTCGTAGGGACCGAGGCGCTGGTAGGCACGTCGTACGAGGTCTTCGCCCCACGGCACCGTCGCGGGGTCCTGTCCTCCCACGCGGTAGCCCGAGACGTGCACGAGCCGCCGCAGGTGAGGCAGCCGCGCGGCGAACGACACGATCGCCCGCACGCTGCCGACGTTGGCGTGACGCGCCTCCTCGGCCGTCATCCCGAACCGGTAGGCGCCCGCGCAGTTGTAGATCTCGGTGACGTCCTCCCAGGCCGGCGCGTCGCCCTCGATCAACGCCGGCGCGTCGAAGTCGACGCGGACGTCGGCCGGGGCGGTGCGGCACCCGTGCCCGGCGAGCCACTCCCCCAGCCGGGCGCCGGCCCCGCTGTCGCGCGTCGCGGCGGTGACCCGGACACCGGCCTCGTCCAGCGCGAGGATGAGATGGCGGCCGACGAACCCGGTGGCGCCGAACACGAGCGCGTGCCTGCTCACGGGGTCTCCTTCGCGGGCGGCTGGTCGAGAAGACCGCCGAGCACCTGGGCGGCGTCGCGCAGTGCCTGCACGTCGCGCCGGGCGCGGGACACGATCACCGCGCCCTCCAGCCCGCTGACGACGGTCGTGGCGAGGGCGCGCGCCGCCGGAGGCGTGTGGCCGCGGCCCGCGAGGTGCTCGGTCATCGGCCCGATCCACGACTCGAAGGCGGCGGCGCAGGCGGTGCGGAGCCGTTCGCTGTGCGCGCCCATCTCCAAGGTCACCACGGACACCGGGCAGCCGAGCCGGAAGTCGCTGCCGTCGAGGATCCCGATCAGGACGTCGACCACCCGCCGGAGCACGTCTCCCGGGCTCACCGCCTCGGCGACCATTTCGGTCACGAGCCCGCGGAACTGGTCGGCCGCCAGCTCGACGGCCTTCTCGCCCAGCGCCTCCTTGCCTTCGGGGAAGTGGAAGTAGAGCGAACCCTTCGGAGCCCGGGCATGCTCCGTCACCGTGGTGAGCCCCGTGCCGCTGTAGCCGCGCGCCTGGATCAGCTCGAGCATCGACTCCACCAGCCGCCCGCTCGTCCGCGCGCCCTTGTCCGTGACCATGGGTAGAAAATAGACCGGTCTATATATTTTTCGCAACCCGTGGCCGCCGACCCGCCCACCACCGGACCCGCCCCGCCTGCGGGAACAGGGCCATCGGCGAGCTCGACGATCAACGGCCGAAGATCCCGACACAAAGATTCTGGTCACAAACATTTCCTGAAATAACCGGTCTACCGTATTGCCATTGACTGGAATTGTTGGAACATATGGTCATAGTCATCGAGTGAGGTCCAAAGATCGCTTACCGCAATCAGGTGGCGGCGAGGGGAAAGGGGCAACGCTCATGCACCAACGTGCTGTCCGAAACCTGGCCAAGCTCGATACGACGCAAGCCAGAATCACGCGGATCTTCGACGCGGCGGCGGGCGGGAAGAACAACTTCCTGGTGGACAAGGACATGGTGCGCCATTTCGATCAAGTAACCCCCGCCCTCACCACCGCGGCCCGCGCCGTGCTCCAATTCCTGTCCCGCGCGGTACGCCACCTGGCCGCCGCCGAGGGCGTGGACCAGTTCCTGATCGTGGGCAGCGGCGTCCCCAGCGGCCTTCCCGCCGGGCACCGGTTGCACGACATAGCGCGCCGCGCCTCGGCCGGCCCCGGCCCGCGCGTCGTGTACGTGGAGAGCAACCCGATGGTGATGACCATGGCGCAGGCCACCATCGAGCCCTTCAACGACCTGGTCCGCGTGGTGGACGGTGACGTGCGGGAGATCGACGAGCTGCTCCGGGACCACGTGGTCCAGACTTTCCTCGACTGGGACAGGCCGCTGGCGGTGCTGCTGATGTCGACGCACTGTCTCGACGACGACGAGAGCGCCCATTTCGTCGTCAAGCGGCTCCGGCACGCGGCGCCGAAAGGCAGCTTCCTCGGCCTGCTGCACACCACCTTCGACGGCGTCCCGCCGGAGCTGCTGCCCGCCATCCGGAGCATGCTCGCCATGACGCTCCCCCGCCTGGCCATCCGTACCCGCGAAGAGGTCCGAGCCCTGCTCGACGGCCTCGACCTGATCGAGCCCGGGCTGGTGTGGGTCCCGCAGTGGCGTTCCGGCGAGCGCGACCTCGCCTGCCCCACCGAGCGCGATCTCGCCTGCTGCGACGAGCCCGCTTCCTCAGGGAACTACGGCGCCGTGGCCCGCATCCCCTAAGGACCGCACACCGGCCAACGCTATATCCGATTTATCGGCATATTTCATGATTAATGCGGCCGGCCACATCGGCCCCATGGATCACCAGCGTTACCAGAGCGAGATTTCCGACGCGAATGCGTCAATTTATGTCCACCTTATCAGTGGAGTATTTAGGCCGCCCGGAAATTTCTCATATGTGCGGCGTCTGACGAGGTCGATTGCCCTGCAAGGCAAATGCAAGGATTTCCCGTCTATGATTCCGCCATGACAAACCACGACAGATCCAGCGCGTTGCCTCCATTTTGGCAACTGGGATCGGAATAGCGCTCGCCGCGATCGGAGTGCTCCTCTCGGCCTTCGTCGCCGAATGCTCGCGGCCGACCAATTGCCGAAAGGGGGGCGACGGGACAACGCTGTGAATCGCCTCGGGCCTGTCAATGGTGAGCGGTGTGCTGGCGGCTGAGCGCCAACGTGACGCCGTACCTGACCTTGTGGCGCAGGCGCGGCACGCCCGCGTCCGCGCCGACCTCCGCCGACATCGGCACCGCGAAGGACGTCCTCGCCGGCCTGGTCACCGACCAATGGCACGAAGAGACGATCCTGCACTAACTGTGCGATCCCGAACCCATACCGCTGCCCTGGCGCTCGACCCAGCGCCACGAACTCGCCGACCGGCCCGAGATCATCGCCAGGGGGACCATGGCCTTCCCCGGCCGGCCTGCTGCGTACCGGAGGGCCGTACTACCAGTTCAGGCACTTGAAGCGCTCCCCACGACTAAAGGTCGGGGGATTCCAGCCAGCTTAGGGCTCGCCGTAGCGTGGCCCTGAGCTGCTGTTGCTTGGCGGTTCGCCTTCCGGCCCACACGGTTGCGTGGTTTGCGCGCCCCAGCCCGCGCACCCGGTCCGGGTGGTGCGTGCTCCGCCCTCCCGGCGGTGAGGATGTTCTTGGCGGCGTTCACGTCGGCGTGCTCGGTGTGTCCGCACGAGGTACACCGGAAGACCGCTTGGCTCTGGCGGGACTTCCGATCCACCACCGTGCACACGTTGCACGTCTGACTCGTGTACGCCGGATTCACGGTGATCACGCAGGTGCCTGTGTAGCGGGCCTTGCTGCGGGTGGCCAGCTCGATCCGGTGCCAGCCCTTGTCCAGGATGGACCGGTTCAGACCGGACTTGCTCGCGGCCCCGTTGGGCAGGAACGCGCCTGACTGTTCGGGATCTGGCTGGGGTGCCACGGCGGCGGTCATGTTCGTGGTCGCCAGGGCCTCGAACACGATCAGTTCGAAACTCGTGGCCAGGGTATGGGCGGTCTTGGCGGCGAAGTCCGCGCGGCGACGCCGCACCTTCGCCAGCGCCTTGCCGAGCTTCGCGGCGGCGTGCTTGCGCCGGGCCGAGCCCTTCCGGGTGCGGGCCAGGCGACGCTGGAGCGTGGCGGCATGCTCGACCTCCCGCCCGCGGGCGAAGACCTGGTGGTGGAAGAGCCCGTCCGAGCGGGTGACGACCTTGGCCACACCCCGGTCGATACCGACCGCGCTGCCCGGGTTGTCGTGCCGTTCGGGTGTGACCGCGCCGTCTTCGACCAGGAAACTGACATACCAGTGCTCGCCGTCCCGGCTGACAGTGGCGTTCTTGACCCTGCCGCCGAGCGGGCGGGTGATGCGGAACCGGACCCAGCCGAGCTTGGGGAGTTTCGCCCGTGCCCAGCGCCGATTCAACCGGTCGATGGCGATCTTGGAACCCTCGGGGAACCGGAACGACGGCCGCGTCCTGGCCTTGGATTTCCAGCGGACCTTCCACGTCCCATGTCGGCTACACGCCTGGTCCAGGTCGAGGAGCGTCTGCTGAAGGCAGTGGCCGGGCACCTCTGCCAGCCACGCGAACTCGCCCTTGGCCTCAGCGAGCTGGCGGGCCTGTTCGTGGTAACCGATCCACGCGTTCCGACGGCGGTAGGTGCGGCGCTGCTCCAGGGCGGTGTTCCACGCACTGCGGCAGACGCCGCCGATCCGCTCAGCGAACTCTGCCTGACCAGGCGTAAGGTCCAAGCGGTACTTACGTCCGGTCAGCACCCTCGGGTCACCGGTTCTTCTGGTTCTCGACGTACCGCTTGACCACATCCACAGGTGCCCCGCCCACGGTGGCCACGAAGGAGGAGTTGGTCCACAGCGTCGGGAGTTTGGACTTCAGGTGCGGGAACTCCTGACGCAGGACGCGTGAGGAGCGGGCCTTGATGGCCTTGACCAGCCGGTGCACACCGAACTGCGGGTCCACCTCGACCAGCAGGTGAACGTGGTCGGGCATGACCTCCAGTTCCACCAGCCACGCGCCTTTCTCCTCGATCACCTCGCGGATCAGCTCTTTCAGTCGCGTCTAGATCCGTTCACCCAGCACTCGCCTGCGGTACCTGGGCCGGCGCCACACCACGTGAAAGGCGCACTGGAAGGCGATGTTGCTGTTCGTGCGCAGTTGTTGACACAAGGTCACAGCCACACGGATCAATATACGGAGTTGATCTATCTACCGCTCAAAGATTCGACAGAACGGCTCACCCCCATGGCTGAAGCCAGGAGTCCGCGCCCTAGATCTCCGATCGAACTGCAGCAGCATCTCGCGCGCGAACGGTCCGTCCCCCGGTGAGGGGGCGCCTGACCCGGGGTCGCCGGGTCAGGCGCTCACTGGCGCAGCAACAGCGCGGTCAAGGGCCCGGCCAGGCCGGGCGGAGGGTCTTCCGGCACCGTGTAGACCTTGCCGAGACCGTCGCCGACGGTGATCCGGTAGGTCATCAGGTCGGCGCCCACCTCACCGGGCTCCTGGGCCGTGGCGGCCTCGATCGCGGAGAGTGCGTCGTACACCTTGGCGGCCTCCTGCTCGGGGAGGTCGTCGGTGTCGTACGCGGCGACGGTCTGCTCTATGCCGGCGAAGCCGCCGGTGCTCTCGATCTTCACACGCATGGGCGGTTACTTGAAGGCTTTCTTGAGTGCGGCCAGCTCAGCGGCCAGGATGTCGTCGTCACCCAGGTTGCCCTTGGTGGTCAGCTTGTCCTTGGCGATGATCTGGAACTCGGGCAGCTGCATGGTGCCGCAGCACATCGACCGGTCCTGGACGGCGCGCAGGCTGGCGGACGACGTGTCGGCGGGCTTCACGCTGGTGACGTCCTTGGCGGTCTTGCCGTCGCCGGTGTAGCCGGCGTTCATGAGGTCCATCTCGCCGGAGAGCATCTCGGTGAACGGCGTGGGCGAGGTGACCACCTCGCGGAAGGCGAACCGGTTGCGGATGAACGTCCGGTAGATGATGGGATCGCCCTGGGCGGCCGAGATCTGCAGCATCTGGTTGACGACGTCGGTGTACGTGGCCCCGGTCGCGGGCGCCTTCACGATGGCGTCGAACAGCAGCTTGCACAGCCTGTCCGCGACCTCCATGAGGATCATGGTAGGGCTCTTGACCGTGCCCTGCTTGGTGCGTTCGTGCGCGTAGATGTCGGCGAGCACGTCGTAGATGCCACCGGTGAAGACCTGCGAGACGGCGTGCACCTCGTTGCTGACCTCGCTCAGCTTGAGGTCGTTGTCGGCGTTGCGCAGCCCGAACGGCATGCCGAGCGCCTGCCCGAACTGCTCGGCCAGGGACGACAGGAAGGACTTGGCGTGCAGGTTGGCCTTGGTGAGCGCGACGAGCGCCTCGGCCAGGTCCGGCATCGACAGCGCCAGGAAGATGGCGGTCAGGTCGCCGAACGACTCGTGCAGGCCACCGGTCTGCGGCGGGTTCTCCGCGCTGAGCCAGCCCGGCTTGAGGCCGTCGAGGATCGCGTGCCCGGTCTCGTGGGCGACGATGTCCAGCGAGCGGCAGGTGAAGACCTGCTGCGAGGAGCCGGTCGGGGCGAAGAAGAGGAACTTCAGCGCCTTGGCCGTCCTGCTGTAGAACGCGTTGGCGCCGGCCCCGGCGCGCGGGAAGACGGTCAGCCGCTCGATGTTCCCGCCGGTGTTCCAGGCGAACGGAATGGGCGTGCCGCCGTTGTGGCGCTGGTACATCGTCATCGTCTCCCGGACGACCGCGTACGTGTGCGCGCAGTCGAACTCCGGTGAGTTGGGGACGAAGATGAAGTCGCCGTTGATGTTGCGTGCCACCGGTGTGGTGCCGGTCAGCTCCGTGGTGACGCGGGCGTCGGTGGGCCCGTTGAGCACCGGACTGGGGATGAAGATCCCCCTGACGCCCAGCTCGGCGACGGTGGGGTCCTGCTTGTAGATGAGGATCCGCGGTCCGACGATCGGCGGGATCGGAATCGGGATCGGGGGCGGGAGCGGGCTCGGTGCCGCCTCCATCGTGAAGGGCGGCTGGAGCAGCTGCTTCGTGTAGTCGGCCACGGCTGCTCCCGTGACTTCACGGTATTCAGGGACGGCTTTCTCCCTGAGTTCCTGAATAATCATCTGATTTTTCTCTTCCCATATGCGCTCATGGATCCGGATGACGAGCTAATTGCGACAACCTCGGATGCGCTTCTCGGATCTTCCCCAGCGCCGGATAAGCACTTGCACATGGGATTTCAAAGGTTTCCGCCTGGCCGCGGCGATCGTTCATCGCGCATGAGCGTTTCGTTCAGGGTTCGCCCGGTCCCGACTGGTTAGGTTGGCCTGCAGGAACGCGCACCCGCGCGGACGATCTCAGGGGGAAGGTTGCGGATCGGAATCGGGCTGCCGTCAGCCGTGCCGGGAGCCGACGCCAGGTCCATCGGGCCATGGGCGGCGGAGAGCGAGCTTCGCGGCTTCCGATCGCTGGGCGCGTTCGATCGGCTGGTGTACGACAACCTGGACCCGCTGATGGCGCTGGCCGCCGCGGCGGCCCGTACCGAACGCGTCGAGCTGGTGACCACCGTGCTCAACGCCGGCTACCGCGGCAACCCCGTGGTCCTGGCCAAGCAGATCCACTCGCTCGAACGGCTCTCCGGCGGGCGGCTGACCGTGGGGCTCGGCATGGGCGGCTGGGCGGAGGACTACGCGGTCAGCGACGTGCCGATGACCGGCCGGGGCGCGGCGCTCGAGGCGGCCCTTGCCACGCTGCGCACCGTGTGGCGCGGCGAGGTGACCGGCCCTGCCGGCTCCATCCCCGCACTGCCCCCGGACCGCCCGCGGCTCCTGCTCGCCGGCTTCGTGCCCGCCGCCTTCGCCCGGGCCGCCACCCTGTCCGACGGCTGGGTCGCGCCGTCCTTCGGGCTGCAGCTCCTGAAAAGGGGCGTCGACGCCGTACGCCGGGAGTGGGCGCAGGCCGGGCGCCGGGGACGGCCGCGGATCGTCGTGGAGCGCTACTTCTGCCTGGGGCTCGGCGCGGCGCGGACCGCCGACGCGTACATCGCGCGCTACTACGGCGACCTGTATCCCCAGGTCCGTCACGACGTGGTGACCGACGTCGAGCACCTGCGCACGGAGATCGACCGCGTCGCCGAGGCCGGAGCCGACGATCTGGTGCTGCTTCCCTGCTCGAGAGAGTTCGAGCAGATCAGCCTGCTGGTGGACGCCCTGGACCGGGCGGGCCGCAGGCCCTGAGCGCGGCGCACGGGCTCAGACCCCGTTGGCCCGCATCTCGGCCGCCATCGCCGCCGAGTCGTGGTCGGGCCCAACTCCGTCGACCAGCACCAGGTCACCGGGGATATGGTCCGCACGCAGGTGCAGGATGTCCTGGTAGGCGGGCGAGTCGTACCACGCGCGCGCCTGCTCGATCGCCGGGAACTCGATCATCACCAGCGTGCCCGGCCACGTGCCCTCGCGCACCTCCACCGGCGCCCCGTGCACCACGAACCGGCCACCGAACGGGTCCAGCGTGGCCTGGATGCGCTCCATGTACTCGTACACCTCCTCGTGCGGCTCCGCCGGGGGGCGCAGGTGGGCGAGAGCGTACGCGCTCATGGCTTTCTCCTTCGTCAGGGGACCGCCGTCCTGCGGCCTCGATGACCATGCTGCCGTCATGACGTAACCGAGTCGATTACCTCAGAGGTAGCGCGTCACGCGACCTCGCCGTCGAGCGCGGTGCCGAGGGCCCGGTATCGCCGCAGGCGCCGGGCGAGCAGCTCGGGACGCCGGGTGTGCACCATGGCGAGGAGTTCGCGCTCCAGCTCGTGCCCGACGCGGCGGCAGAACGCCCGCGGCTCCTCGGCCGCGTCCGGGCGTTCGGCGACGATCCGGTCGGCGATGCCGCCCGCGACCAGGTCGGCGGAGCGGACGCCCTGCGCGGCGGCCAGCTGCGGCGCGTGCTCGACGTCGCGGTGCACGATGGCGCTGGCGCCCTCGGGCGGCAGCGGGGACAGCCAGCCGTGCTGGGCGACGAGCACCCGGTCGCACGGGATGAGCGCGAGCGCGCCGCCGCCGCACCCCTGCCCGAGGATCACCGACAGCGTCGGCGCTTCGAGGGTGACGAGTTCGGACAGGCATCGGGCGATCTCGCCGGCCAGCCCGCCTTCCTCCGCCTCCGCGCTGAGCGCCGCGCCGGGGGTGTCGATGACGGTGACGAGCGGCAGGTCCAGCTCGCGGGCCAGGCGAAGGCCGCGCCTGGCCGCGCGCAGGGCCGCGGGCCCCATCGGCCCCACCTCCGCCTGGGTGCGGCGGTCCTGGCCGAGCAGCACGCAGGAGACGCCGCCGAAGCGGGCCAGCGCCAGGTAGAGGCCCGGGTCCCGCTCCCCCGCGCCGGTCCCGCTCAGCGGCAGCACATCCGAGGCGGCGTAGCGGAGCAGCTGCCTGACGCCGGGCCGGTCGGGCCGCCTGGAGCGCGTGATCGACTCCCAGGCGGGCACGTCCGGCACCTGTCCCTCGGACGGAGTCTCGTCCCAGGCCGGCTCCGCGGGCGGGGCCAGCAGGATGCGCAGCGCCCGGTCGGCGATGCCGGCCAGCGCCTCCGGCGGCAGCACGGCGTCGACCAGGCCGTGCCGGTACAGGTTCTCGGCGACCTGGACTCCCTCCGGGAACGCCTCGCCGTACAGGGCCTGGTAGACGCGCGGGCCGAGAAAGCCGATCATCGCGCCGGGCTCCGCGGCCGTGACGTGGCCGAGCGAGCCCCACGAGGCGAGCACGCCGCCGAAGGTCGGGTTACGCAGGTAGACCAGGTACGGCAGGCCCGCGGCCTTGTGCTGCGCGACCGCGGCCGAGATCTTCACCATCTGCAGGAACGCCACGGTGCCCTCCTGCATCCTCGTGCCGCCCGAGGCGGGCGCGGCGAGCAGCGGGAGCCGTTCGCCGGTCGCCCGTTCGACGGCCGCCACCATGCGTTCGGCGGCGGCGACCCCGATGGATCCGGCGAGGAAGCCGAACTCGCAGGCGACGACGGCGACCCGGCGGCCGCGCAGCAGCCCCTCCCCCGTGATCACCGCCTCGTCCAGGCCCGTGCGCCGCCTGGCCGCGGCCACGTCGGGGTCGCTCGCGGGGCCGAGCGGCTCGTCCCAGCTGCGGAACGAGCCGTCGTCGAGCGCGAGTTCGACGAGTTCGAGAGCCGTCAGCCGGCCAGCCATGCGCGGATCTCCTCCTCATCGGCATTCAGCACGGGAGGCGGGGCGTGATCGGCCCGGGTGGTCTCGACCTCGCCGTCCGGCCCCGTGGGGTCGAAGAACCGCAGCGGCGGCCCCGGCAGCGTGATCTCGCCGATGCTCTCGTGCTCGACGTCGATGAGCAGGCCCTGCGAGCGGGTCTGCGGCCAGCCGTACACCTCGTCGAGGGTGCGCACCCGACCGGCGGGCACGCCGGCGGCGGCGAGCCGCTCCAGCAGTTCGTCCGGGCCGAAGGCGGCGAAGGCGGCTTCGATCCGCTCGACCAGCCGGGCGCCGGCCGCCACCCGCTCGGCGTTCGTGGCCAGGCCAGGCTCCTGCGGGTCCAGGCCGAATTCGGCGCAGAAGCGCCGCCACAGGCTCTCGCTCCCGACCGCGATCTGCACCTGGCCGCCCTCGCAGCGGAACAGCCCGTACGGGGCGATGGACGGGTGATGGTTGCCCTGCGCCCGCCCGACCTCGCCGGCCACGGTCCAGCGCGTGCCCTGGAAGGCGTGCACGCCGACGATCGAGGCCAGCAGCGAGGTCCGCACCACCTGGCCGCGCCCGGTCCGCTCGCGCTCGAGCAGCGCCGACACCACGCCGTACGCGCCGTACATGCCGGCCAGCAGGTCGCCGATCGGCACGCCGACCCGCTGCGGGTCATCCGGTGCCGAACCGGTGAGCGACATCAGGCCGGCCTCGCCCTGGGCGATCTGGTCGTAGCCGGCCCGCCCCGCCTCGGGCCCGTCATGGCCGAAACCGGTGATGGACAGCACCACCAGCCGCGGGTTGAGCTCGAGCAGGCGGGCGGTGGTGAAGCCGAGCCGGTCGAGCACGCCGGCGCGGAAGTTCTCCAGCAGCACGTCCGCCTTGCGGATCAGCGCCTCGAGGGTCGCCCGGCCCGCGTCGTCCTTCAGGTCCAGGGCGATCGACTGCTTGTTGCGGTTGCACGACAGGAAGTACGTCGACTCGGACCCGGCGAACGGCGGCCCCCAGCCGCGGGTGTCGTCGCCGCTCCCCGGCTGCTCCACCTTGATCACGCGTGCCCCCAGGTCCCCGAGCATCATCGCGGCGTGCGGCCCGGCGAGCGCCCTGGTCAGATCGACGACGACGTAACCCGCGAGCGGCCCGCTCATGAAAGACTCCCCGGCACGACGAGGATCGCCCAGCACAGCACCGGCGCGACGACCATGATGGTCATACCCCACGTCATCAGGCGTTTGAACACGTTGTCGCGGTCGTCGGCGTCGGCGTTCGCGACGACCAGGGCGCCGTTGGTCGAGAACGGGCTGCAGTCGACCACCGAGGCGGAGATCGCCAGCGCCGTGACCAGGCCGACTGCGCCGACCTGCCCGGTCTGCAGGAACGGCACGGCGAGCGGGATGAGCGCCCCGAGGATGCCGGTCGTCGAGGCGAAGGCGGAGACCACGGCGCCGATCAGGCAGATCAGGAACGCGGCGAGCAGCGGGGTGCCGACGTGGGCCACCCCGTCGCCGAGCCACTTCACCGTGCCCTGGTCCTCGAGCAGCGAGACGTAGGTGACGATGCCGCCGACCAGGAGCACCGTACCCCAGCTGATCTTGTCGACGGTGCCGCGGGCCGCGGAGGGGAAGATCAACGTGAGCACGACCGCCACGGCCAGCGCCAGGAAGCCGATGTCGAGGTCGAAGACGAGCGCGCCCACGGCGAGCACGGCCAGGCCGACCAGCGTGAGGGAGCGCTGCGCGTCGAGGCGGGGCAGGTCGTCGCCGGCGGGCTCCGGTTCGCTGTCACCGGCGGACCCGCCCACCCCCGCGCCCACCCCCGCGGGCGCCATCGCGGGCGCCTTCGTGGACTCGCGGTCGCGACGCAGCAGCTTCGCGCCGCCCAGGGTGAGGAAGCCGATCAGGCTGATCAAGGCGCACGCGCCCATCGCGCTGAAGAAGAGCACGGCCGGGTTGCCCGGCAGGTGGCTCTTGTCCACCACGCCGTTGGTGATCGCGCCGAAGATGCCGATCGGCGAGAAGCTTCCGCCGGTGGCGCCCTGAACCACCATCAGGCCCATCATCACCGGGTTGATCCGGTAGCGGGCCGCGAAGCCCATCGCCACAGGGGCCACGATGGCGACCGCGGCCGGGCTGGCGGCGCCGATCGCCGTGATCGCGGCGCAGACCACGAACATCACCCACGGCATCAGCGCGACGCGGCCGCGCACCGCGATCACGGCCCGGTGCACGATCCAGTCCACGGTGCCGTTGTTCTTGGCCAGCGCGAACAGGTACGTGACGCCGACCAGGATGACGAACAGGTTCGCCGGGAACCCGCCGAGCACGTCGGTCACCTTCACGCCGAACACGGCGGTGCCCACGACAAATGCGGCCACGAGCGCCAGCGCGCCCATGTTGATGGAGCGGACCGTGGCTATCAGGAAGACCAGCACCAGCACGATCAACGCAATGACTTCCGCCGACATCGGCGACTCCTCGGGTCAGTCTCAGTCCGGTTACGGGGGGATTTCCGGATTGGCCTAGCCTCTGCTCCACTGCGCCGTATGTCAATAGACTGTCGCCGTGACCAAGAAGCGCCCCCAGAGCTCCGTGGCCCCCGAGCGGCTGGAGCGTCCCCGCCTGTATGTGCAGCTGGCCGAGCACATCGCGCGCTTCATCGAGGCCCAGGGGCTCTCCCCCGGCGACCGCCTGCCGCCCGAGCGCCGCCTGGCCGCGGAGCTCGGCGTCAGCCGGGCCACCCTGAGCCGCGCCCTGGTGGCGCTCGAGGTCCAGGGCAAGGTGGAGGTTCAGCACGGCAACGGGGCCGTGGTGCTCGCGCCGGCCGCCGAGGAGGCGCGACCGGACCTGCCCTTATTCCTGGTGGGGCGGGACCGGGGGGAGATCGCGCGGGCCAGGGAGGCCGTCATGTCGGGGCTGGCGCGCAGTGCGGCGGCACATCCCGACCGCAGCCTCCGGCTCGCCCTGCTCGACGCTGACGGCCGCCCGGTCCGCTTCTCCGACACCTGGCCGTGCGTGCGCAGGCTCGCGGGCGACAGCCTGCTGGCCGACCTCGACGATCTGCTGGCCGGGTCCGCGCCGCTGGACGACGCCCGGATCCCGGCCGACCGCCTGGCGGCTCTCGCCCGGGCCGTCGTGGTCGGTGACGCCGACGCCGCCGCTGCCGCCTGCGCCCACCTGCTCCAGCCTTGAGCGTTCAGACGGTGGCGCCGCGGGCGGCGTGCGCGACGGCCGCCGCCGCGCACGCCCGCACGATGGGGTGGCACAGGTCGCCGTCCCCTGCCAGCTCCGGCTGGAAGAGCGTCACCAGGTAGAACGGGTGCTCCGGCAGCTCCGCGACGCGGATCTCGCCCTGGTCGTCGTGGCCGGTGAAGCGCATCCCGTGCGCGCGGAGCGTGTCGGCGTACGAGGCGTTCATGCCGTACGCGCAGTGGTAGCGCTCGACGGAGCGCTCGGTGCCGAGGATCCGCTCCACCCTCGAGCCGGGCTCGACCAGCACCACGCCCTCGTGGCCGACCAGCGAGCAGGCCAGCGGCACGACGATCTGCTGGCCGGCGTCCGGCATGGTCTCCGCGTTGCTCGCTCCGGCGAGGCCGCAGACGTGGCGCGCGTACTCCAGCAGGGCGTGCTGGAACCCGCCGCAGGTGCCGAGCAGCGGAATGCCGCGCTCGCGGGCGGTCCGGAGCGCGGACAGCGCCCCCGCTTCGCTGCGGTACGGGGTGCCGGGCAGCACCCACACCCCGTCGAAGCCCTCCACGCCGGTGTCCGGCACGTCGTCGGTGGCCATCCAGTACGCGTCCAGCGCCAGCCCGTCGTGGGCGCGCAACGTCTCGATCAGGTGGGGGATGCGGGTGTGCGAGCGTACGTGTGGCGAGCGGTCCCCCACGAGGGCCACCCGCGCGGTGCGAGTCTCAAGCATGGCTCTCATCCTCGCGACGCAGCCTCGATAAGGCCAACGACTGTTTCTCCACTGTCCATTAGCGATACTGATGCCGTGGACCCCCATCTGATCCGGACGTTCGTGACCGTGGCCCGCTGCGCGTCGTTCTCCACCGCCGCTGAGGAGCTGGGGTACACCCAGTCCGCGGTGTCCCAGCAGATCGCGGCCCTTGAGGCCGACCTCGGCGTGCCGCTGCTGCGCCGGCGGCCGGTGACGCCCACCGACGCCGGCCGGCGGCTGCTGGAGCACGCCGCGCCGATCCTGCTGCGCCTGGACGCGGCGCGCGCCGACATCCGCCGGGCCTCCGGCGCGCCGCCCGCCCACCTGCGGGCGGGCGCGTCGCCGCTGGCGGACAGCGGCCGCCTCGCCGAGGCGCTCGTGCGGGTGCGTCGATCGATGCCGCGCGTGTCGGTCGCGCTGTCGGTGCTCGGGCGCGAGGGGGTCGTCACCGGCGTCGCCCGCGGCGAGCTGGACCTCGGCCTGGTCGACGGCGTGACGGCGCCCAGCGACCCGCTGCGGCTGAGCGACGCCGGCGCGCTGACCAGCACCGTGGTCGGCGAGAGCCCGCTCGCGGCCGTGCTCCCGGCCGGTCATCCGCTGGCCGGTCGAGCCACGCTGCGTCTGGACGACCTCGCGGACGCCTGGTGGATCGACGCCCCTGATGCCGCCACCCCGCTCGCCCAGCTCCGGGCGGTGGCACGCGCCGACGGCTTCCGTTCCGGCTTCGGGTACGACGGCGCGGAGCTGTCGGTGCTGCTGGCGCTGGTGGCCGCCGGCGCCGGGCTCGCGCTGCTGCCCGAGTCGGTGGCCCGCGACCGGCCTGACGTGGCCGCGGTACGCCTCGCCGCCCCGGCTCCGGTGCACCGCACCGAGCTGGTGCACGGCGGCCTCACCGGTCCCGCCGCCGCCTGCGCCCGTCTGCTCCAGCCCTGACCCAGGGCCATCGGGGCGTTCGCCGACGTCAGCGCGCGTCGCCGGGGACGATCAGGCCGGTCTCGTAGGCGGCGATCACCGCTTGGGCTCGGTCGCGCAGCCCGAGCTTGGTCAGCACGTTGCTGACGTGCGTCTTCACCGTGTGCTCGCTGACCACCATGGCCTGCGCGATCTCGGCGTTGGACAGGCCGCGGGCGATCATCCGCAGCGTCTCCTGCTCGCGTGCCGTGAGCACGGCGAGCCGCTCGGACGGCGGCGCGGCGGGCCGGGCGGCCGCCCTGGAGGTGAACTGGGCGATCAGCTTCGTGGTCACCGACGGCGCGAGCAGCGACTCGCCGGCGGCCACCGCTCGTACGGCGTGGACGAGGTCGTCGCGGCGGACGTCCTTGAGCAGGAACCCGCTCGCCCCCGCCCGCAGCGCGTCGTAGACGTAGTCGTCCAGGTCGAACGTGGTCAGCATGAGGACGCGGCAGCCGCTCTCCGCGCACACGATCCTGGCCGCCTCGATCCCGTCCATGACGGGCATGCGGATGTCGAGCAGGAGCAGGTCGGGAGCATGGTCGCGGACCGCCGCGACGGCCTGGGCGCCGTCGCCCGCCTCGGCGACGACCTCGAAGTCCGGCTGGGCGCCGAGGATCATGCTGAACCCGGCGCGTACGAGCTCCTGGTCGTCGGCGACCACGATGCGCACGCTCACGCCGCCACCGCCCGCCCGGTCAGGGGCAGCCGTACGAGGACCCGGAAGCCCGGCCCGTCGGTGCGCCGGCCGATGTCGGCGGTGCCACCGCAGGCCGCGGCCCGCTCGCGGATGCCGATCAGCCCGTTGCCGCCCGAGGGCAGCGAGGACGCGGAGCCGCCGCCGTCGTCGGCAATGTCGATCATGAGGGTGTCGTCCTGCCAGGCGAGTCTGATGTCGGCGCGGGTCGCGCCCGCGTGCTTGACGATGTTGGTGAGGGCTTCCTGGGCGATCCGGTACGCGGCCACCTCCGCGTCGGGAGGCAGCGGCCCCGGCTCGCCGGAGGTGGAGTATGCCACGTCGAGCCCGGCGGCCCTGACCTGCTCCACCAGGCCGGCGACCGCGGCGATCGTCGGCTGTGGCGCGCGCGGGCCCTCCTCCTTCTTGAGGACGTTCAGGAGCCGCCGGAGCTGGTCCATGGCGTCGCGGCCCGCGGCGGCGATCGCGTCGAAGGCCGCCTCCGCCCTGGCCGGGTCGTTCCTGACCACCACCGGTCCCGCCTCGGCCTGGACCACCATGAGGCTGACCGCGTGGGCCAGGATGTCATGCATGTCGCGGGCGATCCTGGCCCGCTCGCGTTCGGCGGCCCGCTCGGCCTCGGCCTCGCGTTCGCGGGCCAGCTGGGCGGCCCGTTCCTCCAGGGCGGCGGCGTGGGCGCGGGAGACGGCGGCGGCCCGGCCGATGGCGTACGCGGCGACGCAGAGCACGACGCCGCGCATCGCGGTCTCGTACGAGCCCACTACGAGCAGGCCGCCGCCGACCGTGACGACGATCATGAGCCGTCTCAGCCATGGGGCGGAGTGGGCGGCCACGGTGTAGATCGCTATCCCCGCGCCGTACCAGATGGGCTGGGCGGCCACCTCGTCCACGAGGTCGTAGCACGCGGTCGCAACGAGGGTGGCCAGCAGGACGGCCGCGGGCGCGCGCCGCCGCCAGACCAGCGGCACCGTGGCGGCGACCACGACGACGTAGCCCCACCAGTGCCAGGGACCGCCGCTGGGGTTGTCGCGGGTCAGGAGCGGCCAGAGCTGCACGACCAGCACCAGGCCGGTCAGTGCGGCCTCCAGCCAGATCGGCGGCAACGCGCTCGACCACCGCCGGACCGGCGCCAAGAACCTCAGATCGGACACAAGGCTCAATCCTGCCTTCCCCGTCATGCGAGGGCGACGGCGGGCCTGGGCGCGGTGACGGCCGCCCGGGCGAGCGGGACGAAGGAGATCAGCAGGCAGACGGCGCCGAGCGGGATGAGGTCCTTGTCGATGAACGGCACGATGAGGTCGACCAGCACCAGGGCGGGCGTCCACGCCCTGACCCGGCGCATGACCGCGAGCTGCCCGACGAGGGCCAGCTGGCCGGCGTAGAAGAGGATCGGCACGGCGTCGTAGACCACGAACGGCACCCCGGGAACCTCCTTGACCTGCTCGAACAGGCCGCTCATGGCGGCGTGGTCGGCGGACAGGAGCCCGACCGCGATGTCGATGCCGAACTGGGCGAGCAGCGCCACGACGCCCACGGTCCCGGCCACCGCGCTCACGGTGGCCAGGGCGTTCCCACCGGCCATCCGCCGCATCCGCCAGAAGATGTGGACGAACAGGACGAGGGCCGCCATGAAGGCGAGATGGCCGGTGGTCCACGCGAGGCCGGGCCCGCGACTGCCGTCGAGACCGTCGAGGATGCGGATCACCCCGTAGGCGAACACGAGGACGGGCGCGGCGATGAAGGCGAAACGAGAGTTCATGCCGGAAATCCTCCGGCTCGCCGGGGGTGGCGAGCATCGCCGGTAGGGGCGATTCCGGGGCTCACTCTCAAGAGTGAGCACGAAACGGCAGTACCGGTCTTATGACCTAGAATCCGACGAATGTCCCCCGCCCCCGCCCGGCTGGCCTGGTTGGACGCCCTGCGGGGACCGGCAGCGCTGGCCGTCACCATGCACCACGCCGGCTGGACCTTCGTTCCGGCCCTCTGGACGGAGGTGGACCGCCGGATCGATCTCGGCACGTGGGGCGTGTTCGTGTTCTTCCTGGTCAGCGGCTACATCATCCCCGCCTCCCTGGAACGGCGCGGCGACCTGCGCGCCTTCTGGACCGGCCGGGCCTTCCGCCTTCTCCCCCTGCTGCTCGCCGCCTGCGGCCTCGCGCTCGTCCTCGCTCTCGCGGGCGTGTTCCCCCTCGAGCCGACGCTCGGCGAGCGCCCTCTGCCCGTGGTAGCGCTCGGCAACCTGACGATGCTGCAGGAGCTGATCAACCTGCCCGCCGTCGTCAGCGTGACGTGGACGCTCTCGTACGAGATGGCGTTCTACCTGATGAGCGTCGCGCTGTTCGAGACCCGCCAGGCGCACAGGTCGGCGGGGATCGCCGTCGCGCTGGCGTTGGCCGCCGTGCCCTTGGGGCTGCTGCTGCCGGGGGCGACGATCGGCGGCCGGGCCGACCTGGCCGCCGCGCTGCTCGCCCTCGCGGTCGTCGCGGCCATCGCGGTGACCGCGCTGGGACGCGGCAGGACGCGTACGGTCGCCGCGGTCGCGGGCGGTCTCCTCGGGCTCGCGCTGGTGGTCCTGGGCAGCCGGGCCGGCACCTGGCAGGGTGTGATCATCCTGGCCACGATGTTCGCGGGAACGGCGGTGCACCGCGCCGAGCAGGGAGCGATCTCCTGGCGCACGGCCGCGGCCGCGGTGGCGGTGGTGCTGGCGTGCGGGGTCCCCGCCAAGGACGATCCGGCTTGGGCGCCGGCGATCGTCCTGGCGTACGGCGCTTTCGCGCTGGCGTTCGCGCTGCGCCGACGGGCCTTCCCGCGCTGGCTGACGGGCCTCGGCGTGATCAGCTTCTCCCTCTACCTGCTGCACCCGATCCTGCTGCACGTGGTCCCGCACCTGGCGCTGTTCTACCTGGCCCTGATCCCGCTCAGCCTCCTCACCTACCACCTGATCGAGGCCCCGGCCCAGCGCCTCGGCAGGCGCCTGATCCACCGCGCCACGGAGCACTCATGACGCCGCGTACCTGCGGATCTTCGGCACCGCCTGGTCGCGGCGGCCCGCCTCCAGCCTGACCCGACTCTTCAGCGCCTTCCGCTGCCGCGCCGCGAACCCGAGCTGGTCATCGGCACGGTCGAGGAGCTGCTGCGCTACTGCTTCGGCGCTCCGCTCGCCCGTCTGGAGACGCAGCTCGCGCTGCGCGAAATAGCCCGCCGGCTCGTCAACCCACGCCTCGTACCGGCCGAACCAAGGGCTGCGCGGGCCGCGTCATCTCGCCGTCGAGTTCGACGCCGTCATCCCGGCCTAAACGGAAGGTCGTTTTCCCTCGACGCCGGTCCTTCATGCCACCTGTCACGGTGCTCTGACAGGTCGTAAGTAGATTTTTTACTCATATGTGTCATTTGCGAGGTATCGCCCTCTAAACTTCATGGATGCGTTATGTCCCTTTTGCCCTGATTGCTGCTGCGTCGCTCGCGCTCACCGCGACGCCCGCGGTGGCCATCACGAACGGCTCCGCCGACGGTGGGACGCACCCTGAAGTAGGGGCTCTCGTCGCCAAGAAGCAGTACGACGACGGCACATGGACGTACTGCACGGGCACGCTCATCTCGCCGACGGTCTTCCTCACCGCCGCCCACTGCGGGGGGCACAAGCTCAAGACCGCCCGGGTCACCTTCGCCAGTCAGTACAAGCCCGGGACGCCCGTCTACACCGGCCGCTACATCATCGACCCGCGCTACAACGGGAAGTCCAGCAACCACGACATGGCCGTCGTGGTTTTCGAAACGCCTATCCCGGGCATCACGCCCGCCCAGCTGCCGACTTCAGGGCTGCTTGACCAACTCAAGGCCAACAAATCCCTTAAGGCCGTACGTTTCACTCCTGTCGGATACGGCTCGCTGCTCCCGGTAAAGAAGGGACGTCACCAGCAATTCAAGTACACCGACACGCGCCACCAGGTCTCCATTTCCTTCAAGGGCCTGTCGCGCAGGTGGCTTGACCTGTCCCTGTCCACCAAGGGCGACGGGAGCACCTGCTTCGGCGACTCGGGCGGCCCCAACTTCCTGGGCGGGCCCGACTCGCACCTCCTCGTGGCCACCACGATCAGCGGGGCCGACAACGCCTGCAAGGCGACGAACTACGACTACCGCCTGGACAGCGCCACGGCCCGGCACTTCCTCGGCAAGTACGTCACCCTGCCCTGACCCCGTCCACGCGAGCACCCGGAGCGGGGATCGCCGCTCAGCCGTCCTGCACGGGCGACCGAGGCGGTTCTCCGTCGTCCGGACCCGCGCCGGCCACGGGAACGGGTGCCGCCACCTGGTCGGCCCTGGGTTGCGGCGCCTGATCGACGAGTGTCTGGATCGCCGTCCTGCGCCGCTCGATGCCCGCCCCGTCAATGCTGATCCGCCGTCTGCCCCGGCTCTTCTCATCCGCCACGGTCGGGAGCGTACTGATCGGGAGACCAAGGCCGGGTCACGAGCACGCCCGCATTCCCCCGGCCGCTACTCGATGACGAGGTTGACCGGGATGTTGCCCCGGGTGGCGTTGGAGTACGGGCACACCTGGTGGGTGGCCTCGACGAGCTCGCGGGCCGCCTCCGGCGAGAGGGTGTCGGGCAGCTCCACCCGGAGCGTGGCGTCGAGCTGGAATCCGCCCTTGCCGTTGGGTGAGAGGCCGATCTCGGCCGTGACCGACGCGTCCGAGACGTCGAGACCCTTGCTCGAGGCCACCAGCCGCATCGCCGAGGCGAAGCAGGCGGCGTAACCGGCGGCGAAGAGCTGCTCGGGGTTGGTGCCATCGCCGTCGCCGCCGAGCTCCTTCTGCAGCCCCAGCTTGACGTCCAGCTTGCCGTCGGAGGTGACCGCGCGGCGGTCACGCCCGGCGGAGGTCGCGATGGCGGTGTAGATGCTCATGTCCGTTGCCCCTTTGTTCTAGACAGACCTGTCTGTCTGCCAACAAGAGGAGACTAGACAGGTCTGTCTGGTATCGTCAACTCGTGAGCGCAGAAACGTTGAAAGGCAGCCGCCCCGGTTCGGCGCGCACCCGCGTCCTGGAGACCGCGACGCGCCTGTTCTACGCGGAGGGCGTCCACTCGGTCGGGATCGACCGGATCATCGCCGAGGCGGGCGTCGCCAAGGCGACCTTCTATCACCACTTCCCAAGCAAGGACGACCTGGTCCGCGCCTATGTGGAGGAGCAGAGCTCACTGCAGCGCACCCTGGTCGCCGGGATGCGTGCCGGCTCGCCGCGCGAGCAACTGCAGGGCATCTTCGCCTTCATGTGCGACTTCGGCGCCGGTCCCGGCTACCGCGGCTGCCCCTTCGTCAACACGGCGGCCGAATATCCCGATCCGGCCCATCCCGTACGGCAGGCCATCGCCGATCACCGCCGCTGGAACCGCGAGGTGTACCGCGACCTGCTGGCAGCCGACGGCCACCCCGACGCTGAGCGGACCGCCGACATCCTCCTGCTGCTGCGGGACGGGCTCGTGGTCGGCTTCGACCTCGACGACCCCGCCACGGTCCGCGCCGCCGTCATGGAAGCCCTCACCAGAGCGATCGGATGAGGTCGACGGCGGCGATCTTCGACAGGCGGCAAGCGATGCGTCGCGGGGCCTCAGCGCATGACGCAGAACTCGTTGCCCTCGGGATCGGCCATGGTCACCCACGCTTCGTGCTCGGCCAGCACGCGTGCGCCCAGCCCCACCAGCCTGCGGACCTCCACCTCGGCGTCGTCGGCCGTGAGGTCGAGATGCAGGCGGTTCTTGACCACCTTGGACTCGGGCACGAGCGTGAAGAAGAAGCGCGGCCTGACCCCGGGCCCGGCCTCCACCAGCACGCTCGGATCGTCCTCGGGATCGTCGATGCCGTTGCTCCGCAGACGCGCCAGCTCGGCCTCGTCGTACGGCGCCACCTGGTAGCCCTCGAGCGCCTGGGCCCAGAAGCGGGCGAGAGCGGCGGGATGCCGGCAGTCGATGACGATGTCGTGGATGCGCGCCATGATCACATATTGTCACCATCCCGCGACCGCCACCACTGCGCTCCGGAACCGGTCGTGCGGCGACGGTATTGACACCCAGTTGAGCCGGTGTTTACATGTGGCCCCAAGCTGTGATCTACGCGATTGCGCCGACTCGGGGAATTGCGGGCAATTTCCATAGGGCGCCCCCAACCCTCGGCTGGCAGCGGAATGGGGCACGCTGAGCATGAGGCCGATGCTGCGAGCAGAGAACCTCACCAAACGATTCGGCTCACTGGACGTGGTGAGCAATGCCAGTTTCGCGGTGCGGGCGGGGGCGGTCACCGGCTTTCTGGGGCCCAATGGGGCCGGCAAAACGACGACGCTCCGCCTTTTCCTCGAACTCATCCATCCCACCTCGGGCTCGGCGCTCGTCGACGGCCGGCCGCTCCACGAGTGGCCGGCGCCCGGCCGCAAGGTCGGCGCGGTGCTGGACGGCCATTGCGCGCACCCCGGCCGCCGGGCCATCGACAGCGTGCGCTGGGCGGCCCGGCTGGCCGGCGCCGGAGCGGACGCCGAGGAGTTACTCGGCCGGGTCGGCCTCGCCGAGGCGGCCGGCCGGCGCACCGGCGCCTTCTCCCGCGGCATGCTGCAGCGCCTCGCGCTGGCCATCGCGCTGGCCGGCGACCCGGAGATCGTGATCCTGGACGAGCCCATGAACGGCCTCGACGCCGAAGGCATCGCCTGGATCAAGACCGTCCTGCGCGACTTGCGCGACGAGGGGCGCACCGTGTTCATCGCCAGCCGCCTGCTGGCCGAGCTGGAGGACCTGGTGGACGATCTGGTGGTGATCGCGCAGGGCAATGTCGTGGGCAGCGGCTCGGCCGGGGCCTTCGTCGACCGCTTCCAGCCGCAGGCCGTCAGCGTCCTGTCGGACCAGCCGCAGGCCCTGGGAATCGCGGTGAGCCGGGCCGGCGGGCAGATCCTCGACACCAACGGGCAGCGCGTCCTGATCAGCGGCCTGACCTCTACACAGCTGGACGAGATCGCGCGCGACGCGGGGATCGCGCTGTTCGGCGTCACCGAGGAGAGCGGACCGCGCTCGGCTTTGAGCCCGGACCTGAGCCCGGCCGTGGGACCGGACCTGAGCCCGGACCTGAGCCCGGACCTGAGCCCGGACCTGAGCCCGGACCTGAGCCCGGACCTGAGCCCGGACCTGAGCCCGGCCGTGGGGCCGGATGCGCACCCGCCCATCGCGGACGTGGCCGGCATCGTGGGCGAGGTCTGCTAGACCCGGTCCTCACATGACCGTCCCGGAGCCCCCGAGGCTCCCGTCGTCAGGGTGCCCTGGGCAGCCAGGCCGTTGCCGTTGATGAAGGCGCGGGCCATCTTGGCCCTGGACGCGGTGCGCTGCATCCCCGAGACCCGGGCGATCTCCTCAGCGGTCGCCAGGTCGTCGTAGGCGGCCTTGGGGTCGCCCAGCAGGATCCGCGTCGTACCCAGATCCAGCAGGATGTCCGACTGCACCACCCGATCGCCGATGTGGATGGCGATCTCCAGCGCCTCCATCAGCTTGGGGTAGGCCTTCTCCGGCGTCCCCGCCTTGGCCGCGTGCATGGCCACCGCGCGGCGGATGCGGGCCTCGCTGCGCAGGCTGCCCGCGTCGCGGCACAGGCCGAGCGCGCGGTCCAGACAGTCCTTCGACGCGGCCCTCTCCCCCGTGCTGTGCAGCACCGTCGCCAGCCCGACCAGGGCCTCGGCCTCGGCGATCACGTCGCCGCTGCGGTGCAGCGCCGCCACCGCCTCCTGGTAGACCTCCCGCGCCGTGATCGGGGCCTGGTTGACGCGGTCGAGGTCGCCGACCAGGCGCAGGGTCAGCCCGCGGCCGTGCTCGTCGCCCAGGCGCCGGAAGATCGTCAGCGCCTCCTCCAGGTGGCAGGCGGCGCCGGTGTGGTCGCCCACCAGCAGGGCGCGGTAGCCCAGCGAGTACGTCAGGACGGCCTGGCCGCGCAGGTTGGCCGCGTTCCGGACACTGGCCAGGGCGATCTGGTGCGACTCCAGCCAGACGTCGAAGCGGGCGCCCGCCTCGAAGAGCGCCAGCGGCGCGATGGCCAGCTCCCAGCAGGTCTCGGGGAAGGCCACGGCGCGGCGTACGAGGGCGAGGTTGATGTCGATGTTCGCCTCGAACCAGGCCGAGCCGCCGCCCGTCCACGCCCGGGCCGCGGCGGGCCGGTAGCGGGGCGCCGTACCGCGCGGGATCGAGTTGTCCTTGCCGCGCATCGAGGCGTGGGCGGCGTCGGTCAGGGCCAGCCAGCCGCCGAAGGCGCGTCCCACGGCCGCGATCAGGTCCCGCTCGTCATCCTCCATGCGGGCGCGGGCGTCACCGAAGCCGAGCAGCAGCTCGTGGCAGTGGTAGCGCTCGTCGCCCGCGAGGGGGGTGACGAAGTGGGTCTCGGCCAGCTCCTCCAGCAGCACCTCGGCGGTGTCCACGGACACGTCCGCGAGAGCGGCGGCGAGCGGGGCGGTGAGTTGGGTGATGCCCAGGAAGCCGATCCTGCGGATGAGCGAACGCGACTCGGCGGGCAGGGCCTCGTAGCCGGCCATCAGCGCCGGGGTGATGCTCTTGCCGCCGTACCGCAGCTCGCCGAGGATCCTCGCCGGGGAGGACAGGCGTTCGGCCAGTCGCTGCAGGGTCAGGTGCGGCCGGGCGGCCAGCTTGGCCGCGACGATGTCGAGGGCCACCGGCAGCCCGGCGCACAGCTCCACGATCCGGTTGGCCGCCGCGGGCTCGGCCTGCATCCGCTGCCGGCCCGCCCCCGTGGCCAGCAGGGTGCGCGCGGCCGGGGCCTCCAGCCGGGAGACGGTCACCGTGAGGGCGTCGCGCGGCAGGGCGAGCGGCGAGCTGCTGGTCACGAGCACGGCACAGCCGGCGTGGCCCGGGAGGAAAGGCTGTACCTGCCCGGGGTCGGTCACGCCGTCCAGCACGATCAGCACATGACGTACGGCCAGGACGCTACGCAGGAAGGCGGCACGCGCTCCGACGCCCTCGGGGATCTCCTCGGCCGCCACTCCGAGCGCCGTCAGGAAGCCCGCCAGCACCTCGCCGGGGTCTCTCAGATCGTCGGCGAACAGCTGCCCGTCGGGGAATCGACCGGCCACCCGGTGCGCCGCCTCCAGGCTCACCGTGGTCTTGCCGACGCCTCCGGAGCCGGTGACCACCACCAGGGGTGAGGTCCCCCGCTCGGTCAGCCCCTCGATGATGCGGCGTACCTCGCCGTCCCGCCCGGCCAGCACGCCCGGACGGGCGGGCAACTGCCTGGGCAGGTCCATGACAGGGTGCGGCAGCTCCAGCGCGGAGTCCTGGCGGAGGATCTGGAGCCTCAGGTCGCGCAGCGTGGGGCCGGGATCCGTGCCGAGCTCCTCCCGCAGCTGCTCCTCCAGGTCGGTGAAGGCCTGCAGCGCCTCACTGCCCCGCTGGGAGCGGTAAAGGGCGATCATGAGCTGGGCCCAGAAGCGTTCCTTCAGCGGGTGCTGGTCGGTCAGGTGCTGGAGCTCCGCGATCACCGCGCGGTGCCGCCCGAGCGCCAGATCCGCGTCGATGCGGGCCTCGACGGCGGCCAGCCGCCGTTCGTTCCAGACGGCCGCCTCCGTGACGAACGCCTCGCTGTCCAGGCCGGACAGCGCAGGTCCGCGCCACAGCTTGAGCGCGGCGTCCAAGGTCTTGGCGGCCTGGGCGTGGTCACGCTTCTCGGCCAGCAGGCACGCCTGGTCGTACATGCGCATGAACACGAAGGCGTCGATGCCGTCCTCTGCCGCCTCAAGCTCGTAGACGTTGTCGTGCACGTCGATCGTCACACCGCTGCGCCTGAGTTCGCCGACACCACGGTGGACCTGATTTCGGGCGCTCTTCGTAGGGGAGTCGCCATAGATCGCGTCAATGAGGCTGTCAACCGACGCCGAGCGCGTGGGGCTCAGCAGCAGATGGGCCAGCACCGCACGCGATCGACGGGTGGCCAGCCTGATCTCACTTCCCTGTCTCCATATTGTCGGTTGCCCCAGGATTCCGTAGTGCATCAAGAGCACTTGCCCCCTCCGTCGCTCCCCGACCATCTCCCACACGGATCGCTCTGTCGTCGTTTCGGGCGTACTCACCTTGGTTGTCACAAGTGTGCGGATCACGACTTGCAACTGACTTTCGGTTTACCTTAAAACCCGTTGTCTTGGCGCCCCCTCAGAGGCGTTTTTCCTGCAAGGAGCGCTAAATATGCGTTTGTCGCTTTCGCTGCATGATAGATGTCACATCGCCCCCATGACATAGGCGCCTACCGGGCAAAACGGCTCCAGAGTCAGACTCCTGGTATGTCCACAGAGTCGCCTATCCGAGTTCTCCTCGCCGTCGACGAGCAGCAGACTCGGCGGGTGCTGGCCGCCCTGCTCAGCCTGGAGGAGGGCATCCAGGTCATCGCCGAGATCGGACATGGGGACGACGTCGTCGACGCGGTCCGGCGGCACCGGCCCGACGTGGCCGTCATCGACGCCGAGCCGCCCGGCAGCGACGGCCTGACCGCCGCCGTGCTGATCGGCGGCCGCTGCGCGATCGTCGTTCTGACCAGCTTCGGCAGGCCGGGCTACCTGCGCCGGGCGATGGCCGCGGGGGTGGGAGGCTTTCTCGGCAAGGACGCCTCCGCCGACGAGCTGGCGGCGGCGATCCGCAAGGTGGCCGCCGGCGGCCGGTATCTCGACACCGAGCTCGCCGCCGCCTCGATGACGACAGCGGACAGCCCGCTCTCCGAGCACGAGCGCGACGCGCTGCGCCTGGCCGGGGGCGGGGCCACGATCACGAGAATCGCCGTCGAGCTCCACGTGTCCGAAACCATGGCACGCGGGCTCGTCTCCAGCGCGATGACCAAACTCAACGCCGAGGGCCATCACGAAGCCGTCCACACCGCACGGCGACAGGGCTGGCTGTGACGCGATCCGACAACCATATGCAGACAAGTCGCACAGACGCGGACGGGAATCATGCACGGCGAGCGCGATGAACGGTTTCAGCGCGATACCAACGACGAGGTCACGGTGGAAGTAAACGGGGAAGAAGTCGGCCTGGATCCGGATCGCACGCGTACCATCCGCTATCCGCCGCCGAACCTGTCCAAGGGAGCGGACGAACCGTCTCCGTCTGTTCCGGAGCCTCCCATGTGGTGGCAGGAATCGGGGGACGGCGACGACCGGCGGCTCGGACATTTCGCCGCCGACGACGCTGACGGGGAGCTCACGCGGAAGACGCCGCCCATCGACCCGCTGAGCTCGCTCCAAGGGCTGGGGTCCTTCCCCCCGCCGCCCACGCTCAACCCGCCGGTCTGGAACCCTCCGGCGTGGGAGCCGCCGGCCTGGACGCCGCCGGCCGGGGGGCAGCCTCCGGCGCCGGCCGTTTCGGGCTCCGCCGACGTGCCGGCCCCGCCGCAGCACCCGCGCCCGGAAGCACAGGCCGTGCCAGAGGTGCCGGTCTTCCCGCCGCCCCAGCACGGCGAGCCCGAGGTGCCGGTCTTCCCGCCGCCCCAGCACGGCGAGCCGGGGCCGCCGCCTCCTGCGGACCTCCCGCCGGCCGGCACGTCCTCGGAGAGCCTGCGCCCGGACCGGCTGCTGCGCACGCGACGCCGCCCGCCTGTCGGTGGCTGGCGCAGGGCCGTCTTCAACCTGACCGGCGGCCTGATCCATCCCAAGGACTCCAAGGCGGAACGGCACCGCCAGGAGCTGATCGAGCGCATCAGGCAACCGGTCGCCGCGGGCCACTTCAGGGTCGCGGTGATGAGCCTCAAGGGCGGCGTGGGCAAGACGACCACGACCATCGGCCTGGGCGCCACGCTCGCCCACCATCGGGGCGACCGCGTCATCGCGGTCGACGCCAACCCCGACCGGGGCACGCTGTCGGAGAAGCTCCGGGTGGAGTCGCCGGCCACCGTACGGCACCTGCTCAACGACCGCGCGGGCATCTGGCGCTACGCCGACGTGCGCTCGTACACCTCCCAGGCGCCCTCGCGGCTCGAGGTGCTGGCCTCCGACCGGGATCCGGCCATCTCCGAGGCGTTCAACGCCGAGGACTACCGCGCGGTCGCGCAGATCCTGGAGCGGTTCTACTCGATCGCCATCACCGACTGCGGCACCGGCATGCTCCACTCCGCGATGAGCGCGATCCTGGACATGTCCGACCAGATCGTCCTGGTCAGCCCGGTCACCGTGGACGGCGCCAGGTCCGCGTCGGCCACCCTCGACTGGCTGCAGGCCCACGGTCACCAGGACCTCGCCGCGAGCGCCGTGGTCGTGCTGTCAGCGGTGAAGAACCCGCGGAGAAGCGCCGTCAACATCAGCGAGCTGAAGGACCACTTCACCAAGCGCTGCCGGGCGGTGATCGGCGTGCCGTTCGACCCGCACCTGGAGCAGGGCTCGGAGGTCGACCTCGACCTGCTGCGCACCGCAACCCGGGACATGTACCTGGAGGTGGGGGCCACCATCGCCGACCGCTTCGGCCCGGGGGCGGTCACATGACCTCCCTGCTCAGCGTCACCGACCTGTCCAGATCGCCGGATCTGGAGGAGGTGTCGTTCACCGTCGAGCGCGGCGAGGTCGTCTGCGTGGTCGGCCCGCCGGGCAACGGCGGCGCCACGCTGATGGAGTGCCTGGCCGGCACGGGCGAGCCGGACGCGGGCCACATCGAGCTGCTGGGCGTGACGGTCGGCCCCGGTGACCGGCGCCCGCCGGGGCTGGGCGCCGCCCTGCGAGGTGAGGCCCTCCCGGCCCGGATGAAGGTCGCCGAGGCCATGCGGCTGCTCTCCCGCCTGTACGGGACGCGCGGCCTGCCGGGGCGCCTGGTCGACCTGCTCGACCTGGAGCCGCTGCTGCCCAAGCGCTTCGGCCGGCTCACCGACGGCCAGCGCAGGCGGGTCATGATCGGCCTGGCCCTGGTGGGCAACCCCGAGCTGGTCCTGCTGGACGACCCGACCGCCGGGCTCGGGGAGGGCAGCAGGCGCCGCATCGAGCAGGCCGTCGACGAGGTGCGCGCCGCTTACGGCGGCGTCTGCGTCGTGCTCGACGACCTGGCCCAGGCCGAGCGGCTGGCCGACCGGGTGGTCCTGCTGCGCGCGGGCCGCGTGCTGGCCGAGGGCACGCCGACCCGGCTGATCAAGCTGCTCGGCTCGACGTACGTCATGGGCGTGCCCCCGCACCTGCGGGTGGACGGCCTCCGTGACGTGCGGGTGCTGCGCGGCGCGGCCGCCACCTACCTGTACGGCTCGCGCCCGGCGCTGGAGGCCGCCATCCAGGACCTGTCGCCGATGAGCGGCGACCGGGTCTGGTCGATTCGCACGCCCACGCTCAGGGACGCCTATCTCACGCTGTCGGCCGTGCCCGAGCCTGCCGCCTTGGAGGCATGAGGATGGCCGCGACAGCCCTGACCGAACGGCCCGCGGACGTGCGGGTGACCGGGACGGTGTGGACCCTCGTACGCGCGCAGCTCGCGCTGCTGCTGCGCACGCCGGTCGTGCTGGCCGCCGTGTTCGCGCTGCCGTTCGCGGTGCTGCTGGTGCTGATGCTGGTCATCGGCTTCCGCTTCCCCACGATCGAGTTCGGGGCGATGCCGGGGGTCAGGGTCATCGACCGGCTGGTGCCCGAGATGGCCGGGACGGTCGCCGCCGCGACCGGGATCCTGGTGCTCACGCTGCACCTGTCCGAGACGCGGGCCACCGGGATGCTCAGGCGGCTGCGGCGCACCCGCATGGGGGAGGCGTCGTACCTCACGGCGCAGGCGATCGTGGCCGGTGCGCTGGTGGCGGCGTCCACGCTGCTCTTCATGGTCGTCACCTTCGTCGTTTACGGCCTGCCCCGCTCCTGGCACCCGCTGTACCTGGCGGGCGCGCTGCTGGTGGTGGCGTACTGCTCGGTCAGCGCCGGGCTGCTGCTCGGCGGCCTGCGGATGTCGCGCACCGGGGCCAGGGTCGCCGCGCCGCTCTGTTTCGGGCTGCTGTTCCTCGGCAGCGGGCTCGGCGTGCCGCGCGAGGGCTGGGAGGGCGTGGCGCCCTGGTTCTACCAGGTCACCACGGTCAACCCGCTGGCCCAGCTCAACGATTTCGTCTTCCATGCCTATCAGGGGCGGCTGGCGGAGACCTGGCCCGCCGTGGCCGGGCTGCTCGCCACCGCCGTCGTCGTGAACGTCATGACCAGGCGTGTCTTCGACTGGGACGGTACGTCATGAGAAGAGTCCTGATAGCCGTCACCGTGCTCGCGCTGCTGGCCGGCGGATGCGCCCAGCGGGACGAGCAGAACCCGATCGCCATCGCCATCGCCGGCACCCCGCCGGCGGCCGCGGCCGAACAGGGCGCGCCCAAGGTGTCGCCGGCCACCACGGTCAATCCCGACGACGTGCTGTTCAAGGTCGCCCAGTGCCTGCGCCAGAACGGCATCGACGTGCCCGACCCCGGCTCCGCCGAGGACAAGACGTGGAAGTACACCGGGGACCCGGCCAAGATGGAGAAAGCGTTGAAGGCCTGCGAGAAGTACACCTCGCAGATCCCCAACCCCCTCAACGACCCGAAGGTCCGCGACCAGCTCATCCAGTACGCGCGGTGCATGCGGGAGCAGGGCATCGACATGCCCGACCCGCCCCAGGTCAACAAGAACCTCGACCCCAACGACCCGAAGCTGCAGAAGGCGGCGGGGTCCTGCGCCAAGCTGATACCGAAGATGGAGGGCGGCCAGTGAACGGGGGGCTCAAGGGGGCCGTGGCGGCCCTCGGCACCGTGGTCGTCGGCAGCGCGGTCACCGCGGGCGGTGTGTTCGCCGCGGCGGCGCTGTTCGACACCGGTCCGCAGGCGAAGGTGGCGCCCACGCCGACCGCACGCCCTGTCTCGGCGGCCACCGCGGCGATCACGCGCGGCGACCTGGTGGACGAGGAGAGCGTGGACGGCAAGCTCACCTACGCCGACAGCCGTACGATCAAGTCCGCGTCCGGGGGGACGATCACCAGCCTGCCGGCGGAGGGCCAGGTCATCAGGCGCGGCAAGAGCTTCTACTCCGTGGACCGCCGCCCGCGCGTCCTCATGTACGGCAAGCTGCCCGCGTACCGGACGCTCGAGGACGGCGTCAAGAAGGGTCCGGACGTCAAGCAGCTCGAGAAGAACCTGCGCGCCCTCGGCTTCGCCCGCGGCGTGACGGTGGACAGCCGCTTCACCGACGCGACGGCCCGTGCCGTACGGCGGTGGCAGAAGAAGAACGGAATGGAGCGGAACGGAAAGGTGACCACGGCGGACGTGGTCTTCCTGCCGGAGGAAGTCCGCGTCGCCAGGACGAACGTGGAGGTCGGCGACCAGGTCGGCGCCCCGCGGCCGATCCTGGACATCACCGCCACCGACCGCCTGGTCCGCATCAACCTGGACGCCGACAAGCAGGACCTGGCCAAGAAGGGCAGGAAGGTCACCGTCAAGATGGCCGACGGCAAGCGCGTCACAGGCAGGATCAGCAAGGTAGCCAAGGTCGCCCAGGTGACCAAGGGCTCCGACAACCAGGAGAAGGGCGCCACGGTCGAGGTGGAGATCAAGGTCGCCGCCAAGTCGCTCGGGTCGCTGGACGAGGCGCCGGTGACCGTCGAGCTGACCAGGCAGCGGGCCGAGAACGTGCTCACCGTGCCGGTGGAGGCGCTGCTGGCGCTGCCCGAGGGCGGCTACGGCATCGAGATCGTCGATCAGGGCGCGGCGAGGCGGGTGCCGGTGCAGACCGGCGCGTTCGGCAACGGCCGGGTCGAGGTGAGCGGCCCCGGGCTGGCCGAGGGCATGAAGGTGACGGTGTCGGGCCGATGAACGTCCTGGAGATCCGCGGGGTCAGCAAGACCTACGGCCGGGTGCACGCGCTCCGCAACGTGGACCTGACCATCCGCAAGGGCGAGATGGTCTCCATCGTCGGCCCGTCCGGCTCGGGCAAGTCCACGCTCCTGCAGATCGCGGGCACCCTCGACCGGCCGACCTCGGGCACCGTACGGGTGGCCGGCTACGACGTGAGCACGCTGTCCGACAGCCAGCTCTCGGCGCTGCGCGCCCGCTTCATCGGCTTCGTCTTCCAGCAGTTCCATCTCTCCCCCAGCCTGTCCGCGCTGGACAACGTCGCCGACGGCCTGCTCTACACCGGCCTGTCCAGGCGGCAGCGGCGGGAGCGGGCCGAGGTGGCGCTCGACCTGGTGGGGCTCTCCCACCGCCTGGGCCACCGGCCGAACCAGCTGTCCGGCGGGCAGATGCAGCGGGTGGCGGTCGCCCGCGCGGTGGCGGGGCGGCCGCCGCTGCTGCTCGCCGACGAGCCCACCGGCAATCTGGACTCCGAGGCGGGCGCCGAGGTGCTGTCGCTGTTCCGGACGTTGAACGCGCGGGGCATCACGATCGCGATCATCACGCACGACACCGAGGTGGCCATGGCCTGTCCGCGGCGCATCCGCGTACGCGACGGCCTGGTCAGATCCGAGGTCTCATGACGGCGGGGGTCCTGCGCGGACGGCGGGGGGATTCATGAGCACGGCGGGGGTTTCGTGAGCGCGCTGCGGGGGGTTTCATGAGCACGGCGCTTCGTCCGGCGCGGCTGCGGACGACGGACATGGCCCGGCTCGGCACCTCGGGCCTGCGCGCCAGGCCGGCGCGGGCGATCCTCGCCGCGCTGGGCATCGCGATCGGCATCGCCACCATGGTCACGGTGGTCGGCATCTCGGCCTCCAGCCAGGAGAAGCTCCTGCGCCAGCTCGACGAGCTCGGCACCAACCTGCTCAGGGTCTCCCCGGGCGACAGCCTCTTCGGCGACAAGGTCAAGCTCTCCAAGAACGCCGCCGAGATGGTCAAGCGCATCGACGGCGTCACCAGCGCCAGCCAGACCGCCGAGACCGGCACCACGGTCCGCCGCAACGACCTCATCCCCAAGGGCATCTCGCTGGGCATCACGGTCCAGGCCACCAGCCTCGACCTGCTCACCACGCTCGACGGCCGGGTCCGCCAGGGCACCTGGCTCAACGCCGCCACCGAACGCCGGCCCGTGGTGGTGCTCGGCCCGGTGGCCGCCGAACGGCTCGGCCTGCTCACCCCCGACGCCCAGGTCTGGATTGACAACAGGTGGTTCACGGTCATCGGCGTGCTGGACAAGACGCCGCTGGCCGAGGAGATCGAGCGGTCGGCACTGGTGGGCTTCCCCGCGGCCAAGGAGTACCTGAACCATGACGGCCACCCCACCACCGTCTACGAGCGCTCGGCCGACGAGGCGGTGGAGAGCGTACGGGCGGTGCTGGCCCGCACGGTCAGCCCGGAGAACCCGAACGAGGCCAAGGTGAGCCGGCCGTCGGACGCGTTGAAGGCCAAGGCCGCCGCGGCGGGCGCGTTCACCGGGCTCATGCTCGGGCTGGGGGCGGTCGCCCTGTTCGTCGGCGGCGTGGGGGTGGCCAACACGATGGTGGTCGCGGTGCTGGAGCGGCGCAGGGAGATCGGCCTGCGCAGGTCCTTCGGGGCCACCAGGGCTCAGGTACGCAACCAGTTCCTGGTCGAGGCGCTGCTGCTGTCGGCCTTCGGCGGCGGGGCGGGGGTGCTGCTGGGGGCGCTGGCCACGTTCGTCTATGCCCAGCTCAACGGGCTGCCGACGGTGGTGCCGCTGTGGGCGCTGGGGGGCGGGCTGGGCATCACGGTGGTGATCGGCGCGCTGGCGGGCATCTATCCGGCGCTCCGCGCGGCCCGCGTCCCTCCGACCGTGGCCCTCAGCACCTGAGCGGGGCTCAGCCGGGGCTCCTCCGGCCGGTGTCGGCCGAGGCTCCGCGCTCTTCGGCCGTCTCCCACTCGTCCAGGTTCATCAGCAACGACTCGAAGTAGGCGCGCAGCCTGCCGCGGTAGTCCCGGCTCGCCGCACGCAGCCGGGCGGCCTCCCGTCGCAGGCTCCCCGCCTCCGGTTGATGCTCCGGGCGCGGCCCGCTGCGCCGCCGGCAGGCGCAGCGCCCCCGCGGCCACGTTCGCGACCAGGTGGTCAGGGTCGCCGGTGCCGGGGATCGCCAGCACGTGCGGCCCGCGGTGCAAGGTCCACGCCAGCCGTACCTGCGCCGCGCTGACCCCGAGCTCGCGGGCGACGTTCAGCACCGCGTCGCTGTCGGCGCCGCTCGCGCCCGCCTCGCGGCCGGCGGCGGCGATCGCGAAGAACGGCACGAACGCCACTCCCTGCTCGCCGCAGGCGCGGACGAAGTCGTCCTGCCCAGGCCGGACGCCGATGCCGTAAGAGTTCTGCACGCACACCACCGGGGCGATGGCCTGGGCCTCGGCGAGTTGGTCCGGGCCGACGGCGGACAGGCCCAGGTGGCGGATCAGCCCGGCCTCGCGCAGCTCGGCCAGCGCGCCGAAGTGCTCGGCGACGGAGCCGGGAGCTGTCACGCGCAGGTTGACCACGTCGAGGTGGTCGCGGCCGAGCTGGCGGAGGTTCTCCTCGACCTGGCCGCGCAGCTGACCCGGGGTGGCGGGTGGCAGCCATTCACCGGAGGAGTCCCGGGCGGGTCCGACCTTGGTGGCGATGACCAGATCATCGGGGTACGGGGCGAGCGCGCGGTTGATGAGCTCGTTGGCCGAGCGCAGCGGCGAGAAGTAGAACGCGGCGGTGTCGATGTGGTTCACGCCCAGCTCCACCGCCCGCCGCAGCACGGCGACCGCACGGGCGCGGTCCATCGGGACGGCGTCGGCCGTGAGCGCCTCGCCGTGCTGGGCCAGCCGCATCGCGCCCAGGCCGACGCGGTTGACCGTCAGGTCGCCCAGCCGCCAGGAGCCCGACGCCGCCGCGGTGATCTGTTCTGAGGACATCCAGAGATTATGTCCGCTTTGTGGCGTGTGCCGTCAGGCGGCGGGCGATGACGCGCAGGGCGAGCACCTCGTCGGCGCCCTCGAAGATGGAGAGCACCCGGGCGTCCACGAACAGCCGCGAGACGCTGTACTCCTCCGCGTACCCGTAGCCGCCGTGCAGCTGCTGCGCCTCCCTGGTGACCCATTCGGCCGCCCGGCAGGCGAGCTGCTTCACCTGGGCGGCCTCCAGCTGGCCGTCGCCGTCCGCCACGGCGCGGGCCGCCGCGTACGTGAAGGCGCGGCACGCGGCGATCAACGCGGCCATCCTGGCGATCTTGGTTCGGGTCAGCTGGTAGCCGGCGAGAGGGCGGCCGAAGACCGACCGCTGCCGCGCGTAGCCGACGGCGCGCTCGAGCGCCGCCTGCATGACCCCCACCGCCCGGGCGGCGGTCTGCAGCCGCGCGTTGGCGAACGCCTGCATCTGCAGGTAGAACCCGCGCCCGAGGCCCTCGTCCAGGCCGATCAGGTCCCCCGCGGGGACGCGCCAGCGGTCGAAGCGGACCTCGAACGAGTGCATGCCCCGGTAGCCGAGGGTACGGATCGCGCGCCCCTCGACGGCTCCGCCGCCCTCCTGGGTGAGCCGCCATTCGTGACCGGTGAAGGACGGCTTCTCCACCACGAAGAGCGACAGCCCGCGATGCCCGGACGGATCGGTACGGGCCAGGACCAGGAGGTAGTGCGCGCGGCCGGCGAAGGTGCACCAGGTCTTGACGCCGTTCAGCACCCATGCGTCGCCGTCCCTGACCGCGGCGGTGGTGATGGCGGCGACGTCGGAGCCGTGGTCCGGCTCGGTCACCGCGACCGCGCAGAGCCGCTCCCCCGAGGCGATCGGCGGCAGCCAGCGCCGCTTCTGCTCCTCGGTGCCGCCACGGACGATCGCGGTGGCGATGATCTCGGGGCGGGTGATGAGCGAGCCGGCGGCGCCGAGCGAGGCGCGGGAGAGCTCCTCGGTCACCACGACCATGCTGAGCAGGTCGCCGCCCTCGGCGGCGCCGCCGTACGCGGCCGGGACGGACAGCCCGAAGCACCCCATGTCCGCGAGCCCGTCGATGATGTCGGCCGGGATGTCCTCGTCGTCGCGGTGGATCCGGTCCGCGACCGGGACCACCCGGTCCTCGGCGAACTCGCGGAAGGCCGAGCGGACCAGCCGCAGCTCGTCGGGCAGGTGCCGCGGCCCCGCCTCGCCGGTGGCCATGACCCGCTCGGCCACGCGTTCCAGGAACGCGGGGTCGCGTCCGGCTGCGAGGTGGGCCTCGACGCCGTCCAACGCCGTCCTGGCCACGCCCCACTGGGCCTGCCTGCCGGTCATCCGGCCGGCCAGGTCGGCGGCGACGTCGGCGGCGTACAGCAGCGCCAGGTCCGCGTCGTGCTTCAGGAGCTCGGCGGCCGCCGCGACCGCCGACGAGATCGACGCCACGTCGTACGCCACAGCCTGGTCCTGGTCCGGGCTCTCGGATGCGAGGTGCGCCGCCGCGCCGGCGACGACGGACCGCAGCACGTCGACGACGGCCCGCGCGCCGGTGGCCGCGTCACCCATGGCCGGTGCTCTCCTGGTCGATCGTCAGGGTGCTGTGGGGCTCCGGATCCGGGCCGAACACGCCGAGAGTGAGGGGTCCGGCGTCCTCGACCCGTCGCAGCCGCGCGGGCCGGCCGCAGAAGAGCGGCCTGCGGTTCCTGTGGCGCATGCGCCGGATCCGCCCGGCGTGCCCCTCCAGGCGCAGCACCTCCGCCAGGGCGAGCGTCATCAGCGGGCCGTGCACCACCAGGCCGGGATAGCCTTCCACGCGGGTGGCGTACGGCCAGTCGTAGTGGATGCGGTGCGGGTTGGACGTCGCCGCGCTGAACCGCATCAACAGCGTGGGATCCGTGGCGAGATCCCAGGCCCATTCCCCGGCCCGGGTCAGGGGTGCGCCGGCAGGGTCCAGGTCAGCCGGCTCCGCGGCGGGGGCGACGGCTCCGGAGTCGCGGTAGACGAGGTCCTGCCGCTCCTCGATCGCCGGCCGGCCGCTCTCGTCGTACAGCCTGGTGGCGACCACCACGACGACCAGCTTGCCCGAGCGCCCGGACTTCTCGGTGACCGACTCCACGGACGACTCGCGGCGTACCGTGCTCCCCACCGTGAGCGGCGCGTGGAAGACGACCTCGCCGCCCGCGAACATCCGCCGCGGCAGCTCCACCGGAGGCAGGAACGACCCGCGCGCCGGATGCCCGTCCGCCCCGAGCGCGGACGAGACCGGCCAGCGGGCCAGTGCGAGCCAGTGCCACAGCGGCGGCAGGGCGTCCCCCGGGCCGGCCGCGGGGATGCCGTCGTCGAACAGGGCCGACAGCGCCGCGACGGGATGGGGGTCGAGCGTCTCGGTCGTGACGACGGTGTGCGGCGCCCAGCTCACATGAACCGCCCGCCGGTGACTTCCAGCACCGTGCCCGTCATGTACGAGGACAGGCCGGAGGCCAGGAACAGCGCGACGGTGGCGACCTCGTGCGCCTCGCCCGCGCGCCGCATCGGGATCTCGGCCATCTTCTGGTCCCACGCCTTCTGCGGCATCGCCTCGGTCATGGCCGTACGGATCAGGCCCGGCTGGATGACGTTGACCCGCACGCCGTGGTGCGCCAGCTCCTTGGCGGCGGCCTTGGACAGGCCGACGATGCCGGCCTTGGCGGCGGAGTAGTTGGTCTGGCCCACCAGGCCGACCTTGCCCGACAGCGAGGAGATGTTCACGATCGCGCCGCTCCCCTGCTCGCGCATGATCGCGGCCGCCTTGCGCGTGCCGTTCCAGGCGCCCTTGAGGTGTACGTCGATGACCTGGTCGAACTGCTCCTCGGTCATCGTCCGCATCGTCGCGTCGCGGGTGATCCCGGCGTTGTTGACCATGACGTCCAGCGAGCCGAAGGCCTCCAGCGCGGCCCCGATCAGGGCGTCCACGTCGGAGGCGTTCGTGACGTCGCACCGCACGGCGCGGGCCACCGCGGGGCCGCCGAGCTCCTTGGCCGCCGCCTCCGCGGCGGCCAGATTCAGGTCGCCGAGTACGACCCTCGCGCCTTCCTTGACGAAGACCTCCGCGATGGCCAGGCCGATGCCCTGGGCGCCGCCGGTGACGACCGCGGTCTTGTCGGCGAGCAGCGTCATGGTTGACCAGCTTCTCTCGTTCGTGGGTCGCGATCTCGTTGATGCCCGCCCGGGTCCCGGATGACGCCGTCCTCCCGGAGCTTCGCGAGCTCGGCGGCGGACAGCCCGAGCTCGGCGCGGAGCACCTCGCCGGTGTGCTCGCCGACCTGCGGGGACGTCTCGGGCGGCGTCTGCTCCCCGTCCATGACCACGGGCGATCCCGGCGCCCAGTGCTCACCGACCCCGGGCTGCGTGAGCTTGCCCATCAGCGGGCTCTCGGGCAGCAGGGCCGCCAGCTCGGCGAAACTCCGGTACGCCGACCACAGCACGCGGGTGGCCCGCAGCGCCGACTCGGCCTCGGCGCGTGTCCGCGTCCCGAACCAGCCGGCGAGCAGGTCGCCGAGCAGCTTGCGGTGCCGGTGGCGTACCGACTCCTCGCCGAAGTCCACCCCGAGCGCGCCGGCCAGCGCGGAGACCACCTCGGTGAGGCCGGTCGCGGCCAGGAGGTCCTGCCAGTGCCGGGCGGTGAGCGCCACGACCATCAGCCGCCCGCCGTCGGCGGTGGCGAAGTCGCGGCCGAAGGTGCCGTAGACGTAGTTGCCGCAGCGCTCGCGCGGGGTGCCGCTCAGCTGTGCCTCGGCGAGGTAGCCGAGGTTTCCGGCGGTCGCCAGCGCGACGTCCTCCAGCGCGACGCGCACCTGCTGCCCCTCGCCCGTCAGCAGGCGGTGCCGCTCCGCGGCCAGCAGCCCGACCGTCACGTAGAGGCCGGCGGCCAGGTCCCAGGCGGGCACCACGCTGTTCACCGGCTGCGCCGCCTCCTCCGGGCCGGTCAGCAGAGGGAAGCCGGTGGCCGCCTGCACGGTGTAGTCCACGGCGGTCTCGCCGTTCCTGCGGCCGGTGAGCAGCACGTGGATCACGTCGGGGCGGCGCTCGCGCAGCGCCTCGAAGGCCAGCTCCGGGTGCCGTTCGGAGTTGCCGACCACGATCCCGCCGCGCCGCCCTCCGCTGACGACCAGGTCGGCGACGAGCCGGCGGCCCCGCTCCGATGACAGGTCCACCTCGATGGCGCGCTTGCCCTTGTTGAGCCCGGACCAGTACAGGCTCGTCCCGCTCTCGGCCAGCGGCCAGCGGGTGCGGTCGGGGGCGCCGCCGATGGGCTCGATCCGGATCACGTCCGCGCCCAGCTGCGCCAGCGTCATCCCGCTCAGCGGGGTGGCCACGTACGTCGAGATCTCGATGATCCGCATGCCGCGCAGCGGCCGCGAGCGCCGCGGCCCCGTCACCGGCCCCCTCTCATCTGAGGCCGGGTCCCCGAACGCTTCGCTCTCCACCGTCGGTCTCCTGGCATGGTCGTGGGCCGGTCAGCGGTCCGATCCGGGCGCACGGCCCCGCTGCTCAGGCGGGGACGCACTCCTGGTGGGCATCGTCCAAGGGTGGATAGCTCTCGCTGCCCATGCGCTCGGCCGCGTCGATGTAGTCGGCGAGAGCGTCGCGGGATTGGGCGAGCCTGTCCATCTGATCGTCCAGCAGCCGCAGCCGTGACCGCATCGCGGCCAGCAACTCGGGGCACCCGAGCAGCTCCGGGGCCTCTCCGACCGCACAGGGCAGCAGGTACGCGATGTCCTCAGAGGACAGACCGGCGCCAAGCAGGTGCCGGATCTGCTTCACGCGCAGCACGGCTTGCTCGTCGTACTCGCGGTAACCGTTCGCGCCGCGGTCGGCCTCCAGCAGTCCCTGGGCTTCGTAGTAGCGCAACTGATGGGCGTTCACGCCCGTCCGGCGACTCAGTTCCCCGATCAGCATCGAGACCTCGCTTGACCTTCATACCGGTATCAACGTTGACGATGCTGCCATGAACCGCAGAACCGATACACCCGTGACAGTCATCGGACTCGGACTTATGGGCCGGGCACTCGCCGGCGCGTTCCTGAAAGCCGGGCATCCCACGACCGTGTGGAACCGTACGAGCTCCAAGGCCGACCAGCTGGTGGCCGAGGGCGCACGGCCGGCGCCGACGGTCGGCGACGCGCTCAAGGCAGGTTCCCTGACGATCATCTGCGTCACCGACTACCCGGCCATGTACGAGCTGCTCGGTTCGAGCGACGTCGAGCTGGACGGCACGATGTTGATCAACCTGACCTCGGGCGACTCGGGCCAGGCCCGGGAGGCCGCCCGATGGGCGAAGCAGCGTGGCGCCCGCTACCTGGACGGCGCCATCATGGCCATCCCGCCGGCGATCGGGACCGCCGAGGCGGTGATTCTGCACAGCGGGCCGCAGCCGGACTTCGAGGCACACCAGCCGGCACTCGGCGCGCTCGGCACGGTCACCTACCTTGGTGCGGACCATGGGCTGGCGTCCCTGTACGACGTGGCCGGTCTCGCCATGATGTGGAGCGTCCTGAACGCCTGGCTCCAGGGCACTGCGCTGCTCAGGACGGCCGGTGTGGACGCCGTGACGTATGCGCCGTTCGCGCGGCAGATCGCCGCCGTGGTGGCCGAATGGCTGCCCGGGTACGCCGAGCAGATCGACAACGGCTCCTTCCCGGCCGAGGTGTCGGCCCTGGAGACCGACGCGCGCGCGATGACCCATCTGATCGAGGAAAGCGAAGCGGCGGGTGTCAACACCGAACTACCAAAGTTGATCAAGGCGATGGCCGACCGGGCGATCGCCGCCGGACACGGTCGGGAGCAGTATCCCGTGCTGATCGAAGAGTTCGGCAAACCCGGCGACGACTGACCGATCCCCCACCAGGCTCCAAGCGGCCGGAGAGGCCGGAGGCGGGGTGGGAGCGCCTCCGGCCCGCGGTCCGGACCGAGGTCAGAACGGCTGGTTGTCCAGCGTGTTGACCTTGATCGCGGTGATCTTCACCTGCTGCATCCGCACCTGCGCCGTGCCCGCGGGCTTGGTGCAGGCGAAGGTGAGCTGGCCGGTGCCGGCGAAGGTGTGCACGACGTTGACGAAGACGCCCTGCTTGCCGTTGGGCGGCAGGGTGACCTCGGCGAAGTCGGTGTCGGCGCCGCCGGCGGCGCTGATCAGGCACGTGTAGGTGATCGCGGCGGAGCCGGTGTTCTGCGCGGTGAGCTTCGCGGTGATCGTGTACGCGCCCGAGGCCAGGAACATGCTGAAGCCGGGGCTGATGGAGTTGCTGTGGATCAGCTCGTTGTTCCAGCGGCTGATCACCTCCGGCGGCACCGCCTCGGCCGACGTGGCGTTCCCCGCCAGCAGCGCGCCCACCGCCACGGTCGCCACGGCGGCCAGCGCGGACAGGCGCAGGCCCGTGCGGCGGCGGACCGGAGTGGTCAATGGCATGGTCATACGGATCTCCAAGGTGTGAATCCGGCCCCCCCGCGCGGGACTGCGCGGGGAGTGGCACGCCTGTCGCCGGCCGAGGCGGCGTGCGCCGGCTCACGTGCACCCGAGGAAGGTAGCTCCCAGCCGTCCCACGGCACCGCGCAGAAATACCGGCACCGGCTGTGCCCCGCGTCATCGCCCCTCGGGTGCGGGAGTCCTACGCCGTGGCGCCCTGTGAGGGTGTCGGGCGGCGGCGGGTCCAGGAGTCGGTGATGTGCCGGCGCATCGCCGCGGCCGCCCCCTCCGGGTCACCGGCCGCGATCGCGTCCTTGATCGCCTGGTGTTCGTCCAGCGTCTGGCGCATCACCGCCTCGTTGTACTCCCCGTGGTAGAGCATGCTGGTCCGGGCCTTGTCGTGGATGCGGTTGACGATGGCCCGCCCCAGCCGGTTGCCGGACGCGACCATGATCATGTCGTGGAAGCGCACGTCCGCCGCGGCGAAGTCGGGCGTGGAGGCGAGGTTGGCCCGCATGACCGCGAGCTCGGCGTCGATGCGCTCCTCGTCATCGGGGGTGCGCGCCAGGGCCGCGGCAGCGGCCATCTCGGCCTCCAGGGCCGTGCGTACGGCCACCAGCTCGTCCAGGAACGCCACGTTCTTGTCGTGCGCGATCACGGCGGTGAGCACGACGTCGTCCAGCAGGTTCCACTGACGGGGGTCGGTGATCTGGGTGCCGCGGCCGTGCTCGATCCTGACCAGGCCCTTCTCCTGGATCACCTTGACGGACTCGCGGATCACCGTCCGGCTGACCCCGAACTCCTCGCAGAGGTCGGCCTCGGGCGGCAGTGACGTGCCCGGCCGGAGCGCGCCGCGGACGATGTCGTCGACGAGTTGCTCGACCACGGTGGTGCCCAGTTTGGCCCCGCGGACGCGGCGCGGCGGCCGCTTTCCGGCGCCGCCCGGCGGCGGCGCATCCCATGGATCCGTCGTCGCTTGCTCAGTCAACGCAACCCCCATCCGCGCGTTCGGGTGAACACCCCTCAGTCTAAGCCATTGTGAATACGTCACACGTATGATGTCATATCTTCGACGCCGCATCGCGCTGCTGCTCGCCAACGCCGATCGCGACCTGCCCGAACCGGACATCCACCCCTGGCAGAACGTCAACCCCGTGGCGACCGAGGCCCTGGCGCAGCTGATGTGGGGCGGACTGTAGGTCGTCTACAACGTCGGCCTGCAGCAGGCCAGGGTGCGCTACGAGCTGAGCCCGGGTGGACCGGGCACGACACCGAGTACGTGCACCACGAGCCGGTGCGGTCGGTCACGGAGGCGGCGGTGAACGGGCCGCACCTCACGGTCGAACTGCCCGCCGGCATCACGGTCACCCTCACCCTCCGGCTCCGCCTCCACGCCTACCCGCCGTCCTACCGGTGGCCGTGGGAGCGAAAGCCCCGCCCCGGTTGACCGTGGACCAGGCTCTGGTGTGAGGCCGGCGCGGATGCCCGCACCGGCCTCACGAGCTCACCAGGCGACCCAGACGTCCTGGAGCCCGCCGGACAGCAGTCCGGTGCGCAGGCGCAGCTCGTCGGCGCCGTCCCGCAGGCGCAGGGTGGGCAGCCGGCGCGTGAGCGTGCCGAGCACGACCTGCAGCTCCAGGCGGGCCAGCGGCTGGCCGAGGCAGTAGTGCGAGCCGACGCCGAAGCTCAGGTGCTGGGCGGCGTTCTCGCGGCGCGGGTCGAACCGTTCGGGGTCGTCGAACTTGCGCGGGTCCCGGTTGGCCGCGGGCCGGCACGGGATCACGGTGCCGCCCGCGGGCACGACGGTGCCGCTGAGCTCGGTGTCCTCGGTGGCGACCCGGGGGAAGCCGATCACGCTGAGCGTGGTGTCGAGCCGCAGGACCTCCTCGACGGTGCCCGGGATGAGCTCGGGGTCGTCGATGACCGCCTGGTAGCGTTCCGGCTCCGCAAGGAGCATCGCCGTCATGATGGCGATCATGTTGGAGGTGGTCTCGTGCCCGGCCAGCAGGAGCGCCATCACGGTGGTGATCAGCTCTTCGTGGCTGAGCCTGCCGTCCTCGCTGTCGGAGATCTGGGTCAGCTCGCTGAGGAGGTCGTCGCCCGGGTTCGCCCGCTTCTCCTCGACCAGGGCGGAGACGTACGCGCCGAACTCCTCGTACGTCTGCCGCACCTCCTCCTGCGTGTAGCGCGTCAGCGTCAGCATGACCTGCGACCAGTGCGCGAACTTGTCCTGGTCCTCGCTGGGGGCGCCGACCAGGGCGCAGATGACCCGCACCGGCAGCGGCAGGCCCAGCTGGGCCGACAGGTTGGCCGGCGAGCCGGACTTCACCAGGTCGTCCACCAGTTCGTCGGCCATCTGCTGCACCCGGGGCCGCCACGTCTCCATCTTCCGGATGGTGAAGGACTTGTTGAGCAGCCGCCGCCACCGCAGGTGGCCCTCGCCCTCCCGCACCCTGGAGTTGCTGTTGCGGGCGAAGATCCCGCCGTCCTCCGTCGTGGAGATCCGCGCGGCGCCCTCGCCGCCCCGCCGGAACTGAGGGTCCGCGAGCACCGAGCGGACGTCCTCGTAGCGGGTCAGGAGCTGGGCCGTGTCGCCGCTCGGCAGCCGTATGTGGGCCACGGGACAGCGCTCCTGTAACTCGGCCCACTCCTGCGGCGGCTCCAGGGCCTTCTCCCGGGAGAAGGGGTAATCGGGCATGGTCTCAGTCATGACGCCCTCTATGTAGTTGACAATTCACCGCCAACCATAAGGAGGACGCCTTAGTAAGGCAAGGACCTTAAACATCCCCGGATCGGTAGTCGAACCAGTCGAAATCGGCGCTCCCCTCCGTGACGTACATGCCGATCACCCGTCCCGTGAAACCGGTCGCCACCTCCGTGGACAGGTACCGGCCGTCCAGCGAGGCCAGCAGGGCGCCGTCGGCGGAGAAGTCGATGGTGTCGGGTCCCCTGGCGCCGACGCCCGTTGCCTCTGCGGTCGGCTCGATGACCGAGGGCGGCAGGACGTCGCGGGTGCGGATGTCCAGAGTGAGGGTGAGCGGCCCGGGCGGCACCGGTCGCTCGGCCACGCACTGGCGCAGCGGGCCGATGCGCGCGATCACCCGCGCCCGCCCCTCGCTCACCTCCAGGTCGTAGTGGTGCGCCTCGTCCATGCGGACGGACAGCCCGGCCGTGCCGGACCCGGGATCGAGGCGGGCGGCGACCCGGCAGTCGTGGTGCTGCTGGCGGCGCCCCACGAAGGTGTGGCCGGGCCGGTCGAGGGTCGGCCCGGTGGCGCGCAGGGTCAGCCAGCCGGGGCGGTCGCCCAGCGACCAGGACCCGTCGGGGCGGCTGCGCGGCGAGATCCAGTACGGCGCGAGCGCCCCGGCGTCGAAGTCGTCGCGGTACGGCTCTTCGGGCAGCGGATGCCAGGCGGCGGGTGCGGGGTGGCGTTCCTCGACGGGGCCCACGACGGGCCAGCCGTCCTCCCACCGCACGGGGGTGAGGAAGGTCTCCCGCCCGAGGACCTGGTACTCGGGCGAGTAGCCGCGCGGGCGGGCGCCGAGCAGGATCATCCACCAGGTCCCGTCGGCGGCCTGCACGAGGTCGGCGTGACCGGTGCTCTGGATGGGCCGGTCCGTGCCGCGGTGCGTCAGGATCGGGTTGACCGGCCCGGGCTCGAAGGGGCCGCGCGGCGAGGGGCCGCGGGCGATCGACACGGCGTGGCCGCGCTCGGTGCCGCCTTCGGACATGAGCAGGTACCACCAGCCGTCCACCTGGTAGAGGTGCGGCGCCTCCGGATATTTCCCGCCGGTGCCCGACCAGATCGGGTACGGCCCCTCCAGGATCTTGCCGGTCGCCGGGTCGATGCGCGCCACCTGGTTGCCCGAGGTGGTGCACCAGCACGAGCCGTCCTCGTCCCAGGCCAGGTCGGGATCGACGCCGGGCAGGTCGATCCAGACCGGGTCTGACCAGGGACCTTCGGGGTCTTCGGCGGTGACGACGAAGTGGCCGCCCGCTCCCACGTTGGTGGTGATCATGTAGAAGCGGCCGTCGTGGTGGCGGATCGTCGGCGCGAAGACGCCGCCCGAGGCGGGCACGTCCGCGGGCAGGTCCAGCTGTGAGGGCCGGTCGAGCACGTTGCCGATCTGGCGCCAGTGCACGAGGTCCCGGCTGTGGAAGATCGGCACGCCGGGGACGTACTCGAAGCTGGAGCAGACGAGGTAGTAGTCCTCGCCGACCCGGCACACGCTGGGGTCCGGGTGGAACCCGGGCACGACCGGGTTGTCGTAGACGTTCACGTTGAGCCTTTTCGAAAGGTCAGCCCTTGAAGGCGCCGTCCATGATCCCGGCCACCATGCGGCGCCCGACGAAGACGAACAGCACCACCAGCGGCAGCGTGGACAGGAACGATCCCGACATGGCCAGGCCGAGGTCGATGTCCAAGCTGTTCTGCAGGGCCTTGATGGCAATCTGCGCGGTGTACATCTCGGGCGACTTCAGCACGATGAACGGCCACAGGAAGTCGTTCCACGAGTAGACGAAGCCGAGCAGCCCGAGCACGAAGGCGGCCGGCCGCACCAGCGGGAACGCGATGCGCCAGTAGATCTGCCAGGTGTTCGCCCCGTCGATGCGAGCGGCCTGCAGGATCTCGTCACTGATCGTCGAGGACAGGTGCTGGCGCATCCAGAAGATGCCGAACGCGCTGGCCAGACCCGGGACGATGAGCGCCTGCAGGGTGTCCACCCAGTTCAGCGAGGAGATGATCATGTACTGCGGGATGACCGCGAGCTGCGTCGGCACGGTCATGGTCAGCACCACGATCAGGAACAGCGCGTTCCGGCCCGGGAAGCGCAGCTTGGCGAAGGCGAAGCCGGCCAGCGTGCAGAGCACCGCGTGCCCGACGCCGATCGTCCCAGCCACGATCAGGCTGTTGATGATCGCGCGCACGAACGGCACGGTCGAGAACACCAGCCCCGCCAGCTCGAAGAAGTTGCCGCCGGGCACGATCTCGGGCGGCAGCTGGGTGGCCGTCGCCGAGTCGGTGGTGGCCACCACGAACATCCAGTACAGCGGGAACAGGCAGACGAGCGTGGCCAGGCCGATCAGCAGGTAGGTCCACCAGCGGATCCGATCGTTCATGACTTCCCCGGGCGGATGCGGGTGGACAGGACGTAGTTGAGCGCGGCGAACAGGATGATCAGGACGAACAGCGCCACGCCGATGGCGGCGCCGTAGCCGAACTGGAACTGACCGAAAGCCTGCTCGTAGAGGAACAACGTGAGCGTCTGGCACTGCCGGATCGCCCCGCAGGTCGTGGAGCGGGACATCAGCAGGGGCTCGGTGAAGATCTGCAGGCCGCCGATCGTCGAGGTCACGATCGTGAAGACGATGACCGGGCGCAGCGACGGGAGGGAGATGTGGCGGAACTGCTTCCACCCGCCCGCGCCGTCCACCGCCGCCGCCTCATAGATCGCCCGCGGGATCGCCTGCAGCGAGGCCAGGTAGAGCAGCGTCGTGTAGCCGAACCAGCGCCACGTCACCATGACGGCGATCATCAGGTGGCTGCCCCACACCGACTGCTTGAAGTCGATCGGCCCGATGCCCGCGAAGCCCAGCAGCCAGTTGAGCAGACCGTAGTCACGGTCGAACATCTGGGCGAAGACGATCGCGGTGGCCGCCACCGAGGTGATGTACGGCACCAGCATCGACATCCGGAAGAACACCGCCAGCCGCAGCCGGGCGTGGTTGAGCAGGTGCGCCACGCCCAGCGCGAGCACCAGCTGCGGGAGAGTGGACAGCAGCCAGATGCTGAGGGTGTTCCACAGGGCGTTCGAGAACCGGGGATCCCCGAACAGGCGGGTGAAGTTGTCGAAGCCGACGAAGACGTGCTCGCCGATGGGGTTCCAGTCGAACAGCGCGACATAGAACGTGAACAGCAGGGGGACGAGCCCGAACACCGCGAAGATCAGGAAGAACGGCGCGATGTAGGCGTAGGGGGCGATGCGCTCGCCGACGCTCTGGTGGACCCGGGTCGTGATGGGGGGCGCGTCCGCGACCCTGTCGAGTGTCGCGGTCACTTGCCGATCGCCGTCTTGATGTTGGTCAGCGCCGAGTCCCAGGCCTTGGCGGGGTCACCCTTGCCCTGCTCGACGCTGGTGATGGCGTTCAGGAACTCCTGGCCGATGGCCGCGCTGTCCGGGCCGATGTAGAACGGCTTGAGCCCGAGCAGCGACTCGGTGTAGATCTTCCCGATCGGCGCGTCGGAGAAGAACTCGTCCTTCTTCGCAATGAGCTTGGGGTCCTGGTAGACCGACGGGGTCGTGGGCAGCGAGCCGGAGTCCAGGAAGTGCGTGAGCTGGCTTTGCGGCGACTGCATCTTGGAGATGTAGTCCCAGGCGGCCTTGGCGTTCTTGGCGCCCTTGGGGATGGCCAGGTAGCTGCCGCCCCAGTTGCCGGCTCCGCCGGGGATCTTGGCGATGTCCCACTTGCCCTTGGTGTCGGGGGCGTTCCTGCGGATCTGGCCCAGCAGCCACGACGGCGCGGAGATCACCGCGAACTGCCCCTTGCCCATGCCCGCGCTCCAGCCCTCGGTGAACGAGGTCTGCTTAGCGCTGATCCCGGCCGCCACGGCCTTGAGCGACAGGTCGAAGGCCGTCTTGACCTGCGGGCTGGTGCTGTAGACGACGTTGCCCTGGGGGTCGTAGTACTTCTGCGGACCCTGGTTGACCGCCTGGTAGAACACGCTGGTCTCGGCGTTGTCGATGAACGCCTTGCCGGTCTTTTCGACGTACTTCTTGCCGGTCTCGATGAACGCGTCCCACGTGGGCCAGAGCTTGCCGACCTCCTCCCGGTCGGTCGGCAGCCCGGCCTCCTTGAACAGGTCCGTCCGGTACGCGATGGCCATGCCGCCCACGTCGGTCGGGATGCCGATGATCGAGCCGTCCTTGGCCGTGCTCTGGCTCATGACCCAGTCGAGGTAGTCGCCCTTCATCTTGTCCGCGCCGAGCTGCCGCAGATCGTAGAAGTTCTGCGGCTGCTGCACGAACTTGGGCAGGTCGTCGCCCTGGATGAGCACCAGGTCGGGCACCTTGCCGCCGGCCAGCGCCGTCGTCAGCGCCTGCGCCGTCTCGGTCGAGCCGCCCACCTCGGTGAGCTTCACCTGCACGTTCGGGTTGACCTTGTGGTACTCGTCGACCGAGGCCTTCTGGTTGATCCCGGAGAAGGACCAGAACTCGAACGACTTGCCGTCACCCGACGGCTGCGACGGGGTGCTGCCGGAGCCGCCTCCGCAGGCGGTGGCGGTCAGGGCGATGGCCGCGAGGAGCGCGGCTGGGGTTGCGATACGGAATTTCACGGTTGTTCTCTTCCGGGGTGGGGGTCAGGAGCGGAGCGCGGTGGCGGGCGGGGTGCACGCTGCGCTCCTTGGGTAGGGTTCGCAGCTTGCCTGAAAGTTTCGGTTCCAGGCCCGATTGTTAATCGGGGACTCTAAGCAGGCATGAGGAAACCCGTCAAGAACACAGGCGTAAGATCCCCGAAATCAATCGGGCTAGACTGCGCCCCATGACCGCGACCGAGCAGCCGTTCGACGCCGACACCCCGCCCGCCCGGCCGCTGACCATCACCGAGCTGGCCGAGCTGGCCGGCGTGTCCACCGCGACCGTCTCCAAAGTGGTCAACGGCCGCTCCGAGGTCGCCCCCGAGACGCGCGCCCTCGTCGAGGGGCTCATCCGCCGGCACGGCTACCGCAGGCAGCGGCGGCGAGTCAGCCCCGCCGCCCTGGTGGAGGTGGTCATCCACGCACTGGGAGGCGACTACCCGGTCGAGATCATCAAAGGGGTCGGGCAGGTCGCGCGCCAGCACAACCTGGCCGTGGTGATCTCCGACGCGCCGGACCGCGAAACCCCGGGTCGCGGCTGGATCGAGGGCGTGCTGAGCCGCCGCCCCAGCGGGGTGATCGGGGTGTTCTCCGGGCTGACCGACGACCAGCGCGAGCAGCTCGTCACCCGTGACATCCCCATCGTCCTGGTCGACCCGTCCGGCGACCCCGGACCGGGCTTCCCCTCGGTCGGCGCGGGAAACTGGAGCGGCGGCCTGTCGGCCACCCGCCACCTGCTCGACCTCGGCCACCGCCGCATCGCCATCATCACCGGCCCCGACTGGGCGCTGCCCAGCAGGGCCCGCCTCGACGGCTACCGCACCGCGCTCGACCTGGCCGGGGTGGCCGCCGACCCCGAGCTGATCGGTTCGGGGGACTTCCTCATCGAGGGCGGCCGCGCCCAGGCCCACCGGCTGCTGCGCCTGCCGAAGCCACCGACCGCGATCTTCGCCTGCAACGACGGGCAGGCAACCGGCGTCTACCGCGCCGCCCACGAGCTGGGTCTGCGCATCCCCCACGATCTCAGCGTCGTCGGCTTCGACGACCTGCCCTCGGTGGAGTGGATGAACCCGCCGCTCACCACGGTCCGCCAGCCGCTCTGCGAGATGGCCGTCGCGGCCACCGGCATGCTCATGAAGCTCGTGGGGGGCGAGCCGCTGCCGCAGAGCCGGGTCGAGCTCGGCACCGATCTGATCATTAGGGGCAGCACCGCGCGCCCTGCCCACTGACCGAAACTTTCTGGATTATTGCCGTACGTATCGCGGGTTGACAGCCTCCGCACAGCTGCCTAACGTGGCGCGCACATCGCGGCCGTCAGCCTCGAAAATTGAGTGTTAGCGCTAACAACGCAATGAGGGGAGGACGCAGATGCCATCCGGCGGCTCCTTGCAGGCGTACGACCGCGTCGTCCTGCCGCCGGTCCTGGTCTCGGGCACGTCCATCGGGCCGGACGCGGTGCTGAGCACCGGCCATCCGGACCTCGAGGTGCGCGAGGGCGTGATCACGAGCCGGTCGGCCGGCACCGTCCAGGCGGCGATCTCCGTGGCGGGCGCCGTCATGACGGACGTCCAGGACGTGCGGCGCATCCGCACGCTGGCCGATCCCCACCTCTTCCACACCCCGACCGGGTACGGCGTCGTGGCCACCGCGTGCCTGCCGGACGGGACCCCGGAACCGTACGTTCTGATCTTCACGACGCCCGACCTCGTCCACTACGAGGAACTGGGCCCAGTGGATCTCGCCGCGGTCGATCTCGGCACGGTCGATCTCGGCGCGGGCGGCCGCGTCTTCCGGCCCCGCGCGGTCTATGACGGCGCCCGCGACGAGTATGTGCTGTGGTGGACGGACGGCGCGGGCGAGCGGATGTTCACCACCATGAAGACGCTCGCTCGACGCCGAGCCGCTGCCCGCCCGGTTCGGGGCACCGCTCGTGCCGGCCCCCGAACCGCCCGCTCGGCTCAGGCCGCCGGGCCGCCTCCTGCCTGCCGGTGGACGAGACGGCGGCAGGCAGGAGGCGGCCCGGCCGGTCCTCAAGGCCGACGGCAGCCCGCTCCAACTGGACCGGGAGCACCCCGGCAGCTCCCTCGACATGACGTACTTCGAGGGCGCCGGACGCGGTTACGTCGCCTGGTCCCAGCGCTACATCACGGTTGGAGCGCTCCCCACGGATGAATCCGGGAGATTCCAGCCGTCCCAACCGTGCGGCTACGCGCATGGTCGCGACGCTGTTGCTTGGCGATTCACCTTCCGGCCCCGCATGCACGGGTTTCCACGCCCCAGCCCGCACACCCGGCCTGGGCTGCGCGGACTCCGCCCTCCCGGCGGTGAGTAGATCCTGCCTTGGCCTCCCTCGCGAGCTTGGTTATCACACGCGTGTTCGACCACGACCCACCATACCCGCACTGGATGGGCCGCCGCAGCCTGTTCTCGTCCATGCACGCTCGCGCCCTGAGGGGCACTCCCGCGCCGGGCTTGCCCCCATGGCTGAAGCCAGGGGTCCGCGCCCGGCATCCTCGATCGCCACCGTCGATCCCGCCGACCCGTGGCGGCTGACGAGCGATCCCGTCCGGCTGATCAGCGCCGAGTACGGCTGGGACCTCAACGACGGGAATGTGGCCGAGGGCCCCTTCGTCGTGCGGCACGGCGACCGGATCGTCATGACCTACTCCGGCTCCGCCGTCGGCCCGACGTACGTCATGGGCCTGGCCACCGCCGCCTCCGGCCGCGACCTGCTCGACCCGGCGAACTGGACCAAGCTCAACGCCCCCGTCCTCGCCACCGACGCCCGCCACCGGGGAGTGGGGGCCGGGGCACAACACGTTCAGCCACGACGAGGACGGCCTGCCGCTCGTCGTCTACCATGCCCTCACCGCCCCGGACGCGAAGGGCAGGAGCACCGCCATCCGCCGGATGCACTGGGCGGCCGACGGGCATCCCGTTCTCGACATGCGGCCGGACGAGGAGGTCGCCCCGCATCTCAGGACCGTGTCCACCAGCGTCCGAGTCAGCAGGCGACTATCCCTGTAGGTAATGTAGGGACATGTCCGAGACAGATCCCTCCACTCCGCCCCCATTACCCACGGCGTCGCCCACCACGGCCACACCCACTCCGACGTCCACCGGACCGTCCCAGCCTTCGCCGACTCCTTCCACGCCCACGTATCCCGCCCCCACGTATCCCGCCCCCACGTATCCCGCCCCCACGTATCCCGCCCCCACGTATCCCGCCCCCACATACCCCGCCCCCACATATCCCGCCCCCACCCCTTCGCCGACCTCACCTGGTCTCCCACGTCCGGGCATGCCGCCCACCGAGGTCCACGGGAGCACCTTCACGAGCGCGGCCGGCGGATTCACGACCGAGCACGAGGAACTGGCGAGGGATGCCCGCGGGATTCTCGACGCCCTCTTCGCACTGGGCGATTTCGCGGGCACGGACGAGGCGGGCAACAGGTTCAGGCAGGGCTACTCCACCGCGTTGAAGAAAGCGGAGACGTACGTCAACGCACTGCGCGACGTCTATCCCAGCGTCGGCGAACGGCTGGCCGGCATGAAGACCACCTTCGACGTCGCGAACTGGGCCACCATCGAATCCCTGCCGAAAGTGTCTGACCCACCCGAGTACTCGGAGTCGGACGGAAAGCTCACCCCCTGACGTCTTCTGGAGACCTGATGACCACACCGGACGACGGCGCGCCCTTCCTCGACGAGGAGATGCGCCGCTTTCTCGCCGAGTTCCAGGCCGACACCCGGCCGCTGGAGCAGTTGCAGGAGGGCCTCAATGCCGTCCGCGGCCGAGGCGAGGCGGCCAATGGCCAGGTGACGGCCGAGGTGCTGGCGAGCGGCGCGCTCGGAAGTGTGCGCATCGACCCGCGGGCGATGCGGCTCGGCGCGGACGCGCTGGCAGAGGCGGTGCTCGCCGCCGCGAACGCCGCCGCCGCGGACCTGACCGCGCAGATGGAAAGGATGATGACGGACGGCCTGACCCCGTTCGCCGACGAGGTCAGGCGGTTCAACCAGGGCTAGCCACCTGCTCACCGGCGGTCAGAGGCCGCGCCAGCGCCTGAACTGGTCCTGACCAGCGGCGACACCCAGCTTGGCGAGCATCTGCTCCCAGGTGGGCAACAGGCTGGCCGGATCGTCGATCACGTCGCCGGGTCGGTTGAGCGCGTTCGCCGTGGTGCTGAAGATGGTGGATCCGGTCAGGAACACCATGGCATTGCGCGCCGCGTCGTTCTTCGGCAGCAGGTTGGCGGCCTTTCCGAAGTTGGCCGGGTCCACGTGGTAGAAGACCATGGCCGCCGCGAAGTTCTTCAGCATGTACTCGCCGCGGTCGCTCCACGACCCCATGTCCTCGCCTCTCGCGAGCTTGAACCCGTCGATGAGCGCCTGGTCGAGGGCCGCGTAGGCGAGACTGCCGCCCACGGCGTAGATGAACCGCTTGCCCACCTCGTGTTCGAACATCTTGACGAGCAGCCGTGCCTGCGCCTTGCGCATCGCCCAGTTGATCATGGCCTGGACTTTCCTGTCGATCGCCGGCCAGCAGAAGAACATCAGCAGCTCGATCCACTGGATCATGGCCATGGTCCGCAGCGCGTGCTGGGTCTGCTCCAGCATGTCCGCGTAGTCGTCGACCGCGTCGGCCAGCCCGCGGAGGTACGCGGACACCCGCGGCGGATAGGGCGCGACCTCGTCGTTGAAGTATTTCCTGAAGGCGTCGACGCCCGCGCCGGACATGGGCGGCCGCCACACCCTGCTCGCGGCCTCCTCCACGTCGTCCAAGCTGGTGTCCACCCGCCTGGCCAGCCGCCGCAGCAGCTCCGCGGCCTCGCGCGCCTTGGCCGGGTCGCCGTCGGGATAAGCGACAGCCAGCATCTGCCTGACCACGGCGCCGACACCGACGGCGGAGAGCATGAACCCCGCGATCGGAAGCTTGGGGGACGGACTCACGTAGCAGACCCTTTCTCTCTCAACATCGACTGCCACGTTAGCCCCAAAGCCGCCACAAATCTCCCTATTTCTGGTCGGTTATGGCGCGAGGCGGGGCGGTGGAGCGGCGGGCGACCAGGGTGGGGGTGACAGAGAAGCGGACCGCGGACGTGCGCCCCTCGATGATGCGCTCGAGCAGCAGCCGCCCGGCCGTCTTGCCCATGATGGCCCCGTCCTGGTCCACGCTCGTCAGCGAGATGTGCGCGAGCGCGGTCACGCGGGCGTTGTCGTAGCCGACCACCGATACGTCGCCGGGCACGGTGAGCCCGGCCTCGTGGATGGCCGCGAGCGCGCCGAAGGCGGCCTGGTCGGCCCCCGCGAAGATCGCGCTAGGGCGGAGACTGCGGGCCAGCAGCTCACTGGTGGCCTGGTAGCCGCCCTCCTCGGTGTAGGAGGTGGCGACGACGGCGACGTGCTCGGCCAGGCCGTGCTCGGCCATCACCCGCTCGTACGTCCTGGCCCTGATGGTGTGCAGCCACGCGACGGAGCGGGACGGGCCGCTGTCCTTCTGCGAGATGTGCGCGATGCGGCGGTGGCCGAGCGCGATGAGGTGCTCGACGGCGAGCTCGGCGCCCACCTCGTCGTCGTCGAGCACGGAGTCGTAGACCGCCGAGCGGTCGTGGCGGCCGAGCACGACGGTGGGCGTGCTCCTGGCCGTCTCCTCGAGCCGGGACCTGGCGAGGACCGGGGCGACGATGAAGATGCCGTCCACCTGCCGGTCCACCAGGGCGTCGATCGCGCGGCCCTCGGAGCCGGGGTCCATGGTGCCGCCCTGGACGATGATGGCCTGGTAGCCGGCGCCGGCGATCTGCTCGTCGAGGCCGTCGAGGATGTCGGCGAAGAACGGGTTCCTGATGTGCGGCAGCACCACGCCGATGGTGAACGTGCGCCCCCGCATGGCCCGGGCCGCGGCGTGCGGGCGGTAGCCGAGCTCGTCGATGGCCGCCTGCACCTTGGCGCGCATCGCCTCGCTGACGCCGTAGGCGTTGCGCAGCACCTTCGACACCGCTGTGGTGGAGACCTGGGCATGGCTGGCCACATCGCTGATCGTCACCCGCCGCCGCCCGTCACGCGTGACCATCTGGCACCTCGCTCGACTAGACGCGACCCGATTGTACGAGCTCGGACCCGCCGCCGTGATGGATAACGATACCCATCGCAAAGGTCCGACGATCCTCACACCGGGGGCCCCACGTGGATCACGATCGGGGACCGTTCCTCAAATCGAGCCTTGACGCCGTACCACGTAACGCTTACGTTAACTGGAATCGGGGGGCGTTAAAACGATTCAACGGACCCGGAGGGGCGTTGTGAAGACCTCTCATCGCACATTGGGAGCGGCACTGGCCGTTCTCACGATGACTGCCCTGACCTCCTGCGGCTCAGGCTCCGAGCCGGCCGCCGACGGCACGGTCACCCTGAAGTTCCTCATCGACAACGGACAGGGAGCCGTCGACTCGGCCAAGGCGATGACGACCGCGTTCATGCAGGCCAACCCCAAGATCAAGATCGACACCGAGACGCGGCCGGCCGGCAGCGAGGGCGACAACATCGTCAAGACCAAGCTCTCGACCGGCGACATGGACGACGTGTTCCTGTACAACTCCGGGTCGCTGCTCCAAGCACTCAACCCGTCCCAGACCCTGGTCGACCTCACCGGCGACCCGGTGCTGCAGAACGTCCAGAAGGACTACCTGCCGGTGGTGACCCAGGGCGACCACGCGTTCGGCGTGCCCTTCGGCACCGCCATGGGCGGCGGCATCCTCTACAACCGCAAGATCTACGAGAAGCTCGGTCTGCAGGTGCCCAAGACCTGGGACGAGTTCATGGCCAACAACGCGAAGATCAAGGCTGCGGGGATCAGCCCGGTGGTCTCGACGTTCAAGGACACCTGGACCTCGCAACTCTTCGTGCTGGGCGACTTCTACAACGTCCAGGCCGCCGTGCCGAACTTCGCCGCCGACTACACCGCGGGCAAGGCCAAGTTCGCCACCACCCCGGCCGCCACGGCCGGGTTCCAGCATCTTGCCGACGTGCACGCCAAGGGCTACCTCAACGAGGGCTTCGGCTCGGCCACCGCCGATCAGGGCATGAAGATGCTGGTGGAGGGCAAGGGCGCGCACTATCCGATGCTCAGCGCCCAGTTGCCGCCGCTGGTGGCCTCGATGCCGCAGGCCGCCACTGACGTCGGCTTCTTCGGGATCCCGGGCACCGACCCCGCCAAGAACGGCGCGACGCTCTGGGAGCCGAGCGCCGTCTACATCCCCAAGAGCACCAAGAACCTCGATGCGGCCAAGAAGTTCCTGGCCTTCATCGCCTCGCCGGCGGCGGCCGACGCGGTGAGCAAGGCCGTGCAGCCGTCCGGGCCGTACCGGATCACCGGCGCCAAACTGCCCGACAACGCCATCCAGGCCGCCAAGGACCTCCAGGCGTACATCGACAGGGGCGCCACGGCGCCGGCGCTGGAGTTCGTCTCGCCGGTCAAGGGTCCGTCGCTGGAGCAGATCACCGTCGCGGTGGGCTCCGGGTTGACGCCGCCCGCCGAAGGCGCCGCCCAGTACGACAAGGACGTGGAGAAGCAGGCCAAGCAGTTGGGGCTCGCGGGGTGGTGACCGAGCAGGCGGCCCAGCCACGGCAGGGAGCCGGCGTCACGCCAGAACCGGGGGCCGCCCGCCCGGTCAGGCGCAAGTCCGCCTACCCGTACGCGCTCTACCTGCCGGCCGCCGTCGTGTACCTCGTCATCTTCCTGGTGCCGACGGTCATGGCCTTCTACTTCGCGCTCACCCGCTGGACCCTGTTCGACAGCACCTTCGTCGGCCTGGACAACTTCCGCGACTTCCTGTCCGAGCAGAACCTGCGCATCGGCTTCGTCAACACCCTCTTCTACGCGGTTGTCACCAGCGGCCTGAAGGTCGTCCTCGGGCTGCTGCTCGGCGTGCTGCTCACCTCGAGACTGCGGCTGCGCGGCTTCCTGCGCTCGGTGGTGTTCTTCCCCGTCCTCGTCTCCACGGTCGCGGTCGGCATCACCTTCAGCGCGCTGCTGCGGCCCGACACCGGCCTGGTCAACAAGGCCCTGGCCCTGGTCGGGATCGACGGGCCCGACTGGCTCGGCGACGCGAGCACCGCCCTGCTCTCGGTCGCCCTCGTCGACGTGTGGAAGGGCGTCGGCATCGCCACCGTCATCTACATCGCCGGCATCCTGTCCATCCCCCGCGACTACTACCAGGCGGTCGCCGTCGACGGCGGCGGCGCCTGGCACCGCTTCCGCCACGTCACGCTCCCCCTGTCCTGGCCCGCCACCTACTCCGTCATCATCCTGTCCTTCATCGGCGGCCTGCGCTCCTTCGACCTCATCTGGACGATGACCCGCGGCGGACCCGGCTTCACCAGCGACACCATCGCCTCCATCATCTACAAGCAGTACCAGGCCGGCTTCTTCGGCCTGTCCACCGCCGGCAACGTGCTGCTGTTCATCGTCGTCACCGCCATCGTCGTCCCGCTCAACTACGTCCTCGGCAAAAGGCAGGTGGCCGCATGACAGTCCTGCGCAGGTTCGGCGCCGAGGCCGTCGCCCTGACCCTGGCGGCCGTGATCTTCCTCGTCCCGTTCGCCCTCATGCTGCTCACCGCGGTCAAGGACCAGACCCAGGCCACCGACCTCGACTTCGCCTGGCCGACGAACTGGCCCATCGTCCAGAACCTCACCGAGGTGATCGAGGCCCGCGACTTCGTCCTGCTACGCGCCTACGTCAACAGCACGGTCCTGACCGTGGCGTCAGTGGCGCTGATCGTCGTCTTCGCCGCGATGGCCGCGTTCGTGCTGCAACGCCGCGCGGGCCGGCTCGGCTCGATGGCCAACTTCCTGGTGCTGTCCGGGCTGATCATCCCACCCGCGATCGTGCCCACCATCTGGCTGCTGCAGGCACTCGGCCTGTTCAAGACCCTCCCCGGGCTGATCCTGATCGAGGTGGCCTTCAACCTGGCCTACGCGGTGCTGCTGTTCCGCGCGTTCATCGCGGCCATCCCGCGCGAGCTGGACGAGGCCGCCATGATCGACGGCTGCACCGGGCTCACCCTGTTCTTCCGGGTGATCTTCCCCTTGCTCCGGCCGGTCACCATCACCGTGGTCCTGACCACATCGGTGGCCATCTTCAACGACTTCGTCAACCCGCTCTACTTCACCCCCGGCGACGAGAACGCCACCGTGCAGGTCACCCTCTACAACTTCCAGAGCCAGTACAACACCCAGTGGAACCTGCTCTTCATGGACATCGTGCTCATCACGATCCCACCGTTGCTGCTGTTCATCTTCTTCAATCGCAAGATCGTCGCCGGGATGACCGCCGGCGCCATCAAGGGCTAGGAGACCCGTGACCTTCGTGCATGTCGAAGCGCCCGCCTTCGAACACCACCGCGACCCCCTCGGCATCGGCGAACGCGCGCCCCGCCTGTCCTGGACCGTCACCACCGACATCCCCGGCTGGCAGCAGGAGGCGTACGAGATCGAGCTCAGCGACGGCACGGCCACCGGCCGGGTCGAGTCGGCGGAGTCGGTGCTCGTCCCCTGGCCGGGCGGCGAGCTGAGCTCGCGCGAGCGCCGGGGCGCCCGGGTGCGCGTACACGGCCGCGACGGCTCGGCCGGTGACTGGAGCCCCTGGTCGTGGGTGGAGGCCGGCTTGCTGGACCCGGCCGACTGGCAGGCGGGCACGGCCGCGCCGCCACTGGAGCTGCTGGGCGTCCCCGACGGCCCGGCGCTGCTGCTGCGCCGCGACTTCACCGTGCGCGGCCCGATCCGGCAGGCCCGTCTGTACGTCACCGCGCACGGCATCCACGAGACGGAGATCAACGGCCGGGTCGTCGGCGACGACGTGCTGGCCCCCGGCTGGACCACCTACGGCCACCGCCTGCGCTACCGCACGCACGACGTCACCGAGCTCCTGGCCGAGGGCGCCAACGCGATCGGCGCCACGCTCTCCGACGGCTGGTTCCGGGGGCGGATCGGCTTCGCGGGCGGCAAGACCGCCGTCTACGGCGACCGTACCGCGCTCATCGCCCAGCTCGAGATCACCTACGCGGACGGCACGACCGACGTGGTCGTCACCGACGACAGCTGGCGCTGCGCGAGCGGCCCCGTCACGGCGGCCAGTCTGTACGACGGCGAGAACCACGACGCCCGGCTGCTGCCGTCCGGCTGGTCGGGGCCCGGCTTCGACGACGCCTCCTGGCTGCCCGCCGACGCGCTGCCGCACGACCCGGCCCTGCTCGTCGCGCCGCTCGGCCCGCCGGTCCGCCGGGTGGAGACGCTGGCCCCGGCGGAGGTCCTGACCGGGCCGGACGGGGAGACGATCCTCGACTTCGGCCAGAACATCGCCGGCCGGCTGCGCATCCGCGTGCAGGGCCCGGCCGGGCACACCGTCACGTTCCGGCACGCCGAGGTCCTGGAGAACGGCGCGCTCGCTCTGCGGCCACTGCGTCACGCGGCCGCGCTCGACGAGTACACCCTGCGCGGCGACGACGCGCCCGAGGAGTGGGAGCCGCGCTTCACCGTGCACGGCTTCCGCTACGCGCAGGTGGACAACTGGCCGGGCGAACTGGACCCGGCCGACGTCCAGGCCGTGGTCTGCCACACCGACATGCGGCCCACCGGCGATTTCCGCTGCTCCGAGCCGCTGCTGAACCGCCTGCACGACAACGTCCGGTGGAGCATGCGCGGCAACTACGTCGACCTGCCCACCGACTGCCCCCAGCGCGACGAGCGGCTCGGCTGGACCGGCGACATCCAGGTCTTCGCCCCGGCCGCCGCCTTCCTGTACGACTGCGCGGGCCCGCTGTCGTCCTGGCTGGCCGATCTCTCCGCCGACCAGGCCGAGCACGGCACGGTGCCGCACTACGTGCCGTGGGTGGAGCTGGTGTTCGGCACCTCCCCCACCGCGGCCTGGGGCGACGCCGCGGTGCTCGTGCCGTGGACGCTCTACCGGCGCTTCGGCGACCTCGGGCTGCTGCGGCAGCAGTACCCGAGCATGAAGGCGTGGGTGGACCAGATAGCCGGGCTGGCCGGCGACGACCACCTGTGGGACGAGGGCTTCCAGTTCGGCGACTGGCTCGACCCGGCCGCGCCGCCGGACGACCCCGGCAAGGCCCGTACCGACCACGCGCTCGTCGCCACCGCCTACCACGCCTGGACCGCCGGCATCCTGGCCGAGACGGCGGCCCTGCTGGGGCACTCCGCCGACGCCGAGCACTATGCCGCGCTCGCGGGTTCGGTGCGCGAGGCGTTCCGCCGCGAGTTCGTCACGCCGTCGGGGCGGCTGGCCTGCGACACCCAGACCGCCTACGCCCTGGCTCTGACGTGCGACCTGCTGGACGGGCCCGCGCAGCGGGAGCGGGCCGGGCGGCGCCTGGTCGAGCTGGTCGCGGGCGACGACCACCGCATCGGCACCGGCTTCGTCGGCACCCCGCTCGTCTGCGACGCGCTCTGCTCGGTCGGCGCGTACGACACGGCGTACGCGCTGCTGCTCCAGCGCAACTGCCCGTCCTGGCTGTACCCGGTGACGATGGGCGCCACCACCATCTGGGAGCGGTGGGACAGCCTGCTGCCCGACGGCTCGGTGAACCCCGGCGAGATGACCTCCTTCAACCACTACGCGCTCGGGGCGGTGGCCGACTGGCTGCACCGCACCGTGGCCGGCCTCGCCCCGGCCGCCCCCGGCTACCGCCGCCTGCGCATCGCTCCCCGGCCCGGCGGGGACCTGACCCACGCCTCGGCCGACCTCGAGACCCCGTACGGCCCGGCGTCGGTCTCCTGGAGCAGGGACGGCGGGACGCTCACGGTCACCGCGTCCGTGCCGCCGGGCACGGTGGCCGAGATCGACCTTCCGGGGGCGGCCCCGCAGGAGGTGAGCTCCGGCACCCACACGTTCACCACCCGGATGTGAACACCCGGCGCCGGGCCGACCTGACTGGCCGGCCCGGCCCGGCCATGACACAAGACGCGCCCGATCACCTCTTGTCGCGCCGTCATCGCCGCCTGGTGGTCAGGCCACCGCCATCGGGATACCTCATGCAGTTCAGGTAGAACATTCTGCGACGAACCATCTATTTGCGGATAGATGATCTACGCGGGTCTCCTTCGGGAGGCCGAAATCGGATGGGCGACCAGAGCAAACCCCTGGCCATACGGAGCAATGTCTGCGCAAGGAATGATCAATCCTGCGGCGCGATCATGCTGGCAAGCGACCCGATCATGATGTGCTTTCGCCGAATCCGATCATGCGTGCAGTGAAGGCATGGCGACCTGTACGCCTGCCGATCGCTGCGTGGCGAAGCATCGACAAGGAAGGTCGCTATGTTCACGAGACCAGTGTGCTCCCTACCCACAAGTCTGGCGGCGGGCGCGCTGATGGCCGCCATGGCTCTCTCAGTCCCGGCGTCCGCGTCGGCTTCCACCTCCCCGGCTGACACCCGCGCGACCGTCGTCACCGCCCTCGACTACAACAGCACGGGCTGGAGGTACCGGCAGGTGCCCCCGGGAACCGACGAACCCTTCTTCTACGAAAGGGACTTCGACGACAGCGACTGGACGGCAGGACAGGAGGGCTTCGGCACAACCTCCGCTCGCGGGTGTTCCTGGAACAACCCCGCCACGGTCAAGACCCCGTGGGAGCTGAACACCGACATTCTGGTACGCCACTGGATCCACATTCCGCGGGACGCGCAGGAGGTCCGCATCCAGGGAACAGTGGACAACGACGCGCAGGTCTACCTGAACGGCCGGCTCGTGCAAACCGCCGTGAGCGGCAACTGCCGCGCCGGTGCGATCGACGTCGTCGTCCCGGTGAGGTACCTCGACTGCTGCAACGTGCTCGCCATCCGGGGCCATGACCGTGGCGTGGCGTCCTACCTGAACGTCAGGGTCACCTACGTCAAGCCGACCGCCGCCAGCGCCTGAAAAGGCTTCCCCACCCGCCAGGCCGCGAGGGTGGCCTGGCGGGACCGGGCCGGGCGGCGCGTGGTCGAGCTGGCCGAGGGGGACGACCACCGCATCGGCAGCGGCTTCGTCGGCACGCCGCTCGTCTGCGACGCGCTCTGCTCGGTCGGCGCGTACGACACGGCGTACGCGCTGCTGCTCCTCCGCCTGCCACTCCGCGGACTCGCGAGCTTCTCGGGGACGACTCGGATCGGGCAAAGGCGCCCAACCCTAGCAAGCCGCCCCGAAGATGATCAAAACTCGTTCTCGTAACGGCCGGGCGGTCGTCTCACGGCCCCTCGACAAGTGCTTTCAACGCGGGGGCTCCGCTTCCGTCTGCGGTGTCGCCGGCGGGGCGAACGCGGCCACGACGCGGGTGAGCACCGCCGACCACTCCTCGTCGTCCACCGCGTGCAGGTTCGGCGTGATGAGTGCGCTGCCCATGGAGAGCAGCAGGCAGAAGTGGGCCAGCGCGTCCGGGGGCAGCGCGGGGTCCAGCTCGCCGCCCGCCTGGCCCGCGCGCACCAGGTCGGCGAGCCAGTCGGCCCGCTCGCCCAGGTAGTCGCGCATCGGGCGGGCGACTTCCTGGTCGCGGCGGGCGGCGACCAGCGCCTCGACGATCAGGTGGCCGGGAGCCCCCTTACGGCGGGGCAGCCAGCGGCCGACGATGAGGAGCAACTCCGCGACCGACCGGTCGGGGGCGGCGGCGAGCAGCTTGGCCAGCATCAGCGGCCCGTGCGCCTTCAGCGCGGACACGAGCAGGTCGGCCTTCGAGCTGAAGTGCGCGTACAGCGCGCCGTTGCTGACGCCGGCCGCCGCGGCGATGTCGGCGACGCGCGTGCCGTCATAGCCGCGCTCGGCGAACACCTCGGCGGCCGCCTGCAGCAACCGTTCACGCGTCTCAGCTGCGGTGACGCCCGCTATGCGGCCCATGGAGGGAATTTAAAGTCGGTTCATTTCGCACGTCAAGACCAACGCCGCTCGGCCCGGCCTCTGACTTCTGCTTCGACGCCGGTCTTCTATGGCTTTTCTAAGGTTCGCCGACGGCTCGGTGAAGGTCGGCCGGGTTGGCTGGCGGCAGCCACCGGCCGGAGAAGCCGGCCGAGCGGTCGGAAGGAGAAGCGACATGGACCGACGAAGGGCCGGCCTGGCCGCCGGGATGGTCGTGGTGCTGATGTTCGGCGGGTCGGGGGCGCTGGCCGCCTCGCCCCCGCCGGGCGGCGCCGACGATCCGTGCGCCAAGGCCGCGACGTGCTCGCCCGCCGACATCGAGAAGCTGAAGGAGGAGGCGGCGAAGGCCGAGAAAGCCGGGACCCCGGCCGCCGATCCCGGCGGTGACGGGTTCAAGTGTTCAGCCGACGTGAAGCAGGGCAGGGCCGTTGACTCGGGCAAGCTGGCTCAAGCGCTGGCCGACACGCTGGGCGTCGGGCTCGACCGGGCGACCGCCGCCGTGGAGGAGCTCGATCTGCTCGCCCAGAAGGGCGGGACAAGTCCCGACTCGCCGGAGTTCGCGGCGTTGGCGGCGCGGCTGGGCGTGTCCGCGGATCAGCTGAACCAGGCGCTGTACGCGTTCAAGCGGTCATACGCACCGCCGGAGACCGGCACACCGGACCCCGCCGGAAAACCGGACCCCAAGAAGACTCCTGGTCCCGAGAAGACTCCTGGTCCGCAGGAGACGCCGGGCTCCTGAGCCTCAGGGCGGCGACCGGCCGGGCGGGCGCTCAGCCATCGGGGATTCACCCCCGGAGGCGGGGCGACGGCCATCCCGCCCGGCTGGGGCTTGCGGAGGGCTGGGCGGCGGCGGGCTTGGCGAGGAGAGTGTCATCATGCATGTCCTTGTGGCCGATGACGACGAGGCGGTGCGCCGCTCGCTGGCGCGTGCGCTCGCCCGCGAGGGGTACCACGTGAGCACGGCCGCCGACGGCCTGCGGGCGCTGGAGGCCGCGGGCGGCGGGCGGCAGGACGCGGTGGTGCTGGACATCATGATGCCCGGGCTGGACGGGCTGGAGGTGTGCCGCCGGCTCCGCTCCGGCGGAGACCGTACGCCGATCCTGATGCTCACGGCCCGCGACCTGGTCGCCGACCGGGTGGCCGGGCTGGATGCCGGGGCCGACGACTACCTGGTCAAGCCGTTCGCGCTGGAGGAGCTCCGGGCCCGGCTGCGCGCCCTGCTACGGCGCAGCGGCGCGGCTGAGGAGGTGCTGCGCTTCGCCGACCTGGAGCTGGACACCGCGGCCTGCCGGGCCTCCCGCGGCGCGCGGGTGCTCGACCTGACCAGGACCGAGTACACGCTGCTGAAGGTGTTCCTGCGCAACCCGAACCGGGTGCTGAGCCGCGGCGTGATCTTCGACGCCGTCTGGGGGTACGACTTCGGCCCGTCCTCCAACGCGTTGTGGGTCTACATCAGCTACCTGCGGGCCAAGCTGGAGGCCGGAGGCGAGCCGAGGTTGATCCAGACGGTGCGTGGGCTGGGGTACGTGCTGCGGGAGGAGCCGTGAAGCTGCGGACCAGGGTCGCGCTGGCGGGGGCGGCCGTAGTGGCGGCGGCGCTGCTGGCGGCCTCGTTCGTGCTGTATCCGTCGATGGCGTCCGGGCTGGCCGGGCAGCACGACGGGGAGCTGGTCCTGGCCGCCGGCCAGGCGCCCCGCCTGCTGAAAACGTTCAAGGTCACCGACGCGCGCCTGCCCGTGAGTCCGGTCACCGTGGGCAACACGCTGCTGCAGCTCTTCCCGCATCCCGTGGAGCCGGGCCCGACGGCCGGTTTCGTCCCGCTCACCGTCCAGGATGTCGCGGTCGCGGCAGGCAGGAGCAGCCCGTACTTCCAGGACGTGACCTACGACGGGCTGCCCTACCGCGTCTTCACGGCTCCGCTGACCGAGATCGACCAAGGGCTGGTACGCGCCGCGTTCCCGCTGGACCGGGACGACGCGACGCTGGGCAGGCTGAAACTCCTGCTGGCGGCGCTGACGCTGGGCGGCGCGCTGATCGCCGGGATGGGCGCGCGGCTGCTCGCCGGGCGGGTGCTGCGTCCCATCGGCCGCCTGACCCAGGTGGTCGAGCACGTCACCGCCACCCGTACGCTCACCGCCGGCGGCCTGGACGGCAGCGGGCGCGACGAGGTGGCCCGGCTGGCCCGGTCCTTCACCACGATGACGGGGGCGCTGCACGAGTCCCTGCTGGCCCAGCGGCGCCTGGTGGCCGACGCGTCGCACGAGCTGCGTACCCCGCTGACCAGCCTCATCACCAATCTGGAGCTCCTGGAGGAAGGACGCGGCACCGCCGACCCCCAGGCCCCCGCCCTGGTGCACGAGGCCCGCGCGCAGGCCGGGGAGCTGCGGGTACTGGTCAACGACCTGGTGGAGCTCGCCCGGTACGGCGACACCCAGATCCACCTCGAGGACGTCCGCCTCGACCTGGTGGCAGAGCGGGTGCTCGCCAGGGCGGGGACGCGCGCGCCCCATGTGCGGCTACGGGCCGAGCTCGCCGAGTGCCTGGTGTGCGCGGACCCGGACGCCGTCGAACGCGCCGTCGCCAACCTCGTCGACAACGCCGTCAAATGGAGCCCGCCGGACGGCGAGGTGCTGGTGCGGGTGAGCCCCTCGGGCACGCTGTCGGTCGCCGACCAGGGGCCCGGCATCGCGCCCCAGGACCTGCCGTTCGTCTTCGACCGGTTCTACCGCGCCGAGGCGGCCCGCTCGCTGCCCGGTTCGGGGCTCGGCCTGGCCATCGTGCGGCAGATCGCCGAGGCACACGGGGGCACGGTGCGGGCGGAACCGCTTCCGCAAGGGGTCCGGCTCGTCCTGTCGCTTCCCCTGGCGACCTGAGACGGTCCATCCAGACGCGCGTGCCCGGCCGCCTTCTGTCGGTGGTGGTGCGTAGCGTGCTGTCCATGGCGACACTCCTGGACAACCTGGTGGACCTCTCTGACTTCGCCTGGCAGCGCCTGCGCAACCGGCTCGAGGGTCTGACCGACGAGGAATACCTCTGGGAGCCGGTGCCAGAGTGCTGGACGATCCGTCCCTGCGCGGACGGATCGTACGAGGCCGACGGGGCGCGGCTGCCGCCCGATCCGCCGCCGTTCACCACGGTGGCCTGGCGCGTCACGCATCTGATCGACGTGCTCCAGGCCGAGCGGACAGCGACCTGGTTCGGGCACCGGCCGTCACCGCAGGACGGGCCGCCTGGGGTGCCGGGCGCCGCCGCCGACGCGCTGCGGGCGCTGGAGCACGCCTATGCGGTGTGGCGGGGGCGGCTGGCCGGCCTGAGCGGCGACGATCTCGCCCGGCCCATGGGTCCGATCGCGGGGCCGTACGCCGAGGCGGACGGCACCGCCTTCGCCCTGCACATCCTCGACGAGCTCATCCACCACGGAGCCGAGATCGGCGTCGTGCGCGACCTTTACCGTCAGCTCGGCCCGCAGGACCCGTTCGTGTTCACCTGTCTGCGCGGCGAGCGCGCGGAGATCGACGCCATGCTCCAGAAGGACCCGGCGCTGCTCGAGCGCATGCGTGCCGAGCGTCCCGCCCTGCTCGTGGAGGCGGCCGCGCTGCAGCGCTGGCCCGCGGTGGAGCTGCTCGTGGAGCTGGGCTTCGACGTCGACGCCCGTTCGGCGTCCGGCAGCGTCCCGGCCCACTATGCCGCCGCCACCGGCCACGTCGAGACCCTGCGGCTGCTGGTCGGGCGGGGCGCCGATCTGACCGTCATCGATTCGATGTACCAGGTCACCCCGCTCGGCTGGGCTCAGTGGTTCGGCCAGGAAGAAGCCGCCGACTACCTGCTGCGGCACCAGGCCGCCGGCACGGCCTGACACCGCAACCCACTCCCGCTGCCACGGCGGGGTCGATCAGTCGGAGGAACGGGGGCGGCCGGGCGGGACGAGGTCGCTGAGGGGGACGGCCAGCCAGAGCTGGAGCCGGTGGCCGGGGTCGGTCAGGGGGCGGCCGCGCGCCCGTGCCGGTTGAGTAGTCCCTTACTCAGGTGCGAATCGCACCATCCCGGCGACTCTGAGGCAATCGAGTCATGTGACGGGGAGGTGCAAGTGTGAGAGCTTTACGCAGAATGCGGCTCTGCGCGGAGTCGCTGGCGGTGACGCTCCTGGTGCTGGCCGGGGTGGCGCTCGTCGGCGTCACTCCGGCCCAGGCGGCTACCCACAAGGTCACCGTGAGCCTCTACAGGGTGGTCGAGCTGTCCTGCAACGAGGGCGACGGCGAGGCCTGCGGGAACGATTACTATCCGAAGTTCAACATCGACAACCAGGGCCTTTTCGACGGCAGAGACGATTTCTGCTGCGCCCATGGCAAGGATTTCACCACCAACTGGACGCACTCGGCCACCGTGGACGAGTCGCACAACCGGATCGCCATCCACCTGGAGCTGTGGGATCAGGACGACCTGACCCAGGACGACGTCATCCACTGGGTCAAGGGCAGGGACTACCTCGATCTCGAATTCGACCTGTTCACGTGCGTGTTCACGGGCAGCGGCCTGACCACGCAGCAGGGCGCGAACCTGCCGACGCTGGCCGGAGAGAGCGAGGGCACCGGCGACGACTCGGCCCGGGCCTACTTCACGATCAGCACCCCGCACTGCAAGGACGTGCTGAACGAGACCGACACCGACGGCGACGGCATCATGAACGGCTGGGAGACGCCCACGGGAGGTCTGGACGTCAACGGCGACACCCTGATCGACCTGCCTCTGGGCAAGGCGCCGTACAACGCGCTGCCGTACCGCAAGGACCTGTTCGTCGAGGCGGACTACATGCAGGGATTCGAGCCGCAGGACGGGGCGCTGGACGACGTCGTCAAGGCGTTCGCCGCCGCGCCGGTCGATCCTGATCCCGATTCGCCGGGCGGCTTCCGCGGGGTCACCCTCCACGCGATGAAGGGCGAAGAGGTGCCGCTGGTGCACGACATCCTGTTCAAGACCGACGGCGGTAACACGCAGGACGACTTCAACGACCTCAAGGGCCGCCACCAGGTGCCCGGTGAGTGCCCGGGCTTCTTCGGCACCGTCGACGACCGCAGGAGCGCGAACTGCGCGAACATCCTGAACGCCAAGCGGCAGGTGTTCCGCTACATGATCTTCGGTGACACCTTCAAAGAGGACACCCATTCGTCCGGCAGCTCCGAGTTCGACCCTGCGGGCCCCTCGGGCGGCAACGACTTCATCGTCACGATGGGCGCGCTCAGCCCCACGACCATCAACAGAGCAGGCGGCCGTCGGAACGCCGAGGCCGCGACCTTCATGCACGAGCTCGGCCACACGCTGAGCCTGGGCCACGGCGGCGGCGACACCGTCAACTGCAAGCCGAACTACCTCAGCGTGATGAACTACACCCTGCAGTTCGCGGACATGGACTCCTCGCGTCCGCTGGACTACTCCAGCGCGGTCAGGGGCACCGCTCTCACCACCATGCCGCTCAAAGAGGCCGGCCTCGACGAGAACAAGGGCGTGTACGGGACACCCGCCAACCCCAGCCGCAACATCGTGTACGGCCTCAAAGGCAAGGCCAAGGTCTGGCCCGCCAACGACGGCCGCGTCGACTGGAACGGCGAGCGCGGTGACAAGGAAACGAATGTCGCGGCCGACATCAACGTCATCGACTCGATCAAGCGATGCGACACCGCCAGCGCCGGGGAGACCCTGAACGGGTTCGACGACTGGGCCAACCTCCAGTACAACCCGCGGCTCGACGTCGGCTTCTTCGCCGACGGCGTGCGGCGCAGCGTGCCGGACGAGCTCACCGAGCAGACGATCCTGGCCATGACCCAGCGGGCCGACCTACAGGTCACGAAGTCGGCCGACCAGGCCGAGGCCGCCGGCGGCGACACCGTGAGCTACACCGTGGCCGTGACCGACCTCGGCCCCGGCACCGCGACCGCCGTCTCGGTCACCGACACGCTGCCCGACGGCACCACGCGGCAGCGCTCGCTGCCCGACCTGACCAACGGCGCCGTCCACACCGTCGCGCCGAAGTTCACCTACCAGGTGCCGTGCGACACGGCCGACGGCACGGTGCTCACCAACCGCGTCACCGTCGCCGGCAAGGACACCGACGGCGTGCCCGACCCGTACACCAGGGACAACGCCGCGCAGGCCACGACCACGGTCCGCGCGCCGGTGCTGACGGCGGGCATGACGGCGACGGCCGCGGTGAACGCCGGCGAGGCGATCGCCTACACCGTCACGTACGCGAACACCGGCGGGGGCGCCGCCTCGGACGTCACCGTCACCGGCACGCTGCCGGCCGGCGTCTACTACAGCCAGGCGCTCGACCAGGGCGCCGGGCCGAAGCCGGACTCGGTGACGCTCAACGCCGACGGCACCAGGACGCTGGTCTGGAAGGTGGGCGCCCTGCCCGCCGCCTCCGGCGACAAGAAGATCGTCTTCACGGCGCGGCCGACGCTGCTGGCCACCGCGGGCACCGCGTACACCGGCAAGGTGTCCGTGGCGTACCGGAACGCCGGCGGGGCCTGCGGGTTCGCACCGGTCACCGCCTCGGCGGCGACCTCGGTGACCGAGGTCGCGCCCAGCAGGACGCCGCTGCTCTCGACGGTGTGGGCGCTCCGGAACGACCTGCGCACCGCAGAGGTGCTGGCCCGCGTCCAGGCCACCGACACCCGCTTCGACGGCGCCGACGGCTCCACGCCGGACGGCGCGCTGTCCCAGCAGGAGGCGTCGGCGGTGCTGACGCTGCCGGTGACACAGCCGCGCACGCTCCAGGCGGAGCTGCTGGCCACGGCGTTCAACCTGGCCACGCGCCGGATCAACGCGGGCACCGCGGTGGACACGATCACCATCCGCCGGCTGGGCCTGAGCACGACCGGCGACGCCGTGCGGTACGCCCAGGCCACCCTGGCCCAGCCGCCGGGGCTGGGCAACCTCGTCCGCTACACCGACACCACGCTGGCCCTCACCGAGATCAACTCGGGCGTGGCCGAGCGCTACTAGTCCAAGTCCGACTCGGACAGCCCCGCTCGCGCCATGGCCGCCATGGGACAGCTGACTCTGCCCCGACCATCCTCAAGTGGGCCGACATCGGGCCAGAAGGGGTGGTCGGGGAGTGGTTACGGGGATGGTTGGGGGCAGGACGAGGAGGCGAAGCAGGCGGCCGACCTCGGCTTCCGGGTCGGTGGTGAGTCCCGTGTGGGTCGGACTTGCCTGGATGACGGTGCTTCGCGGTGCGGCGAGCCAGCGGAAGCGCTGACCGAGATCCAGGGTGATGGCCGGGCCTGCGGTGGCGTCGCCCACACAGATGGCGGCGACCGTCTGCAGGGCGTCTTCGATGGCCGTGATGTCCGCCGTGGGGTCGAGCATGCGCAGGCGATCGGCGTCCAGGTGGACCCGCGCGCCGAGGTATCGCCGCGCCCGGCAGTAGAGCATGACGCCCGCGTTGAGCGTTTCGCCGCGATCGATCCGTGGGACGACGCGCAGCAGCGCGTAGTCGAACGCCTCGGTCTGCTGGATCATCACAACCCCTTGCCACCGCGCGTGGCAGCGGGACGGCGCTCCGGCCGGGGCGGGGCCTGGGCGGCCGCGTCGAGTACGCCGGAGAGCCAGCTCTCGCGCGCTGCGAGACGGTGCGTGAGCCGGACCACGTAGGCTTCGCGGATCCGTTCCGGGGTGTCGAAGCCTTCCTCGCCGATGAGCCAGGGCTCCGGGACCGCCGCGACGGCGGCCTGGATGGCCTCGTCGGTGACCTGTGGCGTCAGCTCGGCGTCGGCGTCGGCGAGGTCGGGTTGGAAGCCGAGCATGACGTGGTCCGTGGCGTCGTAGGCTCGGGTGTCCCAGGAGGCCGCGCCGGCCCAGTTGTGGTGGAAGGTCAAAGCGGCCCCGTGGTCGATGAGATAAGGCCGGGCGTGCCAGGACAGCAGGTTCGGGTTTCGCCACGAACGGTCGACGTTGCCGATCAGTGCGTCGAACCACAGCACCCGCCCGGCCAGTTGCGGGTCGATCGTGAACGTTGCGGGGTCGAAGTCGAGGGAGCCGGGCAGGAAGTCCACGCCGAGGTTCGTGCCGGCGCTGGCCTTCAGCAGGGCCTGCACCTCGAAATCCGGTTCGGTGACGGCCAGCGCCGGGTGGAGCTCGACGGTGACCAGCCGCGGCACGGGCAGGCCCAACACCTCGGCGAGCCGGGCGCAGATGACCTCGGCGACGAGCACCTTGCGGCCCTGGCCGGCACCCACGAACTTGACCACATAGGTCCCGAGATCGTCGGCCTCCATGAGGCCGGGGAGAGAGCCGCCTTCACGAAGGGGCGTGATGTATCGCGTCGCGCGGACGCCTACCAGCTCGGTGTGGCTCATGCGTCGTGCTCTGTGCTCCGGAAGGTCGACCACGAGCGCATGAGCAGTTCGGCCGCGTCCACGATGACCTCCTCGGAGATCTCGTCCGGGAACAGCATCCGCTGGATGAGCAGGCCGTCTTCCAGGGCGTGCACGATCAATGCCAGGAATGCCGGATCGGCCGGGGGGTCGACGTCGAGGCCGGCGAAGGTGGCCTTGATGCTCCCGGTGTGGGCGTCGCGGGCGATACGTTCGCGTTCGGCCAGTTGCGGCCGGAATGAAGGGTTACGCAGAGCGTAAAGGATCAGCTCGGTGCGTAGCGACAGCCAGCCGAGCAGGTTCGCGGCCCGGTCCTTGTGCCATTCGCGGAGCCCTGCGTAGGGGTCTTGCTTCCGCGTGAGGGCGGTGACCTCCTCAAGTTCGCGGAGTGTGCGCTGTTTCAGCAGCTCGACGACGAGCTCGTGCTTGTCGGCGAAGTTGCCGTAGAACGCGCCGCGGCTGTAGCCGGCGTGCTCGGCGATCTGCTCGATGGACGCGCCGTTCACACCGCGCTCAGCGAACAGTTCCGCCGCGGAGGCGAGCAGCCGCGTGCGGGTTTCCTGCCTGCTCTCCTCACGGGTGCGTCGTCTGCGTGTCACATCCCACCCCAAATTTGGGTTCGTATCCAAATACAGTTGTGTATGTTAGCGGATTATGTGGAAGTCGAAAGCCACCGAGTTGGCCACCTCAGTACGTAAGGGCGAATACAGCGCGACCGAGGTCGTCCAGGCGCATCTGGACCGGATCGCCGAGGTCAACTCCACGATCAACGCGGTGACGGCCGTGCTCGCCGACAGCGCCATGGCCGCGGCCGCCGACATCGACCGCCGCCGGGCGGCGGGCGAACCGCTCGGCCCACTGGCCGGAGTGCCGTTCACCGTCAAGGAGAACCTCGATGTCGAGGGCGTGCCCACCACCCACGGCGTCCCCAAGTTCCGGGACAACGTGGCCGAGGCGGACTCGCCCTCGGTGGCACGGCTCCGCGCGGCCGACGCCATCCCGATCGGGCACAGCAACATGCCGGACCTGACGATCGGCGGATACACCAACAGCCAGCTCTTCGGCGAGACCCTGAACCCCTGGACCGTGGTGCGCAATCCGGGAGGCTCCAGCGGCGGTGACGGCGCCGCCGTCGCGGCCGGCATGGCCGCCATCGGCCTGGGAAACGACTCGGGCGGCTCCGTACGCGTGCCCGCGTACTGCTGCGGCGTCACCGCGCTCAATCCGAGCTACGGCCGCTTCCCGATGGTGCACCATATCAACGGGAGCACGCCGATGCTCGCGTCGCAGGTGTTCCCCAAGGACGGCCCCATCGCCCGCTCGGTGCACGACCTGCGCGCCGCCTTCGAGGCGCTGGCCGGCACAGACCCGCGTGACCCGCGCGCCGTCCCCGCCCCGCTGGACGGCCCCCCCGCTGCCCGGGCCCATCCGGGTCGCGGTCGTGGCCGACCCGGGCGGCTTCGGGGTGAACCCGATCGTCCGGGCGGAGATCGAGCAGGCTGCCGGAATCCTGGCCGACGCCGGTTACGCGGTGGAGGAGGCCGACGTACCGCGGCTGACCGACGGGCTCACCTCGTACCTCAAAATGATCACGTCCGAGTTCGGGCTGACCTGGCCGCGCCTGCGCACGCTGCTGACCGAGGAGAGCGCCCGGCACATGGAACTGAACCTGAAGCAACAGCCGCCGCTGGACCTCGCGGACTACCTCCAGCTCACCGCCGACCGGCATGCGATCATCCGTGACTGGCTGCTCTTCCTGTCCGACTACCCGCTGGTGCTCGGCCCGGTGTCCACCGAACCGCCGGGCGACCCGAGCGGCAGGGAACTGAACGCAGAGGAGAACGTCCGCATCGCCATGGCGGGGCGGCTGTGCACCGTGACCACGTTCGTCGGGCTGCCGGCCGTGGCCCTGCCCACGAGGGTCGACAACGGGGTGCCGCTGGGAGTCCAGATCATCGGCCGGCCCTTCCGCGAGGACCTGTGCCTGTCGGCCGCCGCGGTCATCGAGGCCGCCGCCGGCACGTTCACCCCGGTGAGCTGATCGCCGAGCCGAACAGGGAGAAGCCCGGGCCGGGCTTCGGTGAGGGCCGGATATCTGCCCTCACCGCGCCGCCTGCGAGGTGACTTCTCACGCCCACTTCGCGGAGTCGGCGAACGGCATGTGCTCGCCCTCCACGTACGTCGGGAACGGCTGGTACACGTTGGCCCCCGGCCGCCCGCGCAGCAGCAGGGCGGAGACGAACGGCTGCTGCTCGCTCGTGATGCGGGTCGAGGTCGGGATGTAGCGGATGGTCAGGCCGCAGCGGCGGCGCGGCGAGGTGTTGGCGTTGGAGGCGTGCAGGATGTTGGGGTGGTGGACCTCCACGTCGCCGGGCGCGAGGACGAGGTCCACCGCCTGCGACTCGTCCACGGTCACCGCGCTCTCCGAGCCGAGCACGTTGTCGATGTCGTCGCGCTGCCGCAGCTCGTGCAGGTCCTGCCGGTGTGAGCCGGGGATCACGCGCATGCAGCCGTTCTCGGGCGTGGCCTCGTCCACGGCCAGCCAGAGCGTGACCACGCGCATCGGCTCCAACGGCCAGTACGCGCCATCCTGGTGCCACAGGACCGGCTTGCCGGAGAAGGGCGGCTTGCTGATGTAGTGCGAGGCGAACAGCGCGATGTCCGAGCCGACGAACAGCTCGGCGAGGTCGAGCAGCCGGCCGTCGCTGACCAGCCGCACCCAGAAGGGGTCGCCCGCGACCAGCTCGGTGGCCAGGTCCTCGCCGAGCCGGTCCGGATGCTTGGCCTGGAGCCAGGCGACGTGGTCGTTCGCCTCGGCGATCAGGTCGGGGTCGAGGACGTCGCGGAAGATCGTGTAGCCGTCGCGGTCGTAGTCCTGGAGGGTCCGGTCGACATCCGTGATCACCATGTGCTCCTTGTGCGAGGTGGGCGTCGATCCGGATTCTTCGGTCTTCGGGCCGCGAGTTACTAGTACTCGCCGCTCCATAAGTATTAATTTCCTGACATGCCGACCGTCCTGCGCTGGGCCGAGTTCGCGGCCGGTCTGCCGTACCACGCGGCTCTGGTGCCGGTGAGGGGCAGCCGCAGGGACCGGCCCGAGCCGCACAGTCACGCGGACTTCCACGAGCTCGTCTTCGTCACCGCGGGGACGGGCGCGCAGAGAGTCGGCGAGGTGGAGCTGCCGCTGCGCGCGGGCGACGTGGTGCTGGTACGCCCGCACGACCGCCACGAGTTCTCCTCGACCGACGGCATGCGCTTCGTCAACATCGCCTTCCCGAGCGAGCGCTGGCGCGCCTTCGCCGACCTTGCCGGGCTCGCGGGCCCGGTGGACTGGGATCGCCGGGAGCTTCCGCTGTCGGCGCGGGCCGAGCTCGACGGGCCGGTGGCGGCGGAGTTCGGCCGCGTGCTGGGCGCCTATCCGGGCGTGCCCCGCGTCCTCGACCTGGTCGGGCTCTGGACGGCCGTCGTCCCCCTGCTGGAGCGCGCCGACGGCACGGCCGTGGACCCGCGGCCCGGTTGGCTGGTGTCGGCCTGCGCCGCGATGAGCCGCGAGGAGAACCTGCGCGAGGGCCTGCCCAGGCTGCTGGCGATGGCCGCGGTCAGCTCGGGCCACCTGGCCCGCTCGATGCGCAGGCACTACGGGTGTACGCCGGTCGCGTTCGTGGCCGGACGCCGGCTGGAGCACGCCGCCCTGCTGCTGGCCACGACGACGGAGGGCATCGGCCGGATCGCCCAGCGCTGCGGTTTCTCCGGCCAGTCGTACTTCGGCCGGCTCTTCCAGGAGCGGTACGGCATGGCGCCCAGACGTTACAGGGAGGTTACGCGGCGGGCGGTCGTCCCTATGGACACCCAAGATATCAAGTGATTAGATGACTCAACCCCCAAAGATCGAAGAGGAGGCCGGGCATGATCCGGTCACTTGGTATCGCCGCCGCCGTCTGCCTCGCTCTCGCCGCCTGCTCCTCCGGCGGATCCACCCCGAAGCAGGCCGCCGGCAAGACGGAGCTGAAGCTCTACAACGACAAGGGCGCCTGGAGCAAGTACTTCGACGAGATGGGCAGCCTGTCCAAGCAGCAGATCGGCCTGTCGATGAAGCCCGTGGGCTACACCGACGAGCCGACGTACCAGGCGTTCATCAAGGCGTCGTTCCGCACGGACGTGAAGCCCGACCTGTTCACCTGGACGACGGGCGGCCGGCTGGCGGAGATCGTCGCCCAGAAGCAGGTGTCGGAGACGACGCCGATCTGGCAGGAGGCGATCAAGAACGGCGACCTCTCGGCGGATCTGGCCAAGTACTACACGGTGGGCGGCAAGCAGTACTGCGTGCCGCTGAACGCGGCGTACTGGGGCATGTTCTACAACAAGTCGATCTTCGACAAGTATCAGCTCAAGCCCCCGACCACGTGGGACGAGCTGATCAAGGTCGCCGACACGCTGAAGAAGAACGGGGTGACCGCGTTCTACCACACGTCGGTGCTGTTCTCCTTCGTCTGGTTCGAGCAGCTCCTCGCCGGCACCGACCCCGACCTCTACGACCGTCTCGCGACCGGGCAGGCGAAGTACACCGATCCCGGCGTGGTGGAGGTGATGAAGCGGTGGAAGTCGATGATCGACGCCGGTTACTTCAACAACCCGGGCGACAAGACCGACCCGGGCGACGTGCTCAAGACCGGCAAGGCGGCGATGGTGTCGTTCGGCACGTGGTTCAACACGAGCATGACGCAGCGCGACCTCAAGGCGGGCACCGACTATGGCTTCTTCGTCATCCCGAACGTCAACCCGGCCCTGCCCAAGACCTCGATGATCTTCGAGAGCGGTCCGCTCTGCTCGCTGGCCAAGGCGCCCGACCCCGACGCCAGCATGAAGTACCTCAAGTGGTGGGTCGGCTCGGCCGCGCAGGAGAAGTGGTCCACCGCCAGGGGCGACGTGTCGGCCAATCCCAAGGTGGCCATCGCCGACCAGGCCATCGCCGAGGTCAGCAAGGCGGCGGGGAGCGGGCAGTATCGCCTGGTCAACCGGTATTTCGAGGCCACGCCGCCGCCCGTGCTCACCGCCGCGCTGGACGGCTTCGGCGCCTTCGTCGTCAAGCCGGACACCTATCAGAAGGTCCTCACGGACATCCAGGCCGCCGCCGACGAGTACTGGAGCACCCACCAGCAGGGGAACTGACGGCGGCCGCCCTGGCGCCCCGCGGACGAGCGGGGCGCCAGGGCGGCTACGGCGCCGGCTCGCCCACTACAAGATCCCCCGGTACGTCCACGTGGTGGACGCGTTCCCCATGACCGTCACGGGCAAGATCCGCAAGGTGGAGATGCGCGAACGGGCCGCCGCCATCCTCGGCCGCTCATGACCGTCACGAGGGCTCGCGGGCGCTCCAGCCCGCGGTGCCCTCGACGATCCTGACGGCGGCGCGGGCCAGCGGCTCCAGCCCGGCCACGTCCACCTTGTCCAGGGTGTCGGCCGAGTCGAACAGGTACATCGGCGCGGACAGGAAGTGCACCAGCGGCACGCCCTCCGGGTGGAAGTAGGCGCCGTCGGTCGGCGGCATCGGGGAGAACACGTCGGGCGGGAGCACGAACGAGCGCCGCAGGTCCTCGGCGACCAGCGCCTCATGGACGAGCCTCTCCAGCTGGGGTCGCCTGGAGGTGAACCACCAGCGCGGCTCAGGATCGCCCGTCGGCACCAGTTCGCCGTCCACGCCGACGCATCGGAGTGCGGCGTGCTCCAGGTGGAGCTGGAGCACGACGTCCGGGAGCATGGCCCGGTTCTCCTCGATGAACGCCCGCGTACCGGCGGCCAGCGCCATGTGACCGGCGGTGAGCAGGAAGATCAGGTTGTGCGGACGCTCGCGGGCGGGCACGGAGGCCCAGTGGCGGGCGGCGGCCAGCACGAGCGCGATCCCGGTGGCGTCCTCCACGGCCGAGGCCCAGGGCGCGTCGTGGTGCGAGCCGACGATCACCCACTGGTCCGACGCGCCCGGCAGGGTCCCGATGACGTTGTGCGAGACGGCGGGGCCGCTCTCCGCCTCGACGGTGAGCACGCCGGTGCGCGGCCCCTCGTCCATCAGCGCCAGCACCTGCCGGGCGTCGCGACCGGACAGCCACACGGCCGGGATGTCCCTGGGCTGGGCGTCGTAGGGGGCGTAGTAGTCGCGGGTCTCCCACGGCACGCCGGTCAGCCCGCCCGCGAACCCCGCAGCGCCGTCCCGCATCGCGCCGTGCAGCACGTCCAGGTAGTCGAGCTGGAACGGCAGCACCTGCGTGAGCGAGTCGAACACGCCTTCCGGGTCGTGCCAGGCGGTCGCCAGGTCCCTGACGTACGACTGCGGCAGCTCCGTGAACGCCGTCTCGGCCACCACGATCGCCCCCGGCGCGACCTGCCTGCTCAGCGGCGCCCGCACCTGGGCCTTCGCCCGCGTGTACGGCAGCGCGAACGCCTCGAACCCGGGCCCGCCCTCCACCGCGAGGCTGGCCGCGACCGGCTTCCAGCACGGCAGCTCGACGGGCGCCAGCCGCACATCCTCCAGCCCGAACTCCTCGAAACGCTCGGCGGCCCACGCGGCGGCCCAGTCGTCGGCCGGATAGCCGGGGCGTCTGATGCCCCGCTCGATGATGGCCTGAATCCACGCGACCATCTCGGCTGCACTCGGAATCATCGCGGCTCTCAGCTGAGGTTCTTGAGTGCCTGGTTCTGCCAGGCGGTGTTGGTGGGCAGCTCGGGCGCGGAGCCCGCGAAGGCGCCGCGGGCGAGCGCGTCGTCGCGTAACCGGTACATGAGCCAGGCGGTCAGGTAGCCGAGGAACCCGCCGCCGCCGTTCTGGATGTCGTTGTGGCCCGCGCCCTTGAGCAGCGCCTTGCCCGCCGCGCCGGGCACCTGGTCGTAGTAGCCCTGGACGGCGGCGGCCGAGGAGATGAGCCAGTCGTTCGCGCCGCTGAGGAAGAGCACGGGGCAGGTCAGCGCCGCGACGGAGAACTCGTCCCCCGCGCCGACCCAGACCTGGGCGGGCAGCGCGATCGGCACGACCGTCGTGATCAGCCCGGCGGAGTGGTTGGTGGCGTTGACCGAGCCGCCCGCGCCCTGGGAGTGGCCCACCGCCGCGACCCTGGTCACGTCGAGCTTGCCGGCGAAGACGCTGCCGGAGTCGGAGTTGAGCCCGACGAGGTGCTGTGCGGCGGCCAGGATCTCGGCTCCGGTGCCCGTGGTGGTGTCGGTCGAGGCGACGACGGCGAAGCCCCAGGAGGCGAGCTGGCTGAGCACGCCGGGGTAGTTGTCGGGGGTGGCGTTGGTGCCGTTGCCCCAGGTGACGATCGGGTGCGCGAACCCGCCCGCGCCCAGGTCGGCCGGGTAGTAGAGCCGGTGGCCGCCGGAGGTGCCGGTCGCGACCGCGTGCGGGCCGCGGACCGCGAAGTGCGACTCGATGGCGCTCGCCGCCTCCGCGGACGTCGTACGGGACAGGACGCCCGCCGCCAGGAGGCCCGCGATGCCCGTCCGGAGCGCGCGCCGCCGAGTGATGTGTTCCATGGTCACCTCGCGGGGAAGGGTTTGAAGACATGAACGTCTCCTAACCGAAGGGAAGTACGATCGGTGAGCGATGTCAAGGGATCAACAGAACGAAGTTCCAATCGCTGAGCCGCTCCCCCGGGGGCGGCACGGGCTCTCGCCGGAGACCGTGCGGAGCTCGCAGCGCGAGCGGCTGATCGAGGCGATGCTGCAGCTGGTGGCGCGGCGCGGCTATGCCGCCACGACCGTGCCCGACGTGATCGCGGCGGCCCGGGTCTCACGCAACGCCTTCTACCAGCAGTTCGCCGACAAGGAGGCCTGTTTCCTCGCCCTGTGCGAACGCGACCTGCCTGAGCTGATCGAGGAGATCCGCACGGCCGCCGCCGCGCCGGACGACTGGCGAGCCGCGAACCTGCGCGGGCTACGGGCGTATCTGCGCTGGTGGCAGGGGCGCCCGGCCTACGCGCAGGCGTACTTCGTGGAGCTGCCGCGCGCGGGCGAGCGGGCGGTGGCCCAGCGCGACCGCGCCTACCATCCGTTCGTCGGCATGGTCACCGCCATGGCCGCCAGGGCCAGGCAGGCGGACCCCGCGCTGCCACCGCTGCCCGCCACGACCGCGCGGCTCATCGTGTACGGGGTCACGGCGTTCGTCGAGGCCGAGGTACGCGAGGGCCGGGTCACCGGCCTGCTGTCCTGGGCCGACGACCTGCAGGACTACATGGTCACGCTGCTCACCGCCGTCAGGACCGGCCCCGGCTCATGAAAGCGGCCCGCCGCGAGAGAAGCGGCGGGCCGCACAGGACAAGGCGGTCAGTTCTGGTCGAGGAAGCGTTGGGCCAGCGTGCGGCCCAAGGTCACCGCCTGGGAGTGGTTCTCGATGGTCTGGACCTTGGTGTCGGAGCCGGTGAAGACGATGTAGGTGACGCCGCTGTCGGTGCCGCCGTTGCTGGGGTCAGGGTTGATGCCCAGGTCGGCGGCCGTCCGGTAAGAGGCCTCGCCGATGATGCCGCTCGGCCCCGTGTCGCCCATCACCGCGTACTCCACCTGCCCGTTGTAGACGATCGCCACCACGGTGCCGCAGCCGATGCCCTTGGTCCGGTAGTCCCAGATGGAGCTGGAGCTGGGCACCACCATGTACGCGAGCTGCGCCGCGTTGAGCGGCGAGTCGCCGCTGGTGTGGCAGAACGTGTCGGCCTGGAAGCAGCAGTCGGTGTCCTCGTTGCACTGCGACGTGCGGACTCCGTCGCAGTCGATGTCCATGTCGCCCTTCCAGAACACCGCGCCGGTCTTCTGGCACACCGCGACCGTCGCCGAGCTCACGTCGGAGTCCGTCTTGTACTTGCCGTTGGAGATCTGGTTGCACGACGTCACCTTCGCCAGGAGCTGGTCGGCCGTCGGGCCGGTGCCGCCGCCACCGCCGGTCGTGCCGCTGACCGCGGTGCTGTGCCCCGACTCGTTGCCGGCCGCGTCGAACGCGGTGACCGTGTACGTGTGCGTGGACCCGGCGGCGAGCCCGCCGATCGTGGCGCCGGCGGTCGGCGTGGTGGTGACCACGGCCGTCCCCTCGTAGACGCGATAGCCGGTGACGGCCACGTTGTCGGTGGAGTCGGTCCAGGCCAGCGAGATGCTGGAGGCCGAGGTGCCGGTGACACGGACGCTCACGGGCACGGTCGGCGCCTGCCCGTCGGGGCCGCCGGGGCCGCTGACCGAGAGCCGGTCCACGTTCGGGCCGCCGTTGGCGGTGGTGGCGGTCGCGCGGACGGTGTTGACGCCGGCGTTCAGCGTGGCGGTGATCTGGGCGTCCGCCCAGGTGTCCCAGTTGGCGGTGGCGGGGAAGTCCCGCGTGATGGCCGTGCCGTTGACGTCGATGCTCATCGGGCGGTTGGTCGACGTTCCGTTGGCGTAGCGGATGGTGAGCGTGTGCGAACCGGAGTCGGCCACGTTGACCGTCCACTCGATGTAGCCGCCGGTCGTGTTGACGTAGTCGACGAAGCCGGAGCCGGTGTAGCCGGTGTGGTTGGTCGCCACCGCGGCCTGCGACAGCGTGGCGGCCTCCGCCTGGTACTCGGTCGCGGGCGCGTCGGCCACGGTGACCTCGAGGTAGTCGAGGTTGGGGTTGCCGCCCGAGTTCGCGGCGGTGAGGCGAATGGTGTTGTCGCCCGCGTTGAGCGTCGTGGTGAGGGTCGAGGTGGCCCACGTGGTCCAGGCCCCGGTGGCGGCGAACGAGCGGCCGGCCGAGACGACCGTGCCGTTCACCGAGACGTCCGCGGTGCGGGCGCCGGTCGTGCCGTTGGCGTAGCGGATGGCCAGCGTGGCGGTGCCCGCCACGGGCGCGTTGACCGTCCACTCCGTGTACGGGCCGGAGGCGTTGTCGCTGTTGACGAAGCCGGTTCCGGAGAACCCGGCGTGGTTGGACTCGACGACGCCCTGCGAGATCGTCGCGTTCTCGGCCTCGTAGCGGACGGTCGCGGCCCGGGCGGGGAGCGCGACCAGCGCGGTGACGGCGAGGCAGGCGGCGGCCAGGACGATCAGAGGGCGTAAGCGCGCGAAACGGGGTAAGCGCAGGCGTGGGGGGTGCATGGGCGCTCCTTCCGGTCAGGAGAGGTCGAGGTAGTCGACGTTGGGGCCGCCGTTGGCGGTGGTGGCGGTGGCTCGGACGGTGTTGGCGCCGGCCTGCAGGGACACGGTGAACGTGGCGTCCGCCCAGGTGTCCCAGTCGCCGGTGCCGGGGAAGTCCCGCGTGGTGGTGGTGCCGTTGACGTCGATGGTCATCGGGCGGTTGGTCGACGTTCCGTTGGCGTAACGCAGGGTGAGTGTGGCGGTTCCGGCCGAGGCGGCGTTCACCGTGAACTCCACGTACGAGCCCACCACGTTGTCGCCGTTGACGAAGCCCGTCCCGGAGTAGCCCGCGTGGTTGGACTCGGCGGCGCCCTGCGAGATCGTCGCGTCCTCGGCCTCGTACCGCTGTCCCGCGCTGGGCCGTACCCGGATGAGGCGGGTCTCGCCGGGCCGTAACGTGGCGCTGTAGGAGGAGCTGACGGTGCCCTCCGACGCGCCCGACCACAGGTTCGTGACCGCCGCCGGTCCGCTGAAGCCCACCTGTGACCAGGTGACGCTCACCGTGGAGGTGCCCGACGTGCCGGTGTTGTAGAGCGCGACGATGTAGTCGCCGTTCGACTCCCGCTTGCGCCACACCTGGTTGACGCCGCTGTTGACGACGCGCTGCGCGGCGACGCCGTCCTGGTTGACCGCGATGAGCCGGTCGTTCTTCAGCATCGCCAGGTCCACCGAGGTGAGCGCGGTCAGGTCGGTGCCGAGCAGCAGCGGGCTCCCGGCCATCGCCCAGTGCGTCATGTGCGAGCGGCGCTGGTCGGCGGTGAGCCCGACCTGGTCGCCGTTGCCGATCTGCAGCGAGTCGTAGTCGTTCCACCCGCCGGGACCGGCGTACTGCTGCCAGGAGGCGGCCGAGTTGAACCGGCTCACGACGTGCGACCAGTCGGTCAGCGGGTAGCCGCTGCCGTTCGGCCCCGAGCCGCAGTAGCACTCGACGTCGCCCTGGGTGCGCCAGCTGTTGGCCAGCCGCTTCCAGGTGGTGGCCTGGGCGATCGGCAGGTTGTTGGAGAGCGCGAAGTTGATCGGCCGGCCGGTCTGGCGCAGCGCCTTGTCCCACGCCTCCACGTCGGCGACCGTGGTCGCGTCCACGCCGTCGATCTTGAGGTAGTCCACGCCCCACGAGGCCATCTGGTTGGCCCACGAGTTGATGAACGCCTGCGCGCCCGGGTGGGAGTACTTGAGCCGGTACATGTTCTTGCAGTTGTAGTTCTTGTGCGTCTGCGTCGTGTCCGCGATGTCCTGCGCGTGGTACGACGTGCCCTCGATCGGCTTGTTGGCGGTGACGGCGTTCTTCGCGATGCCGGGGGTGACGTAGAAGCCGAACTTCAGCCCCTTGGCGTGCACGTAGTCGGCCAGCGCCTTGATCCCGGACGGGAACTTGGCGGTGTCGACCGCCCAGCGGCCGTAATTGTCGACGACGAAGCCGTTGGAGTCGCACTTCTGGTAGAAGTCGTCGAGGTTGACGTAGACGTAGCCCTTGTCGGCCAGGCCGCTGCTGACCAGCGCGTCCGCCTGCGCCTTCATCTTGGTCTCGTCGGGCCAGCGGCGGACGAAGCTCCAGCTGCTCCAGCCCATCGCGGGCCTGATCGACAGCCCGTTGTCCGAGGCGGCGGCCGGAGCGGCCCCGGCGGGGACGGCCAGGCACGCGCCGACGAGCGCCACAGCCGCGAGTGCGCCCTTCATGAGACACCTCCCGTGGTGACGTCGATGTAGTCGAGGTTCGGGTTGCCGCCGTCCGTCGTCGCGGTCACCCGCAACGTGTTCACGCCGGCATTGAGCGAGACGGTGAACGTGTCGGTCGTCCAGGTGGTCCAGTCACCGGTGCCGGCGTAGTCGCGGGCCTGGGCGGCGCCGCCGTTCACGCTGATGGCCGCCGGCCGGTTGGTCGACGTTCCATTGGCGTAGCGCAACGCGATCGTGGCGGTTCCGGCCGCGGGCGCGTTCACGGAGAACTCCACGTACGAGCCCGTCACGTTGTCGCCGTTGACGAACCCCGTCCCCGAGTAGCCCGCGTGGTTGGACTCGGCCACGCCCTGCGAGATCGTCGCGTTCTCGGCCTCGTAGCGGGTGCCGGACGGGGCGCTTCCGCCCGCGTACTGGCCGCCGACCCACGCCTCGTCCACCCGCCAGCGGGCGACGCCGTGGTGCCCGGTCTTGCTGAGCCGGACATAACGGGCGGTGACGGCGCTCAGGTCGATGAACTGCACGCCGCGCGCGTTCGGGACGGTCCCGGTCTTGATCGCGCTCCCCCAGCTCGAGCCGTCGTCGCTGACGTGCACCTGGTAGCCGGAGATCCGCGCGGAGCCGGACGGCGGGTAGACGGTGGAGTCCTCCCGCTGGTTGACCGCGAGGTACTGGATGCGCTTGGCGGAACCCAGGTCGAAGGTGAGCCGCGCGGGCTCGGCGGCGTTGCTGTCCCAGTAGGTCAGATAGTCGCCGTCGCCCGCCGCCGCCGCGCCGTGGCCGCTGGTGGACGAGCTCGCCGAGAGCGTGACGCCGGTGTAGATCCCCTGGCGGCCGCTCGAGATCACCTTGAAGACCGTGTCGTAGGTGTCCCAGCTGCTGATGCCGCTCAGCGTCAGCGTCCCGCCCGACTGCGTGAACGCGACGGGCGCGCCGGTGCGCAGGTTCGTCACCGAGGTGATCCGGTAGCCGTTGTCCCGCAGCGACAGCGTGCTGCCGGACGGCGGCGTGAGCACGTGGACGTAGTGCCGGTCGGGGTCGTTCTTGGCGATCGTGGTCACGCCGTGCGCGCCGTTGTTCCAGAAGCCCGGCTTGAGCCCGCCGAACATGTAGCCGCCGCCCTCGGTGCCGCCGAGCGACTCCCAGATGGCCGAGAGGTAGGTGTTCGCGAAGTTGTTGAAGTCGGCCTGCTGGGCGGGGAAGCGGCCGTTGACCATGGCGGTCTCGGCCATGAGCGCCTTGACCGACGAGCCGGCGTTCGCGATGAGCCGGCCGAGCGTGAGCTTGCGGTCCACGGCCTGGTCGGAGCCGCCGTACCACCAGGGACCGCCGGTGGGCAGCTTGAAGTCGGCCTCGATCAGCCGCGGCAGCGCGGTGTAGACCGCCTGCGGGTAGTCGTACGACGGCGTCATGCCGGTCTTCTGCTCGTTGCTGATCATGTCCATGATCGGCGTGTCTTCGTTGTTGTTCGAGATCGTCATGTCGGGGCGCTGCTGGTAGATCTTGGCGTAGAGGTCGTTGCGCTCCCAATAGGCGTTGTCGTTGTCGATCCAGAACCCGGCCAGCTTCGGGTAGCGCTTCATCTGCTCGAAGAACTGCAGGTAGCTGAACTCGCCGAACCCGTCGCGGGTGGTCAGGTCCACGCTGTGGCCGACGTAGCTGGAGAAGGCCGAGGAGTTGAGCCAGTCGCCGGAGCTGAGCCCCTCGTTGTGCCACTGCGGGTCGTCGGTCATGTAGTTGATGACCTTCAGCCCCTGCGCGTCCGCGGTGTCGATCAACTCGCCGAGGAAGTCCCGCGTGGTGCGGCAGGAGCCGGGGATCTCGCTCGGGTACGGCCGGGCGTACCCGAGCCTGCTGTGGAAGGTGGCCAGCACGATGTACTGGGCGTGCAGCTTCTTGGCCTCGTTCACCCAGTAGGAGGCGCTCCAGCCGCCGTTGGTGACGTCGGCCTCCCACCCGCTGCAACTGGTGTGCTGCGGCGAGGTCCGCTCGCCCCAGTGGAGGAAGAGCCCGGCGATCGAGTTGCGCAGGAACGCCTGGCGCGGATGCTGCAGGTCGGCCCGCGCCGGAACGGCGGTGAGGAGGCCGAGCAGGAGCGCTAGGACGGCGAGCGTCGCCGTGCGTTTCATGGTGTGCGTCTCCTATGGTTCGGGGGTGAACGCGGGGTCGCTGGAGATGGCCACCCGGTCGAGGCGGGCGCCGTCCTCGCGGTAGGCGAAGGTGATCGTGCGCGCTCCGGCCGCCAGGTCGTACGTGACGGGCAGCTTGGCCCAGTGCCAGGAGGTGCCGATCGGGATGTTGTTCCAGTTGCTCCATGTTCCTGTGCCGGAGCGCGCCCAGAACGAGTCGTCACCGTCGTTGGCGGCGATCACCCGGGCCCAGACGGCGAAGGTGCCGCCGCGCGGGAGGTCGAACGCGAGCGTGGCCCAGCCGGTGGCGGGCGCGCTGGACTTGCTGTTGTTGCCCGCGGCCACGGTCACGTACGAGCCGCCGGACGCAGCGGTGTCGGCCGCCGTCTGCATCGGCGCGGTGATCGTGCCGGACTCCGCCTCGGCGTACAGGCTGACCGGGTCCTCACCGATGGGCGTGGAGTTGGTGGCCCGCACACGCAGCGCGCCGCCGGAGGTGTCGGCGCTGTCGCGCACGGCGTAGCCGTTGACGCCGCTGAACCCGGCGTCGTACGCGCTGCCGCTGCCGCGCTGCGCGACGACGCCGTTCAGTTGGACGTTGGAGGCGTCGTCGGCGATGACGTACGGCCGGTTGTCGTTCTCGTCGAACCGGGTCTCGCCGTTGAGCGTGATGCCGGTGGCGTGCCGGATCCAGTAGCCGTACGAGGGGCGCGCGCCGTAGTCGCGCGGCGGGTACGTGGTGAGATACTCGCCCGGCACCCTGCTCGCCTCCGAGGCCGGGTGGCCGCCGGGGACCGTGAGGTCGACGTTCTGGAACGTGATGCCGGGGCCCAGGTCCACGGACGGCGTGCCGGTCAGCGTGCTGGTGTAGTCGGACGCGCCGACCGTGCCGGTGACCACGGGCGCCGTGAGGTCGGTCCCGGTGACGTTCGAGATCGTGATGTTCCGGATCCGTCCGGCGGGCGGCGAGCCGGGGCAGCGCTTCCGCTCACCGATCTTGAAGAAGAAGGGCGACGTGGTCTTGGTGAGCGTCACGTTGTCGTAGTGGACGTCCTCGATGACCGCGCCGTCCATGGAGACGATGCCGATGCCGGCCTTGCCGGCGCCCAGCACGGTGATGTTCTCGAACCGGAAGTCGCGGAAGCTGCCGCAGGTCTCCGAGCCGAACTGCAGCGCGTTGTTCTCGTGCGAGTAGACGGTGGTGTCGCGCACGCGGACGTTCTGGCTGGTGTAGGTGTGGCCGAGGGCGTAGTCGCTCTTGAACACCAGGGCGTCGTCGCTCGCCTCGATGCGGCTGTTGGTGACGGTGACGTTCCAGCTGTTGATCAGGTTGATGCCGTCGCGCACGCCGCTGCCGGCGTAGACCGTCTTCAGGTTGTCGATCGTGATGTCGTGGCAGCCGTTGATCAGCGCGCCGAAGTGGCCGCCGCGCCGGAACGTGACCCCGGTCAGGCTGATGTCGGAGCACTCGGTGAGCGTGAGCGCCTTGTCGGCCTCGCCGGAGTCCGGGTTACCGGTGATCAGGTTGCCGTCGCCGTCGATCGTGCCGGTGCCGGTGAGGTGGAAGTCGGTGATGCCGCTGCCCCACATGAGCGAGTTGTGAAAGTGGCTGTGGCCGTAGTCCTGGTAGTCGTCGTTCGCGTTGGACTCGGGCGCGTCCATCCCGCTGCCCGCCGCCAGGAGGGTGGCGCCGGCGTCGAGCCTGAGCGTGACGTGCGACTTCAGGTGGATCGTCCGGGCCCGGTAGCGGCCGGAGGGGAAGACCACGGTGCCGCCTGGGGCGGCGCTCGCGGCGTTGATCGCGCGGTCGATGGCGTCGTCGTCATTGGTCGAGCCGTTGCCCGTGGCGCCGTAGTCGCGCACGTTGAACTCGGCGGCCGCTTCTGCTGGGAGTGGCACGGCTCCGAGCAGGGCGAGGGCGCACACCAGCAAGGCCCGGGCGAGCGGTTTCATGGCTGGAGCTCCACGTAGTCGAGGTTGGGGAGGCCGCCCGTTGTGGTGGCGGTGAGCCGGACGGTGTTGGTGCCGGAGACGAGGGGCACGGTGACGGAGACGGACGTCCAGGTCGTCCAGGCGCCGGTGCCGGGGGCGTTCACGGCGGAGCCGACGGCGGTCCCGTTGACGGTGACCGCGAAGGGCCGGTCGGTGCTCGTACCGTTGGCGTACCTGATGGTGAGGGGCCTGCTGCCGGCCGCCGCCGCGCTCACCGCGAACTCGACGTACGCGCCGGCCACGTTGTCGTAGTTGACGAACCCGGTGCCGGAGAACCCGGCGTGGTTGGACTCGACGACTCCCTGCGAGATCGTGGCGTTCTCCGCCTCGTACCGGTTGCCGGGGGACGACCCGTACAGGACGCCGTTGATGCGCACGTTGCGCAGCACGACGTCGTCCGCGTTGGAGAGCTGGGGCGCGGGCGTGTCGATCTGGGTGAAGGTGCTGTTGGTGATCGTCACGTTGCGGAGGTGGCTGGCGGACGAGCCCGACAGCTTGATCGCGAACGGCGAGTCGGCGATGTCCAGGCCGTCCACGGTGATGTTCTGGATGACCGGGTTGACGATCGGGCCCTGGCCCGGGCCGGTCAGGCTGTAGTTCATGTCGACGAAGAAGCCGCCCCGGTCGCACGGGCCGCCGGCCAGGTTGCGGACGTGCACGCCGTCCACCGTTCCGCCGCGCCGGTTGTTGGTCTTCAGGTAGAGCGCGTAGAAGGAGTGGTACGAGGAGCCCGCCTGGATGCGGTTGTTCTCGGCGAAGACGTTGCGGACGCCGCCGGACATCTCGCTGCCGACCGTGATCGCGCCCCAGCGGCCGTAGTAGGTGTTGCCGCGGATGACGATGTCGGTGGACGGCACGCCCACGCGGCGGCCGTCGGTGTCGCGGCCCGACTTGATGACCGTGCCGTCGTCGCCCGTGTCGAACGTGCAGCCCTCGATGAGCACGTCGGACGAGCACTCGGGGTCGACGCCGTCCACCATCGCGCCCCGGCTGTAGATTTTGACCCGCCTTATCGTGATATTTCGGGCTAAGACGGGGTGGATGGTCCACATCGCGGGGTTCCGGATGTCCAGGTCCTCGACGAGGATGTTCCGGCAGCCGTAGAACTGGATCATGCTCGGCTTGAGGTAGTGGCCGTCACCGAACTGCCGCTGCTCGACCGGCACGCCGTCCACGGCCAGTTGCTGCAACCGGTCCCAGTCGGGGCCGCGCTGGTCGTCGAAGCCGAACCACGGCCCGGCCGCCGCGTTCCCGTCGATCGTGCCGGTGCCGGTCAGGGCGATGTCGGTCTGGTTCCTGGCATAAATGAAGGGCGAGTAGTTGTAGCACTCGATCCCCTGCCAGCGGGTGTAGACGTTCGGCAGGTACGAGCCCGCGTCCGACCTGAACCGGATTGTCCCGCCGGCCTCGACGTGCAGCCGCACGCCGGACAGCAGGTGGATCTGGCCGGTGCGGAACTTGCCGGTGCCGGGGACGAGCACGGTGCCGCCGCCGGCCGCGTTGCAGGCGGCGATGGCGGAGCGGAAGGCGGGCGTGCAGTCGGTGGAGTTGTCCGGCTTGGCGCCGAAGTCGGTGATGGGGAACGTGCGGTCGGGAAAGGCCGGCGGCACGATCCTGGCCAGGATCGCGGGGACCTGATCCCAGGGCGACTCAACGGCCTGGGCCGTGGCGGGCGCCGGCGGCAGCACGGCGCCCGCCTGCACGGGGACGAGCAGCGCTCCTTTGAGCACGGCCCTTCTGGAGGGATGCATCGGAGGCTCCGGGGGGTGCTGGATCCGGCGGCCGCGCTGCTGCGCGGCCGCCGGCGTTCAGGGGGTGACTACTGGATGTTGGAGCGCCGGATCGTGTCGGCCGAGCCGTCTCCGTTGTTGTCGGAGTTGGTGGAGCCGAACCAGATGGCGTTGGCGCCGGGCACCTTCTCGACCGCGCGGAGCCGGCCGTACGTGCCGTTGAAGTACGAGTTGACGGTCGAAACGTTCTCGCCGTTCAGCACGATGCGCCACAGCCGCTGGCCGCGCAGCGCCGCCATGAAGACGGTGTTGTTGACGATGGCGATGCCGCTCGGCGAGGCCTCGGAGACGCTCCAGGTGTACTTCGGGTTCGTCATGCCGGAGGTGCTGCAGGTGCCCTCGCAGGTGGGCCAGCCGTAGTTCTTGCCCGGCTGGATGAGGTTGAGCTCGTCGCGCGAGGAGTTGCCCAGCTCCGACGACCACAGGCGGCCGGCCGAGTCCCAGGCCAGGCCCTGCGGGTTGCGGTGGCCGTAGCTGTAGACGCGGGTGCCGAACGGGTTGCCGGGCGCGGCGGCGCCGGTCTTGGTGATGCGAAGGATCTTGCCGTTGAGCGAGTCGAGGTCGGGCGCGTTGCTCGAGGACTGCGCGTCGCCGGTGGTGACGTACAGGTAGCCGTCGGGGCCGAACCTGATCCGGCCGCCGTTGTGGTACCGGTTCTTGTCGATGCCCTGCAGGATGCTCGCGTACCCGCTGAGCGCGGTGCCGTTGAAGTTCATCTTGGCGACCCGGTTGCCCTCGGAGGCGGTGTGCATGAAGAACACCTCCTGGTCGGTCGTGCCGTTCCAGGTGGGCGAGAAGTCCAGGCCCATCAGGCCGCCCTCGCCGCCGGTGGTCTGCACGTTGGGCACGGTGCCGACCTGCGTCTTGGTGCCCGACGGCGTCACCTTGAACACCTTGAACGTGTCGCGCTCGGTCACCAGCGCGTACGAGCCGTCCGGCGCCCAGGAGATGTCCCACGGCACGTCCCAGCCGCCGGCGACGCTGGTCGGCGTCTGCGGCACGGTGCCACAGCCACCCGTGGTGAACGACGCGGACGGCGCGCTCGGCGTCGAGAGCTGGTTGGCGCTGTCACGCGCGACCACGTGCACCTGGTACGTGTGCGCGCACTCGAGCGGCACACTGGCCGTGGTGGCGGGCGGGGTCCCGGTGACCGTGGCGAGCACGGCGTTGGTGGCGTTGTCACGCACCAGGTAGGCGCGTACCCCGTTGTCGTCCGTGGAGGCGCCCCAGGTCACGGTCGCCGAGGTGGCCTGCACGCCGCTGACGGTGGGCTGCCCCGGCGGGGACGGCGGGTTGTCGGCGGGCGCGGGCAGCGTCTGGCAGTTCGCCTCGGGGCTGCTCAGCGACACGTTGCCGGAGGCGTCGCGGGCGAACACCGACAGCTGGTAGGAGAAGTTCGGGTTGAGCCCGGTCAGCCGGTACGGCGGCGCGGTCGCGGTCGCGATCTGCTGGCCCTGGTGGTAGATGTCGTACGCGACGACGCCGATGTTGTCGGTGGACGGCGGCCAGTCCAGGGTCAGGGCGTTGTACGAGATGTCGGAGCACGTCGGCTGCCCCGGCGAGGTCGGCTTCTCGGTGTCGCCCGGGCCGCTGACCCGCAGCCGGTCGAGGTTGGGCCCGCCGTTGTCGGTGGTGGCCGTGGCCCTGACCGTGTTGCCGCCCGCGTTGAGCGGCGCGTCGACGCTGATCTCCTGCCAGGTGGTCCAGGCGCCGGTGCCGGGGAAGGAGCGGGCGGTGGCGACGGCGGTGCCGTTGACGGTGATGGTCATCGGCCGGTCGGTGGTGGTGCCGTTGGCGAAGCGGAAGGTCAGGCTCTGGGTGCCCGCGCCGGCCGCGCTGACGGCGAACTCGACGTACGAGCCGGTGACGTTGTCGTAGTTGACGAAGCCGGAGCCGGTGAAGCCGGCGTGGTTCGACTCGACGACGCCCTGCGAGATCGTCGCGGACTCCGCCTGGTAGTCGGTGAAGGTCGACGACTGGACCTCGGCGTCGAGGTAGTCCCAGTTCGGGTTGCCGCCCGCGCCTGTGGCGGTGGCCCTGATCTTGTTCGCGCCCGCCGTGAGCTGGGCGGTCAGCGTGACCGTGGTCCAGGTGGTCCAGGCGCCGGTGGCGGGGAACGACCGGGCGGCGGCGACGGTCGCGCCGTTGACCGCGATGTCGCTCGGCCGGTCGGCGCCCGTGCCGTTGGCGTAGCGGAAGGCCAGCGTGGCGGTGCCCGCGCTGGGCGCGTTGACGGTCCATTCGGTGTACGAGCCGGCGACGTTGTCCCCGTTGACGAAGCCGGTGCCGGAGTAGCCGGCGTGGTTGGACTCGACGACGCCCTGGGAGATCGTCGCGTTCTCGGCTTCGTACCGGGTGGGCGCCGCCTCGGCTGGGACGGTGACAGCTGTCATTCCCAGGGCGAGCAAGCAGGCGATGACGCAGGCCCGGGACTTGCTGAAGTTCATCGGGCGCTCCTGGCTGAGAGTGATGCCTCGAGTAAAGGGGAGGGAGCTTTCCAAACGTTTGTCACAAACCACCGTGGGCGTCAATACTTGGAACGGTCCATATTTTAGGAAACTTTCCTAACTCTTTGTTTCCGATACATCGGATGAAAGTGACCGGTAGACAGGCGCGAGGTCGGGATGTATGCATTTAAATGCGCCTCAGAAGATCGGAGCCATGCGCCGCTGGGTGCCGTACATCTGGACCGGCGGCCCGGCATCACCGCTCGTCAGACCCGGAGTGATACATGGGACGTCTTCGCGCGACCAGCGCCGCCGCACTCGGCGCGCTCGTGTTTCTGCAACCGGTTGCCGTCGCTCCGGCCGCGGCTGCCACCCGCTACGAGGCCGAGAACGGAACGATCTCGCAGGGCGTCGTGGAGTCGAACCACGCCGGCTTCACCGGCACAGGCTTCGTCAACTTCGACAACGTGGCGGGATCGTCCGTCGAGTGGACCGTGAACGGGCCGGGAACCGTCACGCTCGCCTTCCGCTACGCCAACGGCACGAGCGCCGACCGGCCGATGAGCATCACGGCCGGCGCCACGGCCACGACGCTCTCCTTCCCCGGCACCGGCTCCTGGACCACCTGGCGGACGGTGACGGTCCGGGCCGAGCTGGCGGCGGGCACGAACGCGGTCAGGGCCGCGGCCACCACCGCCGACGGCGGCCCGAACCTCGACTCACTGAGCGTGGACTCCGCGGCGGGTACCGACTGGTCCAGGGCGATGGTCGACTCGACGATGGCCCGCTTCTCCCCCAGCACGATCGGCGGCTGGAGCTACCCGCAGGGCCTCTACCTCTGGGGCCAGTACCTCGTCTACCAGCGCACGGGAGAGCCCCGCTACCTGCAGTACATCAAGGACTGGGCCGACCGGTTCGTGGACTCCTCCGGCGGCATCTCGCAGAGCTTCAACAACCTCGACAGCATGCAGGCCGGCAACGTCCTGCTCGCCCTCTACCGGGAGACCGGCCAGGCCCGCTACCGCACGGCCGCGGCCAAGATCAGGACCCGCCTGAACACGTACCCGCGCACCTCCGACGGCGGCTGGTGGCACTCCACGTCCAGCTCGCGCGAGGGCCAGCTCTGGGGCGACGGCGTCTACATGGTAGACCCGTTCCTCGCCCGCTACGGCGCCTGGGTGGCGGCCGACTCCTTCACGGGCGCCGAGCCGGCCAAGCAGCTCGAGATCTACTGGAGCCACCTGCGCCGCACGTCGGGCCAGGCCGCCGGGCTGCTGTACCACGCCTACGACGAGCCGGGCGGCCCCACCGCGTCCTGGGTCAAACCCTCACTGGGCAACACGAACGGGATCTCGTGGTGCCGGGCGATGGGCTGGTTCGGGATGGCCGTGACCGACATCCTCGAGCTGCTCCCGGCCGACCATCCGCGCCGGTCGGCGCTGATCGACATCCTGCGCGAGCTCGTGCCCGCGTACGCCCGTTGGCAGGACCCGGCCACGGGCCGCTGGTGGCAGGTGGTCACCGAGCCGTCGAACCCGTCGAACTGGACGGAGACGTCGTGCTCGGCGATGTACACGTACACGATCTCGCGGGCGGTCGAGCGCGGATACGTGGACGCCTCCTACCGCGCGAACGCGGAACGCGGCTACCAGGGCGTGCTGGCCCAGGTGTCACTCGGCGCCGACGGGCGGACCAACCTCGTGGGCGTCAGCGAGGGCACCAACGCCAGCGACTCGCTCAGCTACTACTTCGGGCGTGCCCGGCCGGTCAACGACTTCCACGGACTGGGGGCGTTCCTCATCATGAACGAGCAGCTCAGCCACTAGGGGCCGGGGCCCCACTCCCGCCGGCCGCTCCGCCCGCGATTGGCGCGGGCATCACCTGGTCGGGTCGGCCGGCGGGAGGCAGCGCGATGCGGTGACGGCCCGCGAGCGTGTCTGTGATCATGGCGAGGAGGTCGAACTCGGCGAAAGCGAGACCGAAATTCGCGGCGCCGCGGTTATTCGCATTTCCGTCCGTTGTTGCGTGCTGAATATGCCGACGTGTGGCTTCCTTGAATCGCCTGCTCACCTGCGGTTCGTATGCCCGGACGATCCCGGCGAAGAAGTGAGCGGCGGTGTCTAGGCGAAAGGCGGACACCCGGATATGGTGCGATACGGGCAAGCCACAGAATTAGCGATAGGTAGGCGTCGCATGCCGGATCTGTCGTTCGTCACTCAGAGGTTGCCGGGCGTGAGCGTGATCTCGGTGGCCGGCGAGGTCGACGCCACCACCGCCGGGCGGCTCGACCGCTACATCCGGCGCAGCCGCCGGGTGCCGGGCGAGCATGTGGTGATCGATCTCAGCGAGGCCCAGTTCATGGGGAGTTCGGGCCTTCGCGTCCTGCTCAACACCCATGCCTACGCCCGCCAGCACGGCGGCAGCCTGCGACTGGCCGCGCCCCCGCCGAAGCTCGCGAGGATCATGGAGATCACCCAGGCTCACACCGTCCTGCACGTGCACGCCACGGTGGAGGAGGCCGTACTCGCGGCACTCGGCAACCCGCTCCCCGAGTCGCTCGGCCCGCCGGCCGAGGACCGCGGCAGAGACGCGGTCTGAGCCCCACTTCCGATCAAGGGCCTCCCAGCTCCAGGCGGATCGTGCTCGACTCGGCGAGCATGACCACCACGCCCTCGTCGCGCCGCCAGTCGTCCGCGATCAGGAAGTAGCGGCCGCCGGTGTGCGCGAACAGGCGGAGGTTGCCGTACCGGTACTTGTAGGCGCCCTTGTCGGTCGAGACGGGCCCGGTCGAGGTGGGCAGGGCGGACTCCTTGCCCGCTCCCAGGTACAGGCGCTCGGCGCTGTAGACGGTCACCCTCGTGAGCTCGGTGACGGTGAAGTTCTGCGCCAAGGAGACACCCTGGTAAATGGCCAGGTTGGTGGCGCCGTAGAACAGCGAGACGCAGACGATGACCGACGTGAACGTGTACAGCAGCGGCAGGCCGTCGCGCGAGGACGCGCCGGGCAGCAGGGTGCGGAGGTGCGTTCCGTACAAGGTGAGCAGGACACCGGCGCCGATGCTGAACGGGAAGGCCAGGAACGAGGCCGTCCGCAGGACGAAGCCCAGCGCCCACATCGCGAGCGGCAGCACCAGCCAGGCCAGGGACAGGGCGCGGAGGGTGTGTCTGACCAGGCGGTCGCCAGTGCCGTCCCGCCTCGCGCGCGGAGCGAGCACGCGGTCGGCCTGCAGCCAGAGCAGCCCGGCGATGCCGATGATCATCAGGAGGTACAGCACCGGGCCTACGCTCCGGAGCACGTAGTCCTTGGTGGACATGTCGAGGATGCTCTCGTCGATGCCCAGCTCGAACGCCTGCACGGCGCTGCGCTGCCAGCCGAAGTACACCAGCAGCGCGGTCATGACGGTGACGTTGGCCAGCACGGCCAGCGCCCACCGGAGCACCGGATGCCCGGTGGACCCGGCGGGCCCGGCCGCCTCCGTGAGGTCGTCAGTCGAGGGCTCGGCCGCCTCGACTGGGTCGTCAGGCGACGGCTCGGCCGGCTTCTTGCGCATCTCGACGGTGGACTCGCTCGTCACGAACCCGATCCCGATCCCGTGTCCGTGCCGGAGCCCACGTCCGGAGTCTCGGCCGGGTCCGGGGTCTGCACCGGGTCAGGAGTGCTCTCCGAATCGGGAGACTCGGCAGGATCCGGACTGTCATCCGGGCTCGGAGGCAGCGGCAGGACCGGCGGGCACCCGCCGAAGGCCGACTTCGGTTTCTGCTTGACGACGCTCCCCACCGCCCGATGCAGCTCGCAGATGAACCACACGTCCGACCCCTCCCACACCAGCCGGGCGTACTCGGACTTGGCCGAGGCCACATCCTTCCGGCACAGGTATACCCCGGCCTGGAAGAGCGGCACGGTGGTCGCTGTCCTGAAGTTCCCTTTGGTCTCGTCGAGCGCCGTCTGAGCACCGGGGCAGTCCCCCTCCGCCAGCGCGTCGTACACCCGTCCCTCGTTGACGTCCACCGCGGTGTTGCCGGTGGGGAGGGTGAAGCCGTATTTGGTCCGCTGCTTGCCCGCCGCAGGGCCCTGCTTCCCCGCACGGGTCGAGGTGCCGTCGGGCCGATCCCCCGTGTCCGGCCCTTCGAAGGCCCCGCTCTTGCACGCTCCGATGGTGAGGCACAAGGCGAGTACCGTCGCAACCGTTCTAATCTTCATAGATCACGACGCTAGGCGCGTGATCCGCAAGGGTCTTGAGTATCCCCCTGCTCAAATCCGGCTCGGGGCGCCGGGCCGGAGAGGAGCAGGGGGATGGCGGGTCAGCGGTAGGCGGCGGCCTGGAGGGTGTAGAGGTCGGCGTAGAGGCCGTCGAGGGACATCAGGGTCGCGTGGTCGCCCTGCTCGGTCACCTTGCCGTGGTCGAGGACGTAGATGCGGTCGGCGTAGCGGACGCTGGCCAGGCGGTGCGTGATGAGCAGGACGGTGCGGCCGTCGGAGTGGTGGCGGATGCGTTCGAAGAGGGCGTGTTCGGCGCGGGCGTCGAGAGCGGCGGTGGGTTCGTCGCAGATGAGCAGGCTGGCGTCGCGGTGGAAGCCGCGGGCCACGGCGATGCGCTGCCACTGGCCGCCGGACAGCTCGTGGCCGTCCTTGAAGCGGCGGTCCAGCAGGGTGCGGTAGCGGTGCGGGAGCCCGGCGATGACCTCGTCGGCGCCGGCCACGGCGGCGGCCGCGTCCAGGGCCTCCGGGCCTTTGTCGGTGCCCATGGTGATGTTGTAGCGGGCGGTCAGCGGCCAGCGGGTGTGGTCCTGGGCGATGACGGCGGTGCGCAGGCGGAGGTCTTCGGGGTTGACCTCGCGCAGGTCGGTGGAGTCCCAGCAGACCGTGCCGGAGTCGGGCTCGTACAGACCGGCGAGGATCTTGGCGAGGGTGGTCTTGCCGGAGCCGTTCTCGCCGACGAAGGCGATCACCTCGCCGCGTTTGATCTCGATGGAGACGTCCCGCAGCGCGGGTTCGTCGGCGCCCGGGTAGGTGAAGGTCACGCCCGAGGCGGCGATGCGGTCGAAGCCCTCGGGGGCCGGGGTGGGTCGGAGGGCGGTCAGGCGGCGTTCGGCGTCGGCGCAGAACTCCAGGAAGTCGGTGAAGTACAGGCCCTGCTCGTAGAGCCGGTTGGTGGCGTACAGGAGGCTGCTGAGCGAGCTCTGACCCGATCTGATGGCCAGGACCGCCGTGCCCGCCACCGCCAGCGGGATGGCGGCCAGGGCCAGCAGCACGCCCAGGGCGACGTAGACGAGCGCGGTGCCGAGGCCGCCCAGCGCCTCGCCGATCAGCCGGACGAAGGTCTGGCGGCGGGCCAGGCGGAGCATGACCTCCTGCTCGGCCCTGGCCACCGCGTCGTACATGCGCAGCAGGAACCCGCGCATCGTGAACGACCGCACCTCGGCCGCCGACTCCCGCTCCGCCAGCAGCTCCGCGATGATCCACTTGCGGCGGCGGGCCGGGATCAGGCCGTACATGGTGGAGTAACGCATGCGCGCGCTGCGGACCGCCGCCCACGCGTCGGGCAGGACGGCGAGGAGCAGGAGCGGCAGCAGCACCGGATGGAGCACACCGAGCACCCCGGCCGCGGCCACGATGCCGACCGCCGCGGTGACCACGTCGACGGCCCCGGACACCACGGAGTCGGCCACGGCCGCGCCCCTGCCCCCGGCGCGTTCCAGCGCGTCGTGGAACTCCGGGTCGTCGTAGGCCACCAGCTCGACCCGGCTGGTCAGCCCGTACAGCCGCTCCTCAGTCAACCGGGTGATCTGCGGGGTCAGGCGCGACTCGGCCCACCCCGCGCCCGCCTGTACGGTCGTGCGCAGCACGGCCGCGCCGCCGACCAGCGCGAGGCTGGGCAGCGCGGCCATCACCCGGTCGGGGGTGGGGCCCTCGCTGAAGAGGGCGGTGAGCACGCCGGTCGTCGCCAGCAGGCCGAAGGCCGTGAAGACGCCACCGAGGAGGTTGAGGCTGATCGTGGCGAGCGTGTCGCGCGGGCTCGCGCCCCACGCCATGCGCAGCGCCTGGGACACCAGTGAGGGGAGCCGCCTGGCGATGGTCAGGAAGCCGACCTCCGCCATCTTGTCGTTGTGAACGTTCCATGTGGGGGTGGCGATCTCGCCGAGTTCGAGAGGCTCATCCGGCATGCTCTGAGTATGCGGGCGGGCACCGACAGTCTGTCATCCAGATAAATCGGAGCCGCCGAGCCGCCGAGGGGTCATATCACCGTGATAGGGGCAATCTAACAGCTCTCCCACGGGCGAAGGGTGCGGTTACCGTGACGGCCACCCCCAACTCCCCGAGGAGGCCACGTGCCAAGACACCTTCGTCTCGCGCTGTCCCTCTTACTCAGCCTCGCGTTCCTGCAGGTCAGCGCGCCCGCGCAGGCCGCGGTCCTGCTGGATGGGCAGGCAGGCCACAAGTCAGGGCTACAACCCCCTCCGCATCGCCGCCCACGAGATCGGTCACATCCTGGGCCTCCCGGACCGGCGCACCGGGCTCTGCTCCGACCTGATGTCAGGGTCGAGCGCGCCCGTGAGCTGCACCAACCCGAACCCGAGCGCCGCCGAGCGGGCCGAGGTCGACCGTAACTTCGCGGGAAGCACGCCGCAGGTGGAGTTCGACCGGCTCCTCGTGGACCGCTGACCCGGCCGGGCGGCGGTCTCTCCCTCCCTGAACGCCGCCGCCCGACCGCCTGTCCTCGCCCGTACGGGCGTCCGGTCAGGAGCCGGTGCCGGTGGGCGGGATGCGGACGATGCGGTCGTCCGTGGCCACCGGGCTGCCGCGGCCGTCCCTGTTGCTGGTCGTCACCCAGAGCCAGCCGTCGGGCCCGACCGTCACCGCGCGCAGCCGCCCGTACGTGCCCCGGAGCTCGGCGACCGGCGTCCCCGCCCCGCCGCTGCTCGTCACGGGCACCGTCCACAGCCGCGTCCCGCGCAGCGCGGCGACGAAGAGCGTGCCGTTCGCGTACGCCAGCCCGCTCGGCGACGCCTCGGCCGTCGACCAGGTGACGATGGGATCGCGGTACGACGGGTTGCCGCAGACGCCCTCGCACGTGGGCCAGCCGTAGTTGCCGCCCGCCACGATGAGGTTGACCTCGTCCCTGGCGTTCTGCCCCAGCTCGGCGGCGAAGAGCCTGCCCTGCGCGTCCCAGGCCAGCCCCTGTACGTTGCGGTGCCCGTAGCTGTAGACCCGGGAGTTGCCGAACGGGTTGCCCGGCGGGATGCTGCCGTCGGGCCTGATGCGCAGGATCTTCCCTGCGGGGGTGTTCAGGTTCTGGGCGTTGGCGGTGTTGCCCGCGTCCCCGGTGGCCACGTACAGGAGGCCGTCGGGACCGAACGCGATGCGCCCGCCGTTGTGGATCGAGGACCGCGGCACGCCGGAGAGCAGGACGGTCTGGGTCTGCGGGGCGCTCAGCCGCAGGCGCACGAGCCGGTTGTCGCTGCCGGTGCTGAAGTACGCGTACACCCACTGGTCCTGGGCGTACGTCGGCGACACGGCGATGCCGAGCAGCCCGCCCTCCCCTGAGGCGGAGACCCCGTTGACGGTGGCCACCTGCGTGGGCGCCTGGCCGGGGCGCACCTGCAGGATCCTGGCGGTGGTGCGCTCCGAGACCAGCGCGCTGCCGTCGGGCAGGAACGCCAGGCCCCACGGCACCTGCAGGCCGGTGGCGGCCACCTGCGCCCTGGAGTAGTCGAAGCCGCCGATGGCGGAGGCCGGAGGCGGGGCGACCAGGACGAGCCCCGCGGCGGCTAAGAGGAGCATGATCACGGTACGTACGCGCATGGCTAGCTCCTTGACACGGATTGTCGAGGTTTCTCTACGTACCCGTCATCCGCAGGTGTAGCCCGCCGCTCCTCGCGTCCCTGCAAAATGAGTGAAAGTTTCAGGCGCGCTCGCGGGCGAACGGCGGCGGCTCCGACGGGTCCTGGAGCGGGCCGCTGAGCTGGATGTTGGCGATCCGCCAGCGCTCACCCTGCCTGACGGCGACCAGCGTCACCCGGAACGAGTGGTTGGACTCGCGCCCCCTGACCGAGGTGCGCTGCTCCTGCACGGCGCTCACGATCGCGGTGTCGCCATGGAGGCGTGCCTGCGGGTCGAGGATCGCGAAGTGGTGGTTCTTCAGGTCGCCGCGGTGACGGCCGGCCCACTGCTCCTTGTCCAGCTTGAACCCCACGGGGCCGATGCCCGCGAAGTCGTCGCTGAGGAGGTCTCCGAAGGCGTCGGCGTCGCCGTTGAGCTCGGCCTGTGCCCAAAGGCCGACGAGGTCGAGGACCTGCTCCTGACTGCTCATGATCCATCCTTTCGTCATGATAAGTGGGGAGAGATCCCCCGGTTAACTGTCGCACGAGGCAACGAGCCAGCACAACCCAAGTGGGGAAATTTCCCCCGGTTAGCGGTTAAGGTGGTCTCGTGAAGTCCAAGCCCATGCGGGCCGACGCCCGGCGCAACCAGGAGCAGATCCTGCTCGCCGCGCGCGACCTGGTCGCCGAGCGCGGCCACGACGTGCCGCTCGACGACATCGCCCGGCGCGCCGGGGTGGGGAGCGCCACGCTCTACCGCCGCTTCCCCGACCGGGACACCCTCTTCCACGCGCTCGCCATGGACGCGCTGACCAGGACCGCCGCGGCGGCGGTGACGGCGGCCGAGGAGGAAAGCGACCCGTTCGAGGCGCTGGCGCGCTACCTGCGCGAGGCCCTGGAGCTGCGGGTCTCGGCTGTGCTCCCCGCCCTGCTCGACGTGGTGGACCCGGCCGGCGACCCGGAGCTGTCACCGGTGCGCGAGGAGTCCGCCGACGCCGTGCGGCGGATCATCGCCGACTGCCACGCGGCGGGCGCGCTGCCGGTTGACGTCACGTTCATGGACGTCGCGATGATGCTCGTCCGCATAGCCCGCCCCCTTCCGGGGCCGCTGTCGGCGGAGGCCAAGCACGAGCTCGCCCGCCGCCACCTGGAGCTGTTCATCGGCGGCCTGCGGGCGATGGGGGCGGCGTGAACCGGTGAACTCCCTCTTTCCTGACAAGATCCCCCGATGTATCGTGCCGGAAGGAAAGTTTCACCAATGGAGGAGTCTTGGGCAAGAAGCTTCACCTACTGGCTTTACCGGTCGCCGCCGCCGCTCTCGCGCTGACGGCACTGCCGGCCCAGGCGGCCACCGGCTATGACCGCTGCGCCGCCGGCTACTACTGCCTGTTCTCCGGCCTCGACGGCACGGGCGACATCGTCCAGATCAAGAGCGACACCCCGGATCTGGCCGCCTACGGCATCGCCGACCGCGCCAAGTCCGACTGGAACCGTACGAGCTCGTACATCCACCTCTTCTCGGAAGCCGGCTACGGCGGCTGCTCTGCCGTGACCAGCCCCGCCGGGAAGGGCAACTTCTACACGCCGTTCCGTGACTTCTTCAACTCCGTCCGCTTCGACGGCCAGAACGGCCCGTCGTGCTTCCCTCCCCCTGGGGAGGGGCTGACCGCCAAGACGGCTCCGGCCGACTCGCACGGCTGATCACCTTTGACAAGGGGAAACCCCCGGCCGGTGACCCCGGCCGGGGGTTTCTTTCAGACGGTGATCAGCCGGTGAAGCCGACGATCGAGTAGTCCGGGCTCTGGTAGCCACGCGCGCCCCAGTTGGCGAGCGTCTTCTTGGTCGCCTGGATGTCGGGCCGCTGGTACAGCGGGATGGTGTGCACCATGTCCCAGATGAGCTTGTCGGCGGCGTTGGCCTTCTCGATGGCCTTGGCCGCGTCCATCTCGCTCACCGCGGCGTCGATGGCAGCGTCGACGGCCGGGTCGCTGCCCTTCGGGAAGTTGCTCTCGGAGCCAGTGTAGTAGATCTGCTTCAGGCCGCCGATGGGGAGCGGCGTTCCGATCCACGAGAACGGCACCAGGTCGAAGTCGCCCTTGATGATGTAGTCGTTGAAGAACTTGTCAAGCGGGACGGGCTTGATGTTGACCTTGATCCCGGCCTCCTTGAGCATGGCCTGGGTGAGCTCGCCCTCCGTCTGCGACACCGGCGTGCCGGTCGGGATGACGAAGTTCAGGTCGAACTCCTTGCCGTCCTTCTTGCGGTACTCGCCCTCCTGCTTCCAGCCGGCCGCGTCCAGCAGCTGCTTGGCCTTCTCCAGGTTGTACTTGCCGAGGTCGCCGGAGTTGTCGACGTAGCCCTTGTGGTTGTTCATGAAGACGTGGTTGCCGAGCGTCTGGATCGGCCAGTCCATGTCCTTGAGGTCGGACTGGGTGATCACGTCACGGTTGATCGCGTACGAGACCGCGTGACGGATGTTCTTGTCCTTCAGGAACTCGCTCTGATTGTTGACGGTGATGTGCCGCCAGTTCGGGCTGAGCGCCTTGCGGATGTCCACGTTCGGGACTTCCTTGGCCCGCTTCAGCTCGGCCGGGGCGCCCGACGGGATCTCCACGCCGTCGAGCTCGCCGTTGGCGAAGGCGTTCACCTGCGCTTCCGGCGACTCGATCGCCCTGAAGATGATCTTGTCGAGCTTGGCCTTCTTGCCCCACCACTTGTCGTCACGGACGAGCGTGAGCGTCTTGGTGCTCTCGTCGATCTTCTCGACCTTGAAGGGGCCTGCGGTAACCGGGATTTTCTGCAGGTAGTCCTTCTCGTACACCTCGGGCGTCTGCATGTGCTTGGCGGGGTAAAGGTTCGGGGACCGAGAGAACTGCCCCATCCACTCCGGGTACGGCTTGGAGTAGGTGATGATGGCCACCTTGTCGTTGGCGCCCTTGGTCACCGATTCGATCTTGTCCCAGCCGTCCGTGGAGGCGGGCTTGAACTTCTTGTTCGCGCCGTTGTTGGCCTTCCACGCGGCTTCGAGGTCCTTCCACGTGATCGGCGTGCCGTCCGACCAGGTGGCCTTGTCGTTGATCGTGTAGGTGACGACCTGCTTGCCCGACGACAGGTCGTTCTTCACGTCGGCCAGATAGTCGGGGTTCGGGCTCCACTCGGCCTTGTCGTTGGAGACCATGAGCTGCGGCATGATGGGGTCCAGCATGAACTGGGTGTCGTCCTGGTTGCCGTCGACGTGGTTGCCGTTCCACTGGGTCGGCCACTGCCCGACCGCGAGCGTCAGCGTGCCGCCGTCCTTGACCTGGTCGTAGGGGACGGGGTTGATGCTGATGGCCGGGGTCTCCGTCATCTGCTTCTGGGCCTGCTGCGACTGCTCGGCGCTCGGCTTCTTGGCTTCGCCGCCGCCTCCGCCACAGGCCGCGACGGCCAGGGCCAGGACCGCGACACCCGCGGCCGCCCGGTAACGAACCTTCACTTTTCCTCCTGATCGTCCGAGGCCGTGATGACCTCGATCTCCTCCGCGTAGTGGCAGGCGGCGCCGTGGTCCACGGCACGCGCCAGCCGAGCAACCGAGGGCTCTTCGTCCACACACCGCCGCTTCTCCGCCTCGCTGAGCGCGGCGAACTTGGGGCAGCGGGTACGGAACCGGCATCCCGACGGTGGGTCTGCCGGGCTGGGCAGGTCGCCTTCGAGCAGGATCCGCACGCGGGTGCGTTCCATCTCGGGGTCCGGCAGCGGGATCGCTGACAGCAGCGCCTGCGTGTAGGGGTGGGCGGGGCGGTCGTAGACGTTCTCGACCGTGCCGATCTCGGCGATCCTGCCCAGGTACATGACCGCCACGCGGTCGGCCAGGTGCCTGACCACGGCCAGGTCGTGGGCCACGAACAGGTACGACAGCCCCAGCCTGTTCTTCAGCTCCTCCAGCAGGTTGATCACACCCGCCTGGATGGAGACGTCGAGTGCCGAGACCGGCTCGTCCAGCACCAGCAGCTTCGGCTCGAGCGCGAGCGCGCGGGCGATGCCGATGCGCTGGCGCTGACCGCCGGAGAACTGGGCCGGATAGCGCTCGGCGTGCTCAGGGGAGAGCCCGACGAGTTGGAGCAGCTCAGCGACCCTCTCGGCCACGTTCTTCTTGCCGTGCGCGCGCAGCGGCTCGGCGATGATGTCGCCGACCGGCATGCGCGGGTCGAGCGCGGCCATCGGGTCCTGGAAGACGATCTGCAGGTCTCGGCGCAGGCCCCTGCGCGCCGCGCCGTCGAGCTTGGCGCTGTCCTTGCCGAGCACCACGACCCGCCCGCCCTGCGGCGGCTCGAGCTGCATGATCTGCTGGAGCGTGGTGGTCTTGCCGCAGCCGGACTCGCCCACCAGCGCCAGCGTCTCGCCCTCGGCGATGTCGAAGCTGATGCCGTCCACCGCGAACACGGTGCCGACGCGGCGCTTGAAGACCGCGCCCTTCATCAGCGGGTAGTGCCTGATCATGTCGTCGAGCTCGAGCACCGTGGCGCGCTCGGTGCGCGGCACGCGTACGACGTCGCTCGGCGGGATCACCGGCACGGGGAACACGTCGGCCCCCGTCAGGCCCTTGTGCTCGATCTCGTGCGAGCGGATGCACGCCACGTGGCGCCCGGCCCCGAACGGGGTGAGCGGCGGCTCCTCGTCGTCGCACATGTCCACCTTCATCGGGCAGCGCGGTGCGAACGGGCAGCCGGGCGGCAGCGCCGACGGGGAGGGCGGGTTGCCCTCGATGGGCACGAGCGGCCCCTCCTCGCCGTCGATCCGGGGGATCGAGGCGAGCAGCCCCATCGTGTACGGCATGCGCGGCCGGTAGTAGATGTCGTCCACCGGGCCCTGCTCGACCGGCCGGCCCGCGTACATGACCAGCACCCGGTCGGCCATGCCGGCGATGACGCCCAGGTCGTGGGTGATCATCACGATGCCGGCGCCCGTCTCCCGCTGCGCGGTCTTGAGCACCTCCAGCACCTGCGCCTGGATGGTCACGTCGAGCGCGGTGGTCGGCTCGTCACAGATCAGCAGGTCGGGGTCGTTGGCGATGGCCATGGCGATCATCGCCCGCTGGCGCATGCCGCCGGAGAACTCGTGCGGGAACGACTTGGCCCGCAGGTGCGGGTTCGGGATGCCGACCAGGTCGAGCAGCTCGACGGCCCGCTTGGCGGCCTTGTCCTTCGCCATTTTCTGGTGGATGCGCACGGCCTCGGCGATCTGGTCGCCGATCGTGTAGACGGGCGTGAACGCCGACAGCGGATCCTGGAAGATCATGCTGATCGTCTTGCCGCGGACCTTGATCTGCTCGTCCTCGTCCATGCCGAGCAGCTCACGGCCGTGCAGCTTGACCGAGCCGCTGACCACGGCCTTCGGCGGCAGCAGGCCCATGACCGCCAGCGAGGTCACCGACTTGCCGGAGCCGGACTCACCCACGATGCCGAGCACCTCACCGGCCTCGACCTCGTAGCTGACGCCGCGCACGGCCTCGATGCCGCCGGGGAAGGTGACGGTGAGGTCCCTGACCTCCAAGATGCTCACGAGTTGCTCCCCGGGTCGAGTGCGTCACGGAGGCCGTCGCCGATCAGGTTCACGGCGAGCACCAGCAGCACCAGGAGGCCCGCGGGGAAGGCGAACAGCCATGGGTAGCCGGTGGCGTTGCCGGAGCCGGACGCGATCAGCGTGCCGAGCGAGACGTCCGGCGGCTGGATGCCGAAGCCGAAGAAGGACAGCGCCGCCTCGCCGATGATCGCGCCCGAGACGTTGACCGTCGCGTCGATGATCAGCAGCGAGGACATGTTGGGCACGATGTGCCGGAAAATGATCTTCCAGCGTGGGATGCCCATGTAGACAGCGGCCTGGACGTATTCGCGCTCACGCAACGAGATCGTCATGCTGCGTACCACTCTGGAGGTGATCATCCAGGAGAAGGCGGCCAGCAGCACCACGAACCAGAGCCAGGAGGAGCCCGCCTTGAGCCGCGGCGAGATGATGGCGATGATCAGGAAGCTGGGCAGGACCAGCAGCAGGTCCACGCCCCACATGAGCACCCTGTCCACCCAGCCGCCGAAATATCCGGCGAACGCGCCCACGACCGCGGCCACGCCGGTCGAGATGAGCGCGACCAGGAGGCCGATGACGATCGACTTCTGCATGCCGCGGAGCGTGATCGCGAACATGTCCTGGCCGATCGAGGTGGTGCCCCACCAGTGGTCGGCGTCGGGCGGTGACAGGAAGGCCATGAAGTCCTTCTCCTGCCAGTCGTACGAGCCGAAGTAGGGGCCGATGTAGGCCAGCGCCACCAGCAGGATCAGGGCGGCGAAGCCGTAGCGGGCCTGCTGGTTGCGGAGCAGGCGCCTGAGGACGACTTTCGAACGCATGTCAGCTCACCCGCACCCGAGGATCGAGGGCCGCCACCAGCACGTCGGACAGGAAGGCGGCGAACAGGACACAGACGGCGGTGAAGAAGGTCACCGCGGCGACGGAGTTGACGTCGTTCGCGTTGATCGAGTCCACCAGCCAGGCGCCCATGCCGTGCCAGGCGAAGATCTTCTCGGTGAACGTGGCTCCCGTGAACAGCGTGCCGAACGCGAAGGCGAAGTAGGTCGCGACGGGGATCAGCGCGGTGCGCAGCGCGTGCTTGGTCAGCGCCGTCCTGCGCCGCAGCCCCTTGGCCATCGCGGTGCGGACGAAGTCCTGGTTCAGCACGTCGAGCATCATGTTGCGCTGGATCCGGCTGTAGAAGGCGACCAGGCCGAGGCTCAGCGAGATGGTCGGCAGGATCAGGTGGTTCAGCCGGTTGACGAACTGGTCCCAGCCCGACAGGCGGGGGTTGTACTCACCGGTGTACTCGATCAGCGTGAAGCCGAGCCCTCTGTTCAGGTTGTACGTGGCGATCGCCAGCAGGGTCGCGAGTACGAGAACGGGGACCGCCATGATCACGAACGAGCCGACACCTATTAACCGGTCACTGAGCTTGTACTGCTCCACCGCGGACCACGCGCCCATGGCCACGCCGATGACGAAGCCCACGATCGTGCCGATGAGCATCAACCTGAGACTGACCATGATCCGGCGGCCCATCTCGGCGTTGACCGAGCCGCCGTTCCAGGTCTTGCCGAAGTCGCCGACGACGACGCCCTTCGCCCAGGTGGCGTACCGCAGGAGGACCGGGGTCTTGTCGTTCAGGTTGTAGGCGTCGAGGGTGCGGTCGATGACCTCCTCGGCGATCGGAGGCTGGCGGCCTTGGTACGCCGATCGCGGGTTCATCGTGCTGGCAGCGAGCATGTACGCCAGACTTGCCGCGATCACAACCAAGATCACATTTATAACCAACCTGCGGAGCAGGTACCTGCCCATTACTCTCCGTTCGCGCTGACCGGGGACACGTGCTTCCATCCGGAGAGGTGTCCCCGCAACGAAAACCCATCTCGGGCTGCGAAAATCACAAGCACCTCGAGATGGCGATCAACGCGCAGAATATAAGCAAAAATGTAACAGTCAGAAACCGTTGGACATAACGGTCAGGTCACTCGCAATAGCCATCCGAAGGTGGTCAGGCACCTTACCAAACCCGTCCCGACCTGCGCAAACGCCCCTCATTTGGACATCATTTACGGCGTCCGCCGGGCGCCAGTGTCACAGAATCCGGACATAATTTGACGATCACGGAAAGTGGCCCACTTCACGTCGATCTGATCGTCAAGTGAGTTCGGACAACACCCTGATCACAGCCTCGTACGTGTCCCGCACGCCGTCGCCGCTGCCCAGGCGGTGGCGCTCCAGCCGGACCGCCCCGAGGTGACGCACCTCATAGAGCAGGAAACGCCAGGTCGCGGCCGCGCCGCGGGCCGGCTCCCCGTACCCCTCCCAGAACGCCACGCGCTCGTCCGGCTTCTTCGCGACCATGCGCATGGTCCAGTCGGCCGCCGGGTCGCCCCACAGGGTCCGGTCCAGGTCGAGCACGCCGGTGATCGTCGGCTTGGGGGCTCCGGCGGCGATCATGGTGTTGACCGTCCACAGGTCGCCGGCGAGCAGGCGGGGCTCGGTGATCTCGTCGAGCACCGTACGGTTCTCCCCGGCGAGTGCGGCGGCCTTGCGGAGGTCGGCGGCCTCCAGCCCCGCGCGGTCGAGGTCGGCCGCGATGTCCTCCAGCGAGGCGATGACGGCCTGGCTCCAGGTGGCGTGCCCGCCGCCCGCCACCGGCCCGAACGCCGGGCCGCGTACCTGGTGGATCTTCCTGGTGATCTCCCCGAGCTGGCGGAAGAACGGTGCCCAGGCCGGTCGGGGGTAGTCCGGCAGCCCTTCGGGCGCCGGGACCCCGTCGAGGAGGGTCTGCACGAGGTAGTCACGGCCGATCAGCTCGTGCGACCAGTCGGCCGCGATCACCCGCGGCATCAGCGGGGCGATGACGGCGAGGTACGGCACCGTGGCGTACTCGTTGCGCATCAACTGCCGCTCGGAGGGGAACTGCGCGCCGGGCTCGGGCGCGAACCGCACCACCACGGGCCGCGCCTCGCCGTCGACGGTGACGCGATAGGTGCTGTTGTACGCGCCCAGCCCGAGCTCGACGGCGGACCGGGCGTCCCGGCCGAAGACGCGGCGGCACACGGCCTGGATGTGGTCGGGGGCCACCGGCCGCTGGAACGCGTCACCGGCCCGCTCGATCGCCTTGAACTCCATCCGGCCATCTTCCTACGCCCGCCGGCTCGGATTCGCCATGGTCACACCGGCCGTGTTCACCATGGGCACCGGTTTACTCACTCACCGCCTTTACCGCGAGTCGATATGACTGCTCGGACGAGGGTTGTGTTCTGTCTCGATGTGAGAGACGATCTCTCTAGAGAGCTTGGCATCTGATTAGGCTGGACAGCCGGTTAGAGGGGCCTCTTGTCGGAAATCATTGACCACGACCCCATTATCTCCCTCGCCTCTCCCGACCTCCTTGTCAATCCTTATCCCGGGTACGAAAGCATTCGCCGGGAAAGGCCGGTGTTTTTCTACGACCGCCTTGACTCATGGATTTTCACTCGGTACGACGATTGCGTCGCCGTGCTGAAGGACAGTGCGAGCTTCGCCGCCGACTGGCGCCGGGTCGGCGAGAAGATGCCGCCGCGGGCGATCAACATGCTGACCCTGGACCCACCGGAGCACACCGTGGTCCGGCGGCTGTTCATGGAGGCGCTGCGCGCGCAGGACCACACGGCCCTGGAGCGGATGATCGAGCAGCACACGACCGAACTGCTGGCCACGCTGGCCCGCCGTCCGTCGTTCGAGTTCCTCACGGAGTTCGCCGAACCGCTGGCGCTGTCGACGACCTCCGCGTACCTGGGCGTGCCGACGCCGGATCCGGCCTGGTCCAGCCGGATCGCCCGCGACATCGTCGCCGGAATGGACGCCGGGCTCTGGCCCGAGCGGGCACGACCCGTGCTGGCGGCGCAGGAGGAGCTGGCCGTGCTGGTCGAGGAGTGGCTCGCCCATCCGCCGCCCACCGGCGTCGTCGGCGTCATCGCGGAACGGGCGGCCGGCAGCGGCGTGGACCCGGCCATCATCGAGAACACTGTCAGAGGGCTGCTGTTCAGCGGCTACAGCTCCGGCAGCAAGCTGCTCGGGCTGGTGGCGATCGCCCTGCTCCACGAGCGGGCCGCCGAGCTGGAGCGGTTTCGGGCGGCCGACACCGCACGGGCCGTCGAGGAGATGGTCCGCTACGCCTCCCCGATCCAGGCGGTCGCCCGCGCGTGCGTGCGCGACACCGAACTGGGCGGCGTCGAAGTGCGTGCGGGACAGGCGGTCACGCTGCTCCTGGGCGCGGCCAACCGGGATCCCGCACGGTTTCCCGACCCCGGCACGGTACGGCTCGACCGCCATCCCAATCCGCATCTCGGCTTCGGCCGGGGCCCGAAGTCGTGCCTCGGCTCGCCCTTTACAGCCGTCTTCACCCGGGTGGTGCTCCGCGTACTCGCCGAGCGGTATCCCGGCATCAGGGCGCTCAGCGCGCCGACGTATTTCCCGAACCTGACAGCGCGCAGCGTTGAGCGTTTCGAGGTCGCCTTTCGGTGAAGGAGGATTACGTGCTGAAGGTCGTCGGAGCCTCGTACGGGCGCACCGGGACCACTTCCGTTCGATTAGCTCTGGAAACCCTCGGGTTCGGCCCCTGCCATTACATGAGGGAGCTTTTCACCAGCCCCGCGCATGCCCAGGAATGGCTGCGGGTCGCCGAGGGCGGTGCACCCGATTGGAAACGGCTGCTCGACGGTTTCGCCTCGACGATCGCGTGGCCCGCCGCCTTCTACTGGCGAGAGCTCGCCGCCGTCTTTCCCGAGGCGAAAGTCCTGCTGATCGTGCGGGATCCGGCCTCGTGGTACGCCAGCATGCGCCGCACGCTGTACCGCACCAGGCCCGCGGGGGCCGGGCCGGCGGCGAACGTGCGGGACCAGGTCATCGAGAAGATCGTCTGGCAGGGCACGTTCTCCGGGCGATTCGAGGATCGCGACCACGCCATCGGCGTCTACCTCGCGCATCTGGACGAGGTACGCGAGGCCGTGCCGTCCGGCCGACTGATCGAGTTCGAGCCGTCGCATGGGTGGGAGCCGCTCTGCGCGGCTCTGGGGGTCGGCGTGCCGGATGTGCCTTTTCCCACGGCGAACACCACTGATGAATATCTGCGCCGCGCCGAGCAGGCCGGGGTCCTCCCGCCACGGTGAGAACGCGGTGTGGGCAGGAGAGGACAGGGAAGTGTCGCTCACCGTCTCATCCACCACCGACCCGTACGGAGTGGCGGCGGCTTATTGGGACCGCCTTCACATTGGGCCCGGCTCAGCAGCGCTGGTCTCCTTCTTCGCCGGCCTGGCCCCGCCCGGCGGCCACGCGCTGGAGATCGGCCCCGGTACCGGCCGGGTGACCCTGGCGGTGGCCGGGCGTGTGGCGAGCGTGCACTGCCTTGAGCCCTCCCCCGCGATGCGTGCGGTGCTCATGACCAAGCTGGCCGCGGAGCCGGACCTGCGGGATCGGGTGACCGTGCTCGGCGCCGCCGCGCCGGACTTCCGTTTTGGCCGGCGCTTCGACTACATCTACCTGGCCGCCGTGTACGAGGACGTGCCGCCGGAGGCGCGCCGGCCGCTCTTCGCCGCCTTGGCCGAGTGCCTCGCACCGGGTGGCGTGCTGGCCATGGACATGGTGACCGACGAGGCCGTCCCCGACCATCCCCAGCGCGAAGTGCGCAGCGCGCGCCAGGGAGAGTGCCGCTACACCCTGTCGTCGGCCGTCTGGCCGCTCGGCCCCGACCTGGCCGGGGTGCGGCGCGTGTACCGCACCTACCACCGCGACACGCTGGTGGCCACCGAGACCACGAAAGGCGACTACCACCTCCATCGGCCCGCCGACGTGCTCGCCGATCTGCGCGCGGCCGGCCTGACCGCCGTGGGCGGCTCAGCCGTCACCGACGAGGTGACCCCGCTCGACGACAAGGGAACGCTGATCGCCCGGCACGACAGCTGACCCCTTTGAGCTCGAGGCTCCCCTGAACGGCCCACGCCATGTCGCCAGGTGCCGTTCGGGCCTCGAAACCCGTCCATCGGACCTCGATGGGCGGCAGCGGCGAGTCAAGGAGGTGCGCCATGCGGTACTGGTACTGACCGATTCGACCGTGGCCTGATCCTGCGGCCTGATCCTGCGCGATCAGGCCACGGCCTGGCAGCCACGCACCGACACGAACGGGGAGTCGTCTGATGCTCCAGTCCCACGAGACTGAGGTGCTGGTCGTCGGGGGCGGCCTCACCGGGTTGTCCTGCGTGCTGTTCCTCGCTCATCACGGCGTACGGTGCACGCTCGTGGAGCGCCACCCCGACCTGCTGAGCCATCCCAGGCAGCGCAGCCTGGTCCCACGCCTCATGGAGATCTACCGGCAGGTCGGACTGGAATCCCGGATCCAGCAGAATCGGGTGGATTTCGCGAGTTCCGCCGAATACACGGCCATCCGCGCGGAGACGCTGGCCAGTGCGCGGTACCTCCCCGTGGACCAGCAGGATGACGCCGCGCGAACCGCCGCCTTCAGCCCCTGCACCGGCACCCCCATCGATCAGAACCGGGTGGAGGCTCTGCTGCGGGCACGGGCGCGCGAGCTCGGCGCACGGATCCGGTTCGGCACCGAGCTGCTCGGCCTCGCCCGGCATGAGGCGGGGGTGGAGGCGCGGCTGCGCGATCTCGACGGCGCCGGGCACCGGCTCGTGGCCCGGTACGTCGTCGCGGCCGACGGCGGGCGCAGCCCGGTCCGGCACCTGCTCGGGATTCCGATGGAAGGGCCGGTCGACTTCTTCCGTCTGCTGACGCTGATGGTCGACGCCGACCTCCGGCCCGCGCTGGCCGGCCGTACCGCGCACATGGCCTTCCTCGAACGACCCCGGCCGAGGACGTACCTGATGGCGCTGGACCGGACGGGTCAGCGCTGGGTCTTCGGCACCACGGACGGTCCGGGCGACGCCGCGCCGGACGAGGACGAATGCATCGAACTGGTACGTGCCGCGGCCGGCCTGCCGGCGGTGCCGGTGGTGCTCCGGCCGCAGATACCCGGCACCGCCAGGACCGTCCTGCGGTTCGAGGTCGGCGCGGCCGTGGCGGCCGCGTACCGGAAGGGGCCGGTGTTCCTGATCGGCGACGCGGCGCATCTCATGCCGCCGACCGGTGGATTCGGCGGTGTCGTGGGCGTGGAGGACGCGCACAACCTGGCCTGGAAGCTGGCCGCCGTCGTGCATGGTCACGCCGGGGAGGGGCTGCTCGACACGTACGAGGACGAGCGCCGCCCGGTCGCGGCGTTCGCCCTGCGGCAGGCGCTCGCGCGGTACCGGTCCCGCCTGGCTTCCGGGGAAACCCTGGCACAGCTCCCCATGGCCGATGACCAGCCGGTGGACCGCTCGACCGTGATGATGGGACACCGCTACCGGTCTACGGCGGTGGCAGGCGGCGTGAGCGATCCGACCGCGCCGGCGGAGATCTCCGGCCTGTGCGGAGATCCCGGCACCAGGGCTCCCCATCTCCCGCTCGCCGGCTCCGGCGAGCGGTCCACGATCGACCTGTACGGCGGGCGCTTCGTCCTGCTCGCCGGCCCCGACGGCCAGGACTGGGTGTCGGCGGCAGGCAAGCTGCCGTTGCCGGTGACCGCCCGGCGGTTCGGGACCGACATCGCCGCAGCCGGCACCCCCGCGTCCGACGCCGCCGCCCGGCACGGCATCGGAGCAGGCGGTGCGGTGCTGGTGCGCCCGGACGGCTTCGTGGCCTGGCGCAGCACGGGGCCGGTCACGGACCCCGCCGCGGAACTGCTCGCCGCGTTCACCGCCATCCTGTCCCGTGACCAGGAGGCGCGGACCGAATGACGAACGGTGCCGTCACGGCATCCACTTGCCGCCCGCGACGTCGATCGTGAGCCCGGTGAGCCATGACGACGCCTCGGAGGCGAGGAAGGCGGTCACGTTCGCCACGTCGAGCGGCGTGCCGAGCCGCCCGATCGGGTGCTCGGCCAGCAGCCGCTCCTGGAACTCCGCCGGCATCCGCTCCTCCAGCCGCTCCGTCATGATCGTCGACGGGGCGACCGCGTTGACCCGGATCCCGGTGGGGCCGAGCTCGTAGGCCAGTTGCCTGGTCAGCGCGATGACTCCGGCCTTGGCCGCCGTGTACGCCACCGACGCGGCGGTCGGGGTACGGGCCGCCAGCGACGACATCGTGATGATCGATCCGCTCCGCCGCTCCCTCATGCGGGGCAGGAAGCTCCCGATGGTGAGGAACGCCGAGGTGAGGTTGGCGTTCACGGTGGCGTGCCAGTCCTCCACGCTCATCTGGTCGATGGGCCGCGGCATCCCGGTCCCGCCCCCGGCGAAGGCCGCCAGCACGTCCACGGGCCCGAGCCGCCGCTCGACCTCCTCCCGCATCGCCTCGACGGCGGCGAAGTCGGTGATGTCGGCGGCCACGCCGATCGCCGCGCCGCCGATCCCCTTCACGGCCGCCTCGACGGTCACCGGGTCACGCCCGTTGACCACGACCCGCATCCCCTGCTCGGCCAGCACCCGAGCGGTCTCCCGCCCGATCCCGCCGGAGCCGCCGGTGATCAGCGCCACCTTGCCCTGCAGGTCTGGGTACATCATGGCTTCCACTCCCTCTGCGCTTCGCGGCCGTCCCTTGGGAGTACAGGTTGCCCTGTGCGGGTGGCCGGGGACATCAGGCGCGAGGGGCGTTTCCCGCTGCGCCCGCGGGCGTGCGCCGGGGTCGCTGCCCATACTCCTCAGGTCGTACGCGGGGGCATGCGCTGAGGCGGCACGGAGCACGTAATCGTCACAGAACGGGTGTGACGTCGGTGTGAACGAAATCGTCGCCCTTGAAGAGCAGCGGCTCACGACAGTCTCTTGCCAGCGCATAGGAGAAGCAGTCGCCGAAGTTCAGCCCAGCCTTGTGACCGCTCCCCTTGCCGTAGTCCCAGTAGGCCCGGCGGGCGATGCGTACCTGCTGCAATGTGACAGGCATGATCTCGACCTTCATCCTGCTCAGGAAATCGTCCAGGAGCCGGGAAGCGGCCGGATCGCGCGTACGCTCGACCACGGCGGCCATCTCCAGATAGGTCGCGGCCGACATACGACGCAACGCGGCATCTCGGATGGCTTCGGTAAAGGCGGCGGCATCCGGCTCGCCCTTGAGGATCGCGACGATCGCGCTGGTGTCAATGATCACGCGGGGAGACCCGTTTCGGAGTCATACAGGAAGTCAGTGGACAGATCCGCGTCCCTCAACCTCGAGCGGATCTTCGCGGCGAGCGCGAGCAGATCTTCCGCCATCGTGGCGTCCTCCTCCTCCCGACTCTTGGCGAGCAGGCGCTCACGCCGCTCGCGCAGGGCGGAGATGACGGCTGCGGTCTTGCTCTCTCCCGTAAGCGCGCCGATCTCCGCTGCCAGCCGCTCGGCCTCGGGGTTCTTGATGTTCAGGCTCACAGCCTCTCCCCTTCTACCCTGTCCTTACTCAGATTCTACCCTTTCTACCATCGAGTCTCTTTGTCTTCCCCCGGCCTTCAGCGTGCGCCTGGCCATGCAGTCGGCGAAATAGCGTTCCTGCAGCGCATAGGGACGGTACCCCTCCACGACAGCCGGAACGGCGAATGCGGCCGGCCGTTCCCGTGCAGGGGGAACGACCGGCCTGGTCGCTAGGGCGCCTCGACCAAGGTGCGCAGGGTCAGTGGCCGGGCGAGTATCCGGTCAAGGACCCGCTGGGCGTGACGCAGGTGCGGGGTGGTGAAGTGCTCGTCGAAGGCCTGCCGGTTCTCCCAGCGTTCCACGATCACCATGGAGGCGGGGTCGTTGGGGTCGGCGTAGGCCTGGTAGGCGAGGCAACCGGGTTCGTCCAGCGTCGGCTCGATCAGAGCTTCCAGCGCCGTACGGAGCCGGTCATGCTGGCCAGGCGCGGCCAGGAACTCGGCGATCACGAAAAGGGACATGACGCGGCCTCCTTCACACGTGGCGGGCCGGGCCGCTGCCCGCGCCGGACACGGTGATCGCGGTGGTGATCTCCTCGAGGTCGGCGGGAGTCAGCTCCAGCGAGCCGGCGCCGATCCAGCCGTCCACCTGAGCGGCCGCGCGTGCGCCCACGATCGCGCCGGTGATGCCCGGCCAGGCCAGTACCCAGGCGATGGCGACCTCGGCCACGGTGCGGCCATGACGCTCGGCGATCGGGCGCAGCGCTTCGGCGAGCCGGAGGTTGGCGGTCAGGCCGGTGGTGAAGTCGTGGTGAGCGGTGCGCCAGTCCTCGGCGGGCAGGCCGGCCACGCGCTCGGCGGAGAAGGCCCCGGTGAGCAGACCGGACTGCAGCGGCGAGTAGACGATGACACCGGTCTCGTGGGCATGGGCCCAGGCGATCTCGGCGGCGGCCGACCGGTTGATCGCCGAGAACGGCGGCTGGATGACATCGACATGCGCGATCTGCTCGGCGGCCTCCAGCAGGTCGGGCGTGTGGTTGGACAGCCCGATCGCCCGGACCTTGCCTTCGGCCTTCAAATCGGCCATGACCTGCCAGTACTCCTCCAGCGGCGTGGCGTTGGGCGACATCGCGCCGAACCCGCCGCCGGCGTACTCCAGCGACTCGCCGGTGTCGGGATAGTGCACCTGGTACAGGTCGATGTGATCGACGCCCAGCCGCCGCAGCGAGTCTTCGAGCTCGCGGCGGACGCTGGCGGGCTTCATGATGCGCCGGGGCGCGGCCGACGGGTTGTCCGGGTCCCAGACCAGGCCGACCTTGGTGAACAGGTACGGGCGGTCGGTCTCGGGCAGGTCGGCGACCGCCTTGCCGACCAGTTCCTCCGAATGGCCCAGGCCGTAGACGGCGGCGGTGTCGATCCAGTTGACGCCGGCCTCCAGCGCGTGGCGGATCGCGGCGACCGACTCGGCGTCGTCCGTGGCACCCCAGCTGAAGCGCCAGCCCGAGCCCGACACGGCCCACAAACCGAAGCCCAACCTGGTGATCTCCATATCGGTACGCCCGAGCCGGTGGACGGGCAACTGCGAAGACGTCACGTGCGTGAACCTCCAAGGTCTTGCCGCCACGGTGTGCCCGAGGCGGCGCCGGAGCCGTTCCGGCGCCACCTACTGTGGGCGGGCGGCCGCGGCTCTGCCAGCGGCAGCGCGTGCCTGGGCACGCCATGACCAGGCACGTACAGGCGCGGGTCCGCGATACTGGAGGGCATGATGTTGGATCGACGTGCCGAGCTGGGCGAGTTTCTCCGGTCCCGGCGGGCCCGGCTGCGTCCGGAAGAGCTCGGCCTGACCGCGTACGGGCAGCGGCGCCGCGTCCCCGGGCTGCGGCGCGAAGAGCTGGCGCAGCTGGCCGGGGTCAGTGTCGACCACTACATCCGGCTGGAACAGGGACGCAGCCTGCACTTCTCCGCCGAAGTGCTGGACGCGGTGGCCCGGGCGCTGCGGCTGGACGCCGCCGAACGCGCGCACCTGCATCGCCTGGCCCGCCCCGCTCCGCCCGTTCCGCCCGGCTTGCCCGCCGCAGCCGGTCGGCCGCCGCTGCGCGCCGGCATCCACCGGCTGCTCGCATCGTTCCACGACGTGCCGGCCTACCTGGTCGACCGCGACACCACCGTCCTGGCCTGGAACCGGGCCGCCGCCGCGCTGATCACCGACTTCGGGGCGCTGCCGCCCGAGCAGCGCAACATGGCCCGGCTGACCTTCCTGGACGAGGGCATCCGCCACCTGTACGCCGACTGGCCGGCACGAGCCCGCGACATCGTCGCGTTCCTCCGCCTGGACGCCGGGCGTGAGCTCGCCGACGCGTCCATCGCGGCCCTGGTCGCGGAGCTGTCGGCCGCCAGCGCCGAGTTCCGCCGGTTGTGGAGCGAGCACCTGGTGAAGGACAAAGTCCACGGGCGCTACCTGTACCGGCATCCGCTGGTCGGGGAGCTCGAGCTGGCCTATGAGGCCTTGCGCCTGCCGGATGACCCGGGGCTGGCGCTCGCCGTTCACACCGCCGACGAAGGCTCTGCCTCCCAGACCGCGCTCCGGCTCCTGACCACCTGGGCCGATCAGGAGACACCCGCCCGCTGACCGCCTCTGGTACGGGCCAGCGGCCGTGTCAGCTGGTGCATGCTCTGCGGTTTCCCAGTCCTGCGAGATCGCTGGTTCCATGGCTTCCCCACAGCAGGCCACACTCCCGGCGCGGCGGACGCATTCTGGCCACCGGCGAGGCACACCAATGCCCCCGGCGGTGCGCCGGATCGGTGCCCACGGGCTCCAGCAGCGGGCCGTGTGCAGCTAGAGGAGCCTGGCGATCTCGGTTGCGGCGCCGAGTACGAGAGGGGCGATCTCGTTCTCGTCCCGCACCCCGATGGTCACCACGCCGACGCTGGCACCGGCCGGGCGCCGTGCCGTGGTGATCGGGGCGGCGACACCCCATGCCCCGGGCTGCAGCTCGCCCGCGGTGACCGCGTACCCGGTGGCGCGAGCCTGGGCGATCGCTGGGCGCTCCCCGGGCAGGGGCGGGCGGCCGGCCAGGATGGCGATCCCTGAGGCGCCGCGGTCCGCGGGATGCCGCGTGCCGGCGCGATAGCCGACGTGGATCTGTGAGACGCGCGGCTCGGCCACGGTGAGCACGACCGCCTGGCTCTCGTCGATGTCGAGCACCGTGATGAAAGCGGTGGCGTTGCAGGCGTCGGCCAGCACCTGGAGAGCGGCGGAGGCCGCGCTGCGGAGCCTGTGCTGCACGGCGGCGTTGAGCTCGACGATGCCGAGGCCGAGGGTGTAGCGGTTGCCGATCCGGGCGGCCAGCCGGTGGTTGCCGAGTGCGACCAGATGGCGGGAGACGGCGTTGCGATGGATCCCGGCCCGCTGGGCGAGCTCGGTGATGGTCAGCCCGTCCGGATGCTCCTTGAGGATCTCCAGGAGCCGCAGGCCGGTGTCGATCGTCTTCGAGCCCGCCGTGAAGGCGGCCGGGCTCTGCTCGTCAGTGGTCATTCGACGCCCAGAGGAGGTACGGGGGTGTAGCGCAGCGGCAGGTGCTTGACGCCGCCGATGAAGTTGGACACCAGCCGCACAGGTGGTCCGGCGAGTTGCACGTCCGGCAGCCGCCAGAGCAGTTCCCGGTAGAACACGCGGAGTTGCAGCCGCGCGAAGCGGGAGCCGAGGCACACGTGCGGGCCGTCGCCGAACGAGACGTGGTCGTTGGGGTGGCGGGCGATGTCGAAACGCATCGGGTCGGGGAAGCGGCGCTCGTCGAAGTTGGCGGCACCGTGGAAGACGACGACCTTGTCGCCTGCGGCGATGCGCCGCTCGGCCAGGACTGTGTCGTGCACGGCGGTACGGCGGAAGCTGAGCACGGGGGGATGCCAGCGCAGCATCTCCTCGATGGCCGAGTCGAGGAGCTCGGGCCGGTCGAGCAGGCGGCGATGCTGGTCGGGATGGTCCAGCAGGGCGAGCAGCCCGCCGGGCAGGGCCGAACGCACCGTGTCGTTGCCCGCGATGACCAGGAGGAAGAAGAACATCGACAGTTCGGGATCGGTGAGACGCTGCCCGTCCACCTCGGCCATGGCGAGCGCGGTCATGATGTCGTCTGCCGGATTGCGGCGTTTGTCGGCGGCGAGTGAGTGGGCGTACTCGAACATGTCGGCGAGCATGGCCGGGGATCGCGGGTTGACCGGCTTGCCGTCCGGGCCGCGGACGACGGTGGCGTGGTCGGGATCCTGGTAACCGATCACGCGGTTGGTCCACTCCAGGATCTGGCCGCGATCGGAGGGCGGGATGCCGAGGAGATCCGCGAGGTTGTGGATCGGGTAGTCGTCGGTCACGTCCGCCGGCAGGTCGCACGCGCCTCGCTCGGCGATCCCGTCGATGAGCAGCCGTGCCCGTGCCGCGACGCCGGCGGTGAAGCGCTCGATGCGCCTGGCGGTGAACACGCCGGAGACGATCCGCCGGAGCCGGCCGTGGTCCGGCGGATCGAGGTTGAGCATCATCCGCCGGATGAACGACAGGTCGGCGGGGTCCGGGTCGCGTATCTGGGTGGCGCCGAGCCAGGAGCTGAACTCGGCCGGCGTGCGCAGGACGCGTACGACGTCCGCGTGGCGGGTCACCGCCCAGAACCCGGGCCCCGCGGGCCAGTCACCGACCTCGTGCTCCTCCTGCCAGCGCACGGGATCGTGGTCACGCAGCCGGCGGTACGTCTCGTGCGGGATGCCCTGTGCGTAGATACGCGGGTCGAACACGTTGGCCGTCGTACTCATGTCGATCACGGGCAACCCTTCAAGAGATCGTCAGGTGGCCAGGAAACGTTCGATGGCGGAAACCAGGGCCAACGGTGTCTCGTCCATCGCGTAGTGGCCGGCGTCGGCGAATGTCAGCAGTTCGGCGTTCGGGTACCACTGCAGCCAGGTGCCCCGCATGACGTCGGCGGAGAGCGCGGGGTCGTTCTCACCGGCGATGACGAGCACCGGCGTGTCGGTGCCGGCCACCTCGGTGTGGAAGTCGGTGCGGGCCCAGGCGTCCAGGTAGGCCCGGTAAGCGGTCGCCGTGGAGTTGCGCAGCGAGTTGTCCACCATCTCGTCGAGCCACGGGCCCGGAAGCCGGTTGCCGGTGGTGAGATCGATGATCGCGCGACGGCCGGCGGGCTCGTCGGCGGAGCCGGCGAACAGCGCCCAGGCCTCGTCGTCGAACGGCACGCCGGAGGCCGGCACCGCGGAGATGCCGACGAGCTTGCGGACCCGGCCGGGCGCGTCCAGCATCACGCGCTGCATCGCCGTACCGCCCATCGAGTGACCGACCAGGGAGAAGGTCTCCCACCCCAGCTTGTCGGCGAGCGCGATCACATCGTCGGCGATCTCGGCGAGGGTGTACTCGCCGGTGATGTCGCGAGCCTGGCCGTAGCCCCGGTAGTCGGGGAAGGCGTAGGTGAAGGCCTCGCCGTTCAGGTACGGCTGGATCTTCCTGAAGGCGCCGCGGTCTCCGAACCAGCCGTGCAACGCGATTACGCGATGTGGCCCCGAACCGAGGACGTCGTGGGGAAGGACGACGGGGGACATGGCGGATCCTCCTTAGCGTTCGTGGCGTCGATGCCGCCGCGGCATTCCAGGCTGAACCAAACGTACTTGCCGTTCTCGTGCGGGACAGCGCCCCACTGGTCGGCCTGCGCGTCGACCAGGAACAGCCCGCGCCCGCTTTCGGCGAGGAAGTCGGGGATCCGCCGCGTGGGAAGAGCCGGATCGTGGTCGCAGACCGCCACCCAGATCGTGGCGTCCCCTGCTCGCACGTTGATCCTGATGTCGGAGGATCCCCAGGCGGGCGGGGCCGCGTGCTGGACCGCGTTGGTGACCAGTTCGCTGGTCAGCTCGGCGATCGTCGCCTCGTGAGCGAGGGAGAGAGACAGATCCCAGGAGGCGAGCATTGCCGACACCCAGCGGCGCGCGATGGACGAGGCGATCGGCGAGCGGGGCAGATCGCACCAGCGGGAGAACAGCCGGCTCTGAAGGTCGGTGACGACGACATTCACGGCGCGCCCCCTGCGATCGGCGGTAACGCGCCGCTCTCCATGGGGCGCCTTGAAACGGCTGCGGCGCGTCCGAACTCGGGTCTCAGGCGATGAATCGCGAACACGGCGTGGACTTCTCCCAGATGCCCAAATATTGGGCGTGATGGTCAAAAAATGGGCGTGCGCGAGGACAGCATCGGCCGGACCAAAGCCGTTGTCAACGGGAATGGCAGAAAATGTGGATCATCCACGTGGCGATGGCGGTCCCGAGGGGGTTGCATCTTGCCCGTCGCCACGTAACGTCCCGAGCAGCGGCCCTTGCGCGGGAGGAGAGATCGGCATGTCCGACGATGAGGCACGGCGCGTTTTCCAGGTGGTCGACTCGTTCGAGCCCGACAGGTTCGTGCAGTTGCTGGCGGAGGACGCCAGGCTGGTGTTCGGCAATGCCGAGCCCATGGTGGGACGCGACGCCATCGCCGAGGGGCTGCGGACGTTCTTCGCCACCATCGCGGGCCTGGCGCACAGGCTCGTCAGAACGTGGCAGGCCGACGCCGACACCATTGCCGAGACCGAGGTGACCTACCGGCGGCTCGACGGCAAGGACGTCAGCGTCGTGGCCGTGTCGATCTGGCGTACCCGCGACGACGGGCTGATCTCGGACTACCGCATCTTCGTCGACCTGGCACCCGTTTACGCGACGTAGGGCGCCTTCAGCGTGCGGCGGGCCGGCCAGGGAGGACGGCAGCATGATCTGGCTCGGCCCGCAGGAGTCGCGGACCTACCGCACGACGTTCCGCGTCTCTTGATGCAGCCGGTACGCGCGGCGGGCCGTACCGGCGAAGACCTCGGCCCGCTCGCCCTCCGACAGCCCCGCGCACAGCTCGTCCGCGGCCTGCGCCACCTGCTCGTACTCCGCCGCGAGCAGGCAGACCGGCCAGTCGGAGCCGAACATCACCCGCTCGGGCCCGAACGCCTCGAGCACGGTCTCGGCGTACGGCCGCAGGTCGGCCACCTGCCAGGACGCCCAGTCGGCCTCGGTGACCATGCCGGACAGCTTGCAGTAGACGTTCGGGTACGCGGCCAGCTCCAGGATCCGGCTCCGCCACGGCTCCAGCTCGCCGGAGGCGATCGGCGGCTTGGACAGGTGGTCGAGCACGAACGTCAGCTCCGGCAGCGCGCCCACCGTGTCGACGGCGGCGGGCAGCTGGTGCGGCAGCGTGAGCAGGTCGTACGTGAGCCCGGCGGCGGACACCGCGGCGAGCCCGCGCCGCACGTCGGGCCGGGTCAGCCAGTCGGGGTCCGGCTCGGACTGGACGCCGTGGCGGACGCCCACCAGCCCGTCCGGCAGCCCGGCCAGGGTGTCGGCGGCGTCGGGCGCGGTGAGGTCGATCCAGCCGACGACGCCCGCGACCAGCTCGGACCCGGCGGCCAGGGCCAGGAACTCCCGGGTCTCCGCCAGGTCGTGCAGCACCTGCACCAGCACGGTCGCCGTGACCCCGGCCGCCGCCGCGGGCCCGGCGAGGTCGTCGAGGGTGAACGTGCGGCGGACGGGCGCCATCGGCTCGGCGTCGAGCCAGCCGTGCGGGCGGGCGGCGAGGTCCCAGACGTGGTGGTGGGCGTCAATGCGGGTCATAGGTCCATCCAACTCGATCCAGAGGTCGTCAGGGATCGGGAGGGCGGCCAGGTCGAGGTCCTCGGCCATCTCCTCGGGACTGCGGGCGCCGACCACGACGCCGGTCACCGCCGGGTGGCGCAGCGGGAACTGCAGCGCGGCCGCCGCGAGCGGCACGTCGTACGCGGCGCAGCGGTCGGCCAGCCCGCGCGCCCGCTTCAGCACCGGCTCGGGCGCGGGGGCGTAGTCGTAGTACGCGCCGGGCCGGGGTCGGCCAGGATGCCGCCGTTGAACACCCCCGCCACCAGCACGCCCGCACCCCGCCCCGCTCGCGCAGCCGCTCGAGCGCCGGGTACGCGTGCCGCACAGCCTCCTCCCAGTGGTCGTCGGGGTCATGGATGAGCAGGATGTCGAACGCGTCCAGGCTGGAGCGGTCGAGGCTGGCGGCGAGCGAGGCGCTCGTCCCCGGCGACGCGGCCGGCATCGAGCTGATGAGCACCGGCCACAACGAGATCAGCAACATCGGGCTGACCGTCCGGCCCCGCACCCCCTTGGAGGGCGCCGCTAATGTTGAACTAGACTTATAGCAAGTATACTCCTACATTATAGGAGTGCTCATCGCCAAGCCTTCAGAGATCTTCGACCGCGATGCGGAATGGGCCGAACTGGTCGACTTCATCAACGATGATTCACCGTATCCGACGCTCGGCGTAGTCTCGGGGAGGCGACGCCAAGGAAAGACCCTGCTCCTTGGCTCCATCTGCGATGCGGCCGGGGGCATCTACATCGAAGGTACCGAGGCGGTTCCCGCCGAGCACTTCCATCTGATCGGCGAGCTGCTGGCTGCCCGGCTCGGTAGCCCTGCCCCGCTCCACTTCACCTCCTGGCGCGCGGTCATCGACGCGATTCTGGATCTGGAGACCTCGTCGCCCTTCCCCGTAGTGATCGACGAGTTCCCCTACCTGGTGAAGGTCTCGCCTGAACTGCCGTCCATCCTCCAGGCGGCTCTGGATCTGCGGCGACGCAAGGGAGGGTCACCGATTCGCCTGATCCTGTGCGGCTCCGCCCTTACCTTCATGGGCGGGCTGCTGGCCGGGAACGCACCGTTGCGTGGCAGGGCGGGTTTGGAGCTGGTCGTTCCCACGCTGGACTATCGGCTCGCGGCGGAATTCTGGCAGATCAGTGACCCCCGGCTCGCCTTGCTGACGCACGCCGTGGTGGGCGGAACTCCTGCCTACCGCCGCGAATACACTCGCGATGACGTCCCGCAGTCACTCGCCGACTTCGACGCCTGGGTCAAGCGCGCGGTGCTGAATCCCGCTCGCCCTCTCTTCCGTGAGGCGCGCTACCTCCTCGCAGAAGAGCCGGATCTGCGCGATCCCGCCCTGTATCACTCCGTTTTGGCGGCGGTGGCAGAGGGGAACGCCTCACGCGGCGGCATCGCCAATTACATCGGCCGAAAGGCCACGGAGATCAGTCACCCGCTCGCCGTGCTGGAGGATGCGGGGCTGTTGGCCAAATCCCCCGACATGTTGCGCGCCGCCCGCCCGCACTACCGGATCACAGAACCGCTGATCACCTTCTACCACTCGGTGATGCGACCGGCCTGGCGGGAGCTCGAACGCAGGCGAGCCGACCAGGTATGGAAGCGCAGCCGTGATCGGTTCCTGAGCGGGGTGGTGGGACCGCACTTCGAAGAGATCTGCCGCACGTGGGCCGCGGACTTCGCGGAGGCAGAGGTGTTCGGCGACGTTCCCGCAGAGGTCGGCCACGGCGTCGTCAACGATCCCGAACGCCGCACCAGTCACGAGATCGACGTGGTCGTCCTGTCCAAGCCCGACGGCGGGCCGCGCAAGGTGCTCTCCCTGGGTGAGGTCAAGTGGGGAGACATCATGTGCGAGGGGCATGTCGAGCGGCTCCGGCGCGTCCGCGACCTTCTTGCGGGCCGCGGCTACGACACGCGTTCGACCCGCCTGGCCTGCTACAGCGCCGCCGGTTTCACAGCGGACCTGCTCGCGACGGAAAACAGCGAAGTCCTGCTGGTGACGCCCGACCGCCTCTACTCCTGAGGATTCACCCAGTCACTCCCGAGCCTGTGCTCGGACACCCTTGACCGAGCACGGCGGTGGCCGGCGGCGCTCGTCATGGCTCTTCCAGCGCGTAGGCGACCGCCCGGGAGAGCGCGAGCCGCGTGCCGTCCCGGAAGGCCGCCGTGTACGCCCGGGCCCCCAGCGCGTGACGGGCCCGCTCGGCGCACTCCTGGTGTGACCTCGCCTGGTACTGCAGCCGCATCGGCGAGGCGGCGACCGCCTCCCACAACAGGTGGGCGGCGCCCAGCAGCCGGGCGGCCCGCTCGTGCCGGCCGCGCGCCCCGGCCGTCCAGGCCAGCACCTCCAGGCACTGGGGCAGGCCCCACCGGTCGTCGGCGGCGCTCCAGAAGGCGGCGACCTCCCGCATCCTGGCCTCGGTCTGCCGCCAGTCGCCCTGCTCCCAGCGGGCCATGCCGACCGCGTACAGCGCGTACGCGCGGAAGAGCGGCGCGTGGCGATCCTCGCACAGTGCCACAAGCTTCTCGCCGTACGCGGCGGCCCGGTCCGGGCTCATGGAGGCGGCGAAGAGGGCGGCGAGGTACAGGGTGACCCCTACGGCGTGGACGTCCCCTCTCGCCCAGTGGCGGGTGATGGCATCCTCCAGCAGCGCGAGCCCGCCTTCGGCGTCGCCCGCGCACAGTGCCGCGACACCGGAGAGCTGGACGGCGAACGCGAGCGCCGTCTCGTCCATCAGCCGCCACGCGAGCGCCGCGCACTCCCGCGCGTCGTCGGCCGCGGCCGGATCGCCCTGGTAGTGGCCGAGCAGCCCCTTGGCCCACAGGCCCATGGCCCTGACGACGCCCGATCCGGGGACGAGCGCGAGGCCGCGTCCCAGCCAGTACCGGCCCTCGCTGGGAGCACCGGCGACGAGCCAGTTGGCCCACAGCGTGGAGGCGATCTCCAGGCCGACAGGGGCGTCGCCGGGCAGGTGGAAGCAGAGGTCCAGAGCGACCCGCACGTTGGGGAGTTCCGGCTTCAGCGCCTGGACGTTGTCGGTCTGGCCGGGATCCACCCGGTCCACGCGCAGTCGTTCCGCCAGCCGGCGATAGTGATCGATGTAGCGCTCGCGGAGCGCCTCCTCGTCCGCGGCGGGCAGTCGTTCGCGGCCGTACGCGCGGATGGTCTCCAGCATGCGGTAGCGGACTCCGGTGCCGTACTGCTCGGCCCCGGACAGGATGGACTTGTCCACCAGGCCGCCCATCAGATCCAGCACGTCGTCGCGGTCCAGCCCCTGCCCGGGGCAGACGGCTTCGGCGGTCTCCAGGTCCACGCCTCCCGGGAACATCGCCAGCCGCTCCCACAGCAGCCGCTCGCCGGGCGAGCAGAGCCCGAAGGTCCAGTCCATGGTCGCCCGCAGGGTCTGGTGGCGTGCCACCGTGCCGGGTGCGACCTCGGCCGGCACCTCCAGGTGCTTGTCGAGCTCGTTCACGAGGTCCTGCACCGATGTCGTACGCAGCCGTACCGCCGCCAGCTCGATGGCCAGCGGAATCCCGTCCAGGCGCCGGGTCAGCCGGGCGACCGCCCGGGAATTGCCCGCGTCGACGAGGAAGCCCGGCCGGATCGTCGCCGCTCGCTCCGCGAAGAGGCGCACGGCGTCACGCCGGGCGATGTCGCGGGTGCTGTCACCGGGCTGCGGGATCGACAGTGACGGCACCGGCAGCACCCGCTCGCCGTACACCCCGAGCGACTGGCGGCTGGTGGCCAGGATCTGCAGCCGCGAGGTGTCGCGCAGGAACCGGTGCACCAGCCGGGCGCACGCGCCGAGCAGATGTTCGCAGTTGTCCAGCACCAGCAGCAGCTGTTTGTCCGCCAGATGCTCGGTCAGCAGGCCCACGAGGTCCGGTGTGGTGTCACGGATTCCCAGCGCGGCGGCCACGGCCGGGACCAGCAGGTCCTCGTCCTCGATGGCGGTCAGCTCCACCAGCCGGACCCCGTCCCGGTACCTGTGCGGCAGGATCTCGCAGACACGTCGTGCCAGACTGGTCTTGCCGACCCCGCCTGCGCCGGTCAGGGTCAGCAGGCGGGTCTTGGCCAGCATCCGCCTGACCTCGGAGATCTCGTGCCGTCGTCCGATGAAGGCTGGAGCGTCGGTCTGCCGCAAACCGGCCGCCGGGACGTTCCGGATCGTGTCCTGGACGGGCATGTTCACTCGCCTCCGGGAGGCCCCTCGCCGGCGAGGCGGGCCTGCTCCGCCACCCAGCCGACGATCTGGGTCCTGGAGGTGAAGCCCAGTTTGCGCAGGATGTGTTCGGCGTGGCCTTCGACGGTGCGCTGAGCGATCACCAGCGCCGCCGCGATCTCCTTGTTCCGCATCCCCCGTGCGATGAGCCGGGCGATCTCCATCTCCCGCGGGGTCAGCGGCGAGGACCGGCCCGCCTCACCGTCCCGGGTGCGGGCGGGCGCCTCCTCCATCAGGGCGTACGCGAGCGCCTCGCCGGAAGAGCACCTGGCCCCCCGCTTGACGGCCCTCTGGAAGGCCTGGTCGCCCAGGAGGCGGCGGGTACGGTCCGCGCATTCGTCGTGGTACCGGGTGAGGTGGCCGAACCCCAGCAGGGGCGCGCCGATCGCCTCCCAGATGTTGCGCAGGATGCCCAGCAGCTCGCCGGCCCGCGCGTACTCACCTTGTGAGGCGGCGATCCAGGCCAGCACCTCGACGGTGAGCCCGACCCCGACCGAGTCGTCCAGCGCGTGGAAGACGCGCAGGCTCTCCTGCGCCAGGGCGGTCGCGCGCCGCGTGTCGCCCTGGCGCCAGAGCTCGATGCCGAGCGCCGTCGCCGTGTACGCCCTGTGCCAGCTCTCACCATGAGCGTCGCAGACGGCGATGCCCTCCTCGGCGGCGGCGACGGCGCGTACGGAGTCGCCGAGGAACGAGCGCGCGAGGGAGAGCCAGGTCAGCGCCTGGACCTCGCCCGCGGGGTCGCCACCGGCGCGATGATGGGTCACCGCCTCCTCGAAGGATCGGATGGCCGACGCGGTGTCCCCCTCGTGCATGGCGACCATTCCGGAGTAGAGCGTGACATAGCCGAGCACCGGTTCCAGTCCGAGCCGCTCGCCGAGATCTTTGCTCTGGGCCAGCAGCCCGATGGCCGAGGCCCGATCGCCCTGGATGATGGCGAGCCAGCCGCACGCCCAGAACGCCCGGGCCCTGACCTCGGACCCGCCGGCGGTGTCCGCGAGTCCCTGCTCGAGCCAGGTGCGTCCCTCGCCCAGATGGCTGCTGGTGATCCAGTGGTAGAGCAGGTCGCTCGCCATGTCGATGCAGAGCCCGGTGTGCTCGGCATGGCAGTACTCCAGCGCGGTGCGCAGGTTCGGATGCTCGACGCGCAGCCGGGACAGCAGCTTGACCTGCGCCGGGCCGAACAGCTGCGCCTGCGCCTCGTGCGAGAGCCGCCGGTAGTAGTCGCGGTACCGGTGTTTCAGCTCCTCCTCCTGCCCTGAGGCGACGAGCTGCTCGCGCCCGTACTGCCGGATCGTGTCCAGCAGCCGGTACCGCACCCCGTACGGATGGTCCTCCCTGAGCAGGACGGACTTCTCCACCAGCCCGATCACCAGGTCGACGATCTCATCACGGGCGATGCCGTCCCCGGCGCAGACCGCTTCGGCCGCCTCCAGGTCCAGACTGCCGGTGAACACCGAGAGACGGGCCCACAGCAGGCGCTCCTGCTCGGTGCAGAGCCCGTGGCTCCAGTCGATCAGGGCGCGGAGCGTCCGGTGGCGGGCCACGATGGTGTTCGATCCCGCCCGGAGCAGGCGGAAGAGGTCGTCCAGCCGCTCGAGCAGCTGATGGACCGAGAGCGCGCGCAGTCGTACGGCGGCGAGCTCGATGCCGAGCGGCAGGCCGTCCAGGCGGCGGCAGATCCGCTCGATGACGTCCAGGTTCTCGTCCGTGACGGTGAAACCGGGGCTGACGGCCGCGGCCCGCTCGGCGAAGAGCCGCACCGCGTCAGGGATGGAGGACGACGTGTCGTGCGGGAATTCGCAGCTTGGCAGCGGCAGCGTCGGCACGGTGAACATCTGCTCGCTGGTGATGCCCAGCGACTGTCGGCTGGTGGCCAGGATCCGCAGGTCAGGGGCAGAGCACAGCAGCGTCTGGGCCACCGTGGCGGACTCGTCGAGCACGTGCTCGCAGTTGTCCAGGACGACCAGCGTGCGCTGCTCGCGCAGGTGCTCGGTGAGCACCTGCATGGGCGGCCGGGCGGAGTGGTTCTGGATCCTCAGCTCGGCGATCAGGGTCTGCGGCAGCAGCGCCGGGTTGTCCAGTTCGGCGAGTTCGACCAGCCAGACCCCGTCGGGGAACGCCCGGCGCAGGTCGGCGGCGACGCGCAGGGCCAGCCGGGTCTTGCCGACGCCGCCCGGCCCGGTCAGGGTCACCATGCGGGCGTCGGCCAGCAGGCGTTTGACTGCCGCTATCTCGTGCCGACGCCCGATGAAGCTGGTCACCTCAGCGGGCAGCCCGCCGGCGTACGTCTGTGTGCGCGATGTGCCAGTGGTCATCGATGCCTCGCATCGGCTCCCGCAAGTAGGTCACTATGAGCCGATATCACCAACATATGTACAGCAGGATCCCCTACCGAATCGTGGGCGACACTTGCCTTGTACGTGAGACAGATTTTGCCGTAGGTCGAGCTACGCGGCGGCGTTCACGATGCGGCGGACGATCTCCCGGGCCACCGGCTCGGTGCGAGCCGACGTGGTGACGCGCGTCCGGCCTGTCGCCTCCTCGAACGTGCTCGACCCGTCCGCCCCGATGATCACCTGTCCTTCGGGGCCGAACGCGAACAGCTCCGGCACCAGCATGGTCAGCACCGCGATCGGGTCGTGCGGGCAGTTCCACTCCGCGTTCCGCGACCGCCACCACTGCTCGACCTCCGCCTTCAGTGCCTCCCCCAGCGCCCCGGCGGCCGCGATGGCGGCCACGTCCGCGGCGTCCATCCGGACCGTGGTGGTGATCTCCAGCCCCGTGACCGTGATCGGCGCTCCCGAGCCGAACACGATGGCCGCCGCCTCCGGGTCGCTCTTCAGGTTGTGCTCGGGCTCGGGGCCGTCGAAGCGGCCCCCCATGATCCAGAGGTGCCGTACGTCCCGGGCGAAGGACGGGGAGGCCGTGACGGCGTTGGCGATGTTGGTGAGCGGCCCGACCGCCACCACGTCCACCTGACCGGGCGCGCGAGTCACCTCGTCGACCAGGTACGCCGCCGCGTCCCCGTCGTCCACCCGCTCGCTGTCCAGGTCGGTGAAGAGCGCGCCTTCGTGCCCCGCCCACCAGACGGGCCGGTCGGCCAGGGTCCTGACGGCTCCGGGCACGACGGCCGGTGATCGGCCTGCCAGGCCTGCCAGGCGCTTGGCCAGGCGCGCCCGCAGCAGCGTGTCACCGTAGACGGTCGTGCAGCCGATCAGCTCGACCTCCGGAGAGCCGAGCAGGACGGCGAGCGCGAGCGCGTCGTCGACGTCGCTGCCGATATCGGTGTCGAAGATGACGCGCATGGCTGAATTATCCCCTCCAGGCTCCAGTGCGCGACCGGGTCGCGAGGGCGTCCACGCGCCCGGCCACGAACTGCTCCAGCGCGCCGCCGAGCGCCTCGAGCACCTCGGTGACCGCCAGCAGGGCCGCCATCGCGACGAGCGGCCACACGATCGCGGTGGCGGGCTCCCGGCCGCTCGCGGAGCCGGTGAGCGCGGCCACCAGCCATCCGGTGGACAGGGCGGCGGCGGCCGGCGCCAGCGCCCCTCCGGCGTGCACGAGCACCAGGCCGGCGACGGCTTTCCGATCTTGGAGCGACAACTGTAACAGGCGGATGCGTTCGACCAGCAGCGTCCTCACGGAGCGGGGGCCTCCATGCGTGGGGGGATCAGGCCGGGCGCGCGGCGACGGTCAGGCCGCGCGCCCGGAGATCATATGTCAGCGATGCATGGGTGCCCAGACCGTCATCGGGCCGGTGCCTCGGTTGGCCCAGGCGCAGTAGGGCACGAACGTGAGATCGGCCGGGCCCCCGTGCTCCGGTTCGCAGGGGCCGGCGGCGGTGCGGCCGGTTCCGGGCGGTGGATGCCGCGCGGGCGGTAGCCGAGAGCGGCCGAGACGCCGAGGTAGTCGGCCAGCAGCCAGATGATGGCCAGCCACATCTCCGTGCCCTGCAGCCCCGGCGTGCGGGTCGTGCCGCTCCCCCGGCTCAGGGCGAAGCTGAAGCCCGCGCCGTCGTGCCAGCCGCCCACCGCCCGTACGAGGTGCTGCCGCGCCCACGCCTCCCCCTCCTCGCGCCGGTGCCGGGTCTGTCTGCCCAGCAGCCACAGGGGGTGGATGACGTCGAGCACGTTGCAGGCGTTGCCGGTGTCCGGGCCGAAGTATCGCGGGTCGGCGGTCTGGGCGAGCACGGTGTCGACGGCCCGCTCGGGGTACGGCAACGGCACGCCGAACTGCGCGAACGTCCCCCGCGTCAAGCGGTAGAAGCCGTTGACCACCTGCAGCCAGCCCGCGTCGGGATCCGGCTCGCCCCACATCCCGTGGGCCTGGCTGCAGCGGGTCAGCAGCCACCCGTACAGGGTCTCGAGCTCGCCCCGTACGCCGAAGTCGGCGAGGTTGCGGTGCAGGCCCGTTCCGAACGCGTCCACCCACGAGCCCGCCGACCAGGCGTTGCGGCTCCAGTCGAGGGAGTCGAGGGTGGCGATCAGGTCCTGCGAGCCGAGGTTCGCGACGGCGTGGACCGGGTGGCGGAATCGGGTGCCGAGCAGGTCGAGGGCGTAGCCGACGCAGAGCACGTGATAGGCGGCGGCTCCGTCAAGCTCCAGCGAGCCCTTCAGCGAGTCGGTCCCGCCGATCTCCGGGGAGCCAGGGACGCCGATCTCCGGGATCAGGCCCGTGGCCGGGTCCTGACGGTCGCGGAGGAACGCGACGATCTCCTCCCGCGCCGGGGTCGGCGGCGCCCCGTCCAGGAGCAGGTCGGCGATCTCGACCGCGTCGCACCAGGCCCGCACGGTCGGCGGGGCGTCCGGGCGGTCCACGTACCGCTCCCCCGTCCAGCACCGGCCGAGCACCGCCTCCGCCTGCGCCTTGGCGCGGGTGGCGAAGTCGGCGAGCAGCCGTTCCAGGTCCTGACCGGCGCTCGGGGCGGAGCGCGGGGTGCGGCGGTCGCGGATGCGGCGGGCCGGGTTGCCCGCGACCATGGCCCAGGCGGGCACGTCCTTGGTGACGACCGCGCCCGCCCCGACGATGGCGTGCTCGCCGATCGTCACCCCGTCGAGTACGACCACGTTCGAGCCGATCCACACGTCGTCGCCGATCCGGATGCCCTTCGACGTGGTCGCCTGGCGGAAGACCGGCCGGTCCGGCGCGGTCCCGTGGTTGAAGCCGAGCAAGGACGTGTGCGCGCCCACCCGCACCGCGTTCCCCAGCACGACGTCCCCCCGCACCACGGCATACGGGTTGATCGTGCAGTCGTCGCCCATGACGATGTCGTGGGTGACGTACGCGTGGGCGGCGATGTAGCAGTGGTCGCCCATGCGCAGGCTGTCGGCGTACACGGCCGCCAGCGGTGAGACGAACACCTTGCCCGCCACATCGACGGCGGTCCTGGCCCGCAGCGCCTCCAAGTGGCGCTCCTGGGCGAGGCGGTCCTCGTCGGTCGCATGGTCCCAGAACAGCCACGGGCAGAAGTCGAACTTGGTCGGTTCCGTCATGCGATCAATTCCTCTCAGAGCACCTCAACGTCATCGACCACGAGTGGCGCCGGACCGGCAGCCGGTACCGCTCGCCCCTCCGAGGCAAAACGTTTTAACGGTATACGTCTGGATCAGCCCTGACCACCCTGCCCGCTGGCACGCCGAGCGCTGCCAGCGCGCGACCGCCACCTGACCTGACGGGGGCGGATCAGGGGAAAGTCAGGGGCGATCACCGATGAGCGCCTCCCTGGCGAGAGGGCATCGTGGTCGCCATGAACCGCCTCACCCAGATCTCCTTCACCGCCGCGCCCGCCGCGCTGCTCGGCGGCTGGCTCCTCATGCGTCCCTCGGGCGCCGACATCGCGGGCGGCCTCTGGTGGACGGCCGCGCACGTGGCGTGCCTGGCGGGGTTCCTCATGTTCGGCGTCATGACGCTGGGGCTGCGCGGCATGGCCGGTCCGGTGGCGGGCGGGCGCCGGGTGGCGCTGGAGGCGGCGACGGGCGTCGCGCTGCTGGGCCTGGCCGCCGCCGTCGTGCGGCTGGTGATGGGCCTGTACGCGGGGTTCGGCGGCGAGCCGGGGGCCGGGTTCGAGGCGATCGTGTACGGCATCGAGGCGCAGGTGTTCTTCGGCGCCCTGGTCGCGCTGGCGGTCATCCTGGCCGCGCTGCAGCGGGTCACGGTCGTGAGCGCGGGCGTGACGACCCTCGGCATGGTGGTGCTGGCCGTCGGGATGTACCAGACCGGCAGGGAGTCGGCCCTGGCCGCCCTGGGCATGGCGTTCATCTGGCTGGGCACGCTGCTGCTGGGACGGGGGACGTCCGGGCAGGTCCCGCGGGTGGGGCCGGGCGTCGGCTCCCCCGAGCTCGGAGCCGGCCGCTGACAGCGCGGTCGGCGCGGGCCCGAGGTGGGTACGTTGACCACGACCCCTCCGACCCTGCAACGCAAAGGAAGTGGTTCCCCGTGCTCTACCTCTTCGGTTTCGAGCGCATCGGCGTGGCTGTGAGCGACATCTACTTCGTCGACCCGAACCCGACCGCGGGCCAGGAGGGAGCCGAGCGCGGTGTGCGCCTGGAGCTGCGCAGGCTTGAGCCGGGCGAGCTGCAGGGATCGATCTACTCGGCGCGGCCCATCACCGTGGACCGGCCCCTCTGGCGGGTGGACCTGCTGGAGTCGGTCACCGGCACGCCGGGGAGCTTCGACCGCACCCACCATCACCCCGCGCTGCGGGGGTGGGAGCCGGGCCGGCGGGTGTTCGACGAGCAGCTCTCCGGCGAGCCGCTGAAGTGGCTGGCGGAGCGGCTGGCCGACCTCGAGGGCGTGCTCGACGAGGCCGGGGTGGGCCACGACGAGATCAGCCCGGCCGACGTGGCGGGTCTGCGCGAGCGCGCCCCTGAGATCGTCGACGCCGTCAGCCGCCTGCTCGACGGCGTCCGCTCCGGCGCCCTCGCCACCCCGCCGAGCGACGCGCCGGACAGCTCCAGCGTCCGGGCCAGCTGGCTCTAGCCCCGGCCGGCGCGGAGCGACCTCCTCGCCGCCCCGCGCCGGCCTTTCAGCCGCCCATCCCGTACGACCCGACCAGCGTCGCCTCCACCCGCACCGGAGCGCCGACCACCCGTTCGCCGAGCCCGCGCTGGAACTCGGTGAACGCGCTCAACTTCGTCAGCGGCGAAAGGTCACCGTCGCTGATCACCACATGGACGAAGGTCACCCCGTCGGCCAGCCGGAGCGACATGTAGCGCAGCCCGCCGGGGTCCTCGGCGTTCAGCTCGGCGAAGACCTGCTCGACAATCCGCTGGTTGTCGTCGGCCACCTCCGGCCGCGTCTCGTACCTGATCATCGCCATCGTGCTCATCCGTCCTCCTGACCCAGTGCCCCAGTGCCATTCATCTCATATAGATCCGCATGCCCACCGAAATTCATCGGTCAGAGTAACGCGAAGGCGGCATGAGTGGATGTTCTCGGTGATTGGCGCGGACTTCCAGACGGGCGGTTTGGAACGTGACATCCCCTCCTGTTGAGCCGAAGAAGGACCACCGGGTCCAGATCATCGTCGCGATCATCGGCGCCTGCGCCGCGATCGTCACCGCGCTGATCCCGGTCGTGCTCATAGCGAACAAATCCGACGAGAAGCCCACCCCCAGCCCGGCACCCGGGACCACCACGATGGCCGCCCCTTCGACGTCCGGCAGGTCCGAGACGGCCGAGCCGGTCGTCGGGAGTTCGCCGGACGAATCGGTCTCCGTGCCGGAGGACTACCAGGGCACCTGGAGCGGCCGGATCGACTGGATGGTCCCCGGCTGGGGCTCGTACAACACCACGCTGACCATCACGTCGGGCTCGCTGACGGCGATGGTGGGCCAGTTCACCACGAACGGCGGCCAGTGCAGGGGGCTGCTCTACCTGGAGTCCGGCGGCGGCCCGGTGGTGCTGCGGCTGTCGACGACGTACAACGTGGGCTCCTGCTCGGTGCTGGCGGACGTGAAGCTGACGCTGAGCGGGGACGACGAGCTGGACTACGAGCTCGTCGGCGCGCAGTTCGCCAACATGATCGTCAATCAGCCCTCGCCCCCGGCCCGGGGGGCGCTGCGGCGCGAATGACCACTCACGCCTGGGGAGCGGCCGGGCGGCGGTGCAGGAGGCCGAAGCGCGTCCACATGGACTCCGCCGCCTCGATAGAGGCCCCCGTGCGGGCCGGGTCCACCGCGGCGAGCTGGGTGACCAAAGCCTGGGCCACCGCCATGCCGGCCGTCAGCGACGGGAAGAACGCCTCACCCTCCGCCGGCACGATCACCACCTCCTCCGCCGCGTCGGCCAGCGCGGGGCTGGCCGCGTCCGTCAGGGCGAACACCCGCGCCCCGCGCGAACGGGCCAGGTTGGCGGCCAGGACCGTGCTCTCGTACAGCCGCCAGAAGCTGATCGCCACCATCACGTCCCCTGCCCCGATGGCGGCCACCGTGTTGGCCAGCTCCGCGTCGCCGTTGGTCACGGCCGTGACGGGATAGCCCGCCAGGCGGGCGTTGTGCGCGAGAGCGAGCCCGACGGCCGCGTAGCTGCCGTCGGCGACGATCACCGTACGGCGGGCCGCGGCGACGGCCTCGGCGATCGCCACCAGCGCCCCTTCGTCCAGGCGCCGGTTGAGCAGCGCCAGGCTGTCCAGGTCGCGGCGGAGCGAACGGGAGCTGGGCGAGCCGCTGCCCCGGTGCTCGGCGGCGACCTGGCCGGCGCTCAGCGAGGACAGGTACCGGGCGCGCAGCTCCTGCTGGAGCGCCGGCCACCCCGCGAACCCGAGCGCCTGGGCCGTGCGCGTCACCGTCGCCACGTTCACCCCCGCGAGCTGCGCCAGCTCCCCGGCCGACCCGAACGAGGCCCGGCGCGGCTGCGAGAGCAGCACCTCGAGCACGGCGGCCGCCTTGCCGCGCAGGCCACGCGCGGGCACGCGGGCGCGCAGCCAGCCCTCGAAGCCGTCCCTGGCGTGCTCTGTCACGTGTCCCTCTCCAAGCGTCCCGGCGGAACATGCTACGCGGTCATGACGCCACCAACTTGCAAAGACCATTGCATTTCGTCCATTTCGCACTATATGTTGCTTCGCAATTGACTTGAAGGGCCACGACCTGGGGAAAGGTGTTGTTCGATGACCTTGTTGGCCCGTCTGGACCGGCTCCCGCTGAGCCGTCCCCACTACCTACTCCTCCTCATCGGCGGCCTCGGCTACACCTTCGACGGCATGGACTCGGCCGTGGTCGCGTTCCTGCTCCCGAGCGCGAAGGCCGCCTGGGGCCTGTCCGACGGCCAGCTCGGCTTCATCGGATCGGCCACCCCGTTCGGCTTCCTCTTCGGCGCGACCATCGCGGGCCTGCTGGGCGACCGCATCGGCCGCAAGAAGGTGATGATGTATGCGCTCGCCTTCTACGCCGTCTTCTCCGTGGTCGCCGCGTTCGCCCCGAACTACGAGGTGTTCCTGGCGGCCAGAGTCCTCGCCGGGGCGGGCGCGGGCGCGGAGAGCGCGATCATCGCGCCGTTCCTGTCCGAGTTCGTCCCGGCCAAGCGGCGCGGCTGGTTCATCGGCGCGCTGGCCGGGTTCTTCTCGTTCGGGTTCGTGGCGGCCGCGCTGATCGGGCGGTTCGTGGTGCCGACGATGGACGACGGCTGGCGGATCGCGCAGGTGGTCACCGCGCTGCCGATCGTGATGCTGCTGTGGTGGCGCCGCTCGCTGCCCGAGTCGCCGCGCTACCTCCTGCAGAACGGCCGCGTGGACGAGGCCGAGGCGGTGGTCGCCGACCTCGAACGCCGCGTCGAGCGGGCCACCGGCCGACCGCTCCCGCCGGTGCCCGAGTCCGCGGTCGCGCCCTCCACCGGCACGACCAAGGTCAACCTGCTCAGCGCGCTCCGCTTCCTGTGGAGCCCGGTCATGGCCAGGCGCACGGCGGTCACGTGGCTGGTCTGGTTCGTGATCACGTTCTCGTACTACGGGTTCTTCTCGTGGATCCCCACCCTGCTCGTGCAGCGCGGCATCACGGTGACCAAGAGCTTCGAGTTCTCGATCATCATCTACCTGGCGCAGGTGCCCGGCTACTTCTCGGCCGCCTGGCTGTCGGAGCGGCTCGACCGCAAGAACATCATCGCGATCTACCTGGCCGGCTCGGCGGTCAGCGCGTTCTGGCTGTCGCAGATGGACACGCCCCCCCACGATCACGCTCGCGGGCGCGGTGCTGTCGTTCTTCCTGAACGGCACGTACGCGGGCGTCTACTCCTACACCCCCGAGGTCTTCCCCACCTGGATCCGCGCCACCGGCACCGGCCTGTCGAGCGCGTTCGGGCGGGTCGGCAGCATCCTGGCTCCGACGATCATCGGGCTGTCGGCGGCGAAGCTCGGCTTCGGCGGCGTGTTCGGCCTGACGACCGCGGTGCTCGCGGCCGGGGTGGTGTGCGTGGTCGTGTTCGGCCTGGCCACGGCCGGGCGATCACTGGAGGAGCTGACGGAACCCGCCAAGGAGGCGACCCGATGACCGTACTGACCGAGCTCGAGGAGAAGGTGCGGCAGGAGGTGGGAGTGCGGCTGTTCACCGTCCTGGCCTGGGTGCCGGAGCGGCGCGCGCTCCGGCGGATCCACAGCAGCCATCCTGAGCAGTATCCGGTCGGCGGGGAGAAGACCGTGGAGGTCGCCCAGGGCTGGCTGGCGCGGTGCATCGAGGGGCGCGAGCCGTACTTCGGCAAGGACCGGGCCGCCGTGCGGGAGATCTTCGCCGACCACGAGCTGATCGAGAGCATGGGCTGCGGGTCGATCATCAACATTCCGGTGGTTCATCAAGGGGAGGTGCTCGGCGTGCTGAACATCCTCGACGCCGAGGGAAGCTATGACGAGGAGTCGGTGGCGGCGGCCCGGACGCTGGCCCCGCTCGCCGTACCCGCGCTGCGTGGAGGTGACGCGTGAGCGGCCTGCTGCTGCGTGACGCCCTGGTCCTCGACGTGGCGAGCGGCGAGTACGCCGAAGGCGACCTGCGCTGCGAGGACGGCCGCGTCGTCGAGGCGGGGCCCCGGCTGAGCGCTCCGGACGGCACACGGGTGATCGACGTCGCCGGCGCCCACGTGGTGCCCGGGCTGATCGACGCGCACGTGCACGTCACCGCCTCCACCGCGAACCTCGGCTCGCTCGGCGCCATGTCCCCCTCGTACGTGACCGCCCACAGCGCCCGGATCATGAGCGACATGCTCGACCGCGGCTTCACCACGGTCCGCGACGCGTCCGGCGCCGACTTCGGGCTGGCCGACGCCCAGGCGGAGGGGCTGATCCGGGGCCCGCGCCTGCTGTTCTGCGGCAAGGGGCTGAGCCAGACGGGCGGCCACGCCGACTTCCGCGGCCGCGGCGAGCACCTGCGCGACGACCACCCGTGCTGCGCGGGCGTCGGCCGCGTGGCCGACGGCGTCGACGCGGTCCGCGCCGCGGCCCGCGACGAGCTGCGCAAGGGCGCGCACCACATCAAGGTCATGGCCTCCGGCGGCGTGGCCTCCCCGACCGACCGCATCGACTCGACCCAGTACTCCATGGACGAGCTGCGCGCGGTGGTCGAGGAGGCCGAGGCCGCCAACCGGTACGTCGCCGCCCACGCCTACACCGCCAGGGCCGTCAACCGGGCGCTCGAGGCGGGCGTGCGCTCCGTCGAACACGGGAACCTGATCGACGACGCGAGCGTCGAGCTCTTCCTGCGGCACGACGCGTTCCTGGTGCCGACGCTGGTGACGTACTGGGCGCTCAAGCAGGAAGGACGCGACTTCGGGCTGCCCGAGCGGAGCTGGCGCAAGGTGGACGAGGTGCTCGAGGCGGGCCTGGCCGCGCTGGAGCGCGCCGCCCGGGGCGGGGTGCGGCTGGCGTACGGGACGGACCTGCTCGGCGGCATGCACCGGCACCAGAACCACGAGTTCCGGCTGCGGCGCGAGGTGCAGCAACCGATCGACGTGCTGCGGGCCGCCACCGTCGGGGCGGCGGAGCTGGTGGGGATGGCGGGCGAGCTCGGCACGCTGGCCGTGGGCGCGCACGCCGACCTGCTGGTGCTCGACGGCGACCCGCTGGCCGACATCGACGTCCTCGCCGACCCCACCCACATCCGCCACGTCGTCCAGGCGGGCCTGGTCGTCTCGGCCTGACCCCCCGAGGGACCCCACGCCGCTGTACGGCCCGTACTTCGGCCGGGGTCCCTTGGGAGAGAGACGGCGCGGAGGAGCGGGCATAGTGGCAGGGTGACGACGCTGACGCGCGCCGCTCTCGTGGTCGCCACGGTGCTGGTCCTGCTGCTCGCCCTCCTGTGGATGTGCCAGCGGCGGCTCATCTACCTGCCCGACAGCACCCCGCCCCCGCCCGCCGGGGAGGTCGTCCCGGGCGCGCGCGACGTCTCGTTCACGACCTCCGACGGCCTCCGGCTCGCCGCCTGGTACGTGCCCGGCACCCGTGACGTCACCGTCCTGATCGCCGGCGGCAACGCGGGCAACAGGCGGGACCGTGCCCCGCTGGCCCGCGCCCTGTCGGAGCACGGGCTCGCGGTGCTCCTGATGGACTACCGCGGCTACGGCGGCAACCCGGGGGCGCCGACGGAGGAAGGCCTCCACCGCGACGCCCTGGCCGCCCGCGAGCTCATCAGCGGCTCCCGCGTCATCTACTTCGGCGAGAGCTTGGGCGCGGGCGTGGTCACGAGGCTGGCGCTGGAGCGCCCGGCCGACGGCCTCGTGCTGCGCTCACCGTTCACCGACCTGGCCGCCGCCGGAGCGGCCAACTACCCGTTCCTGCCGGTCAGGCCGCTGCTGCGGGACCGCTTCCCGGTCGCGGAGAACGTCGCGCGGATCCGGGCGCCGGTCGTGGTCGTGTACGGCACGCGCGACGCCATCGTGCCCCCGCGGCTCAGCAGAGCGGTCGCCCAGGCGGCGGCCGGCCACGTCACGACCGTCGAGGTAGCCGGGGCGGACCACAACGACCTGGCCATGCTGACCGGCCCCGACGTCGTGGCCGCCGTGGCCGGGCTGGCCGAGCGGATCGCCCGCCGGGAGAACGGGTCATAATGAGGCCGGCCCATCCGCCGCTCTCCGAGGGGACCGCATGAAGCGATTACACGTCGGTGTGAGCGTCCTCGGGGCGAGCGCGCTGCTGGCCGCCGGCTTCCTGCTGCTGCGGGACGGCGACGAGGGCGTGCCACCGCGTGAACGTCTGGCGGTCGCCGCCACGGCGACCCGGCCCAACGTGCTGACGGACGCGCAGGGCGCCGTCATGGAGGAGCTCACCGGCGACTGCGGCGCCAGCCGATATCCGTACCTGTGCATGCGGGTGAAGAGCGAGCTCGGCGAGCAGCTGCTCGCCCGCGGCGGCCTGACCATCAAGACGGCGGTCGACCCGCGCATGCAGCAGGCCGCCCAGCAGGCCATCGACCAGTTGGTCAGCCGCGACGACCAGCCGATCGCCGCCCAGGTCATGATCGTCCCTGGCACCGGTGAGATCAGGGCCATGGCCACCAGCAAGGCCCCCGACGACGTGCTCGCCTTCCAGCAGGGCAGCACGGCGATGACGTACACGCTGACCGCGGCGCTGGAAGGCGGCATGCGCTACGACGACGGCTTCCCCTACGCCGGCGGGTACCGGGCACCGAACTACGCGGCGTTCAAGAACTGCAAAGGCGAGGCGGTCGGCGATCCGGCGTTCACCATCACCAACGCGAGGCAGCGCCACAGCGAGTTCACCACGCTGCGCTCCGGCACCCGGGCCGTCGAGAACACGTTCTTCATGAAGCTGACGGAGAAGGTCGGCCTGTGCGAGAGCGTGCAGGCGGCCCAGCGCCTCGGGCTCAAGCGGGGCGACGGGATGCCGCTGCAGGAGTACGAGACGTTCTCGATGGGCGTCAACGAGGTGGACCCGGTCTCGGTCACCGACACGTACGCGACCCTCGCCGCCCGGGGCAGGCACTGCGAGCCCAGGGCGGTCACGGAGGTGCGCGACGGGGCGTTCGTCCGTTCCTTCCCCGCGCAGTGCCAGGACGTGCTGGAGGCGCCGGTCGCCGACGCGGTGAACGGCGTGCTGAGGGAGACGCTGGGCGGGACCCCCCTCGGCCCGAACGTGGCGGCCATAGAAGGCAACGCCGACTCCTTCACCACCGCCTGGTACGCCGGTTACACCCCCGACCTGGCCTCCGCCGTCGCCGTCGGCGATCCCCGGCGCCCCCAGCACCAGCACCGCCTGACCGACGTCACCATCGGTGGCCTCCACTACGACCAGGTGTACGGTCTGTCGCTCCCCGGCCCCATCTGGAAGTCCTCGATGAGCACGGTTCTCCCCGGCCTCCCGGGGACGGCGTTCGTCAAGCCCGACGCCGACCGGTTCGGCGGCTGTCGCGACCACTGCGCCCCCTCATGAGGGGAGAAGCGACTCCAGCTCGGCGACCGCGTGATCGCGATGGACGTTGAGCGTCGCCACGGCCTCGTCGGCGGCACGGCGGCGGAGGGCGTCGAGCGTGGTGCGGTGCTCCTTGACGACCCGCTCCCGGTTGCCCGCGTCGCCGTAGTACATCGAGCGGTAGGCGTCCGTCGTGTCCCAGAGGGTCCTGATCAGGCGGGCCAGCCGCGGCAGGCCCGCGAGGTCGAACAGCGTCATGTGGAACAGCCGGTTGGCCGCCGCCATGGCCGGCACGTCGCCCGCCGCGGCGGCCCGCTCGACCTCCTCCTGGGCCGACTCCAGCCGGTCGAGGTCGTCGTCCGTGAGCCGGGCGACGGCGTGGCGGACGGCCTCCTCCTCCAGGAGCTCGCGGATGCGGTAGACCTCGCGCAGGTCGTCGAGCGAGAGCACGGCCACGCAGTAGCCCTTGTGCGCCTTGTAGGTGACCAGGCCCTCGCCTTCGAGCGTCTTCAGCGCCTCGCGCAGGGGCACGCGGCTGACCTGCAGCTCCTCGGCCAGCGCGTCCTGCCGGATGGGGCTGCCCGGCCGGAGGCGGCCGGTGGTGATGGCGCGGCGCAGCTCGGCCAGCACGAACTGCTGGGCCGTCGGCGGCCTGCGTGCCTCGTCCGGACTCACGGCCCCAATATCTCACGAACCCATGCGTCGTCCTGTCCGAGCCCGGGCGGCGGGCGGCGGTAGGAGGGCGGGGTGGCGCTGAGCCGCAGGGGGTTCGCGACCTGCCCGACGCCGTCCACCTGTACGGAGGGCTCCAGTCCGAGCTCCTCGGCCAGGGCGAAGGCGGCGGCCAGGTCGTTGATCGGGCCGCAGGGGACCCCGGCGGCGGTGAGCGTCTCGAACCACTCGTCGGCCGTGCGCGCGGCCAGGGCCGCGTCGATCTCCGCGACGAGGTCGTCCCTGGCGGCGACCCGGCCCGCGTTGGTGGCGTAGCGGGAGTCGTCGGCGAGGTCCGCGCGGTTCAGCGCCTCGCAGAGGGCCCGGAACTGGCGGTCGTTCCCGGCCGCGATCACCAGCGGGCGGTCGGCGGCCTCGAAGACCTCGTACGGGACGATGCTCGGATGCCGGTTGCCCATCGCCCGGGGCACCACCCCGGCGGCGGCGTAGGCCGAGGCGTGGTTGGTGAGCGCCGAGAGGAGGGAGGACAGCAGCGAGACCTCGATGCGCTGCCCCTCGCCGGTGCGGTCGCGGTGGCGGAGCGCGGCCAGGATGCCCAGCCCGGCGTGCAGGCCGGTGATCACGTCCACCAGCGCCACGCCCGCCTTCGTCCCCGGCCCGTCCGGCTCCCCGGTGACGCTCATCAGCCCGCCGACGGCCTGCGCGATCAGGTCGTACCCCGGCAGCCCGGCACCCGGTCCTGAGCCGAACCCGGTGATCGAGCAGTACACCAGCCCGGGGTTGAGCTTGCGCAGCGAGGCGTAGCCGAGCCCGAGCCGCTCCATCGTGCCGGGCCGGAAGTTCTCGACGAGCACGTCCGCCCGGGCGGCCAGGGCCCGCGCCACCTCCGCGTCCGCCCGCAGGTCGAGCGCGATCGAGCGCTTGTTGCGGTTGACACCTAGGTAGTACGTCGCCTCGCCGCCGGCCGCGTAGGGCGGCCCCCAGGCGCGGGTGTCGTCCCCGGCGCCCGGCCGCTCGACCTTGACCACCTCGGCTCCCAGGTCGGCGAGGAGCATCGTCGCGTACGGCCCCGCCAGCACCCGGCTGAAGTCGGCCACCAGCAGCCCGGAGAGCGCCCTCGTCACGCCGGCGTCCCCATGTAGACGGTCATCGTGCGGGTGTAGAACTCGCGGGCCGCCCGTCCCTGCTCCTTGGGCTCGAAGCCGCTCTGCTTGGTCCCGCCGAACGGCACGTAGGGGAAGGTCCCGACCGACTCCGAGTTGATGTGCAGCACGCCGACGTCCAGCCGCTCGACCGCCCGCAGCGCCACCCCGAGGTCGCGGGTGAACAGGGCGGCCGACAGGCCGTGGTCGCTCAGGTTGGCCAGCTCCAGCGCCTCCTCGGTCCCCGAGGCCCGCATCGCTCCCACCACGGGCCCGAACAGCTCGGTGTGCCAGAAGTCCAGCCCGATCCCCGGCAGGTCGAGCACGGTCGGCGGCACGAACCAGCCCTCCCCCTCCAGCGAGGCGGCGCCGGCCAGCGGCTTGGCCCCTTCCTCCACGGCCTGCGCGACCCCCGCGGTCACCCGGTCGCGGGCGGCGGAGCTGACCAGGGGGCCCATCTCGACGCCGGGCTCCAGCGGGTCGCCGACCACGGGGCGGGCGGCCCGGTCGGCCACCCGTTCCAGCAGCTCGTCCGCCACCTGGGAGGCCACGATGAGGCGCGAGGTGGCCGTGCACTTCTGGCCGGTCGAGCGGAACGCGCCGAGGCAGACCTGCTCGGCGGCGTGGTCGAGGTCGGCGTCGGCGAGCACCACGGAGGCGTTCTTGCCGCCCATCTCCGTCTGCACGGGCTTGCCGGGCTCGCCGCAGCGCGCGATCACGGCCCGCCCGACCGCGGTGGAGCCGGTGAACGAGATCGCGTCCACGCCGGGATGGTCCACGATGGCCGAGCCGACCTCGGTCTCGCCGTACACGAGGTTGAGCACTCCGTCGGGCAGTCCGGCCGACGTCAGCGCCTGCGCCAGCCGGTACGCCAGCAGCGGCACCAGCGAGGACGGCTTCCATACGACGGTGTTGCCGTAGCTGAGGGCCGGGGCGATCTTCCAGGCGGGGATGACGATCGGGAAGGTGAACGGCGTGATCAGCCCGGCCACGCCGATGGGCCTGCGGACCACGAGGACGTTCTCGCCGGGCCGCGGGGAGGCGAAGATCTCGCCGCTCTCCCTGTCGGCCTCGCCCGCGTAGTAGCGCAGGATCCGGGCCGCGCCCCGCACCTCGGCGACTGCCTCCGGCAGCGTCTTGCCCTCCTCACGGGCCAGCTCGGCGCCCCACTCGTCGGCCGAGGCGTCGACGAGGTCCGCCGCGGCGACGAGCACGGCCGCGCGGGCGTGGTGCGGCGTCGCCGCCCACTCGGGCGCCGCCGAACGGGCTGCGGCGACCGCCCGTTCCACCTCGGCGGCGGAGGCGAACCGCCCTCTCGCGACCACTTCGCCGGGCCGGGCCGGGTTGGTGTCGGCGAACTCCTCGCCCGCTCCCTCGACCCAGCGGTCACCGATGAGATTCAGAACGTCCATGGTCAACGCAGCCTAACTATGTCATATTGGATTTTCAATATTGGATCCAAAATACGAAGGAGCCTGGATGGTCACCCCGACCGCGCTGTTCGCCCTCGACACGCTGCTGACCGAGGAGGAGCGGGAGATCAGGAACACGGTCAGGCGCGTGTGCGACCGGGAGATCCGCCCGCACGTCGCCGCCTGGTTCGAGGCCGGGGAGCTGCCGGCCCGCGAGCTGGCCCGCACGCTCGGCTCGGTCGGCGTGCTCGGCATGCACCTCGACGGGTACGGCTGCGCCAGCATGGGCGCGGTCTCGTACGGGCTGGCCTGCCTGGAGCTGGAGGCGGCGGACTCCGGGCTGCGCAGCCTGGTGTCGGTGCAGGGGTCCCTCGCGATGTACGCCATCTGGAAGTACGGCAGCGAGGAGCAGAAGCAGGAGTGGCTGCCCGCGATGGCGGCCGGCGAGCGCATCGGCTGCTTCGGCCTGACCGAGCCGGACTTCGGCTCGGACCCGGCGGGCATGCGGACCACGGCCAAGCGCGAGGGCGGCGACTGGGTGCTGAACGGCACCAAGATGTGGATCACCAACGGCTCGGTCTCGGACGTGGCGGTGGTCTGGGCGCGTACGGACGAGGGTGTCAGGGGCTTCCTGGTCCCGGCGGGCACGCCCGGGTTCACCGTCAACGACGTCAAGCACAAGGTGTCGCTGCGCGCGAGCGTGACGAGCGAGCTGGTGCTCGACGGCGTGCGCCTGCCGGACGAGGCCGTGCTGCCGGGCGCCAGGGGCCTGTCCGGGCCGCTCGGCTGCCTGAACGAGGCGCGGTTCGGGATCGTGTTCGGGGCGATGGGGGCGGCGCTCGACTGCCTGGAGACGGCGATCGCGTACGCGGGCGACCGCGAGGTGTTCGCCAGGCCGCTGGCGTCGTACCAGCTCACCCAGGAGAAGCTCGCCGACATGGCGCTGGAGCTGGGCAAGGGCCTCTTGCTCGCCGTGCACCTCGGCCGGCTCAAGGAGGCGGGGACGATCACCCCCGAGCAGATCAGCGCCGGCAAGCTGAACAACGTGCGCGAGGCCCTGGAGATCGCCAGGAAGTGCCGCACGCTGCTCGGCGCGAGCGGCATCACCCTGGAGTATCCGGTGATCAGACACGCCGTGAACCTCGAGTCGGTGCTGACCTACGAGGGCACGTCCGAGATCCACTCCCTGGTGCTGGGCAAGGCCCTCACCGGGATCGGCGCGTTCCACTAGCTCAGAATGTCTGCCAGGTCGCCTCGGTGACCTGGCACGGCCCGCCCTGGTGCACCCGCAGCCGCGCGGCGGGCAGGTCCAGCGCGATCGTCGCGACGGTCTCCCAGCGCTGATTGATCGGCTGCGTCTGGTCGGGGTGGGCGCAGACGGGGGCGTCGTCGGGGCCGTGGCTGAGCATGGCCAGCGCGCGCGTGGTGTGGTCGTCGCTCTTCAGGCTCTCGGTGCTGGCTTGCAGGTGCTGGAGCCTGGCGTACGTGCTGGGCCGGTCGGTGGCGTGCCGCTCGCGTGCCGCCAGGTCGGGGTCGAGGAAGTGGTTGCAGTGCTGCAGCACGCCGTCCGGCTCCGGCCGGATGACGGCCACGCCGGCCGGGGAGATCTCGATCGAGCCCGCGTCCGACGAGGTCACCGCCGTGATGACGGTCGAGGCCGACACCGTGGCGGAGCGCGCGATGTCGGCGGCCTCCTCGACGGTGGTCGCGTCGTCCAGGATCCGGCGGGCGATCAGGTGCACGGGCACCCCGAGGTCGGCGGTGTCGGAGTCGTGGCGCAGGATGTTGAAGTGGATGCCGAGCCCGGCCGTGTTCACGCCGATCTTGGCGAGCGCCCCGGCCTCGGTGAAGGTGCGCACGACATGCCCGGGGCGCGGCTCCAGCTCCCAGAGCATGGGCGCGTCGCGCAGGTGGTCGTGCCAGTCCCAGGTCTGCACCGTGCGCGGCGGCAGGCCCTCGCCCGGCAGCACGACGGAGGTGGAGCACTCCCCCTCGCCGGTCGCGTCGATGGCGGCCAGGATCTCGGTGCGCGCGTTGACGACGGCGACCTGCCAGGGCCGCAGGCCCGCGCCGGCCGCGATCCCGGCGATCTCCTCAGCCAGATGCGGCGCCCAGTCCGCGGTGCGCTCGAGGGCCTGCTCGCCCCACGCGCGGACCTGCCCCGGGGTGGCGCCGGCGACGGTGAACAGGTCCGAGTAGCCGGCGAGGTTGGCGATGATCGCCTTGCGGCGGTGCGTGCCGAGCTCCTTGCCACGGGCTCGGGGATCGATTTCTGACGACGTGAAGGTGGGAAAGGTCATGAACCATCCATCAGGTCGGCGAGCCGGGGGTTCTCGGCGGCGAACGAGGCGCGGACGCGCGTGTACCGTTCGGCGTCGGTGTCCTGGCTCAGCTTGAACATGCTCTTCTCGGTATGCACATGCACTCTAAAAGCCACTACCCCCGGCAACAGTGCGGCGAACCTCTCCCTGGACGCCGGGGACGGCTCCCACGCGGGCGATCGCGCCGACTCCAGGGCGGCGACGGTCCGCTCCACCACGTCGAGCGCGTCGTCGAGCAGTTCGGCCCGGCCCGTCACATGCACGGCCGCGTAGTCCCACGTCGGCACGGCCGGGTCGGTGCCGTACACGGTGGGTGAGACGTACCCGTGGGGTCCCGAGAAGACGACGAGCACGTCGGGCGAGGACTCGAAGGAGCGCCAGTGGGGGTTGGCGCGGGCCATGTGGCCGACCAGGGTGGCGCCGTCCAGGATGACGGGCATCTGGACGCCCTGGTGTGCGCTCCCGCCGGGGCGGCCGCCGAGGTGGCGCCGCTGCTGCGGGAGGCCGGGGCGAACGTGCTGCTCGCCTCCTGCGTGGACAACGCCGCCACCCGCCAGTCGGACCCGCCGATCACCGCGATCGACCTGCGCCCGAAGGAAGCGGGGCGAGCTGCGCGGAGCTGCTGTTCGAGCTGCTGTCCGGGGCCGCGCCGATGGGCACCGAGCGCGTACACCCGATAGAGCTCAACATCCGCGCCTCGACCCGCCCCCGCCCGTAGCGGCTCAGCCGAAGTTGACGTCGCTGCAGAAGTAGAACGACTGGTCCATGTGGGAGGCCTGCCAGATCGTGTAGATCACGTGACGGCCGGTGCGCGAGCCCTTGCTGATGTTGTTGATCATGTACACGTCACTGGGCGCGTACTTGGGGGTCGTGCGGACCAGTTCCAGGTTGTTCCAGCCCAGGGGCGTGGTGAGGGCGTTGTAGCCCTGGCGGGTGATGTAGACCCTGATGTAGTCCGCGCCGTGCCTGGCCTGGTCGTTCAGGCGGATGTTGAACGTGCTGCCGAGGTTCGCCATCGTCCACGGTCCCGGCTTGTCCATGGAGCGGTAGCGGCCGCCTTCGGTCAGGCCGGCGCTGCACAGCTGGCCGTTGGGGATGACCGCCTCATGGTTGCCGCCGACCCCGTTGCGATAGAGGCCGTTCCAGTTCCACATGGCGTTGGTGTTGTCCTGCCAGGCCTGCCAGCACATGGGGTCCTGCTGCTGCATGGCGGGGTTCTGGAAGTCGTTGCCCCAGCGCAGCCAGCATCCGTAGTTGCGGGAGGCGGGGTCGACGACCGAGCCGTGCGCCGACGCCGAGCCGGCCAGGGGGATGGCGAAGATCATCGCTGTGGAGAGCAGCAGAGCCAGGGCGCGCCGCGCCCAGGGGTGGGGTCCTTTGGGCATTAGTGCGATCTCCGTGTTCCGGTCGAGGGTTCCGGTGGTGGGGAGCGCTCCGCGGGGCGACGGTATCTGACGGTGCGAGTCCGCACAAATGACGGATCATGTCAATGTGTCACGCTGGTGCTGGGTGGCGGGTCGATGTCGTGGATGAGCAGCGGAAAGGGCTTTCCCTTAGGCACTCAAATCGGTGAAACTTTCACCACCACCCAATGTCGGACGGTGTTCGTTCGGAAACTTAGGGTAAGAAAATTTGGGCAAGTAGCATGTGAGCGAGGGCAAGGTTCCCGATACTTGGTGGGTGACCGCATTGGCGACGATGGAACCGACCACGACGCGCAAGATCGTTCTTCCTGCGCCGCCGTGCACAGTCGATGACCTGCTCAAGCTCCCGGATGACGGGACCCGCTACGAGCTCTTCAACGGGAGCCTACTGGTGAGCCCTTCCCCCGCATCCCCCCACCAGCGCGCCATCTACCGGCTACAGTGCATCCTCGACCATGCGGCGCCGTCTGAGCTGGAGCCCCTGTCAACCGTCAATCTGCGAGTCACTGACAAGGACTACTACATCCCCGATCTTGTCGTCGTGCCTGCAGACACCGCTCAGCTCATGTTCTCACCAGAAGAGATCACCCTCGCGGTGGAGGTGGTCAGTCCGAGCACCAAGATGATTGACAAGGTCCTCAAAGCCACGGCGTATTCGGCGGCGGGCATCCCGATCTACTGGCGAATCGAGCTGGACGAAGGGCCCACTCTCTACGTCTACGAGCTCAACGGCGACAGCTATGACCCGCCGACCGCCTACAAGGCAGGTGCCGTCGCAAACCTGACGGTGCCTTTCCCGGTCAGCTTCGACCCTGCCGAACTCGACCGTCCACGACGCTGACCCCCTCCTCAGGTCGTGGTGAGCCAGAGCCGGAGAAGATGGCGGCGGCGGTGCGGCTCCCGGTAGTCCTCGTAGGCGGTGCGGCTGTGCAGGGCGACGTGGTTGTTGAGGAACTGCATGTCGCCCGCCCGCAGATCCATGGTCAGAGCGAAGCGGGTGTCATTGGTCAGCTCGTCGAGGAGGGCCATGGTCTCCTCCTGGGCCGGAGTGAACGGCGGCACGGTGGCGCCGCGCTGGGCCGAGCGCAGGTAGTCGGGGCCGTACGCGACCGACACCCTTCCGTCGTCATCCACCGTGCAGATCGGCTTGGCGTAGAAGCTGTCCGGGCCGTCGCCGGTGCGGCGGTCGTGCCACCACGGCTGGTAGAGGAGCTCCGCCAGGTCGGGACGGGTGCGGACGAGCTCGTTGTGCACCGCCACCGAGCTGACGATCGCGCTGAGGCCGCCGGATTTCGCCGGGCGCACGCAGAGGAGGGCCACCACGTCCGTCGGGTCGCTGTGGAAGCCGAGACGGCCGCTGTGCTGGTAGCTCTTCGCGCGTGACGGGTCGGCCCCCGTGTCGCGGACGTGCATGAGCGGCCGCGCGCCGGGACCCTGCGGGACGACGGCGCCGACATGGCGGGCGAGGCCGAGCGCGGCCCTCTCGCACTGCCGCTCGGTCATCTGCTCCACGGGCACCCCTTGGACCAGCACGAAGCCCCGGCCGTGCATGAGCTCGTCGCGGACCCGGTGGAGGGTCGGGGCGAGCGTCGGCAAGGGGAAGCTCTCCTCCGAGTCGCAGGCGGCGAGCACCTCTCGCCTGTGCGCCTCCGTCAGCGGGACCCGCCAGGCGTCGCTGTCGCGGAGCTCCGCGCCCAGCCACTCCCCCGGCCCCACGAACTCCGCGACCGCCATCGCGTGCCACCACCTCTCAGCCGACTGCTCTCACCATGCCCTTCTTCGCCGGAGGCCGCAGCACCTCATCGCCCAGAGCGGAAGGAATCGGAGGCGCGGGCGGCCCGCGACGTGTAGACCGTCACCTCGTCCGGCTGGACCAGCCCGTCCTGGATGGCGCAGATGAGCAGCTTCTCCTTGGTCGGCGCGGGGCGGCCCGCGGCGGCGTACTTGACCCTCGCCCGGTCGATGTACTGGCGTACGGTGCGCTCCTTGATGCCCATCCTGGCCGCCACCGACGCCTTCGACATCGACTGGAACCAGAACAGCAGGGCCGCACGCTCCTTGTCCGACAGCTGCGGCCGGTGCGGGCCCTCGTCCGTGGCGATCGCCTGGGCCATGGGCAGGGTGACGCTCGGCCGGTCGGCCGCCACCTCCAGGATGGTCTCCAGGCAGGACTCCCGCGTGGCCCGTCCCTTGCCGATGAAGGCCGAGGCGCCCGCGTCCAGCACCGCGCGTACCGTCTCCGGCTCCTCGTGCTCGGAGAAGACGATGACCCGCTGGCCGCCCGCGCACAGCTCGGCGACGCGGTCGACGACCATGGTGCCGTTGAGGTTGAGGTCCAGCAGGAGCACGTCGGCCGGCACGCCGCGGACCGACTCGATCGTCGGTCCCTGGGCGACCAGCTCGACCGGGCCCGGCCCGCCCAGCCACGACCTGACGCCGTCCACCACCACCTGATGGTCCTCCACCAGGACGACCGTCACCCGGCCCGCCGAATCCTGCCCCGCCGTCTCCTCCCCCGGCGCCTCGCTCCCGTGCCCGTTCCGGTCCGCCTCCGGCTCCGTCTTGCGTCCCATCCGCTCCGTCCCCTAGCCGATCCAGCCCGTCCCCAGATCCGTCGCTTGTTCGAGCGCATCTGTTACGGGTTGGCGCGCCGGCCCCCCTCCGGTCGGCGCGCTCCCCGCCCCACCCCTCATGGGCCCTGCCAGATGCTGTTCACCCACACGTCGCCGTCCTGCCGCTGGTAGGTGACGACGACCCCGCTCGGCTCGCGTACCGGGACGGCGCTGACGGGCAGGTCGTCATTGTCTGCCACGACGGCCACGCTCACCATGGTCGACATCGCCGACACGGTCACCCGGGCCCGCGACCGCGCGCCGTCCAGCGCCCGGACGGGCGCCCTGAGCAGGTCCTCCCGTACGCCCTCCGGCAGCACCGGCATCCGCTGCCCGAACGGCGGCGCCGTCACCAGCACCTGGCGCCGCTCCGCCGCGTCGATGCGCTCGCGCAGCACGGACACCAGCTCGTCGGGTACGTCCTCCCGTTCCGTGATGAGCCTGCGCAGCCGCATGGCCCCGGCCGTGCAGTCCTCGCGTACGCGGGGATCCCCCGGGTCGGCCCCGTCGGCGAGCTGATCGAGCAGCGACTCCGCCACTTCACGGATCGCGGCGTAGCGGCGGAGCCGGTCGGAGTGGATGCGGTGGGCGGACTCCCGCCAGGCGTCGTCGGCGGCCAGCCGGCGGGCCAGCAGCGCGGCGTCCTCGGCCCTGACCCGGAGCGTGTGGCAGCCCGCCGCGTACCCGAGCTGGAGCGTGGCGCTCCCGACGATGACCATGAGGTACCTGGCGATGGAGATCCGGTCGACCGTGCCCGTAACGATCATGGCGGTCAGCATGATGCCGGCGTTGGCGGAGAGGAACGCGATCAGCTCGACCCGCCACCGGGGCCGGTTCCACAGGAGCATGACGCCGAGCCAGCCCACCGAGCCCCAGCCCCAGTCGGCCGGGCCGAGCAGGTCCTCGGGGCGGCCGGCCACGATCACCGCGACGTCCACGGCCAGCACGGCGGCGGCCGGCGGGCCCACCCTGGCCGGGCCGCCGAACGTTTTCGCCAGCGCCCGCGCGGCGATCACCCCGATCGCCGCGTAACCGATCCACGCCGCCGCGGCCAGTGCCGGCCAGCGGAAGGAGGACCAGCCCGTGATGGTGACGGTGAGGTCGTAGCCGAGGTGCCAGGCCACGGCGATCACCACGGCGCCGAGCGCGGTGTAGCGGGCGTACCGCTGGGCGACCTCCTCGATGTCGTCGATCACGGCCGCCACCACAGGCTCACCCGGGTGCCTTCGTCGCCGGAGCGGATGTCGGCGCCGGCGTTCGGCAGCGAACGCATCGTGTCGAGGATCGACCCGCGTACGCCGAACCGGTCCGGCGGCACCCGCGCGAGGTCGAAGCCGCCGCCCTCGTCCGCGACCTCCACCCGGATCTCCCCGTCGCGACTGCTGGAGACCAGCTCGGCCTCGCGCACCCCGGCGTGCAGCGCCACGTTGGCCAGCGCCTCGGTGACCGCGCGGGCGAAGCGCTCGGCGACCTCCCCCGGCACCGTCTCCGGCGTCAGCCGCCTGCGTACGGCCAGTCCCGTCGCCCGTCCCGCCACCTCGTCGAGCAGGGCGTCCAAGGCGATGGGCGCGGAGCGGGCGCGCGGTCTGTCGCGCAGCTGCTCCAGCGCCGCCAGATCAGCCACCGCCTGCCGGCGCAGTGTGGGCGAGTGCCGCTCGTACGTGCCCAGCCCGACCATCGTCAGCGTGTGCAGCGACGTCTCGTGAACGCTGCCGACCTGGCGCAGCTCGTCCTCGCGCCGCAGCCGTTCGACGATGAGGGCGATCTCGGCGCGGGCGCTGTCCCGCAGGAACGCGTCCGCCGAGGCGGCGGAGCGGCGCAGCAGCGTCATCAGCACCGCGATCGCGAGGATCTGCACGAGGTGGATCAGCAGCGTCCCGGTCACATCCTGGTACGGGGCGGCCAGCCGCAGCCCGGCCAGGTACGCCGCCGCCACGAGCAGCCCGACGGGCACCGCCGCCCAGGGCCGCCACGTGACCCCCGAGACGACGATGGTCATCGTGACCAGCCCCGCGATCCAGCTCGATCCTCCGTCGAGCGCCGCGCCCGCGACGAGATGGCGCTGCGTGAGGCAGAGCGCGACCGTGATGGCCGCGTCACCAGCCACCAGCCAGGCGGGAGTCCGTGCCCTGCGCCGGGCCACGCGCAGGAACAGCCCGGTCCACACGAGGTCGATCGCCAGCGCGGGCGCCAGCCACGCGGCGGACACCGGCGGAACGGCGCCGAGGAGCGCGGCCACGACCGCCACGAGGCCCACCACGCCCCGCGCCCCGGCGCAGGTGCGGGCGATCGTCCGCTCCATGTGCCTGGCCGCCGAGTCGTATCGCGTGGAACCGGAGTGAGACATGGGCCGCCTGCTCGTGATGAGAGCACAAGACGGGCTTTACGATAACGCATCCGGTATGAGTGAGCACGCTGTGAATACAGCCATTTTGTGGAGGCTGGTGGAGACAGGGGGCGCATGGTCGTTTTCCTCGGTCCGGCTCTTCTCGCACCGTCGCTCACCGGGCCACCTGGTGGCATGACGGCTGATCGGCCGTCATCCGCTACGACGGCCGATCAGCCGTCAGTCGCGTCTCCTCCACAAGAGCGTGTACTGGCTGCGGGTCGCGAACGATGCGACGAGAGGGGACCTCATGACCTTTCTGGTGATCTCGATCCTGGTCGGCTGCCTGTCGGTGATGACGGCCCGCGGCCGGCAGGGGAACTGGCCGTCCGGCATGCCGGTGACGCGGCCGCGGCTGGTGACGGCCGGCGGCACGTACGCTGGCTGGCGCGGGCGGCCGGCGGACGCGTACGTCATCCAGGAGCGCCTGGTCGCGGTGGCCCACGGCACGAACGGCGAGCCGGCCTGCACGGCCGCGGCCCTGGCTCTGGGCGCGGTGGTCGCCGCGAGGCCGCAGTACCAGGCGGACCTCGACGAGTGCGCGCAGCTCGCGCACCGTGCCGTGCGCACCGCGGCCCTGCGGAACGCCTCCACGCCCGAGCTGGTCAGCACCCTGGACGTGGTCGTCCTCGAGCCCGGCGAGCGCCCGTCCCTGCGCTTCGTCCACGTCGGCGACGGCGCGATCTGGCACTGCGCGAAGGGCGCGGAGCCGCAGCCGCTCACGACGCCGCACTCCTTCGGCGAGCCCGGGAAGGGGGGCCGGCTGCTGCGCGGGCTCGGTCTGCCGTCGGCGCTCAACCCCGAGGTCGGCTCCGTCCCGCTCCGCCCGGGCGACCGCGTCGTCATCGTCTCGGACGGCGTGGTCAGGGCACTCGGCGCGGCGCGCATGAAGGAGCTGTTCACCGACGGCGTGTCGCCCGGCGCCTGTCTGGACCGGCTGTACGACGAGATGGCCGCCGCCGAGCCGGAGGACGACGCGACGGTGATCATCGCCGATTACGTGACGGCTTGAGTACGGGTGTACTCAGGCGGTTCCACCGGCGCTCAGTGACGATCGGAGGGAATCTCCCACTGGACACCGGAGGGCTCGCGATGAGCGCCATATTCGGAGAGACGCTGAGCTTCACCCAGGCGGAGGGCGAGGAGGTGCGGCTCGTCGTGTTCGGGGACGAGCACTACGCCCGCTACGAAACTCTCGACGGCTACACCACCGTCTACGACGCCTCCGCCGGCGCCTACTGCTACGCCGACCTGAAGGACGGGCGGTTCCAGTCCACGGGGGTCCGGATCGACTCCTACGACGCGCCCGGCGGCGTGCCGCGCCACCTGCGCGAGTCGGGCCCGGTCATGGCCGAGGCGCACCGGCGGCGCAGGCCGGGCACGCTCTCGGCGGAGGCGGCGGAGGACTCCGCGCTGACCTTCGGGCCGACGGGCGGGCTGCTGGAGGGCCGCAGGCTCAGCGTCGGCTCCGTGCGCGGCCTGACGATCCTCGTCGACTTCCCCGACCAGGCCACGACGGTCACGCCGGCGCAGGTGGACGCGCTGCTCAACGCCCCCGGCTATCGCGAGAACGGCAACGCGTGCTCGGTCAACGAGTACTACAAGACCATGTCGAGCGACCTGCTGGACTTCACCAACGACGTCGTGGGCCCGTTCAGGATGAGCCACGACATCACCTTCTACGCCGACCCCGCCAATTTCGACGTGCTGGTGCCGGAGGCGCTGCGGGCGGCCGTCGACTCGGGCGTCGACCTCACCCGGTACGACTCGCTCGGCCAGAACGTGGTGGACGCCCTGATCGTCCTGTACGCCGGCAAGACGCAGTACATCAAGGACAGCGTGCTGTGGCCGCACAACAGCGTCGTCGAGCTGGAGTTCGGCGACATGCGTACGCACTTCTACCTGGTGACGAGCATGGGCGAGGGCCCCGAGCAGCTCACGATCGGCACGTTCTGCCACGAGAGCGGGCACCTGCTGTGCCGCTTCCCCGACCTGTACGACTACGGCCGCCGCGACGGCGACGACTTCACCAGCTCGGGCCTCGGCCTGTACTGCCTGATGAGCGCCGGCAACCACCTGGACGGCGGCAAGACGCCCGCGCCTGTCAGCGCCTACCTGCGCGACCTGGCCGGCTGGTGTCCTGAGAAGACGGAACTCAACCTCGCCGGCGTGTATCAGGCCGAGCACGGCGACTACCGCAAGGTGTTCCGCTACTCGACCGGGACGGACGAGGAGTACTTCCTGGTGGAGAACCGCTCCAAGCTCGGCTTCGACCTCCACTCGCCGGCCGGCGGCCTGGCCGTGTACCACTGCGACACCCGCGGCTCCAACGAGCTGCAGGACGGGACGCCGCTGCACCACTACCAGATCGCGCTGCTGCAGGCCGACGGCCACCTCGACCTGGAGAACAACCTCAACTCGGGCGACAGCCGCGACCTGTACGGCCGGGTGGACGGCACGGCGCTGTCGCACTCGACCGTGCCCGCCAGCCTGCTGTGGAGCGGCGCCGAGTCGGGGTTGACCCTGTCGGCGATCAGCGACCCCGGCCAGACCATCCGCTTCAGGGCGGGGCCGGTGGGCGTGAACGGCGCCGCGTTCAGCTCGGTGTCGCGCCCGGCGCTGCGCATCCCCGACAGCGATCCGCACGGCGTGGCCGACACGATCACGATCGAGGCCGAGGGGACCGTGCGGACGCTGAAGATCCTCATCGACCTCGACCACAACCACCCTGAGGACCTGCGGATCGTGCTCCACTCGCCGACCGGCCGGCGCATCGTCCTGGCGCACCGGGAGGCCACCCTGGACACCTCGAAGCTGCTGCAGTACGCGACCGAGCCGCCGTCGGCCGTCACTCCGCTGGTGGGCCAGCCGGCGGGCGGCGGGTGGACGTTACTGGTGAGCGACCTCGCTCCCTCGCACGCCACGGCCGGGGTCCTGAGCGCCTGGCGGCTGGACATCGTCACGGGCACCTGACCAGGTACGGCCCCGAGAGCGCGCGTCATGGGCGGCCTGACGCGCGCGAAACCGTCCATCAGCCGAGAGATATTCCTTGACACGAATATTCGTCACAGTGAATACTTCTGGGCATGGACGCAATCCTCACCGCCCTGGCCGACCCGGCCCGCTGGCGGCTCGTGGGCCTGCTGGCCGAGCGGCCCCGGCCGGTCGGCGTTCTCGCCCAGCTCGCCGAGGCGCGCCAGCCGCAGACGACCAAGCACCTGCAGGCGCTCGAGCGTGCCGGCGTCGTCACCTCCCAGCGCTCCGGCCAGCGCCGCGTCTACGCGCTCCGGGCCGCACCCCTGCGGGAGCTGGCGGCCGCGCTCACTCGGCTGGCCGACACCGCGGAGCAGGCCGGCGGCCCGCGCGAGACCTACGACCGTTACGGGCTCAGCCTCCACGCGGAGCGACTCGCCGCCAGGGAGCCGGGCTGGGCCGACGGCCGCTCGTTCCGGTTCCACCGGTCGCTGGCGGCGGGACCGGAGCAGGTCTGGCGCCACCTGACCGAGGCCTCGCTGCTCGCCCGCTGGTGGACGCCGGACGACCTGCGCGTCTCCGAGCTCGTCTTCGAGGCACGGCAGGGTGGGCGGATCCTCCATGAATACCGCGATGCCGAAGATGTCGACGGCTCCGACCTGATCGCCGGGCGCGCGCTGGGAGTCGTCGAGGACGTACGCCCCGGTGAACGCCTGGCCTACCGGCTCTCCCCTCAGCTCGCCGACGGCAGCCTCGCCTTCACCGCCCACCTCGACCTGGACCTCCGGCCCACCGATACCGGCACGGAGCTCGACGTTCACTTCCGCATCACCGACAGCACGGTCGAGTCCGCGGACTTCATCGCAGGCGTCGAGATCGGCTTCGGCCAGAGCCTCGACAAGCTCGCGGCGATCCTCGCCGCGGAAACCCACACCCCTCATACCAGGAGCACCGAATGACCAACTCGACCGGACGCAGGGTGACCGCGAACCTGAGCCTCACCCTCGACGGGCGTTACAACGGCCCCGGCGGACCGGGCGATTTCGCCGCGTTCGCCCCCTATGTGACCAGCGAGGTCGCACGGAACCACATGAACCGCATCTGGGAGAGCGCGACGACGGCGCTGCTCGGCCGACTCAACGCCGAAGGATTCATGGGCTACTGGCCATCGGTCGCCGAAGACGACAACGCCGACCCTCGTGATCGCGGATACGCCACCTGGCTGGTCAACACGGAGAAGGTGGTCTTGTCGACCACCCTGACTGAGGCCCCGTGGGAACGCACCCGCGTGGTGAACGCCCCCGCCGCCGACGTCGTCGCCGACCTCAAGGCCACCGGTGAGGGCGACATTCTCGTCAACAGCAGCGCGAGCATCATCAAACCGCTCCTGGCGGCAGACCTGCTCGACCGGCTCTACCTGATGATCTTCCCCGAGATCGCCGGGGGCGGGCAGCGACTGTTCGACGACGGTCTGCCGGCGACCAAGTGGACCCTCACCCACCAGCAGAGCGGCGAACTGGGCGAGATCGCCATGGTCTACGACAGGGCCTGATGGTTACATACACGGGCCGGACTATAGTGCGATGGATCATACACTTCCGAAAGAGCGGAAAGTAATGCAAGCGTACTATCCCGAACTCATAGCGCCGGTGCGAAGGATCGGCAGGCGAGAGTTCGATTTTGCGCGACACATAGTGGTGATGGGAATTGTCAATCGCACCCCGAACAGCGGTCTGGATCCGAACAGGTCGATGGCGGTCACCCAGGCGGTCGGTAGAGCGGAGCAGGCTCTACGTGAGGGTGCGGAATGGATAGACGTCGGAGGGCGAGCGTTCCGGAGCGACCAGCCGCCTTTGTCGCCGGCCGAAGAGATAGACCGCGTGGTCCCGGTGATTCGCGGCATCCGGGAACTGAGTGACGCGGTGATCAGCGTGGACACGCATCTGCCAGAGGTAGCGGAAGCGAGCTACAAGGCAGGCGCGGACGTGATCAACGATACCCACGGACTCCGCTCGCCAGGCATGGCGGGGCTGATTGCCGAAACGGGAATGAGCGTCATCATCACCCATAGCCTGGGAGGGCCGGGCGAAAAGGTAGTGAGGCCGACCTACGAGGACGTTGTCTCCGAGGTGGCGGCCTTCCTGCGGCAGCGAGTGGACTATGCGGTCGGTTCGGGAATCGAGCCGGAGAAAATCATCATCGATCCGGGGCACGATCTGAACAAGAACACCGAGCACTCGAACGCGCTGAGTCGGAGGCTCGGCGAGATCACGGCCATGGGCTACCCGACTCTGGTGGCGTGCAGCAACAAGCATTTCATCAGGGAAAGCCTGGGTGCGGAGCGAGGCAGCGAAGAACTGCGAATCGGGACGATCGCCGCCAACACGATGTGCGTGTACCAGGGGGCGCGGATCGTGCGCGTACACGATGTGGCGGGGAACGTCGCCGCGATGAAGGCGGCAGAACTGGTCTTGGGATTGGCGGAAAGCTAATGCGGCGAGAGCCAGTCGCCCGGCAGGACGGCCTGGATCGCCGCAAGCGCTCACCTGCTCAGAGCCGGGCGCCGAGGACGGCGGTCTCGCCGGTGAGGCGGATGTCCGCGCGCAGCGGCCGCTCCTGCGCCGACGGCCCGGCGGTGAGCACGATCGTGCCCGGCTCGACGATGCGGCGCAGATCGATCCCGGTGTAGGAGAATGCGTGCGCGGGCACGTCGAACGCCACCACGCGCTCCTCCCCCGGCTCCAGCGCCACCCTGGCGAACCCGATGAGCTGGACCACGGGCCTGGCGACCTGCGCGACCGGGTCGGAGGCGTAGAGCTGCACCACCTCCTCGGCGGCCCTGGACCCGGTGTTGCGGACCGTCACACGCGCCTCGATCGAGCCGCTGGTGGGGCATTCGGCCCGATCCGTGGTCAGGGCCACGTACGCGATGGCGGAGTACGACAGGCCGTGCCCGAACGCGTACGCCGCAGTGGGATCGACCGACGTGATGCCCTCGGTCCTCCCGCCGAGCGGCGGCTGCAGGTAGGTGGACGGGTTGACGAAGGGCGTCTCGGGAATCTGCACGGGCAGGCGGCCCGACGGGTTCACCCGGCCGCTCAGGACGCCGGCCACAGCGGCCCCGCCCTCCACGCCGGGAAAGAACGCCTGGACCGCGGCGGCGACCCGGTCCTTGTACGCGCCGAGCGCGTACGGCCTGCCGGAGACGACGACCAGGACGGTGGGTGTGCCGGTCGCCAGGACCGCCTCCACCAGCTCCGGCTGGAGGCCGGGCAGCCGCAGGTGGGGCGCGTCGCACCCCTCGCCGGACGTGCCGCCGCCGAACAGCCCCGCCCGGTCCCCCACGAACACGAGCGCGAGGTCCGCCTCGGCCGCGGCCTCGGCGGCCCCGGCGATGCCCGACCGGTCGTCGCCCGACACGTCGACGCCCTTCTCGTACCGCACGTCGGCGTAGGGGAACTCGGCCCCGAAGCACTCCCTGATGGACGCGACGCTCAGCCCCATGCCGTGCTCCGGGTAGCGGTCGAGCACGTGGTTGGGGAAGGCGTAGCAGCCCATCATGGTACGCGGGTCGTCGGCGCACGGCCCGATGACCGCCAGCCGGGCGGTCGTGCCGGGGCCGATGGGCAGCAGGTTGTCGGGGTTGCTCAGGAGCACGACAGAACGTTCCGCGATCGCGGCGGCTATCGCGCGGTTGCGCGGGCTGTCCAGATCGACGCCGTCCGCGCCCTCCGGGACCAGCGGGCCGCCGTCCAGCAGTCCGAGCTCGATCTTCTGGCGCAGGATCCGGCGTACGGACTCGTCGACCGCCGACTCGGCCACCCGGCCGGCGCGGACGTTCGCGACCAGGTGGGGGCCGTACGAGATCGTCTCGGGCAGATCCACGTCGACGCCCGCGGTCAGCGCGACGGCGCCGGCCCCCGCGGCGTCCTCGGCCACCTGGTGCATGGAGGCCAGGAACGGGATGGACCAGTAGTCGGACACCACCGTCCCCTCGAACCCCCAATCCTCGCGCAGCAGCCGGCGCAGCAGGTCCGCGCTGGCCCCGACGGGCACACCGTCGAGGTCGGTGTAGGAGACCATGACTGAGCGGGCGCCACCTTCGCGCAGCGCGATCTCGAACGGCGGCAGGATCACGTCGGCCAGTTCGCGGGGCCCGATGCTGACCGGGGCGTGGTTGCGGGCCGCGCGGGAGGCCCCGTACCCGGCGAAGTGCTTCAACGTGGCGATGACCCCGGCGCTCTCCAGGCCGCGTACGTAGGCCGCACCCAGCCGGCCCACCAGGTGCGGGTCCTCGCCCAGGGACTCCTCCACCCGCCCCCACCGATAGTCCCGCACCACGTCCACGACCGGCGACAGCCCCTGGTGCACCCCCGCCGCCCGCAGGTCAGCGCCGATCGCCGCCGCCATCCGCTCGACCAGATCGGGGTCGAACGTCGCCGCCCACGCCAGCGGCGTCGGATACGCCGTCGCCCCGAACGTGGCGAACCCCGTCAAGCACTCCTCGTGGGCGATCGCCGGAATGCCCAGGCGGTTGGAGGCCACCACCCGTTCCTGGAGCTCCCGCAGCCGGGCGGCGCCCTCGGCGACGGACACCGGCGCGGTGCCGTAGACGCGGGTGAGGTGGCCGAGGCCGTGGCTCAGCTGCTCGTCCAGCGTCTCCACGGCCTTGAACCGGTCCTGCAGGGGCGCCACGTTGCCGTCTCCGCCGACCTGGAGCCAGATGGACCCGAGCTGCGCGACCTTCTCCTCCAGCGTCATCTCCGCCAGGAGTGCCTCCACGCGTTCGCCGACCGTGCGTGCGCTGTCCCGCCAGGGCGCGAGGCCCGGAGCGTTCACTGATGTCATGGCATTCCTTCTGAAAGTTTCGAAGGCTCAAACCGATCACTGATTTCGGACTCTAGATGTCCCTCTCAAAGGCCGTCAAGAATATTTCGGAGAGCCACCGAAACTTTCGGACATTACTAAGCCTCCCCGGTCATGCGGAGGCGCCCGCTCCACTGCGCTGAAAGCGGGCGCCTTTCGTGCAGCGGAGAAGGTCAGGCCACGTGTTCCTCGGCCTCCCGGTGGAGCGCCTCAAGGTCGAACGCGCCCGACTTGACCGCTGCGGTGAACGCCACCCAGTCGCGGCGCGGGACCTCCAGCACCAGGTCCGGGTTGTCCTCGTGGATGATCTCCACGTGGTCGTTGATCCGCTTGGCCGCGACGCGGCCGGCGTCTTGAGTCATGCCGCACTCCCTTCCAGTGCACTGCGGGGTTTCCGCCCCTGCCCCCTTCGCAGGACGACTGAGGCGGCTTCGGGCAGCTTTCCATCTCGACCGTGGCCTCTGCCACTGGTGGGTGCGGGAGTGCGGAGGGAAAAACCCACTCGCGGGGGGCCATCTCTTGACCTCGGATGCAAGATTGACGTCCCCGCGCGACCGGTGACTGCAAGAGCCTTGAAAGCGGGGAGTTAGTGGCGGGGCCTAAGTTACGAATAAATCGAATAGCAGCATCACATAAGAGGACATGTCATGAAATTGACCCTAGAGCGGCAAGTGCGGGTTTTCGGAACGCGGAGCGTCCGCATCACGTAGGCAAGCCGGCCGGGATCACGGATGTCAGGCGTGGACGTGCTGGGCGATCAGGGCGAAGCGGTGGGCGGTCGCTCGCAGTGGGCGGCCGCCCGCCATCTCCGCGTGCAGCGCGCGGAGCCGGTCCTCGTACTCCTCGACGGTGAAGCCGGGGATCTGCCACGAGACGACGCGGAGGTAGCGGACGAGCGCGCCCACGTCGTCGATCGTGACAGGTTGGCTCGACTCGCGGCACCAGGTGACGTCGAGCCCCGCCTCGGTGAGAGCGGCGGCCGCGGTCGCGAGGTCCCAGCCGTGGTCCTCGTGCGGCGGGGCGTCCAGGGCCTGGTTGATCTCTTCCAGGTCGCGCCCTCCCACCTGCTGGGTGACATACGTGCCGCCCGGGGTGAGGAGGCGGCGGATCTCGCGCGGTTCGTACGCCTCGTGCCGGTTGACGATCAGCTCGAACGAACCGCCGGGAAACGCGGAGCCCGCCTCGGCCACCTCGACGCCCAGCGGCTCCAGGCGGCGCCGGGCTATCGGGAGGTTGGGCGCGTACCCCTCGGTGGCGGCGGTGCGGGGCGGGAGCGGGGCCAGGGACGACAGCAGCTCGCCGCCTCCGGTGCCGAGGTCGAGCAGGGACGCCGCCTTCGGCAGCCGCTCGCGCACCAGCTCCTCGTAGTCCCACGGCAGGTCGTCGGCGGTGGTCATCCGGCCTCGGAAGACGGCCCAGTCCCAGCCCTGGAACGGCGTGGTCAGCGCCTCGCGGATCAGCTCCTCATAGCCCATGCCGCGATCATGCTTCGTGGCGGGGCCGTTCCGCACGCTCTTTTCCGTGGCGGGGCGGGGTGCTCTCACGCAGGACGACACAGGCCGGGAGCGGCACGCGCCCGGTGACCGTGCCGTCAACAGGGTGCGTAACGTGGGCATCGCCGGGCTCTGGGGGTGTTCGGCGCGCCTCCCTGCGGAGGCGCGCCCACTATGGCGTCCAGCGCTGTGGGTTGCCGCCGCAGGCTGCACGGGAATCCTCGTCCCTTCAGGGCGAGGTGCAGGTCAACGGGTGTGGACGATGGGGTTGGCCACGTCGTGCGCACGCAGGTGGCCGCACATGCCCCACCGGTCGTGCGCCGGGCTCTCCATCAGGGCGGACCGGCGCAGGTGCGTGCCGTCGCCGAGCTCCAGGGCGTCGAGGATGCCGGCCGTGCGGCGGGCCTGCTCGGCGACGGTCTCCTCCCAGATGGCACGCCATCCCGCCGCCTTGGGGCGGACGAGTGCGATGGCGTGGTCGTAGAAGCGGTGGAGCGGGGCCAGGTCGCCCTTGGCGGCGGCGTCGGCGAGTCGAAGGAACCCCTCGACGGCCAGCTCCCGCCGCCTCCGCACGGCCTCCTCCTGTCTTTGGGTGGGGAGGGTGGCGGCCTCTTGGTAGCGGTCCGGGTCGGAGACGATCTCCGAGGGGAACGTCATGACCGCGTCACCGGCCTCGGGGAGACCGGCGTTCGACATCACGACCACCACCTCCAGGCCGCCCCCATCATCGGCGCGGTTGACCGCGCGGTGGATGGTGCCGGGCGTGAACCACACGGTCGTCCCCGCGCTCAGCTCCGTCTCGCGCAGCCCGTTCACGTCGAGCGTCTGGAGCGTGCCGTGCCCGCCGACGACCACGTACGCCTCCGTGGAGGCCGTGTGCACGTGCGGCGTGCCGCCCTCCAGCCCGTCGGCGCACGGGCTGCCGGAGTAGACCGACAGGCGGCTGACCGAGGTGCCTCCGGGGAAGGTCATGCCAGCGCCGCCCGGCCCTGCTTGGCCAGCAGCTCGGTCCCTTCCTCGCCCCGGTCGCCGTCGGCGATCACGACCGCGTACCGGAACCGCAGCGACTCCCCGTCCGGCAGCTCGACCTCCTCGCTGAAGAACGGCGCCGGGCACAGGCAGGCGAAGTCCTCGCTCCTGGCGAACCACTGCGGCGGGTGCTGCGGGTTGGAGGCGGCGTCGACCACGACGATCGTGGAGTGGTCGCCGGTCTCGTCGTGCCGGCCGCGGAAGCCGAACCACTCGGCGCGCGTGCCGCGCAGCTCGTCACCGCCCGCCCCGGCCGGCGACTGGATGATGCCGTTGGTGAACGACCTGGGGCCGCGCCAGAAGAGGCCGCCGTACCCGGCGTTCTCGCGGCCCTTCGTGGTCGGGGAGCCGAACGCGAGCGTGCCGCCCGACACGTTCGTCATCTCCGTCTCGAACACCAGCGCCCACGTCGCCTCGTCCAGCACCTGCGCGGACAGCGACCGCCGCTCCCCGATGACCGGGGCGCCGGCCTGCGAGGTCCAGTCGAGCGTGTGCGCGATCTCGGCCCGCCCGCCGGTCGCCGTCAGCGCGGTCATCTCGCGGTGCGTGGCGCTGCCGTTGTTCTCGAGCTGCACGTAGAACTTCCCGTGCACGTACGTCGGCCCGCCCCAGAAGTTGTGCTCCCCCACATGCGGCAGCGACCAGGCGATGCCCTTGTGCCAGACGTGGTCGTGCGGCCGGAACAGCGACACCAGCCGGCCGCCGACGGTGCGGATCGGGTGCAGGTACGGCTTGGGCGACTCCAGCACCGGCGTGTCGGGACGGTAGACGTAGGTGAACAGGTCGACGTCGCCCGCCGCGACGGTCACTTCGCGGTCGAGCAGGTGTGTGGCTTGCAGAGTCACGGGTTCCTCACTTCCCCCAAGGAGCGCCTGTGCCGTCCATGCGCAGGGCGAACGGGCTGTCAGCGGTGATCTGTCCGGCTCGTACGCGCTCGCCGGTGAAGGCGGAGGTGTACAGCGCGGCGATGAACTCCATCGTCCGGCGGGCGTCCTCGGTGGTCACCGGAGGCGCCTCGCCCCGGTCGAGCGCGTCGTAGACGGCGGCGAGCCAGCCGTCGTGGCCGCTCGGCACGGTGCTGTGCCCCTGTGCCCACAGGTCCGACACCGTGTCCTGGCCGGGCGCCGGGGTCACGGTCCAGTCGTCGTCGGTGTAGCCGTACAGGTGCTCCACCTCGACGGTGGCGCGCTCGTAGTCGAAGCGGAGCCGGGAGGTCTGCCTCGGGGACACGACGGAGTTCACGACCGTGGCCACCGCGCCGTTCTCGAACGTCACCAGCGCCATGGAGACGTCCTCGGTGTCCACCGGGCGCGACTGGCGCGCGGCCACGGCTGTGACCTCGCGCCACGGGCCGAGGATCGAGAACAGCAGGTCGAACTGGTGGATGCCGTGCCCCATGGTCGGCCCGCCGCCCTCCGACTCCCACGTGCCGCGCCACGGGACCGCGTAGTACGCGTCGTCGCGGTACCACTGGGTGTCGCACGTGGCCAGCAGCGGGCGGCCCAGCTCGCCGGCCTCCTGCAGGCGGCGCAGCCGGAGCGCGCCCGCCCCGAAGCGGTGCTGCAGGACGGTCGCGACGTGCGCCGTGGTGTGACGCTCCGCCTCGATCAACGCGTCGAACTCGGCGAGCGAGAGCGTCGGCGGCTTCTCCACCAGCGCTGTCACCCCGGCCTCCAGGCACGCGATGGCCAGCGGCGTGTGCAGCTGAGGCGGCGTGCACAGGTGGACGAGGTCGACCTCCTCCTCCCCAAGCAGGTCGTCCAGGCTCGCGTGGGTGCTCGTCACGTCGTACTTCTCGGCGAACGCCGTCACCCGCTCGGCGTCCACGTCGGCCACGGCCACGAGCTCCGCCCGCCCGGACCCGCGGACGGCCTGGGCGTGCGCATGGGCGATCGCACCGGTTCCGACAATCGCGGCCCGGTACTTCCGTTTTGTCAAGATGATGCTCCTATGTGGGGGAATGTCAGGCGCCGGGCGGGAAAGCGTTTTCCATGGAGACGTATTCCGCAGGTTTGCACGTGTATTACCTGGACGTCAAGGGCGATCAACCGAGCTGAGGGCGCATGGTGGGGCTCTCCCACGCCCACGCCGCGATCTCCGTCCGGTTGCGCGCGCCGAGCTTGACCTGGATGCCCGACACGTATCCCTTGACGGTGCTCAGCGAGATGACCAGCTCGTCGGCGATCTCCCGGTTGGTGCGTCCCCTGGCGAGGGCCCGGACGATCTCGACCTCCCGCGCGGTCAGGGGCTGCGCGGGCACGCGGGCTCTGCGGGCGCCGGCGACCTGGCGCAGCAGCCGCAGGGTGATCGACGGCGAGATGAGGGCGTCCCCCGCGTACGCGGCCCGCACCGCTTCGACCAGCAGGCCAGGACCCGCGTCCTTCATCACGAACCCGGCCGCGCCGCACCGCAGCGCGCCGTGGACGTACTCGTCCAGGTCGAACGTGGTGACCATGACCACCCGGGGCGGGGCGTCGGCCAGGGCCCGGGCGACCTCGATCCCGTCGAGCCGGGGCATCTGGATGTCCACGAGGCACACGTCCGGGCGCGTCCTGCGGGCCTGCTCGATCGCCTCGACGCCGTCGCACGCCTCGGCGACCACGGCGATGTCGGGCTCGTTCTCGAGGATGATCCGCAGGCTCGCCCTGATCATCGGCTGGTCGTCGGCCAGCAGCACCCGGATGGTCATCGACGGGTGCGGGTGGGGACAGTCGCGCGGACGGCCCAGCCGGAGCCGGGGCGGGGGCCGGCGGTCAGGGTGCCGCCGAGGGCTTCGAGGCGTTCGCGCATTCCGACGAGTCCGTATCCGGCGCGGCGGTAGCGGCGGGCGGCCACCGGCGGGGCGTCGTCCTCGACCTCCACCGTGACGGCCCGCTCGTCCTGGGTGATGCCGACGGCCACCGCGCGGGCACGCGGGGCGTGCTTGGAGACGTTGGTCAGCGACTCCCGTACGACCCGGTACACGGTGCTGCTCACCTCGGGGGACCAGCCGGCCGGATCGGCGTCCAGCCGCAGATGCGCCCGGGGGCCGTGGAAGCCCTCGATCAGCTCGCCGAGCCGTTCGCCGCCCGCCGGGGCGGGAGCGGGCTCGCGCAGGAGGCCGACCACGCGGCGGGTGGCGGCCAGGGCCTCGGAGCCGGCGGTCTCGATGTCGGCCAGGGAGCCGGCCGTCTTCTCCGGGTGCCTGGCGGTGACGAGGCGGGCGGCCTGGGCCTGGAGCACGACGCTGGTGATGTGGTGGGCCACGACGTCGTGGAGCTCCCTGGCCAGCTCGAGGCGTTCGGCACGCCGTACGCGCTCGGCGACGGTGTGGCGGCGGGCGGCGAGGAGACGGGGGGTGAGCCCGATCGTCAGGGCGGCGAGCCAGGCCAGGCCGGCGAGCACCGGCACGGGCGAGCCGGGGTGGGCGAGGAAGCCGCCCGCCACCACGGTCAGGCCCGCGGCCCCGACGGCGCCGGCCGCGCGGGCGGGGAGCGTCCTGACGGCGGAGCCGACGAGCACCGTCAGGCCCAGGGACATGGCGGGGCCGGGCTCGGCGGGCAGGTGGACGACGAGGGTGGCGAGGACGGCGAGTGCCGCCGCGACCAGGCCCGCGACCGCGGTCCACAACCGGTCGCGGCGGCGCACCAGGGCGAGCACGCACACCACCGCGCCGGCGGCCGCCCCGAACAGCCAGGAGCCGCCGCCCCAGCTGCCGGCGACCCGGTAGGCCTGGTAGGCGACGGCCGCCACGAGCACGACGCCGAGTCCGGCGTCGGCCGCCACCCTGAGCCGATCGGGAACGCGCACAGCGTCCAGGCTAGGAGAGACACCCCGCCGTCTTGTACCGGCCGAAAGTACTGTTCCGGTCCCTGCTTTCCGCCGATGTGGGGAGCCGGTCGCGCTCCGCAGGATGAGGCCCGTGTCATACGAAATGTCATCCGAAGTTCGTCAACGACGCCGGCGGATCGCGGCGCTGGACGTGATCCGCGGGTTCGCGTTGTGCGGGATCCTGCTGGCCAACGTCCAGCCGATCGCCAGCATGGGCGCGCCGCCCGTGTCAGGAGGACCGGCGAGTCCCGGGGAGCTCTGGCTGGGCCTGCTGGTCGAGCAGCGCTTCTTTCCGATCTTCTCCCTGCTGTTCGGCGTCGGGTTCTCCCTCCTGCTGGACTCGGCCGCCGAGCGGACGGCCCGGCCTCGGCTGCTGCTGTTGCGCAGACTGCTGGCGCTGCTCGCGATAGGGCTGGCGCACCATCTGCTGCTGTGGGAAGGCGACATCCTGGCCATCTACGCCGTCGTCGGGTTGGTGGTGCTGCTGCCCTCGACCTGGCTGCCGCGCTGGACCGTCGCGGTGCTCGCCGCCGCCCTCATCGCGACACCGCCGATCCTCGGCATCAACGGCGTGCCACTGGTGCCCGGGCTGTTCCTGCTGGGCTCGGCGCTGACTCGATACGGCGTGATCGAACGGATAGAGCGCTCCGTCCGCGTTCCGGCCGCACTGGGCCTGGTCTTCGCGGCGGGGGCTGTGCCCGTCCTGTGGCTGCAGACCGAGACACGGATCAGCGACGCGACCTTCAGCCTCTGGTTCTCCATCGGAGGGTTGCTGATCGCGGGCGTCTACGTGTGCGTCCTGCTGCTCCTGCTCAGAACACCGCTCCGGCCGGCGCTGGAGAAGGTCTTCGCGCCGCTGGGACGGATGGCGCTGACCAACTACCTGAGCGCCACCGTGCTCGTGCTCGTGGCCACCCGGCTGGTCGGCGGGGTGCCGCACGAATGGTCCATAGCCACGGTCCTGGTGATCGCGGGCGTCATCCTCCTCCTCCAGTGGGTCTGGTCCACGCTCTGGCTCAACCGCTATCTCCAGGGCCCGATCGAGTGGCTGTGGCGGTGGGTCACCTGGGCCCGCCGCCCGGCCCTGCGTGCGCAGTGACGGGTGCGCTCACTCCCGGGTGCGGGTGCTTCCGCGGACGATCAGCCACCCTCCAGCACGAGCCGCTCACCCGTGCCCGCCTTCTCCAGCGCGAAGCGGATCGCCGCAGGGCCGCCGCCGCAGCCAGCACGCGCGCCTCGAACTCGGGCGCGACCTTCCGCGTGCTGCCGCCCAGGACCCTGGACTCGGTGGAGACCGAGACCCCGGCCGCCGCGGCCACGTCGTGCAGCGTGACCGTGGGCCGCGCCGCGTGGGGCATCCGACGTGTCCTTTCCTCGGCGAACGAGCCGGTAGAGAAGCGTACTGAACAGCAGGGGATGACTCGTGTCATGGGGAGCCGATGACACTGCCCACTGACGGCGCGTGCCCCGCTGGACGATGCTGCCTCCATGACATCTCGCCGATTCAGAACGCCGGTCGCGGGCCGCACCCTGCGGCTGGCCGTCGCGACCGCGGCAGGCGTGTTACTCGCGGCAGGAACGCTGACCGCCCCGGCCTTCGCCGGGACCGCCCAGGACATGAGGCCGGAGCTCCAGCAGTCCCTGGACGCCGTCCACGAGGCCGGCATGTTCGGCATCTACTCGGAGGTCCGCGACGGTGACCAGACGTGGCGGGGCGCGTCCGGCGTGGCCGATGTGGACACGCGCCGCCCCGTACGCCCCGACATGGTGCAGCGGGTGGGCAGCATCAGCAAGACGTTCACCTCGGTGGCCATCCTCCAGCAGGTCGGACGCGGCACCGTCGAGCTGGACGCCCCGATCGGCCGCTACCTGCCCGATCTCGTCCCCGGCGAGCGCGGCCGGCGGATCACCGTGCGGATGGTCCTCAACCACACCAGCCACATCGCCGACTACATCGGCCCGGCGTTCCCGTCGCTGCTGCAGGGCTCGACCAAGAGCCTGGACGACAACCGCTTCCGCACGTTCTCCCCTGAGGAGCTGGTCCGGCTGGGTCTGGCCGCCACCCCGACCGGCGAGCCGGGGGCGGTGCCCGGCTCGTACTCGAACACCAACTACGTCCTCGCGGGCCTGCTCCTGAAGAAGGTCACGGGCACCGGCGCCGAGCAGTACATCACCCGCAACGTCATCCGCAGGGCCGGCCTGCGCCACACGTCCTTCCCGCGCACGCCGCTGATCCCGGGCCCGCACTCCAAGGCGTACGAGTCGTGGTTCGGCCTCATCGACCCGCCGCGCGACTACAGCGTCTACAACATGTCATGGGCCGGCACGGCGGGCGCGATCGTGTCCACGATGGACGATCTCAACCGCTTCTACCGGGCGCTGCTGCGCGGCGAGCTCGTCGGCGCCGCCCAGCTCGCCGAGATGCAGAAGACGGTGCCGGTGCAGGTGGGCGGAGGGTCGGTCGCGTACGGCCTCGGGCTTTACGCACTCGACCTGCCCTGCGGCCGTTTCTGGGGGCACGACGGGGCCGTGTTCGGGATGGGCACGCAGTCGCTGTCCAGCCCGGACGGCGCCCGCCAGCTGTCGTACGGGTTCAACCTCATGAAGTACCAGCGGATTGACGACAACGGCCAGGTCGTGCCGAGCCCGATCGACTACGCCCTGGTCGACCACGTGCTCGTGGCCCTGTGCGGCGACAGCGCGGCCCAGGCCAAGGCGTCGCGACCGCTGTTCCTCCCGCTCCCCACGGACACCGCCGTATTCCGATGATCGCCCGGCGGGTGTGTCGCCGATCACTTTACCAGTGCGGATTTGTCCACAGATGATCGCTCCAGGTCTCCGTAATGTCCCTGCTGCCGGACGAACCGGCAGCACGGACAACGGGGAGGAAACCCAATGCGTAAGGCTCTTGCGACCATCGCCCTGGCAGGCTCGATGGCCGTCACCGGTGTCGCCATGACCCCCGCGGCTCAGGCCGCCACGCAGTCCCACTCGACTGTCAACTGGGGCAAGTTCTTCTCCAGCGACCACAAGGCGTACACGTTCGGCAAGACGTGGAAGAGCGGTGGCAAGGTCTTCACGAAGTGGTACGGCGTGGACAAGGTCGGCGGGAAGAAGGGCTGGGTGTGGTTCGAGTACGACGCGAACGGCGGCTGGCACAAGTTCAACCGCTCGTTCGACGGCAAGGTGGTCGGCGCCTGGCAGGGCCGGGGGATCAAGAAGATCTACACGTTCACTTGCTGGGCCGGCAAGTTCGACAACTGCGGCCGTAAGTACCGCATCTACTAAATCCTGACCGGTCGAGAGGCCCGGCGCCCACCGCGCGCCGGGCCTCTCGCGTGGCGAAAAAGCATTTGACACGTCCGCGCATTTCCAGAAATGCGGCCGCGGAAAATGGGTGTCTTTCTGCGGGATGAAATTCCTAAACTCGTGATCGTGGACACCCCGACTCTTCTCCAGCATTTCCGGACGCACGACACCCCTTTGGTCCTGTCCAGGGGCGGCGATCTGGCATGGGACGACGCGGAGCTCCACCGGAGTGCCCAGCTGAGCGACCCCGAGGGATACGCGCTGCTCGCGCTGGTGCCCGGTGCGCTCCCCTGGCAGCGGGCCCGCGTGCTGCTGCGTACGCTGGCCGGCTCGCAGGACGGCCTCGACGAGGGCGCCCGCGCGACGCTGGCCAAGGTCACCAGGGTGCTCATGTTCGGCCTGCCGCCTGCGCACGCCGTGACCGCGCTCCTGGCGCTGCGGCGTATGCGCGTCAACCACAAGCACGCCACGCGGGCCATCGTCGCGTTCGTCCTGGAGCACCCGGACGCCGCCGCGCTCATCGAGGCACGCAGGACCGCACTGGTCGACTGCTTCGAGCACGCGCTGGGCAAGGCGACCGCCCGCGCGTGTGCCCGGCTCGTCCGCGACGGCGACACCGGCTCCGGTTACCTGCGGCGGAGCCTGCTGCGGTTCACCTCCGACCCGGCCGTGGCGGTCGAACGGGTGCGCGCGCTCTACGCGCCCGGCACGTACGGCGCGGTGGCCCCGCACGAGCCGCCCGCGCCGCTCGACCCGGTCAGGGAGCACCCGCCGATCGTGACGCCGACCAACCGGGGCGACATCGCGGCGACGCTGGTGCACCTCTACCGCGGCGGGCCGGACGCCGAGCTGCGTCCCGCCCTGGCGGGGTACGTGGCCGAGGCGACGCGCGGGCTGCCGCGCATGACCGGCCACGTGGCCATGGTGCTCGACACGTCGGGCTCCATGCGCGGGTACGGCGAGCGCGAGTGGGCGGTCATGTCCCAGGCCGCGGCGCTGCGGCTGGTCCTGGGCGAGGTCTGCGAGCGCCTGACGGTGGTCGAGAGCGGCACCACGCAGGCGGTTCCCGAGGGGGCGACCGATCTGGCGAGCGGGCTGCTGGACGCCCTCGACACCCGCCCCGACCTGGTGGTGATCGTGACCGACGGCTACGAGAACGTCCTGCCGGGCGACCTGGCCCGGGTCGCGGCCACGCTGCCCAGAGCGGGCGTCACGACGCCCGTGGTGCTCTGCCAGGCCACGTTCACCCGCGGCGACGACCTCACCCTGCGCGACCCCGCGCCGGATCTGCCGCGCCACCCGTTCTGGCACCAGGACGACTTCGCCGGGCTGCTGCCGTGGATGTTCGGCCACTGCCAGCCCGGCCGGGACTGGATCCGTACGGCCATGCTCGGCCGACTGGAAGGAGCACGCACATGACCAGCCTCGACACGCTCCTGCCTGCGCCGCTCGACCTCGACGGCTACCGCGCGGGCACGCCGCAGCGCGCCGGGGCGCTGACCATGGTGCCTCTCTGGGGTCCCGAGCGTCCCGGCATCGTGCCGCCCCGCTCCGGGCTGAAGCTCAAGCGGGTCGTCGGGTACGGCCAGGTCGAGCTGCACAACGGCGCCCGCGAGGGCGTGGCGATCGTGCCGCTGCACCTCGGCTACATCCAGGACGCCGCCCAGAACCACGCCCTGTGCTCCTCGGCGCTGCTGGGCGCCGGGCAGACCAGGCGGTTCGACGACGCCTGCTGCGTCCAGGCCGGCCAGGGCGGCTATCTCGAGGGCCGCGACCAGTGGTTCTTCGTGCTGCCCGTCGAGCTGCGGGCCAAGGCGCTGCGGCAGCGCGGGCGCCAGGACTACGCCAAGCTCTGGCCGGACATCTCCGAGCTCAACCGCGCGTACGGGCTGCCGTCCCGGGGCCACCTGGAGCAGATCCTGTCGCGCAAGCGGGCCACGCTGACCCAGTTCCAGAGCCGGCTGGAGCTGCTGCCGGGCCAGCTCGGGGCGCTGTTCTTCGTGGACGGCAGGTTCGCGGGGCTGGAGCTGGCGCCCGACCCGGTGTACTTCGCCGAGATGTGGATGGCGCTGGTCTGCTTCGCGTACGGGGTCGCCGCCTGGCATGCCGAGCCCGAGCGGACCCCGGCGGAGGCGTACGACGCGGGGAGCCTGGCGGAGCTGCGCGCCGAGCTGGCCCGCGACCGGGCGGCGCGGCAGACCGAGGTGGCCTCCTGGCTGCCCGCGCCCGACGGTGACGTGCGCGTGGTCGAGGAGGAGCGCTACCTCGACCTGCGGCTGTCCACCATGACCGGCGGCGGCCTGGCCGGTCAGGTGGTCAGTGAGCACGGCCGACCGGTGTACGCGTCCCTCTTCGCCGACCGGTAAATCGGTTGCGACGCGAATCGGACGCCGGTTGAATGATCAGTGCGGGAACTGCGCCGGGCGTGACGGATGAAAACCCTCATTCCATGTAAGGGATGTCGTTACTAAGAACGACCGCAAGCATCCGTCGAGGCGCCGGCCGCCTGTCCCGCACTGAGATCTTGTCAGCCCTCTCACCCCGGCCGGCCAGTGCCACGCATCTGATGCTGCGGGTGGTCAGCACGCAGTGCACCGGCAATCCGCTGTACGCCGGTGAGCAGGACCAGGATCCGAGCCCCGCGACGGACTGCGCCACGGCCAGCCCGCAGCGGGAGCAGGTGAGGGCGGCCGAGTTCCAGGCGTTCTCGCACTGACGTCATGAGTCTGCGGCCCGCGCCGTTGGGGCGCGGGCCGTACGTCCTCCACCAGATCGGCGAGCACCGACCGCGCGGCCGCATGGCCGGATTCTTTCGCACAGTGGCTCTCCGGCCACTCGTGAAGAACCCAGAGCGCACGCAATGATTGCAAGCGCCGCATAAAGGCGGACGCACTGCAATTGGAGGATTCGAACATGCCTATCGGGCTTCTCGCCCTGGCGCTGGGCGGTTTCGGCATCGGGCTCACCGAGTTCGGGCTCATCGGCCTGCTGCCCCAGGTGGCGGCGGACTTCGGGGTCACCGAGCCGGTGGCCGGGTATCTGGTCTCGGGTTACGCGCTGAGCGTGGCGGTCGGCGCCATCGCGCTCACCGCGGCGATCGCCCGCTTCGACCGCAAGAAGGTGCTGCTCGCGCTGATGGTGCTGTTCATCGCGGGCAACCTGATCTCGGCGATCGCGCCGGTCTACCCGGCGCTGATGGCGGGCCGGATCGTCGCGGCGCTCTGCCACGGCGCGTTCTTCGGCGTCGGATCGGTGGTCGCGGCCGACATGGTCGCGCCGAACCGGCGGGCCGGGGCCATCGCGTTGATGTTCGGCGGGCTGACAGCGGCCAACGTGCTCGGGGTTCCGCTGGGCACGCTGCTCGGCCAGCAGTTCGGCTGGCGCTCGACGTTCTGGGCGATCACGGTCATCGGCGTCGTCGCGCTGGCCGGCATCCGGCTGCTGGTGCCGCCGACGCCGCCGCCCGCCGAGACGAGCCTGCGCGGCGAACTGGGCGCGTTCCGGCGGCCGCAGGTCTGGGTCTCCGCCGCGGTCACCGTACTGGCCTTCGGCGGCATGTTCGGCGCGTTCGCCTACATCGCGTTCACGCTCACCGAGGTCAGCGGGTTCGCCACCACCACGGTGCCCTGGCTGCTGGTGCTGTTCGGTGCGGGCACGTTCGCGGGCAACTTCGCCGGCGGCAAGCTCGCGGACCGCGCGCTGAACACCTCGCTGGCCGCGATCCTGGCGCTGCTCACCGTGGTGCTCGCGGTGTTCGCGCTGACGGCGCGGAGCCAGGCCATGACGGTCGTCTCGCTGGTGCTGATGGGCGCCGTCGGACTGGCCACCGCACCAGGGCTGCAGCTGCGGATCATGGGGTACGCCCAGGACGCGCCCACGATGGCCTCCGGCGCCAACATCGCGGCCTTCAACCTCGGCAACGCGCTCGGCGCCTGGCTGGGCGGCCTCGCCCTGGGCGCCGGATTCGGCTTCGTCTCACCGCTCTGGGTCGGCGCCGGAGTCACCGCCGCCGGACTCGCCGTCCTGCTGGTCGGCTCGGTACGGCTACCCCGACGACAGAAAACCCTTATTTCCTACCAGTTGGATTGACTATAGGAGACGGGCGATCTACGTTTGTGACGTGACAACCACGGCTCTGACCATCCGGGGCCACGTGGACTTCTGCCGCGTGGCCAGCGCGCTGTGTCCCTCCTTCCGACCGCAGGCCAACCCTCTTACGGAAGGAAAAGACCCATGTCATCCCTGTCCATCGCCCCTGTCGCCGGTCGCATAGGCGCCGAGATCTCCGGTGTGCGGCTCGGTGGCGACCTGCCCGCCGACGTCGTCGCGGAGATCCGCCTGGCCCTGCTGGGCCACAAAGTGATCTTCTTCCGCGGCCAGGACCAGCTGGACGAGCAGAGCCAGGTGGCCTTCGCCCGGCTGCTCGGTGAGCCGACCGCCGCACATCCCACCGTGCCCTCGCTCAACGGGAACGACCACATCCTCGACCTCGACTACCGCAACGGCCAGAAGGTGGATCGCTGGCACACGGACGTGACGTTCGTGGACCGGCCGCCGCTGGCGTCGGTGCTGCGGGCCGTCGCCGTTCCCGCCGCCGGCGGTGACACGCTCTGGACCAACACCGTGAGCGCGTACGAGCACCTGCCCGCCGAGCTGCGGGACCTGCTCGACCGGCTGCGCGCCGTGCACACCAACCAGTACGACTACGTCCGCGTCGCCACCTCCGAGGACGCCGACCGGGCCCGGGAGCACGCCAAGGTGTTCGCCTCCACGGTGTTCGAGACCGAGCACCCGGTGGTGCGCGTGCATCCGGAGACCGGCGAACGGTCGATCCTGCTCGGCGACTTCGCCAAGCGGCTGGTGGGGCTGCCGGCGCACACGTCCGCCTCCCTCATCCGGCTGGTTCAGGAGCACGTCACGGAGGTGGAGAACACGGTGCGCTGGCGGTGGGCGCCCGGCGACGTGGCCATCTGGGACAACCGGGCGACGCAGCACCGCGTGGTGCACGACTTCGGCGACCGGCCGCGGCGGCTGCACCGCGTCACGATCGCGGGTGACGTGCCGGTGGGCGTGGACGGCCGTCCCAGCGTGGCGCTGAAGGGCGACGCGGCCGCGTACTCCCCCATCGCCGCCTGATCGATCCCTGCCTGCGCAGGCCCCGGCCCCGATGATGGGGCCGGGGTCTTTCGCGTGCCACCACACAGACGAGCGGCCGCCCGGCGATGCGCCGGGCGGCCGTGCGTGCTGAGCGGTGCTCCTTACGGGTGGGCGATGAAGCGGCCGAAGCGGCCCTGGTGATAGAGGAGGGGACGGCCCGCGCTGTGCACCCTGGCCTCGGCGACCAGGCCGACCACCAGGAGGTGGTCGCCGACGTCCACCGTGTCGTGCGGGAGGCAGACGAGGTGGGCGGAGACGTCCTGGAGCAGGGGCGCGCCCAAGGGCCCTGGACGCCAGCGGGTGGGCTCGGCGAACCGGTCGATGTCCTTGCGCGCGAACCTGGCCGCCAGCTCGGCCTGGTCGCTGGCCAGGACGTTGACGGCGAAGTGGTCCGCGGTGCGCATCGAGGGCCAGGTGGTGGAGGACCGGTCGACGTAGAAGGAGACCAAGGGCGGGTCCAGGCTGACCGAGGAGAACGACGTGGCCGTGAGCCCGGCGGGGATGCCGTCGCTCTGGGCGGTGATGATGACGACCCCGGCGGCGTGCACGGCGAGCGCCCGCCGGAACCCGTCGGCGTCCACGGCACTGCCCGGCAGCGTCTCCACGGCCGTCATGAAAACGCCCCTACCTTGAGCACAGCGGCCACCTGCGGCGTCACCCGATCGGCCCATCCGGCCAGCACCTCCTCCACCTGCGGAATCTGCGACTCCAACAGCGCCAGCCCCGGGGTGGGCACGAAGGCCCCCAGCTCCACCAGCAGCGGCCGCAGGTGCACCTCCACCGCCAGCGCATGCTTGGGATCCCCCATGACCAGCAGCGGCAGCGCCGCCTTGCCCGCCAGCGCGTCCGGCGGCAGCCGGTCAAGGAGCGACTTCAGCAGTGCGGTATAGGTGCCCTTGTAGGTCGGGCCGGCCACCACGAGCAGGCTCGCCCCGGTGACGAGTTCCAGGGCCGCGCCCACGTCGGGGTGCTGGCCGGGCGAGAGCAGGTGGGGCCCGAGCCCCGACAGGTCCACGACCTCGTACGCCTCCGCCGAGGCCCCGAGGCGGCCGCCGACCGCCCGGGCCGCCGCCGTGGCGACGGCGAGGGTGCGCGAGCCCGCCCGGGGGTTGCCGACCAGCGTCACGATGCTCATCGCGCCACCGCGACTTCTTCCCGCCGGGCACCCGCGTACCGGGACGCGGGTCTGGGCAGGCCGTAGTTCTCGCGGAGGGTACGGCCCTCGTAGTCGTACCGGAACAGGCCTCTGACCTGCAGTTCCGGCACCACGTGGTCCACGAAGTCGCTCAGCCCGCCGGGCAGGATCGGCGGCATGATGTTGAACCCGTCGGCCGCCCCGGCGAAGAACCACTCCTGGAGCTGGTCGGCGATCTGCTCGGGCGTGCCGGCGAGGACGCGGTGGCCTCGGCCGCCGGCGAGGCGGCCGAGGAGCTGCCTGACCGTGAGGCCTTCGCGCCTGGCCAGGTCGATGACGAGCTTGCGCCGGCTCTGCGCGCCCTCCGTCTCGACGGACACCTCGGGCAGGGGCCTGTCCAGCGCGTCCTCGGTCAGTTCGATGCCGGTCATCTGGGAGAGCTGCGCCAGCCCGTACGCGGGAATGATGAGGTCCTCGAGCTCCTGCTCCAGGCGCAGCGCCTCGCGCTCGGTCGAGCCGATGATCGGCGAGATGCCCGGCAGGACGAGCACGTCCTCGTGCCGCCGGCCGTAGGCGGCCAGGCGGCGCTTCAGGTCGGCATAGAACTCCTGCCCCTCCTCCAGGGTCTGCTGGGCCGTGAAGACGGCCTCGGCGTAGCGGGCGGCGAACTCCTTGCCGTCCTCGGACGACCCGGCCTGGACCAGGAGCGGATGGCCCTGGGGCGAGCGGGAGGTGTTGAGCGGCCCGCTGACCGCGAAGTACTCGCCGGCGTGCTCGATCGCGTGGATCTTGCCGGTGTCGGCGTAGAGCCCGCCGGTGCGGTCGCGCAGGATCGCGTCGTCCTCCCAGCTGTCCCAGAGCTTCCGTACGACGTCCAGGAACTCGGTGGCCCTGGCGTAGCGGTCGGCGTGGGACGGCCGGACGACGCCGAAGTTGCGGGCCTCGGCCTCGCCCGCGGAGGTGACGATGTTCCAGCCGGCCCGGCCGCCGCTGATGTGGTCGAGCGAGGCGAACTTGCGGGCCACGTGGAAGGGCTCGTTGTACGTCGTCGACACGGTGGCGATGAGGCCGATGTGGTCGGTGACGGCCGCCAGGGCCGACAGGAGGGTCAGGGGTTCGAGGCCGCCGAGGGCGTTGTGCCGGAGGGCGTGGCGGACTCGGCCACTTTGGAAGTCGCCGTGGAGGGCCACGCCGTCGGCGAGGAAGACGGAATCGAGCTTGCCGCGCTCGGCGATCCTGGCGAGCTCCTGGTAGTGGCGGACGTCGGTGAGGCGGGCGGGCTCGGTCCGGGGGTGTCTCCAGGCCGCCTCGTGGTGGCCGACGCCCATGAGGAAGGCGTTCAGGTGGAGCTTTCTCGTCACGTGGTCCTCCAGGTGGAGAAGCGGCGCTCGACGGCGACCAGGAGCAGGTTGAACAGCACGCCGAGCACGGAGATCGTGATGATGCCCGCGTACATGTCGGGGATGCGGAAGCTGGACTGGGTGTCGAGGATGAGGTACCCGAGCCCGGCCTTGGCCCCGACCATCTCGGCGAACAGCAGGACGAGGATCGAGTACGCGCCCGCCAGCCGCACGCCGGTGAAGATGGTGGGCACGGCGGCGGGCAGGATCACCTTCTGGAACAGCCGGACCGGGCCCAGGCCCATCGACCTGGCCGACTTGATGAGCAGCGGCTCCACGGTCTTCACGCCGCTGACGGTGCTGAGCAGGATCGGCCAGGAGCACGCGTACAGCACGAACGCGACCTTCGTCGTCTCCCCGATGCCGAGGATCAGCGTGAACACCGGCAGCAGCGCCACCGCCGAGGTGTTGCGGAACAGCTCGAGCAGCGGGGTGAGGAAGTCGGCGACCGGTTTGTACCAGCCGATCAGCAGGCCGAGCGGGATCGCCAGCACGATGGCCAGGGCGAAGCCGGCCAGCGAGCGGGCCAGGGACGCCTCCAGGTGCTCGGGCAACTGGCCGCTGACGAGGAGGTCGTACCAGGCGACGACGTTCTCCGAGAGCGGCGGGACGAAGACGGGGTCCACGACGCCGAGCCTGGGCAGCGCCTCCCAGGCGGCGAGGAGGAGCAGGATGGCCGTGGAGTTCGTGACCGCCCGCCGGACGCGCCCGCCGAGCAGCCGCCGGCGCGGTCTCTCCTGCGGGACGTCCTCCTCGGCCTCGGTCTCGGCTTCGGCCTCGTCCTCGGGCAGGTCGTACCAGTGGATGTCGCCGGGGAGCAGACGCTGCTCAGCCATGAGCCGTCACCACCGTCCGCTCCTGCACCTGCGCCGCCGCGACCTCTTCGCGCAGCAGGCTCCACACGCGGTGGCGGTACTCGCCGAAGGCCGGGTCCGCCCTCAGGTCGCCCTCCCGTGAGTCGAAGCGCACGTCGATGACCTCCTTGATCCGGCCCGGCCTCGAGGTCATCACCGCGACCCGCTGCCCGAGGTAGACCGCCTCGTCGATGCCGTGCGTGATGAACACGACGGTCTTGCCGGTCTGCTCCCAGACGTGCACCAACTCCTCCTGCAGGGACTCGCGGGTCTGCGCGTCCAGGGCGGCGAACGGCTCGTCCATCAGCAGCACGTCGGGGTCGAACGCGAGGCTGCGCGCGATGGCGACGCGCTGCCGCATCCCGCCGGACAGCTCGTGCGGATACCGCTCCTCGAATCCGGCCAGCCCCACGAGCGAGAGGTGCTCGCGTGCCCGCCGCACCCGCTCCTTCTTCGGCACGCCCTTGGCCTCCAGGCCGAACTCGACGTTGGACTGGGCCGTGCGCCAGGGGAACAGCGCGTACTGCTGGAAGACGATGCCCCGGTCGAGCCCTGGCCCGGCAACCTGCTCGCCGTCGATGAGGATCCGGCCGGACGTCGGCACGGCCAGCCCGGCGATCAGGTCGAGCAGGGTGGACTTGCCGCAGCCGCTGGGGCCGACGAGCGTGAGGAACTCGCCCTCGCGCACGTCGAGGTCGATGCCGGAGAGCGCGGTGAACGGCCGCGGCTCGTCCCTGACCTGGAACGTCTTGGTCACGTTCCGGATGCTGATCTTGGTCATGAGCCGTTCCCTCCGGCGAAGGGGTTGTACTGGTTGGTGTAGAGGTCGGAGACCTTGACCTGGCCGGGCTTGATCTCGCCCTCGCGCTCCAGCCAGTCGACCCAGATCTTGAATTCCTGGTCGGAGAGGACCCCGCCCTTGGCGGCGATGCCGGTGCTCTTCCAGAAGCGCACGGTGTCGGCGCTCTCGTTGCGGCCGCGCTTGGCGATGATCTGCTCGAACTTGGCGACGACCTCGTCGCGCGAGTGGGTCTGCGCCCACTCGATGGCCTTCGCGAACGCGGTCACGAACGTCTTGACGGTATGGGGGTTCTCGGCGATGAAGTCCTCTCTGAGCACGACGGACCCCGCCGTGAACGGGCCGAACAGGTCGACGTCCTTGAACAGGGGACGCAGGCCGCCGCGCTCGAGCGCCTTGTCCCTGAGCGGACCGCCGAGAGTGCCGACGTCGAGCTGCCCCTGGCGTATCGCCTGCTCGGTGTTGACCGGCGGGATGACGACGAGCTGGACCTGCTTGATCTCCTCGGGCGTCAGCCCCTGGCGCTTGAGGTACTCCTTGATGACGGCCTCGTGGTGCGCGCCGAGGGTGTTGACGCCGATCTTCTTGCCGATGAGGTCGCGGGCGGTCCTGATCGGGCTGTCCTCTTTGACGTAGTAGCCCTGGTAGGTGTCCTTGTCCGAGCCGTAGTAGCCGATGACCGCCTTGATCGGGGCCTTGGCCGCCTTGAGCTTGATGACGGCGCCGTTGAACGCGCCGCCGAAGTCGGCCTGGCCGGTGGCCGCCGACTGGATGTCCTGCGGGCCGGAGGTGGTGTTGCCGACCCACTTCAGCTTGACGTCGCCGAGATAGCCGAGCGCCTCGGCCAGCTCGGGGAAGGTGACGGTGCCCGCGCTGCCCTGGTAGCGCAGCACCTTCACCTCCTTGCCCGGGTTCGCCTGCGCGGTGCCGCAGGCCGTCAGGAGGGCAGGCAGTAAGGCGGCCAGGAGGGCATGTCTGAACTTGATCACGATGGGTCCTCTGATGGACGGGAGAGAGGGTGTCAGCGGTACGTGATCAGCGACACTGCGCACTGGCGACGTGGCAGAAGTCCACGTGCGGGCGCGTGGTCAGGTAAAGGCCCATGACTACGAAACTACGAGCCCTAGACCCTAAAGTCAATATTTCCTACTGGATATACATGAATTAGGGTCAAGCCTGCGCGAGCAGCTCGTACGAGTCCCGGTCAACGGAGCACGGACGTGGGCAACGGGATCGCCGGGAACGGGTTGTCGGGCAGCAGGATGACGCGGCGCGGACGGTCGGCCTGACCTGCGGCGTCGAGGTGCAGGAGCGCCGCGCCGATGCCGGCCGCGCCCACCATGTAGCCGGTGTCGGCCGTCACCTCGCCCGGGCGCAGCCGCCGGTACGCCTGGTACCAGCGGTAGCCGCGCCCGTCATGGTCGGTGGCCCGGCCGATCAGGTCGACGGCGAGCCGGCGGGCGTACTCCAGGTGGGCCTCGTCGCCCGTGGCCGCCCACAGCCCTACGAACAGCTCGATCAGGCCGGCCGTGCCGCAGCACTGGCAGGCCACGTTCCAGTAGCCCTCGGTACGGCGCCGCGGCACGCCGCTCTTGACGATGCCGCGGGCCAGCCGCTCCACCCACTCCAGGTCACCGGGGTCGCCCGCCACCCGGTACAGCTCGTAGAACATCCTGGCCACGCCGGCCGAGCCGGAGCAGAAGCCCAGGTAGTGCAACTCGCGCGCATGCGGCACGTGGTGCGGGACGACCGCGCAGCCACCGCTCACGACGCTGATCTCGCGGACGAAGGCCGCCCCGCTGCGAGCGGCGAACAGGAACCGCTCGTCGCCGGTCACCCCGTACAGGCGGGCCAGCAGGAACGCCGTGCCGGACGTGCCCGCGAGGAAGCCGGGCGTGACCGCGTCCACGGGCAGGTCGGCGCAGTCGCCGAACCGGTGCCCGGGGACGGGCAGGCGGGCGATCCGCAGCCCCGCCTCCACGGCCGCCTCCTCGTAGGCGGGCACGCCGAGATGGGCCGCCGCCCGCAGCAGCCCGAGGATGATGCCGCCCTCGCCCCGCTGGGCGGGGTCCCGCGACCACCCGACGCCGTGCTCTGACTCCCGGCCCCTGCGCACGATCACGTCGGCGATGGCCGCCGCCTCCGCCTCGAAGCCGCCCTCGCCGAGCACCCAGCCCGCCTCCATGAGCGCGACCATCGTGCCGGTCAGCCCGTGGTAGAGGGAGAGGTCGTCCTGCTCGCGCCAGGTGGCGGCGAGACGGCGGGCCCCGGCCCTGGCGTCCTCCAGGTACGCCTCGTGACCGGTGGCGGCGGCCAGCTCGAGGAAGAACAGCACGATGCCCGCCGCGCCCGAATAGAGGGACCCGGGCTCGGCGGTGACCGCCGACCCGGCGTGCGGGTCGGGATTGGCCACCCAGTGCCGCCCGTGCCCGTCATCGGCCGCGGCGGACCTGATCCACTGGCCCGCCAGGATGGCGGCGGTCAGGGGGGAATCGGCTCGGGCGCTCGAAGCGCGGATCCTGTCCAGACTCACAACTCGATTATCCCACACATCTGGTAGGAAATTCAGGAAAGTCGCGGAACCGCCTCGACCAGCTCCCGCGTGTGCCGGCGTCGCGAGAACACCTCCGTGACCTCTCTCTGCTGTACCACCTTGCCGTCCTTCATGACCAGGACCCAGCCGATAGTCTCGTGCTGAAGTGCCGCCGAGCCGCGATGGAGCCAGTCCGATGATCTTCATTACCGCGAAGTTCCGCATCCTGCCCGAGCACGCCGACCGCTGGCCGCAGATCGCCGCCGAGTTCACCGAGGCGACCAGGGCCGAGCCGGGCTGCCTGTGGTTCGACTGGTCACGCAGCGTCGACGACCCGGCCGAGTACGTGCTCGTGGAGGCGTTCCGCGACGAGACGGCCGGGGCGGCGCACGTTCAGTCGGCCCACTTCAGGCAGGCCCAGCAGACGCTCCCTGCGCACTTGGCCGAGACGCCCCGTATCATCAACGCCGCCGTCCCGCAGGACGACTGGTCCCCGCTGGGCGAACTGGCCGTCCCGGACCGCGATTGACAGTGATGATGGAAATGAGCGCCTCTTGCCAGGTTCGCGGCTCATCCCACGGTTTTGACGGCACCCTGGTTGTCCCGGCCTTCGACGCGCCACCCGGCAATGTGTACGGCTCCTCGCAGAAGTAGCGGTTGAGCGCGTCAACGGCGGCCAGCAGCATGTGCGCGACCGCCGGATCGTTGCGCTGCACGTTGACCGACACCGTCATCCGGCGTCCGCCCGTGGCGTCAGCGAAACTGAAGGTCTGGTAGCCGGGGATCGAGCCGGTCGCGCCCCACATCTCGCCGCAGGTGAGGCCCACCGACTCCAGCCCGAGCCCGTACCGGGGGAAGACCGGGGCCTGCGGAGTGCTGACGCCGGTGCGCATCTGCGCCAGCGAGTTCTGGCTGACGAGCCGGCCGCCGAAAAGCGCTCGGTAGAAGCGGTTCAGGTCGCGGGCGTCGGACACCACTCCGTACGCTGCCCAGGCGAAGGACGGGTTCAGCCGGGTGATGGGCCGCAGCGAGCCCGGCCGGGTCGGGTCGGCGCCCGTGGGCAGGTGGTAGCCGGTGGCATGCGGGCCGCGGATGCCGTCCCAGGTCTTGGGCAGGTAGGAACGCGTCATACCGGCCGGGCGGAAGATCCTCTGGTCGAGCTCGGCGCTCAGCTCATGACCCGTCACCTTCTCCACGAGCAGCCCGAGCAGGATGTAGCCGGTGTTGGAGTAGGCGAAGCGGCCCCGCTCGGGCTGGGGCAGCCGCTCGGCCTCATCGATGAGCCGCTGCGGCGTGTAGGTCCGCTTGCCGTACTGCTCAGGGTCGGCGAACTCGGCGGCACGGTCGTAGCTGGCCAGGCCGCCGGTGTGGTTCAGCAGCTCCCGCACGGTGATCTGGTCGCCGTCGTGGATCTGGCCGGGTAGCCGCTTGCCGATCGGCTCGTCCAGGCTCAGTCTGCCTTCCTGGACGAGCTGCAACACGATTGCGGCAGACGGGCCACGTCGCGCACGCCGGTGAAGTCGTACACGCCGGCTTTCGGGGAGCCAGGAGCACCGCGAGAGGAGCTTTTATTTTTTCCGGACTCTTGACGAAAAACATGCGGGGTCGGCACACTTCCCGTTATGTCACACCCCCGTGGCCCTCTGGCGCAGCTGCGGCGCGGGCACGAAGAGCTCGTGCTCGAGCTGCTGCGCAAGCACGGCCCGCTCAGCCGGGGCGAGCTGGGCAAGCTCTGCCAGCTCTCCCGGACCACCCTGTACGACATCCTCGCAGGGCTGCTCTCCACCGGCGCGGTGGTCACCGCCACCCAGCCGGACGCCCCCCGCGGCCGCGGCAGGCCGGCCGAGACACTGACCCTCCACCCGGGTGCCGGCCAGGCCATCGGCATCGACTTCGCCCGCCGCGCGGTGCACGTCGCGGCCGTCAACCTGGCGCACGAGATCGTGGGGTCGGCCAGCGAGCCACACCCCGCCGACCTGTCGTGGGAGGGGCGGGTGGACCTGGCCGAGCGGCTCGTCGCCTCGCTCACCGACGGCGGCCTGCGGCTGGGCGCGCTCAGCGCGATCGGCGTCGGCGTGGTCGGCCCGGTCGACGGCCCCGACTCCGAGGACGCCCCCGATCCGGCGGGCGGCGAGAGTACCCCTGAAGCGGCGGATGAGCCTGCCCACCCCGCACAGGTGCTGCTCGGCGAGCGGTTCGGCGTGCCGGTGCTGCTGGACAACAACACCCGGCTCGCCGCCCTGGGCGAGGCGATCTGGGGCGCCGCCGCCGGCGGCCAGGACGTGCTGTACCTGCGCCTGTCCCACGGTGTCGGCGGCGGGCTGGTGGTCGGCGGATCGCTGCACCGCGGCGCGTACGGTCTGTCCGGCGAGTTCGGCCACATCACGGTGGACCCCGCAGGAGCGCCCTGCGACTGCGGGGGCACCGGCTGCCTGGAGACCGTGGCCTCGATAAGAGCCGTGCTGGACGCCTACCGCGCCGCCGGCGGCCGGGCCGAGGACGTGCCCGAGCTGGCCAAGGCCATCAGAGCAGGCGACGAAACGGCGCTGACCCTCCTGGAGGGCGTCGGCGGCAGGATCGGCGGCGTGCTTGCGGCCGTGTGCAACGCGATCGGCCCCAGCGTGATCGTGATCGGCGGTGAGCTGGCGGAGACCGGCGCCGCGCTCATCGAGCCGGTCGAGCGGGCGCTGCGCGCCCAGGTCATGCCCGTCTCCAGGCACCGTCTCAGCCTGCGCCGGGCCACGCTCGGCGAGGCGGCGGGCGCCCTCGGCGGCATCGCCCTGGTGCTGCACGAATCCCCGCTGCTCTCCCGTTACCCGGCGGGTCCCGACCTCGCGGCCGATCCCATCGACGTCTCCGAGCAGGCCCCGAAGGAGGGCTCATGACTTCGCTCACCACATTGGACAAGGCGCCGGCGGCGCGGCGCAGCTCCGGCGGCCGTCCCCAGCGCGCCGTCACGCTCAACCTGATCGCGGTCGCCGCCGGGCTCGCCCTGTGGACGCTGCTGGCCGTGGTCGGCGTGCAGGCCCTCCCGACCCCGCTGCAGGTGGCGGCCAAGGCCGGGGAGCTGATCGCCGACGGCACCCTCCTCGACGACGCGCTGGCCAGCCTGCGCAGGGTGCTGCTGGGCTTCCTGCTCGGCACCCTGCTGGCCGTCCCGATCGGCTTCCTGATGGGCTGGTACCCCACCGCACGTGCCCTGCTGGAGCCGTACGTGCAGTTCTGGAGGACCGTGCCGCCCCTGGCGATCATCCCCCTCGCCATCGTGATCCTCGGCATCGGCGAGGTGCCGAAGGTCTTCGTGATCTTCCTGGCGGCGTTCCTGTCCAGCGTCGTGGCGACCTTCCAGGGCGTGGTGGACGTGGACAAGACGCTGATCAACGCCGCCCGCGTGCTCGGCGCGTCCGACCGGACGATCTTCCTCAAGGTCGTGGTGCCGGCGTCCACGCCGTTCATCCTGGTCGGCATGCGGGTCGGGCTCGGCTCGGCCTGGGGCACGCTGGTCGCCGCCGAGCTGATCGCCGCCCAGGAGGGCCTCGGCTTCCGCATGCAGCAGGCCCAGCTCTACTACGACCTGTCCACGATCTTCGTGGGCCTGATCGCCATCGGCCTGCTCGGCCTGCTGATGGACCGGCTGCTGCTCCTGGCCGAGCGCCACCTCACCGACTGGCAGGAGCGCCGATGAACAGCAAGATCTCGTTCAGGGACGTGGTCAAGACGTACCCGATGAAGGACACCACCTTCACCGCGCTCGACCACGTGTCGCTGGACATCGCCGACCGCGAGTTCGTCACGGTCGTGGGCCCGTCAGGGTGCGGCAAGAGCACGCTGATGAGCATGGCGGCCGGGCTGGTCGAGCCCGCGTCGGGCGAGGTGCTGGTGGACGGCGTGCCGGTCACCGGTCCCGGGCCCGAGCGGGGAGTCATCTTCCAGCAGTACGCGCTGTTCCCGTGGCTGACCGTGCGCAAGAACGTCGAGTTCGGGCTGAAGCTCATGGAGCTCCCGCCCGACGAGCGCAGGCGGCGGGCCGAGCGGGCGATCGAACTGGTCGGGCTCTCCCACTTCGCCGACGCGCTGCCCAAGACGTTGTCGGGCGGCATGAAGCAGCGCTGCGCGATCGCCCGCGCGTACGCGGTGAACCCGCAGGTGCTGCTCATGGACGAGCCGTTCGGCGCGCTCGACGCGCTCACCCGGGTGCAGCTGCAGGACCAGCTCCTCGACACCTGGAGCCAGGAGCAGCGCACGGTCATGTTCATCACCCACGACGTGGACGAGGCCGTCTACCTGGCCAGGCGCGTGGTCGTCATGGCGGCCAGGCCCGGCCGCATCCAGCAGGTCATCGACGTGGACCTGCCCTACCCGAGGACCGAGGAGATGCGGCTGTCGCCCGAGTTCGGGCGGATACGCAACGAGGTCTGGCACTCCGTCTACCACCAGGCCCCCGCGGCCTGACACCTCCCGGAAAGGAACTACCGCCATGTGTTCTCTTCGCCGCGCCCTGACGGCCGCCACGGCGGTGAGCGTCATAGCACTCTCCGTGACCGCCTGCTCCGGCGGCGGCAGCACGGTCCGCTTCGGCTACATCAGCGACTACAACGGCGCGAGCCTGCTCGCCATCGCGAACAAGCAGGGCCTGTGGGACAAGCAGGGCCTCAAGCCGGAGATCAAGGTCTTCACCAACGGGCCGCTGCAGATCCAGGCGCTCGGCGCCGGCGACCTCGACTTCGGCTACATCGGCCCGGGCGCCATGTGGCTGCCCGCCTCCGGCAAGGCGAAGGTCGTCGCGATCAACACGCTCGCGTACGCCGACCGCGTCATCGGCCGCCCCGGGGTCAAGACCATGCAGGACCTCAAGGGCAAGAAGGTCGGCGTGCCGCAGGGCACGTCCGGCGACATGGTGCTCGGCCTGGCGCTGCAGAAGGCCGGGATGACCGAGAAGGACATCCAGAAGGTGCCGATGGACCCGGCCACCGTCGTGTCGGCGTTCTCGGCCGGGCAGATCGACGGCGCCGGCATCTGGTACCCGCTGATCGACACGATCAAGCAGAAGGTGCCCGGCACGGTCGAGATCGCCAGCACCAGGGAGTTCCCCGACCGCTCCTTCCCGACCGCGTTCGTCGGCGGCACCAAGGTGGACCAGGAGCTCACCAGCAAGGTGATCAAGGTCCTGCAGGAGGCCAACGACTGGCGGGCCACCCACCCCGACGAATCGATCGCCGAGGCGGCCGCGCTGCTCAAGCTCGACCCGGCCAAGGTCAAGGCCGACGCGGCGAACGTCCAGACGATGCCGACGGCCGACCTGGTGGCCAAGACGAAGGACGGCACGGTCGCCAAGTGGCTGAACAGCCTGGGTGACTTCTTCGTCGGCACCGGCCAGCTCAAGTCGCGGCCCGACCCGGCCACGTACTACACCGGCGACCTCTACGAGAAGGCTTTCAGCAAGTGAACCTGCTGTTCCTGATGACCGACCAGCACCGCGTCGACACCCTCGGCTGCTACGGCAACCCGCACGTCGCCACGCCCAACCTGGACAGGCTGGCCGCGACCGGCACGCGGTTCGACCGGTTCTACACGCCGACGGCCATCTGCACGCCCGCGCGGGCCAGCCTGCTCACCGGGCAGGCCCCGTTCAGGCACCGGCTGCTGGCGAACTACGAGCGCAACGTCGGCTACCTGGAGGACCTGCGCGACGACGCGTTCACCTTTCCCGGCGCGCTGCAGGAGCGCGGCTACCAGCTCGGTCTCATCGGCAAGTGGCACGGCGGCACCCGCCGCAACGCCGCCTCCTACGGGTTCGACGGGCCCGATCTGCCCGGCTGGCACAACCCGGTCGATCATCCCGACTACCTGGCGTACCTGGAGGAGCGGGGGCTGCCGCCGTACCGGATCTCTGACCTGATCCGGGGCACCACGCCCAACGGCAACCCGGGCAACCTGCTGGCGGCGCGGCTGCACCAGCCGGTGGAGGCCACGTTCGAGCACTACCTGGCGACCAGGGCGATCGAGCACCTCGACCGGTACGCCGCCGACGGCCGGCCGTTCTTCCTGGCCACCCACTTCTTCGGGCCGCACCTGCCGTATCTCCTCCCGGACGAGTACTTCGACATGTACGACCCGGCACTGGTCGAGCTGCCGCCGTCGATCGCGGAGACGTTCGAGGGCAAGCCACCCGTGCAGCGCAACTACAGCGAGCACTGGACGTTCGACACGATCCCGATCGAGGTCACGCGCAAGCTGATCGCGGTCTACTGGGGTTACGTGACGCTGATCGACCAGCAGATCGGCCGGATCCTCGACCGCCTCGACGAGCTGGGCCTGTCGGACCAGACGTCGGTGTTCTTCACCGCCGACCACGGCGAGTTCACCGGCGCCCACCGGCTGCACGACAAGGGCCCCGCCATGTACGAGGACATCTACCGCATCCCCGGCATCGTCCGCATCCCCGGCGCGGAACCGCAGGTCAGGAACGAGTTCGTGACGCTCACCGACTGCACCGCGACGATCCTGGAGCTGGCCGGCTGCGACACCGGGCCCGCGGTGGACAGCCGCAGCCTGGTCCCGCTGGTGCGCGGGCAGCACCCGCAGTGGCCGGGCGAGCTGCTCGCCGAGTTCCACGGCCACCACTTCCCCTACCCGCAGCGGATGCTCCGCGACGACCGCTACAAGCTGGTCGTCAACCCGGAGTCGGTCAACGAGCTGTACGACCTGCACGCCGACCCGCACGAGCTCAGCAACCGGTACGCCCACCCGGAGCTGGCCCCGGTCCGCCGCCGCCTGATGCGCAGGCTGTACGACCTGCTGCGCGAGCGCGGCGACAACTTCTACCACTGGATGACCCCGATGTACGACATCGGCTCCTCCGACTACGACCCCACGCTGAGCTCCTTCGAGAAGGAGAGCACCGCCACGTCAACTGCCACCGGCTGAAGCCGGTGGTTTGCTCTCGCGGTCCCGTCTGGCTGAGGGGAGGCCGGTAGCGTGTGGCTGGTTGACGGCAGCCCAGCCCGCGACGCCGCGTCGGGCGATGTTGCGGGCCGCGATGTGGTCGGCGTGCCCAGCGAGGCCGCACCGGGTGCAGGCGAACTGGCCGCGTGCCGGCCGGTTCGCTCTGCTGGTCCATCCGCATTGCGGGCAGGCCTGGCTGGTGTAGGCGGGATCGACCAGGGTGAAGGCGATCCCGGCCCGTGCGGCCTTGTAGCGGGTGAACTCGATCTGCTGGGCGAAGGCCCAGGAGTGCAGGGTGCGCCGCTGGAGCCGGTGAGCCCTTACCCGGGAGCGGATGCCCTGGAGATCTTCCAGGGCGATCCCGCGGCCGGTGCGTTCGGCTTCGCGCACCACATACTTGGAGATCTGGTGATTGAGGTCGGTCATCATCCGGCGCTCACGCCCGGCCAGGCGGCGCAGGACCCGCCGCGCCGCAGCAGTGCCCTTCTTCTGCAAGCGGCGGCGCTGCCGGTGCCGCCGCTCCCGCAGCGTGCGGGCATGGCCGTTGCCTTCGATGGGGCCGGGCAGAGTGGGGCCGGGCAGCACCGCCCCGTCACTGGTGACCGCCAGGTTCGCCACTCCCTGGTCCACGCCGAGGAAGCCGTTGACAGGCTCACCCACAGGTGGTCGGGGCAGGGTGAGGGTGACATGCAGCAGCCATACGCCGCGCCGACAGATCAGGTCGGCCTCCCCGATCGGCAGGGTGTCGAGGGCTTTGAGGTCTTCCTCGCGGCCGGTGTAGGAGACGTGGACGCGGCCGGTGGGAGACCACAACGACACGGTCCGCGCATCTCGGTTCCAGCTCATCAGGCGCGCGTCGTAGGGGATGGCGCCGTGCGGGCGGAAGATGTGGGCGCGTTTCTTGCTGGCGCGGCGGTTGGCGTAGGCGCCGGCAATCCGGGCGATGGCGCGCACGGCTGCTTGGGCGGCCAGAGCGCTGAAGTGGGCGCGCGCTTGGTGGTAGGCGAGCCGGTGCAGATCCAGCACGGCGAAGGTGCGCTGCTGCCAAGCCAGGCGAGAGATGAAGGTGGCTGCCTGATTGCACACCTGCACAGCGGTGGCCAAGGCGTCGGCCTGGGCGGGCGTGGGGGCGAGCCGCAGTTGCACGACCGAAGACAGGCCGTGCCGTTTGGCGGCCGAGCGGCGGATCGCCATCGCACACCTCCTGTCACCGGAGCATCACACACCGCACAGACTACCGACCGTTGCCGATGTTTTCCATACTGTTTTCGAAAGGAGGGGTGTCGCTTCCTCCCGGCCCGAATGACTAACCTCCGCACCACAGTCCACACGGCGTCCAGGCTGCTGGGGGACGCGCCGGAGGGCGACTACACCGTCGAGACGAAGCTGGACTTCGCGCTGACACGCGGCAACCAGCAGGCCGGTCTCGTGCTGTACGAAAACGACGACCGGTACTTCAAGATGGCCCATTCGGTGCTGCCCGCTGGCCCGTGGAAGCTGTGCGCGCGGCGACCAGCCGGGACGGGCAGCGCTGGGTGCGCAACGGCGTGTGGACGCTTCCGGCGAAGGGCAAGCTCAAGATCGGCCTGATCTCCATGAACCGGTCGGGCGCCGTCGCCAAGTTCGACTACGTCCGGACTTATCGCGACTGACGCCGCGTCGATGACGGGGCCGGTGGCGGGCTCCACCCGCCCGCCACCGGCCCCGTCATCGGCTCGCTTCAGACGGGCGTGCGCATCGGCTCCAAGCCCTTGACCACGGTGGTCGTGAGGATGCCGATCTCGCCGATGCCGATCGTCACCGCGTCGCCGTCCTGCAGTGTGAACGGCAGGTCGGGGACCAGGCAGGTGCCGGTGGCCAGCACGGCGCCGTCGGGGAAGAGGTCCGCGCGGAACAGGTAGCCCGCCAGATCGTCGAGCCGGCGGTTCAGCTGGGAGGTGGACGCCTTGCCGTCCCACACCGTCTCCCCCGCCCTGGCGATGCTCAGCGAAATGTCCAGCGCGTACGGGTCTGACACCTCCCACGCCGGCCTGATCGCGGGGCCGACCGCGCACGCGCCCAGGTAGATCTTGGCCTGCGGCAGGTACAGCGGGTTGACGCCCTCGATGGTCCGCGAGCTCACGTCGTCGACCACCGTGTAGCCGGCGATCTCCCCGGCCGCGTTCAGCACCAGGCCGAGCTCCGGCTCCGGCACGTCGATCTCCGAGTCCGACCGCACCGCGATGCGCCCGCCGTCGCCGGAGACCTTCCAGGCCACCGACTTGAAGAACAGCTCGGGGCGTTCGGCGTCGTAGACCAGCTCGTACACGTCGGCGGCGCGCTCGCTCTCGAGCACCCGGGCCTCGCGCGAGCGCCGGTACGTCACCCCCGCCGCCCAGACCTCCATCAGCCCGTCCACCGGCGCGAGCCGCCGCACGGACCCGGAGGGGAGCTCCGGCCCGTCGGCCCCGGCCAGCCGCTCCCGCAGCCCCTCGACCGGCAGCCGCAGCAGCTCGGCCACGGTGGTGACGCCGGACAGCTCCACCACCCGCTCGCCGTCGTCGACGCCGACCGCGGGCGCGTCGGTCAAGGGGCTGACGAACCGTACGATGTGCATTGCCTGCTCCTCATTCTCATCAGTACCGGTCTGGTGAGAGTCTCCCCTATCGGGTCAGATGAGCAGTTTGCCGGGGGGTGGGGCTAGCCGTTGATCGGCTTGCCGAGGGCGCTGCCCGCCAGCCAGTCGTCCCACGACTTCGCCCAGGGCGTCGGCCCGTTGCCGAACTGGAGCTTCCGCGACGTCCCGGTCACCTGGATGATGTCCCCCCGCTGCGTGAACTCGTAGAACCAGCGGGCGTTCTCCGGGCTGGCGTTCACGCAGCCGTGGCTGACGTTGCGGCTGCCCTGCGCGCCGGTCGACCAGGGCGCGGCGTGGAAGAACGTGCCGCTGTAGGTCATCCTGACGTTCCACTTGGTACGGATGCGGTACTCGCCGGGCTTGCCGATGGTGGCCGAGTCCATGATGGTCTCCGCGGCCTTCTCCTGGGCGATCATGATGCCGGAGTAGCTGTCGTCCCCGGGCTTGCCCAGGCTGATCGGGATGGTCTTGACGACGTCGCCGTTCTCCCGCACGACCGCCTGATGGGTCGAGTTGCTGACCTTCGTGATGTGCTCGGGCCCGACGGTGAAGGTCAGGCTGCGGTCCTTGGTCCCCCAGAGGTCCCGTCCGGCACGCAGGCCGGCCAGGTGGGCGATCACCGTGACCTTCTCGCCGCTCGGCCAGTACTCGCGCGGCCGGAACTGGACCTCCCGGTCGCTCACCCAGCTCCAGGCGCCCTCGACCGGCTTGGACATCCGCACCTCCAGCGACCGCTCGACCGCGGCGCGGTCGTCGCGCGCGGTCACCGGCTGCGACAGCAGGAGCTGGACCGGCATCCCGACGCCGACCTTCTCGCCGTCCAGGGGCGACATGCCGCTCTCCAGGACCCGCTTCGGCTTGAGCGTGGTGAACTCGCTCTGCGCCGTGACCGGCTTCCCGTCCGTGCCGGTCGCCTGGGCGCTCACCGTGTACGCGGTCGAGGGCTTGAGCGGCCACTTGGGCCGCCACGTCCCGTCCGCGGCCGCGCTCCCGCTCACCTCGCGCCCCTTGGCGTCCGCGACGGTCAGCTTGGTGATCCTGCCGTCGGTGACCTTCACGCCGATCCCGGTGTCCGGGGGGACCTTCTTCGTGCCGTCGGCAGGGGTGATCGACAGCTTGGCCACCGGCCGCTGCTGCTGCTCCTGGTCCTGTGGTTTCGCGGCGGGCCCTCCCGGGCCGCCCGAGCTGCAGCCGGCGGCGAGGAGCAGAGCCGCCGTGAAAGCGCTGGCCAGTGTGGTCCGGCCGTTCCGCATCGTCGATGCCTCCCAAGCCTGACAAATGGGGCAGATTTCACAGTAGGTGATCCCGACGGCTTCTGCCCCCGAACCGGGAGACCATGCCAGGCGCACTGACCGCCGTGTTAAAGCGGTTTAGCATCCGCTTTACTCGCCCTTCTGAAATTTTCCACCTCATAGCGAAAGTTTCGTTGCCCGGTCCACCCGCCCCGCACGATCATGGGGCAGGTGGACTACTACCTGATCTCGGACGGCCCCCAGCGGATCCTGGTGGAGGAGTTCGTCCTCGGCGAGGACCACACCGCCGCGGGCATCGACAGCGCCGCGTGGAGCCCCGGCGGCGGCACCGCTCAACCTGGGTGCCGCACCCGATGCGCGCCGTTACCGCATCCTGTTCGCGGGCGACTTCGGACCGGACGGGCCGGCGAACGCCCGCACCGCCCTTCGGCTCGAGCCCACCGGCGACCCGCGCGTGGTGGGTCAGGCGTCGGGCGGCGGCTTCACCTGGGAGCTGCGCCGGATCGGCGCGGGCATCGCCTGGTGTGTGGACGTGACCGCGCACCTCGAGGCCGCCCCGGCCGCAGCGCTCGGGGCGCTGCTGGACCATCACCGGCAGGCGATCCGCGAGCTGGGCCTGATCCCGGTCACCGTCGAACGCTTCGCCTGATGTCACATTTCGCGGCCTGATCCCGTCATGTCTATGACGTACCAACCCAGTCATAGGCGGGGACACCATGAAGGTCAGCTCACTGGCCACGGCACTCGATGATCGGATCGGCGGGGCCGGGTTCCTGAAGAAGGCGATGCGGAAGGTCTTTCCCGATCACTGGACCTTCCTCCTCGGGGAGATCGCGCTGTACGCGTTCGTGGTCGTTCTGCTCACGGGCGTCTTCCTGACGTTCTTCTTCAAACCGACCATGGAAGAGGTGCTCTACAACGGCGCCTACGCGCCGCTGCGCGGCGTCAGGATGAGCCAGGCGTACGCCTCGACGCTGGAGATCAGCTTCGAGGTGCGCGGCGGCCTGCTGATGCGGCAGATGCACCACTGGGCGACGCTCGTCTTCCTCGGCGCCATCGTCATCCACATGCTGCGCAACTTCTTCACCGGCGCGTTCCGCAAGCCGCGCGACCTGAACTGGCTGATCGGCGTGGTGCTGTTCGTGCTGGTGATGTTCAACGGGCTGTTCGGCTACTCGCTCCCCGACGACCTGCTGTCCGGCGCGGGGCTGCGCATCCTGCACGGGGTCACGGTGTCGATCCCGCTGGTGGGGACGTACCTGGCGATGTTCCTGTTCGGCGGTGAGTTCCCCGGCGAGGACATCGTCTCCCGGCTGTTCAGCATCCACGTGCTGCTGATCCCGGGGCTGCTGCTCGTGCTGATCCCGCTGCACGCGGTCGTGCTGACGTGGCGGCAGACGCACACCCAGTTCCGGGCCAAGGGGCTGAGCGACCGGGTGGTGCGCGGCGCGCCGTTCTTCCCCACGTTCCTGGCCAAGACGACGGTCTACTTCCTGTGGGTGCTCGCCACGGTGGCGCTGCTCGCGACGGTGTTCCAGGTCAACCCCGTCTGGCTGTACGGCCCGTACGCGCCCAGCACGGTCAGCGCGGGCTCGCAGCCCGACTGGTACATGGGCTTCCTCGAGGGCGCCCTGCGGATCATGCCGCCGTGGGAGCTCACGGTCTTCGGGTACACGGTGACGATGAGCGTGCTGATCCCGGCCCTGGTGGCGCCGGGGCTGCTGTTTACCGGGCTGGCCCTGTACCCGTTCGCGGAGCGCTGGATCACCCGGGACCACGCCGTGCACCACCTCCTCGACCGGCCGCGCGAGGTGCCGTCACGGGTGGGCCTCGGGGTCGCCGGGATCGTCTACTACGGCGTGCTCTGGTTGGCGGGCGGCAACGACCTGATCGCCTCGACCTTCCACATCTCGCTGTACGCGACCACCTGGATCTTCCGCGTCCTGTTCGTCGCCGGGCCCGTGCTCGGGTACGTGATCGCCCGGCGGATCGCCCTCGGGCTGCAGGGCCTCGACCGGCACACCGTCGCCCACGGGGTGGAGACCGGCGTGATCGTGCGCGGCCTGGACGGCGCGTTCGCCGAGATCGAGCGGCCGGTGAGCGAGGAGGAGTCCGCCGTGCTCGTGCCGGCCGCGCCGCCCGCGCTGCCGGTGGCGGCCGACGGCGACGTGCCGCCCCCGGCCCGGCGCCGCGTACGCGACGCCGTACAGCGCTCCTGGTCGAACTGAGGGTCGGACCCGCTCCGCGCCCCGGTCCAGCGGCAGGCCGCCTAAGTTTCCTCATCCGGAATGCGATCTTCTCCGAACCATGTGTGCGCGGCGGTTGTCGTATCTATTGGAACGATCCCCCGTCCGGGATCGTCGCTTATCGTCGCTTATATGAGGACGTGCCGGGGGCTCTGCGCTAGGGGGATTGATGAATGTTTGTGCGAGATCGCGTCCGCCGTTCCCGGCCGGGGCGAAGCGGGTGACGACGAGGGTGCTCGCCACGGCCGTGCTGGTCACGCTCACCGCCACCACGGGCGCTGCCCAGGCCTCCGCGCGCTCCGACACCGGAGAGGCGCGGTCGGACGCGTTAGGCGTGGCGCTGTTCGGGGCGGCCTCGGAGGTCTCGCTGCCGGCCGCCTCCCGCGCGGTGCTGTCGGGAGCGCCGGAGGCGGCCCTGCTGGAACCGGCCCTACTGGAACCAGCGCTGCTGCAACCGGCCCTGCGGGAACCGCCGCCCTCCGCCCCCGGTGACGCCGCCGCCGAGGCCCGGCCCCGGGTCGACTGCCGCCGCGTCAAGTGCGTGGCGCTGACGTTCGACGACGGCCCCGGGCGCTACACCGACACCCTGCTGCGCCATCTCGCCAAGTATCGCGCCCGCGCCACGTTCTTCGTCGTGGGCAGCAACGTCGTGACGTACCCCCGTGTGCTGCGCCGCACCGTCGCGGCCGGGCACGAGATCGGCAACCACACCTGGTCGCACCCCCTCCTGACGAGGCTGCCCGCCGCCCGGGTGCGCTCCCAGATCGCCCGCACCGACCGTGCGGTCAAGAAGGTCGCCGGCGTCGTGCCCCACCTGGTCCGCCCGCCGTACGGGGCCTTCAACAGGGCCGTGCGCAGGCAGATCTCCCGCCCGATCGTGCTCTGGAACGTGGACACCCTGGACTGGCGCTACCGCAACAGCGCCACGGTGGCCCGCAGGGCGCTCAGGTCGGTACGGCCGGGCAGCATCATCCTGTTCCACGACATCCACCGCACGACGGTGGGGGCCATACCGCGCGTGCTGAAGACCCTGGCCCAGCGCGGCTACCACTTCGTCACCGTCACCGAGCTGTTCGGCGGCCGCCCGCCGCACGTCGCCTTCCGCGCCGCCCCGCCGAAGAAATCCTGATCCGAACCCTTCTCGCGTTCCCGGCGTATCTCCCGGTGTCAGCGGTGATCGCGTGTGAACACCGAGCAGAAAGGATGGCGACACCGGCAGCAGGGACACCGCGCGGGCCGGCCGGGCTGCCGGCCTGCGCGGGCTGTGGGCTACGTCCCTTCGCTGATGGGTAGTCCTGGCACTACCTCTCGGACGGGCCGTGGCGCGATGGATATCCGCCCGCGCGGGCGCGAGCGTGGAAACCATGAATCTCGCAATCGTCAGCGCCCTGCTGGGCTCGCTCGTCGTCGTCCCTCACGCCTCGGGCCTCGAGTGGCGGGCCTGTCAGGATGCCGGGCGGCCGAAGGAGATGGAGTGCGCGTCCGTCGAGGTGCCGCTCGACTGGGCCGAGCCCGACGGCCGGAAGATCAGCGTACGGATCGCCCGGCTGCCCGCGACCGGGCGTAAGACCGGCACGGTGTTCAGCATCCCGGGCGGGCCCGGCGGGTCGGGGATCGACGATCTCACGTCGTACGGCAAGAGCTTCGCGGGGCTGCGGGAACGGTTCGACGTGGTCAGCCTCGAGCCGCGGAACGCCACCTCGTTCGGGATCCTGCCGCAGGAGTGCTTCGCCACCGGGCCGTGGCTCACCCGGCCCGGCAGCCCGCGCGAGTACGCCGCGCTGGGGGCGACCGTCCGCCGGAGCGCGGATGAGTGCAGGAGGCGCGACCCGGCGTTCTTCGACCACCTCGACTCGGCGTCCGTCGCACGGGACATCGACGCGATCCGCGCCGCCATCGGGGAGGAGCGGCTGAGCTTCGTCGCCACCTCGTACGGAGGCGTGCCCGCCGTCGCGTACGCCCGGCTGTTCCCCGGCAGGGTCCGGGCCATGTACCTGGACGGGGCGGTCAACCAGCTCCGGGATCCCCTGACGGATGCGCGGGCGAGGTACCGCACGTACGAGGCGCAGTTCGGGAGGTTCGTGACGTGGTGCGAGGCCGCGGGTGCGTGTGGGCCCGGCGTCGCGGAGCGCTGGCAGAGGCTCGTGGCAGCAGCCGATCGGACACCGATCCCCGTCAAGGGTCAGGCGGTCGCGTACAGCGGTTTCGACCTGCAGGTGGCCGCCATGCCGCACCTCGTCTCGCCGGGACCGGCGCCGGATCACCCGCGGTGGCGGCAGCTCGCCCAGGCCATGCGGCAGGCCGAGGGCGGGGACGCCGCCGGGTTCGCCGCGTACGTCCAGGCGGGGATCGGGAGTCTCAAGCCGCCGTCGTTCGTGGGCATGAACGCCACCCAGTGCGCCGACGGCCTGCGCTTCGGCAGCTATCGCGAGTACCGCGCGGTGCGGGCGCTGGGCGAGCGCGTCTCCCCGAACCTCTCCGGGATGGGACTGTGGCACCGCCTCGGCTGCGTGGGCTGGCCGACGCCGGTGACGAATCCCCGCGCGCCGCTGCCCGCCGGCCTGCCGCCGTTGCTGGGCGCGGGCTCGTGGACCGACCACGACGACACCGCCGACATCGTGCGGCGGGTGCCGGGGTCGGCGACGGTCCGGTACGACGGGCACGGCCACGGGCTCTACCTCACGGGCAACGCCTGCGTCATCGCCCATGCCGACGCGTACCTCATGGACCTGCGCCTGCCCCCGACCGGCACCGTCTGCCGCCCCTGACCTCGACCGGCACCGCTCGCTGCGCCTGCCCCCGACCGGCACCGTCTGCCGCCCCTGACCTCGACCGGCACCGCTCGCTGCCCCTGCCCCCGACCGGCACCGTCTGCCGCCCCTGACCTCGACCGGCACCGCTCGCTGCCCCTGCCCCCGACCGGCACCGTCTGCCGCCCTTGACCCCGACGCGCGCCCATCACGGCCTGCCACGCGGGACACCGCACTCCATCACCTGTCACCACCCGGCAACGGCCTCCCGCTGTCGGCAGCTCCGGGGAGGGGCCGCCGACAGCAGGAAGGCCGCAGGAGTACGGGCCGGTCAGGCGAGCAGGCCGGCGACCGCCAGGGCGGGCTCAGGGTGGCGGGGCTCAGGGTGGTCGGCCAGGAGCACGGCCACCTCCCGATGGCCGGGGCCGGCCGTCGCCGGAGCCTGCCACGAGCCCTCGCACCCGAGCAGCCCCGCCACCGCGTCGCACGCCGCCGGATGCCCCATGAGCAGTTCGGCCACCGGCCCCGAGGCCACCGGTGCGGCGGGCGCGGCCGCGGCGGGGCGGGCCGACCAGGGCGGCACCCAGCCGTCCACGGCGCCCAGCGTGCCGGGGAACGTGCGCCCCGCCTCGCGTACGAGCACCGGCACCAGCTCTGGCGCCTGGTCGCGCAGCGCCGTGATCAGCTTCGGCAGCCAGGGCAGCAGCACCCGGTCGGGCAGCCGCCCGAACGCCTTCGAGACGACCTCCACCACGAACCCCGACAGGGCGGGAACGGGCTCCATGGCCTGGACGAACCCGATGATGTAGTGCGGGAACGACGGCACGACCAGCGGGTTGGCCAGCAGTTCGTCGCACCGCTCCCGCAGCTCGGCGTGCGACAGCAGCCCGAGCTGGGACCGCGCCGCCCACAGCAGCGCGACCTTGGCCGGCGACTCGGGGTGGGACTGCTGCACGGCCAGCTCGAGCTGGGCCCGGTCGCAGCCGAGTGAGATCGCGAGGCTCTCCATCGAGAACAGGAAGCCCAGCATGGCCGCGACCTGCCGCACCCCGGTGTCGTCGTCGACGAAGGCGGTGGGCAGCAGCGTGCAGTAATGCGCGTATCCGGAGGTCGCGAACTCCTCGCACCAGGCCGGCAGCTCCGGCTCGTGGGCGCGGTAGTACGCCATCAGCCGCCGGATCCTGCGCAGCACCTCGGGCGCATCGTGCACGCTCCGCTCGGAGGCGAGCAGCTGCACCGCCCGTGCCCCCAGCTCGTCGGCGAAGCGCCGGCTGCCGAGGAAGATGACCGCGTCCTCGACCGCCGCCAGCGCGACGGCCGCGGTGGCCTTCGGATCCCACACGGAACGGCGCAGCCGCTGCTCCACCACCTGCTCGATGGTGACGCCCTCGTAGCCCAGCTCGATGATCGAGCGCTGGTGCTTGCCGAACGCCAGGTCCCAGCTCTCCTGGATGGAGCGCTCCCCCAGCCCGCGCTGGCCCATGATGGGGCGTACGGCATCCGAGGGCAGCAGGTAGCGCAGCTTCCACAGCAGGTCGGAGCAGGGCCGCAGCTCGGGGTTGGCGTTGAGGTCGAGCAGCGCCCGCTGGATCGTGCGTTTCTCCAGGTCGAGCCCGAGCGGCGCGAGCCGGTCGTAGACGTCGCGGGCCAGCGGCGGCATCGCGTCGTAGCCGACCTCGCCCACGCGGTCGCCGCCGAGCAGGATCTCGCACAGCCGCCGCACGTCGCGGCGGCCCGGCACGACGTCCTTCTCGATGCACGTGACGGCCGCGTCCTGGAAGTCGTACGGGGTGGGCCTGACCCGGTTGCGCATGCCGGCCAGCAGGATCGACGTCTCGAAGACGGCGATGGCGTCGGCGGTGCTGGACAGGTAGCCGTTGCGGCGGGCCAGCCGGACGATGTCGACGCTCCAGCCCAGCAGCTCGGCCTCGTCCAGCTCGTCGAGCGCGGGCGGCTTCGACAGGAACCCGGTCAGCCGGTCGGTCACCTCGGCGGGAGCGACGGGCGCGGGCAGTTTGGCAGCGCGCTTGCGCGCGCCCTTCTGCCCGGCCAGCTGGAACGGGGTCAGCTTGCTCCGGGTCAGCGACTTGGCCCACGTCGCCGCCGCGATCGACACCGAGCCCGAGGCGAGCCCGAACTGGGCCTCGATGGCCGAGTGGCTGGACGGGATGAGCCCGTACAGCCATTTCGTACCGGTGCGCGGGCTGATCTCGAAGGTCGCCGTGGACCTCACCCCGAACTGCTCGACGCGGCTGGCGGCGTGGAAGGCGCCGCACACGTACAGGCAGTCGGCGGGGTCGGCCCCGGACGCGGCCAGGTGCTCGCGCATCCTGGTCCACATGTAGCGCTCGCGGTCCTCGTCCACGGACACCCGGCCGCCGTCGCGGTCGAGGCGGCGGAACAGGCTGCCGATCAGCACCATGACCTGGCGGTAGGTGTCATAGTCCGCCCCGGCGAGCGGCTGCTCGACGTACTGGTCCCACCACTCCGACCAGTGGCGCACCTTGCCGTGGTGGAGCAGGTGCTCCTCCAGCTCGGCGAAGCGGGGGCGCAGGTCGCCGATCTCGACGCCCACCGCGTCGCCGTGCAGGCCGGACTCCTCGGCGTGCTCCTGCTTGTCCGGCTCCTCCTTCGGGGCCCACTGGAAGACGTGGTCGGTCGACCTGTCGACCAGCACCAGCTCGACGCCCGGGGTCTCCAGCGCGTACGAGATGGCCTGGTATTCGGCGGACGCCTCCGTGATGGGCGCCACCACGCTGAGCGGCGCCCACGTCGAGGGGAAGCCGTCGATCTCGGTGGCGAACGCCTGCACCGCCACCGGCAGCCGGCAGTTGCGCAGCTCGGTCAGCAGCGGCTGCAGGTCCTCGCAGAGCTCCAGGTAGATGACCTTCGGCTGCTTCTCCCGCAGTCTGCGCACCATGGCCAGCGCCGAGGCCGGCGAGTGGTGGCAGACCGGGAAGATCTCCAGCTCCTCGCGCAGCGCCCGGTCCACGTCGTCCACCAGCCCGGACAGGATGTCCGAGACGGCCACCGGGCTGTCGGCGAACGCGGCGGCGGCGTCGAGGAGCTGCTCGCGGAGCGAGGTGAAGGGGCTCGTCTGTCCGGTCATGAGAGCGTGGCGATGGCCTCGCGGCCGCCCTCGAGGAACTCCGGCCACTCCCCGCCGTCCTTCTTGCTGCGGGGCTCGACGACGCCGTGCCAGTACTTGTTCAGGATCGCGAGATCCTCGGGGGTGCGCCTGGCCAGCGAGCCGACCAGGGAGCCGGCGAGGGTCTGCGCGCGCAGCGTGCGGTCGCCGAAGAAGTTGCTGTGCAGGATGGCGTCCTCCAGCACGCCGATCTGCTCGGCCGTGGACAGGGCCGACTCGAGCTTCTCGTCGTCGCTGGTGGCCGACGCGGCGGCCGAACGCAGGTCGGCGAAGCTCTGCAGCAGGATGTCCAGCAGCGTGGGCGGGACGTCGAGCTCGATCCGGTGCCGGCGCAGCAGCTCTTCGGTACGGAAGCGGACGATCTCGGCCTCGCTCTTCTTGTTCGTCACGACGGGGATGCGGACGAAGTTGAAGCGGCGCTTGAGCGCGGACGACAGGTCGTTGACGCCCCGGTCGCGGCTGTTGGCGGTGGCGATGATGGAGAAGCCGGGCTGGGCGAAGACGATGTTGTCGTCGTCGAGCTCGGGGATGGAGACGTACTTCTCCGACAGGATCGAGATGAGCGCGTCCTGCACGTCGCTGGTCGAGCGGGTCAGCTCCTCGAAGCGGCCGATCACGCCCGTCTCCATCGCCGTCATGATCGGCGAGGGGATCATCGAGTCGCGGGACTGGCCCTTGGCGATGACCATGGAGACGTTCCACGAGTATTTGATGTGGTCCTCGGTCGTGCCCGCCGTGCCCTGGACCACGAGCGTGGAGTTGCGGCAGATGGCGGCGGACAGCAGCTCGGCCAGCCAGCTCTTGCCGGTGCCCGGGTCGCCGATCAGCAGCAGGCCCCGGTCGGAGGCCAGGGTCACGATGCTGCGCTCGACGAAGCTGCGGTCACCGAACCACTTCTGCGGGATCTCCCTGTCGATCCCGTCGGAGCGCTCGGAGCCGAGGATGAACAGCCGGATCATGCGAGGGCTCAGCCGCCACGAGAACGGCTTGGGGCTGTCGTCGATCGACTCCAGGTAGTCGAGCTCCTCGGCGTACTTCACCTCTGCGGGGGCGCGCAGCATATCGTCACTCATCAGGGGGTCTCCTAAGCGAGGAAGTTCTTGAGCTCGAAGACGAGCTTGCGGATGTGGCCTGAGATCACCGGGGTGCCCAGGTCCTTGAATTTCTTGCGGAACCACGGGTCCACGCTCTCCTGGCCCGAGCTGTTGACCGAGCCGACAGGGATGAACTTCACCCCCGAGCGGTAGACCGCCTCGATGCCGTCGTAGAGGGGCTGCGAACGGTCGAACTCGTAGAAGTCGGAGATCCACACCATCACGGTGTTACGCGGATCGCTGATCTTCGGGCGGGCCATGGCCATCGCGACCGGGCCGTCGTTGCCGCCGCCGAGGTTGGTACGCAGCAGCACCTCGAACGGGTCCTGCACCCATGGGGTCAGGTCGATCGCCCGGGTGTCGTACGCGATGAGGTGCACGTCCACCTTCGGCAGCCCGGCGAAGATCGACGCCAGGATGGTGCAGTTGACCATCGAGTCCACCATCGAGCCCGACTGGTCGACGACCACGATCAGGCGGGCCGGGGTGGTGCGGCGCGCGGTCTGCCGGTAGTAGAGCCGGTCGACGTAGAGGCGCTGGTCTTCCGGGCTCCAGTTGGTGAGGTTCTTCCAGATGGTCCGCTCGATGTCGAGGTTGCGGAAGACCCGCTTGGGCGGCACCGACCGGTCGATGACGCCCGCGCTGGTCTGTTCCACCTGGGTACGCAGCGCCTCGGCGACCTCGTCCACGTATCTGCGGATCAGCGCCTTGGCGTTGGCCAGCGCGACGCCCGACAGGTTGGACTTGTCGCGCAGCAGCTGCTCGATGAGCGACATGCTGGGGGTGAGCTGCTTGGACAGCGTCGGGTCGGCGAGCACCTCGCGCAGGTGCATGCGCTTGACCAGGTCGCCCTCCAGCCCGGCGAGCACCCCTGCCAGCTCTTCGTTGCCCGGGCTGTGCCGCAGCCCGCCGGGCCCGCAGCCCATGCCGCGCTCGAACCAGGCGGCGTCCTGCTTCCACGCCTCCAGCTGGCCCGCGGTGACGTTGCCCGAGCCCGTGGCGAACACGTTGAGCAGCAGCTTGGAGACCAGGGCCGCGCGGCGGACCTCGTCTCCCTCCTCGTGGTCCTGCTCCGCCATCAGGCCCTCGAACTCGGCGGCCAGGTCGGGGAAGCGCTGCACGAGGTTGTCGACCGAGATGCCGGGGTCGAGCAGGGCCGGCGGGAGGCCGAGGTCGTCGACGATGGCCACGCTCGCCCGCTCCAGGGTGGGCTGCTCGTCGGAGCTGAACAGGCGGGACAGCAGCCGCCAGTAGAGCACCTGGCGCCGGGTCTCGTCGGAGGTGGTCTGGGAATCGGTCATTTGCGCAGCAACCGCCCCGCTCGCTCGCGGAGGACGGCGACCACGTCGCCGGCCTTGGCCTCGGCCTTGACGACCTTGGGGTCGGTGGGGCCCATGGCCCAGTCGCCGGTGTGCGCGGTGACGGGCTTCTTCTTGACCGTGGCCTGCACGGCGAGTGGCTGCAGGAGCCACTGCCCGCCGTCCCAGCGCATCAGGCCGATGCACGCGGAGGAGGCCGACACCAGCTCGGGCGTGAGCGGCCCGCAGGACGGCAGCCGGTCGAGGGCCACCGGGAGCGTGTTGCCGCCCAGGTCGAGCGTCTGGCCGTGGATCGTGTAGCCCTCGAGGAACACGGGCTCCGCGATGCGTACGGGATGGCGGTCGAGGGGCGGGGTCGGCGGCGCCTCGGCCGCGGCGAGCTGGAGCCGCGCGGTCGCGAACGGGTCGGCCGCCGCGCCGGCCTGCGCGCGGTCGTCGTGCCACACCAGGTCGCCGCCGGGGAGCAGCGGCAGATCGGTGACCTCCAGGCTGAGGTGCCCGGCCAGCGCGCCCATGAGCACCGGGTGGTCGCTCATCAGCCGCCACACGGACGGGCCGGAGATCGTGTCCACCTTCGCGGCCGCCACGCTCGTGCGCACCAGCTTGGAGGGAGCGCCGCCGGCGGGCTCGAGGATGCCGTGGACCTGCACGCGTATCACGGTGGCGTGCTCGTGGACGTCGGCGCCCAGGATCAGCAGCCGCCCCGAGACCGGCTCGGCGGCGCCGTGCCAGGTGCCCTTCTGGGACAGCAGCAGGGCGCGCATCCACAGATCGCCCCACCTGCGGGCGGGGACCACGTCCATCGTGGCGACCGGGCACGACGCCCGCAGCTCCGCCGCGAGGCCGTCGAGCAGCACCGCCAGCCCACGCAGCTCGGGCACGGCGAGCAGCGCCTCGATCGCCTGGTCGGAGGAGGAGACGAGGTCGTGGTCGACGCCGCGCCAGCCGGTGATGGCCAGCTCGCGCAGCCAGCCGCGGGCGCCGGCCAGCACGCTCCCCGGCTCGCCCGCGCCTCCGCCGGCCTCCCAGGCCCCGCGGGCGCGGCCCAGCGCCGTGTCGAGCCGGGCGAGCAGGGCGTCGTGCACCGCGCCGAACAGCGCGGCCCGCCCACCGGCCAGCACCGCGAGGTGCTCGTCGCCGATCGATCCCGCGGCCACCTTCTCGGCCGCCTCGCCGATCCGGTCGCCGAGAGGGCTCGCGGCCAGCGCGCCCGCCAGGGCGGCCAGCGCCGCGGACGCCTCCTCACCGAGCCGGGCGAACCCGTGGGTGAGCGCGCCGTCGAACCCCGCCACCAGGTCGAGCGCCTCGCCGACCCCCGCGGGGGTGTCGCCGAGCAGCTCACCGAGCTGTACGTCCAGCATCATTGCACCGCCTCTGTCGCCGGGAACCAGTGCAGCTCGGCCAGCGGCTCCGTGCTGGCGGGCACCTCGAGGTAGGCGAGGTGGCGCAGGAACCGGCTGAACACCACGGCAGCGGGGGTGCGCTCGACCGGCCCGTTGATGGAGGACATCAGGTACTGCCCCTCGGGCACCTCCACCCCCAGGTAACGGGCCACCCGCTCGAGCCCGTACTGCAGGACCGCCTCGTCGGCCAGTTGGTGAATGTGCTTGCAGGCGTAGCCGTGCAGCGCGCCGCACGGCCGGTTGTTGTTGGTGCTGCAGCTCAGCGCGTGGGTGCCGGCGGTGATCGACGAGACGTAGACCCGCTCGATGTCGGACCCGCTCGACACGACCCCCTGCAACCGCCCGTCGGCCAGCTCGACGAAGGGCACCTTCGCCAGCTTGCGCGGCTTGACAGGCGGCACCATCTGCACCACGCTGCGCTGCTCCCACGCGGCTCTGTCCGCGTCCACGACCTCAGACCCTCCCGCCCCGGCCGGCTCGCGAGCGCAGGCGGGAGTGCCCGCACCGGCGCGACCGGCTGATCAATTGATCCGGGAACTTACCCGACCCGACCGACAGAACGGGGGCCAAACGATCAAAGCGCGAGGTCGGTCCGTACGGCTATGGACGAGTTCGCCACACGCCACGTCGAGTTCGCCCCCTGGGACGGCCGGCTGTGCGGCCGCGGATTGTCGATAATGTTCTCGACCAGCAACCAGCGGCCGGTCGAGGCGGACGTGTGCGAGACGTTCGAAGAACTGACGGGGAGGGGCTGATCGAGATCCTCCGGAACAAGGGGGCCCGCGTCCGTGCGGTCTCGAAGGCGGAGGTCATCGAGATCACGGAGGTGCGGATGGTGCTGGAGGGCCTAGCCGCCGCCAAGGCCGCCGAACGTGTCACGACCGAGCAGGCCGCCCGGCTGCGCGAGATCGTCGCGGAGATGCGCGCCGCCGTGGAGTCGAACGATCTCGACCGGTATGCGGGGCTGAACGAGTCCCTGCACGCCAAGGTCCGCGAGATCGCCGGCCACCGCACGTCGGCGTCGATCATCGAACGGCTCGGGGCGCAGGTGGTGCGGCACACGTTCCGCCTGGCCCGGCAGCCGGGGCGGGCGGCGGTGTCGTTGCCGCAGCACGAGCTGATCGTGGCGGCCATCGTCGCCCGCGACCCCGGGGCGGCCCTGACGGCCATGCAGCGGCATCTCCGCAGCGTCGCCACGGCCCTGGAGGCGAGCGCCGACTGACCTGTCCGCCTCCATCAGGTGGTCACGGAACCACTCCCCCAGCCCGGCCGCCTCGGCAGCCCGCTGAGACTCCATGATCAGCGCGCTCAGCCCTTTGGCCAGCACACTCCGCAGCAGCTTGCGAGCGGCCGCGTCCCCGGGCGGCGCACCTGCGGCGCGAGGCCGTGGGCGAGGACACGGCCTACTTCGCCGTAGCCGAGCAGCGCCACCTGAGGTCCGTTCATGAGCGTCCTCTCCACCCCGGCAGGGGCCACATTTCATGCATTGACGTCTCCGCAGGCGGAGGCTAACGTCGTCTCATATCTTAAAGGAAACTTTCCTAATAGTTTCCTGGCATCCCGCCCCCCATCCACCCCCCAACCGGATGTCGGAGAGCCATGAGACACAGCACCCTGAGCAAGATCCTGGTGGCGTTACTGCTGCCCCTCACCGCCGTGGCGGTCGCCCCGCCACCGGTCTCGGCCTCGGTCTACGTCGCGGCGGCCGAGTGGGCGCCGTGGACGGCGTACACGGCCGGCACGCACGTCACGTACAACGGCGTCGAGTACGAGTGCATCCAGAGCCACACCTCCCAGCCCGGCTGGGAGCCCCCGAACGTCCCCGCCCTCTGGAAGCCCGCGACCGGCGGCGGCACGGACACCACCGCTCCCTCGGTCCCGGGCAACCTGCGCTCGACCGGCGTGACCAGCAGCAGCGTCTCCCTCACCTGGGACGCCTCCACCGACAACGTCGCCGTCACCGGCTACGAGATCTACCGAGGCGGCACCCTCATCACCACCGTCACCGGCACCACCCACACCGACACCGGACTGACCGCCAACACCGCCTACACCTACACCGTCCGCGCCCGCGACGCCGCCGGCAACCGCTCCGCCAACAGCAACGCCATCACCGCCACCACGACCGGCGGCGGCGGAGGCGGCGGGAACAAGGTGCTCGGCTACTTCGTGCAGTGGGGCGTCTACCAGCGCGGATACCACGTCAAGAACATCGACACGAGCGGCTCGGCCGCCAAGCTGACCCACCTCAACTACGCGTTCGGCAACGTGCAGAACGGCCAGTGCACGATCGGCGACAGCTACGCCGACTACGACCGCTTCTACCAGGCGAGCGAGAGCGTGGACGGCGTGGCCGACACGTGGGACGCCGGCGCGCTGCGCGGCAGCTTCAACCAGCTGCGCAAGCTCAAGAAGAAGTACCCGAACCTGAAGGTGCTGTTCTCCTTCGGCGGCTGGACCTGGTCCGGCGGCTTCACCCAGGCCGCCCAGAACCCGACGGCCTTCGCCAACTCCTGCTACAACCTGGTCGAGGACCCGCGCTGGGCGGACGTGTTCGACGGCATCGACATCGACTGGGAGTACCCGAACGCCTGCGGCCTCACCTGCGACGCCAGCGGCGCGGCAGCGTTCAGGAACGTCATGTCGGCGCTGCGCTCGCGCTTCGGCTCCGGCAACCTGGTCACGGCGGCCATCACCGCCGACGGCACCAACGGCGGCAAGATCGACGCGGCCGACTACGCCGGCGCCGCTCAGTACGTCGACTGGTACAACGTCATGACGTACGACTACTTCGGCGCCTGGGCGGCGCAGGGCCCGACGGCCCCGCACTCGCCGCTCACCTCCTACTCCGGCATCCCGATCGCCGGTTTCTACTCCGACAACGCGATCCAGAAGCTCAAGAGCAAGGGCGTGCCGTCGAGCAAGCTGCTGCTCGGCATCGGCTTCTACGGCCGCGGCTGGACCGGGGTCACGCAGGCCGCGCCGGGCGGCACGGCCACGGGAGCGGCGCCGGGCACGTACGAACAGGGCATCGAGGACTACAAGGTGCTCAAGACCCGCTGCCCGGCCACCGGCACGGTCGCGGGCACGGCGTACGCGTACTGCGGCGGCCAGTGGTGGAGCTATGACACGCCGAGCACGATCGGCGGCAAGATGAGCTACTCGAAGAGCCAGAGTCTCGGCGGCGCGTTCTTCTGGGAGCTCAGCGGCGACACCACCAACGGCGAGCTGGTCACGGCCATGAGGAACGGCCTGGGCTGACAGTGATGCTGTAGGTGAGCGCCTTCCCGCCAGGGTCTGCCCCATGGGCTGACTGACCTCGAGGTCCTCAACGGGATCGGTCGGCCCTGGCCGGAAGGCGAGCCCGCCACTCCGATCAGAAGACGTTCTTCAGGAAGGGCAGCAGAGCCTCGGCCGTACGCTCGGGGAACTCCGACATCGGGTAGTGGCCGGCGTTGTCGATCACGACGGCCTGCCCGCGGAGCAGCGACGCCTGAGTCTGCGCCTCGGCCGCCGGGTCGGGGAAGTCGGGGTCCTTGGCACCCATGAGGACCAGGGCCGGGCAGCGGACCTGGGCGATGGCCTGCTCGGCGTCCGGTTCGCGATTGAGGAGCATGGTGCGCATCGCCTCGTGCCGTTCGGGGTCGCGCAGCATCGCCACCAGCTTGGCGCGGTGGTCGGCCAGGTCGTCGGGCTTGGCGGTCTGATGTGCCATGGCGTAGTAGAGGCTCCACAGCCGCGGGGACGAGGCGATCAGCCGGACCAGCGCGCGGACGGCGACGTTGAGGGGGACGGCTCTGATGAACCCGTCGATCGGGACGATGCCGGCCACCCGCTCGGGCGCCTCGGCGGCAGCGCGGACGATGCCGCCCCCGGCGTAGGAGTTGCCGAGCAGGACGGCGGCGGGCGCGTCCAACTCCTCCAGCAGGGCCACGATGTCACCACCCACCGCCGACTGGGAGTAGTCGTCCCATCCCGCCGACGACTCCCCGTGGCCGCGCAGGTCCATGGTCACCACCTGATATCCCGCCTCCACCAGCGGCGGGCGCAAGAATCGGTAGGCCTCGCGGGTGTCTCCCAGGCCGGGCACGCACACCACGAGCGGCCCTTCACCGACGGAGTCATAGGCCAGGCAACCGCCCGGAACGTCTACGAACATGTCACCACCTTCCCCCTGGCTGAGGACCTAACTGAGGACATCGACGGCGAGGCCCAGCACGAGCAGCAGGGCCATGACGCCGCCGGAGACGATCGCGCGCCAGGTGCTCGCGGCGCGTTGCCGTACCGAGCGGAAGTACAGGACAGCTCCGGCCACCAGCAGCACCCCCTCCACCACCGCCGTGGCCCACGGGACCTGCCACAGTCCGAGGCCGAGCAGCGGCAGGCCGCCGGCGTTACCGGGCAGCAGGGGCAGGTCGGCGCGGTGTACGAGCAGGTCGAGCAGCCAGTGACTGAACACCACGGCGCCCAGCACCCACCCGGTCCTGCGGCCCCACCGCCATGCGCTGAGGCTGCCGTACAACGCGGACAGCAGCAACGCGCCCAGCAGTGAGTGGGTGTACCGCGCGTCGATCAGCGCCTCGCCGTAGGTCCCCGGGGCGACGGCCTGGAAGGACTCGATCCCGCCCGCCAGGTACAGGACCACGAAGATGACGTCGAGGAACTGGGTGGCGAGCATGAGCGACCACAGCGGGACGCGCGACTGGGTCGCCTTGACCGCGGCGGCCAGACCGAAGTGTCCGACGAACATTCAGCGTCCCTTCCTGGAGTCCGGTCCGGGGGTGCGAGTGGCCCAGTGATCCAGCCACCCGCATAGCACGGCAAATAACAGCAGAAAGATCAAGAAATCCACACGTTTCTCCCTATGTCGGCGCGTCTCCATGCGCCTGCGTCTTGCAGTACGACGGTAGAGATCGGGAGCGTCTGCCCGGTATCGGACGATTGTCTGGTGACGCGGGACGCTACATTCTGATCGTGCTGTGGGGACGGGAGAAGGAACAGGCGGCGATCGATGCGCTGATCGCGCAGGCCAGGGGCGGCCGGAGCGGGAGCCTGATCCTGCGGGGCGAGCCCGGGATCGGCAAGTCCGCACTCCTCGACCACGCCGCCCGGTCCTCGGAGGGCATGCGTCCGCTGCGCGGCACCGGTATCGAGACCGAGGCAGAGCTGCCCTTCGCGGCGCTCCACCTGTTGCTGCGCCCGGCCCTTGACCGGATCGGCAGGCTTCCGGCGCCGCAGGCCAGGGCGCTGGAGGGCGCGTTCGGTCTCGCCGCCGCACCGGAGGACCGGTTCCTCATCGGCCTGGCCGCGCTGTCGCTGCTCACCGAGCTGGCCGAGGACGGTCCGCTGCTCTGCCTGATCGACGACGCCCAGTGGATGGACCGGTCGTCGGCCGAGGCGCTGCTGTTCGCGGCCCGGCGGCTGCACTCGGAGGGCATCGCCCTGCTGTTCGCTGCCAGGGACGCCTTCCACGCGCCCGGGGTGCCCGAGTTACGGCTCGAAGGCCTCGACCGGCAGGCGGCCGGCGATCTGCTGCGCGAGCACGCGCCCGGTCTGGGCCCCGCGGTACGGGAGAAGATCCTCGCCGAGAGCGGTGGAAACCCGCTCGCGCTGATCGAGCTGCCCCGGGTGTCGGATTCGCCGCACCACGTGCAGGGACCGCTGCCGCGCCGGATCCAGGAGGCGTACGAGGCGCGGATCGCCGTCCTGCCGCCGGACAGCCAGACGATGCTGCTGGTCGCCGCCCTGGACGACGCCGAGGACCTCGATGTGGCCGTCCGCGCGGCCGGGAAGCTGAAGGTCGATGCCGCCGCCCTGGGCCCGGCCGAACGCGCCGGTTTCCTGTCCGCCGCCGGCGGGCGGCTGTCCTTCGGCCATCCGCTGATGCGCACGGCGGCGGCGCGGCGGGCGACCTACGACGAGCGCCTGGCCGTGCACCGCGCCCTCGCGGCCGTGCTCGACGACGAACAGGACGCCGACCGCCGCGCCTGGCACCTGGCCGCGGCCGCGACCGGCCGGGACGAGCCGATCGCCGCCGCGCTCGAACAGGCCGCCGGCCGCGCCCGCGAACGCGCGGGCCACGCCGCGGCCGCCGCCGCCCTGGAGCGGGCGGCCCGGCTCACCCCCGGCCTGGCCGAACGCGCCCGACGGCTGGCCCTGGCAGCCGAGTCCTCCGCCGACGCCGGCGCCCTGGAACACGCGCAGGTCCTGGCCGATCAGGCGCGGCGGCTGGGCGACGACCCGCTGACCCTCGTCCGGCTGGCGGGCCTGCGCGGCCGGATCGCGTTCGATCGGGGCGCCGTGCAGGACGCCCACCGGATCCTCCTCGACGGCGCCGCCTCCATCGCCGATCTGGACCGCAGGGGCGCGGCGCTCCTCCTGCTGGATGCGGTACGCAACGCGTGGTACTTCAGCGATCCGGCGGCCGTCGCCGAGTCCTCCGCGCGACTCGCCGGCCTGCCGCTGACACCGGAGGACGGGCTGGATGGGTTCGTCCGGGCAGCTCGCGCTATGGCCGACTTCCTGGCCGGCGACCTGGACCGGGCGCTCCCGCCGTTTCGCGAGCTCATCGCCGCGGCCGCGGCGATTCCCGCCGGCATGACGGCCCTCAGGATCAGCATCTGCTCACTGGCCGGGATATCGGGCGACTTCGACAACGGGCTCGCCATCGCCCACTCGGCGATCGAGGAATGCCGAGCCGACGGCATGATCGGGCTGCTGCCGCTCGCCCAGGCGGTGCTGGCGATCCACCAGATGTACCTCGGGCGGTTCCGCGACGCCGTCACGACCGCGACCGAGGGACGCCGGCTCGCCACCGACATCGGCCAGACGCACCGCATCGCACACTTCGAGAGCGTCATGGCCATGGTGATGGCCGTCCAGGGCCGGGAGCAGGACTGCCGTGAGCTCGCCGAGCGGACGATCGCGCACGTCACCGCTCATCCGGTGGCGACGATCGTCGGCTGGGCCGAGTGGGCGCTCGGCCTGCTGGATCTCGGCCAAGGCCGCTTCGAGGCCGCGCTGGGACGCTTCGAGGCCGCCGCCCGCGGGGCGCTCCGGCACCAGATCATGCCCATCTACTTCGCTCCCGACCAGATCGAGGCCGCCGTACGGCTGGGTCGGCCCACCCGCGCCGCGCAACCGCTCGCCCACTTCGAGTCCTGGGCCACGGCCGCCCGCCATCCGTGGGCGGACGCCGTGCTGCACCGCTGCCATGCCCTCCTCGCCCACGACGACGAGGCGGAGCGGCATTGGGAGCAGGCCGTGCAAGCGCACGCCGATGCGAACCGGCCCTACGAACGGGCCCGCACCGACCTGCTCTACGGTGAATGGCTGCGCCGCGCCCGCCGGAAAACCGAATCCCGGGCCCGGCTGCGCGCCGCGCTGGAGACCTTCGAACGCGTCGGAGCCCGCCCATGGGCCGAGCGGGCACGCGCCGAACTGCGCGCGGCGGGTGAGACCGTGGCCCAGGGCTCCCCCGATCTGCTCGCCTCGCTCTCACCCCAGGAACTGCAGGTGGTACGCCTCGCCGCCACGGGGGCCACCAACCGCGAGATCGCCGCCCAGCTGTTCATCAGCCCCAAGACCGTCAGCCACCACCTGTATCGCGCCTTCCCCAAGCTCGGCGTCACCACCCGCACCGAACTCGCCCGCCTCGGCGTGGGCTGAACGTGAGCGGAGCCTCACGGCCGAGCTGACCCGCCACGGCGGGCCCCTCACAAGGGCCCGCCAAAAGGGCCCGTCAGCGGGTGGCGGTCAGCTCGCTCACCTGCTCGGCCGTCAGCTCCACGGTGGAGGCGGCGAGGTTCTCCTCCAGGTGGGCCACCGTGGAGGTGCCGGGAATCGGCATCGTCACCGGCGAACGGGCGAGCAGCCAGGCCAGGCTGACCTGCGCGGGCGTGGCGCCGACGACCTTGGCGACGTGGTCGACGGGACTCCCCGGAGCCGCCAGCGCGCCCTTGGCGATGGGGCTGTAGGGGATGAACCCGATCCCCTGCTCCTCACAGTGCTCCAGCACGCTCTCGGAGAACCGGTTGGTGAGGTTGTAGCGGTTCTGCACGGTGACGATCTCGACGACGCGCCGCGCCCGCTCCAGCTCCTCCACGCTCACCTCCGACAGGCCGACACTGCCGATCTTGCCTTCGTCCTGCAGCGCCTTGAGCTCGCCGAGCTGGTCCTCCAGCGGCACCTCCGGGTCGATGCGGTGCAGCTGGAGCAGGTCGATCCGCTCCAGGCCGAGCCGGCGCAGGCTCATCTCGACCTCCTGCCGCAGGTACGCGGGCCGGCCCACGACCACCCACTTGCTCGGCCCCGTGCGTACGAACCCGGCCTTGGTCGCGATCAGGAGCTGCTCGGGGTAGGGGTGCAGCGCCTCCCGGATGATCTCCTCGCTGATGTACGGCCCGTACGAGTCGGCGGTGTCGATGAAGTCCACGCCCAGATCGACGGCCCGGCGCAGCACCCGGACGGCCTCGTCGTGGTCGCGGGGCGGCCCCCAGACGCCGGGCCCGGTCAGACTCATGGCGCCGAAGCCGAGGCGGTGAACGCTCTTGCCACCGATGGGGAAGGTGCCGGTGGACTGGAGCTCAATGGACATGCGGAACACTCCGTCAGACGTCGGAACATCACTTCAGTACCAGCATGACGAACTCGTCCGCGGCACCGGCCACCCGGCTCCGCCGCCAGGGCAAGAGGACGGCCGTGCCGATCAGCAGGACCCCGGTGACCGCGACCGCGGTGCGCACGCTCGTGACTCCGGCCAGCACCCCCCCGGAGGGCCGTGGCGGCGGCGATGGCCGCGCGCCTGCTGATGGCCCAGGCAGTGCTTGGAAGGAGAGCGACTTCATGGGACCCCCGTGGGAGCGCAATGCATACAGCGGGTCGTGGTTGACCGGCTGAGCCGGACAGCGGTTGAACGATCACCCGGCGCTCCAGATGTCTCAACGTCTCGACGAACAGGGGCGACAAATACTCTCCCGGCTTGCACGCACACTTGCTGGCGCTTGGCCCCTGGCAGCCAGAGCAGTCCACCACCATCCGAACCCCCATATCCCACTCGGCCTGACCACAGACCAGGAGGAAGGCCTGCAATCACGCAGGGTCACCTCAACCTGCTCAAATTCTTTAGCTTCGAGGGTACGGTCCCGGGTGGGAAGAGCGCTGATCCCATCGAGAGCTGCGCTCTTTAATATTGAGACAGGATGGGGCGTTTCCTATGGCGATGCGGCCCAGAACTGTATCTTCAACAGAGTGAAGCCAACTATGTCTGGCGTGAATTCTTCATGCCCGAGGGACTTGCGATAGATTCTGGCGTTCCAGATTGTGTCCTGCCGGCCGAGGTCGAATTCTTCGCCGTAAGACGTTCCGCCGGAAGTACCGCTCATAGCGGTTACTATGCCAGAGGTAAAGCGTACGCTTCCGGTCCATGTCCTGTCCCAGGAGGCGAGAAGAGGAGGTGTCTCGTCCCAGAGTTCGTATTTTATGAGACATCTCTCGCTCCGGTTCTCGTTAATCGCGATCCCGTTTTCGCCCGTCTTGACCCATTCCGTCGGGTCGGTGCTGATGTCGTAGAGAGCCCACGTCGTCTCGGCATCTGAGATACCTCTAAGATACTCCGATATCTCAATTGGGTCGAGTAATTGGGCGATAATGTTTGCCATCGATTGTGATATTCCTATGTGACACACATGTGTCGCACGGCACTCGCGCTGCCATCCGGCGACTATCGGAATAGGTAAAAAGTACGCGCCAGGCTAGAAGATGTATCCTGACGCCGTCTCGCTGTCAGGCATGTGAAGATCGGCCATTGACAGGAAATGCCGGGGGCTCTCCATGAGCTGCCGGCCAAACGGGACGTCCACAAGGTGGGCGGCAACAGAGATCGCCCGGAGCACTCGGGCTGTTCCTTCGCTTCCCGCATTTTCCTCTAGTTCGAGATCTTCATCCTCCTCCCAGTCCGCACCATCCACCGGAAGGAGCTCTGCGGCGGCTAACTGGGGCAGCAGGGCGTCAGGCGCACTGCCCCCTCTACCCGCTGGATCCATGATATGGAAACCACAGACAAGAGTCCCGTTGTCGACATAGGCGAATTTGGGCGACCCGATGAAGTCAACTACGATGGCGATACGGGTATCCTGCGACAGCAGGGTGGCAATCCTTTTCATATATCCCGTGTGTCCGTCGCATTCGAGCATGATCGAGCCCTTCCCAGCATCATGCAAGCTCGCGATGAAGCGCTGATCTGCATCCTCCGCCTCGATGACTTGTGCGTTCGCAGAGGAAAGCAGCGCATCCTTGATCGCGTCACCAGGCTTGTCGGCGACAAAGGTGAGACAGAAGCCGCGAATCCAGTAGTGACTGAACTCATCTGCGAACCATTGGTAGTTGTCGCTGGCCATCGCTCACCCATCTCCGGTCAAAGCCCGACATGCTGGAAGTGCCGCGCCTTGTATGGACGCGCCACTTCCAGCATATCTTAGGTACGACTATTTCGACTCAGCCGATCCTCAGTCGTCATTGGCAGGAAAGTTGAGACCATCCTTATCCAGCCAGAGTGTGTCGTTGTCCAGGATCCGTTCGTTGTGGAGCCAGTTTCCCCATACTGCCGAGCCCCACCCGCCGTTCTGCTGGAGTCGATCACCATCACCGACCAGTTGTTCGAGAATTTTCCGTTGCTGTTTCTGTGCGTTGCTCCTTCGCGCGTCGACTTGAAAGGGAACTCGTCACATTCACCTTGCGGGCCCGGCCGCACGGCTTCCCTGCGCCCGCACAAGGCGGGTTTGGGGCCTTCTCTTGGAAGGACTTGCTGGGCGCTGTACGACCTGGAGAACGACCCGCACGAGCTGGTCAACCTGGCGGGTTTCCCGTCGCACGCCGAGGTGGCGGCACGGCTGCGGGAGCGGCTCGTACGGCGGATCGTGGAGGCCGGCGAGGCGGAGCCGGTCGTCGAGCCCGCGATCGAGCGGCCCGCCCGCCACCAGGCGATGGCCGATCCGGAGGTCCGCCTGCGCGGCCCGAAGCCGGTCCGCTTCGGCCACCAGCGCCCGTAGCCGGGGAACCATTCCTGACCGACTCAAAACTCTGTACGATCTACTCTGTAGGACATACGGAGTTATGGGGGCGCAGGACCGATGTCACAGATTCCGCCTGTCATGGCGCGGATGTGGGGGCGCGAGCCGGCCCCTCGCCGAGGCCCGCGGCCACGCCTCGACCTGGAGACCATCACGGCGGCGGCCATCGCGATCGCGGACGCCGAAGGGCTGGCCGGCGTGTCCATGAGCAGCGTCGCCGTCCGGGTCGGCGTCGCGCCGATGACGCTGTACCGGTACGTCGGCAGCAAGGAAGAGCTCCTGATCGTCATGTCCGACGGCGCCCTCCCCGCCCCGCCCGCGCGAGGCGACCTGACCTGGCGTGCCTACCTGGCCGCGTGGACCAGGGCCAACCGCGAATTCCTGCTGGGCCGCCCGTGGCTGCTCTCCCTCCCGTACCTCACCCCGCCCATGGGGCCGCGGAGGCTGTCCTGGCTCGAGTGCGTCCTGGACGCGCTCGCCGGCACCCCGCTCGACACCGGGGAGAAGTTCAACGTCGCCACCACGCTCTCCGGCTACGCGCTGACCTCCGCCACGACGATCGCCGGCATGCAGGAGCCCGACCCCGGTGACACCGTCGTGCATCCGTCCGACTACGGCGCCATGCTGGCCGAGGTGGTGGAGCCGCACGCCTACCCGGCTCTGTCGGCCGCGGTGCGGTCGGGGCTGCCCGGGGAGGCCGACGACTGGACGGAGGACGGCGACTTCCGCTTCGGGCTCGACCTCCTCCTCGACGGGGTCGCGGCGCTGATCGCACGGCGCGTGTCCCAGGCGGGCGGTGGCCGGTGATGGAGCGCGAGGCACGGTGGGAGTTCCGCGTCCTGGGGCCGCTCGAAGTGCTCCGCGCCGGAGAGGTGATCGAGATCCCGGCGGCCAAGCAGCGCATCGCGCTGGCGACGCTCCTGCTCCACCACAACGAGTACGTCTCGGCCGATCGGCTCACCGAACCGCTGTGGGACGGCAGTGCCCCGGACAACGCCCGGGGCGCCGTACACACGCACATCGGGCGGCTGCGCCGCACGCTCGGTGACGCGGGGAAGCCGATCCAGACGCGAGAGCAGGGCTACCGCATCGAGGCGGGACCCGACGACCTCGACCTGGCCCGGTTCTTCCACCTTCTCGACCTGGCCGCGCGGGCGGCGCGGACGGGCGCCGTCGCTGAGGAGGCCGGTCTGCTGGAGCAGGCGCTGGCGTTGTGGCGGGGGCCGCTGCTGGGCAACGTACCGTCGGAGTCGTTACACCGCGACCGGCTCGCCGGGCTTGCCGAGCGGCGCATCGACGTCCTGGAGCGCTCTTTCGACCTGCGCCTCCAGCTCGGCCTGCACGCCGAGATCGTCGCGGATCTCGCCGCCGCCACGACGGCCCATCCGCTGCGTGAACGGCTCTGGGCCCAGTTCATGCTGGCCCTCTACCGCTGCGGCCGTCAGGCGGAGTCGCTGGAGGCGTACCGGACCGTCGTGCGCCTGCTCCGTGACGAACTCGGGCTCGACCCGGGCGATGAGCTGCGCCGGCTGCACGAGGCCGTCCTCTCCGGCATTTCCGATCTCCAGCTCCCCCTCCAGGGCGAGCGTCCCGCTGAGCCTGATGCCAGGAATGCCCTCGGACCGGAATGGCACGTCCTGAACCAGCTTCCGCCCTCCTCGGCGGACCTGGTGGTCCGTGCCGACGTGATCGCGGCCGGACAGGCCCGCGCCGGCTCTCAGGACGCCGACGGGCTGCCGATCGTGATGTTGTGCGGCCCGCCGGGCGTCGGCAAGTCGGCCCTCGCCGTCGATCTGGCCCATCGGCTCGCGGACCGGTTCCCCGACGGCCAGCTGTACCTGCGGCTGGACGGATCGTCGCCCGGACGTCCACGCGATCCCGCCGAGATGCTCGCGGAGCTGCTGCAGAGTACCGGCACGCACCCGGCCTCCATCCCCGACGGCCTGGAACAGCGCTCCGCCGCCATGCGCGCCCGGTTCGCGGGCCGCCGGATCCTGCTCCTGCTCGATGACGTCGCGGACGTCCCGCAGATCGAGCCTCTGCTGCCGGGCGAGGCACGCTGTCTGGTCCTGCTCACCAGCCGCCGGCACCTGGTGGGCCTGCCCGGGGTCGATGTCGTCAAGATGACACCGTTCAGCGGCGAGGAGTCGCGCGAGCTGCTGGGACGGCTGATCGGACACGAGCGCGTTGCCCGCGAGCCCGCCGCGGCCGACGCCATCGCGGCTGCCTGTGGCTGGCTCCCGCTCGCACTGCGCATCGCGGGAGCACGGCTGGCGGTACGCCCTAACTGGTCGCTGGCACGGCTGGCCGCGCGGCTGCAGGACGAGTCACGGCGGCTGGACGAGCTGGTCACCGACGATCTCGCCGTACGTCCCAGCCTGGAGCTCAGCTATGAAGCGCTGCCGGAGCCGGTCGCGACGGCCTTCCGGCGCGCGGGGTTGCTCAACGGCTCCGACTTCGCCGCGTGGTCGCTCGGCGTGGTGGCGGGCGTCGCGGACGGCGAGCCGCTGGTCGAGCACCTCCTGCGGGCCAACCTCCTGGAAGCCGTCGGCACCGATGTCAGCGGCGAGCCCCGCTACCGGCTGCACGACCTGCTCTCGATATACGCCCGGGAACTGCTCGCGGGCGATGATCCGGCCGACACCCGCACCGCCGCGCGCCGCTACATGGACACTCTGCTGACCCTCGCCGACAGGTGCCACCGGGAGCTGGACGGTCATATCGCTCTGGACGATCTGCGGCCCGTTCCGTACGAGCCGGTGGCCACGCTCCCGGAAGGTCAGGTGGCCGAGCTCACCGACGCTCCGTTGCGGTGGTTGCTCGCCGAGCACCGGCAACTGTTCGACGCCGTCGAACGGGCCTGCGACCATGGCCGGCACGTGCAGGCGGCGGCCCTCATGGACCGTGTCACGCCGTTCCTCGACGTCTACGCGGGCCGACAGGAGATCGAGCGCCTCTTCACGTCGGTCAGGAAGGCCGCGCTGGCCGCGGGCGACGAGCGCCTGGCGTGGCGGGCAGAGTACTACCGCAACGGCCAGACGCTGGCCAGAGGTCTCCTCGCGGAGGCCACTGCCGGACTGCGCCGGTGCGTGGACGCCTTCGAGCGGTTGCCCTCCCCCTACGAGTACGCGCACGCTCTCGGCGCGCTCTCGTTCTGCCTCCACGAGGCGGGAGAGCCGGGCAAGGCCGTGGAGTTGGCCGGCCGGGCGGTGGAGGCGGCGCAAGCCGCCGGGGATGACAGCCTGCTCGCCGCCGCGCTGCGTGACCTCGCCAGCGGGATGTCCGCGCTGGGCGAGTACGACGAGGCCCGCGAGCTCCTCGAGCGTGCCGTGTCCATCGCCCGCCGGCTGGGAGCGAACGCCTCCATCGCGAACATCCTGGGGCGCTTGGCCGGAATCGCGCTCCAGCACGGCGACCCGCCCACCGCGCGATCCGCCGTCGACCAGGCCATCGAGGCGCTGGCGCAGACAGACGACCCCTATGGCGCCGCCTGGCTCCTCTGGCTGAAGGCCAGGACCAGCCTGGCCGAGGACCGGCCGGACGACGGCATCGGCCACGCCGTCCAGGCGCGCGCCCGCTTCAGGCAGCTCGGTGACCAGCGCGGCGAGCACCTCGCGCTGGTCACCGAGGGAGAGGCGCTGGTCGCGCTCGGCCGCGGCCACGAGGCCGCGCCGTTGCTGGACGCGGCCGCCTCGGCCCTGGCCGAGCTGGGCGCGGACCGGATGGCCGACCACGCCCGCGCCGTCGCCAGCGGGATCCCTGACTCTCCGCCTTCGTCGCCGTGACCTCGGCGAGTTCGCGGATCCTCTCCTCGGTCAGCGTGCCGGCGAAGGCGCGGACGTCGTCGACGGAGCCCACGAAGAAGTCGTCCTTCTCGCCGCTGTACTTCGCCCGGCCGATCGTCAGCGGGCGGCGGGAAGAGCGTAGGAATCCGGCCTGTCGTTTCCCTTTCTTCGCGCTGTCGTCCCCGGCCCTCTCACACGCCGAGGTGGCGGCACGGCTCGCTTGCCAGGAAACCTTAAGGATCAATCGGTTGATCACTCCCATTAAGCGCTATTAGCCTGCATTCCACTCGCACCCTCCAACGTTGCAAAGAAGGCAGTCAATGGTGATGACCCGACATATCCGCAGAGCCTTAGCGGTGGCCTCCGCGCTCGTGCTCACCCTGAGCCTGGTCTCGCACGCGGGCGCGGGGGCGGCCGCGGCCGCCAAGCCGCAGCGACCGAACATCATCTTCTTCCTCGTCGACGACATGTCCGCCGACCTGCTCCCGTACATGGACACCGTGCGCGGCCTGGCCGACGACGGCACGACATTCAGCAACTACTACGTGTCCAACTCGCTGTGCTGCCCGTCGCGCGCCTCGATGTTCACCGGCCAGTACCCGCACAACACCGGCGTGGCCACGAACCTGAACTCCGACCGCGGTGGCTACAAGGCGTTCGCGCCGCACGAGCCCAGGACGTACGCCGTCTCGTTGGCACAGGCCGGATACCGCACCGGCTACCTCGGCAAGTACATCAACGAGTACCCGGTGAAGGACGCGAACTACCACGTGCCGCCCGGCTGGGACGAGTGGCACGTGGCGGCGGGCAGCGGCTACCAGGAGTTCAAGTACCAGCTCACCCGCTACGTCAAGGGGGAGACGCCCGCCCTGGACACCTCCGACGGCACGTACCTGGTGGACGAGCTCGGCAAGCGGGCCACGGACTTCATCGCGCGCTCGCGCGCGATGGCCCCGGGCAAGCCGTTCTTCCTGCAGGTCTCGCCGTTCGCGCCGCACTCCAGGCTCAACTACAAGCCGGGCGACAAGGAGCCGCACTTCCCGCCCGCGCGCCGTGACCGGCCCAAGACCCAGTTCCCGGCCGGGGAGTTCCCGAACGGCGACTGCGGCGGGCCGGACTGCAACAGCATCGACGTGAGCAAGCTGCCCGCGTTCGACGAGGACACCTCCGACAAGCCCGCCTGGGTACGTCGCGCGCCGCTCGCCCCGGCCCTGGTCAAGACGCTGCGCAAGGACTTCCGGGACCGGATCCGCATGGTGCAGTCGGTGGACGACATGGTGGAGCGTGTCCTGGGCACGCTGACGGACGCCGAGAAGCGCAACACGTACGTGGTGTTCACCAGCGACAACGGCTTCCATCTCGGCCAGCACCGCCTCGAACGCGGCAAGTCCACCGCCTACGACCATGACATCCGGGTGCCGTTGCTGGTCAAACGGCCCACAGCGGGACGGAACGGCAACGTCGTGACCAACGCCATCGCCCAGAACGTCGACCTGTTCGCGACCTTCCTCGACATGGCCGGGGTCGGCGCGGCCACCCGCGACAGCCGCGACGGGCGCAGCCTGCTGCCGCTCATCCAGGGCAACAAGGCGAAGGACTGGCGCAAGACGGCGCTGATCGAGCACGTCAAGCCCAAGCGTGCCGGATCGGGCGAGACGGATCCCGACGCCGAACCGCTCCAGGCGGGGAACGCGCAGCCGCCCAGCTACGCGGCGGTGCGCACCGCCGGGGAGCTGTACGTCGAGTACGAGGGCGAGGCGAAGCCCGAGTACTACAACACGGTGACGGATCCGAACCAGGAGTCCAACGACCCGGACAACGCCAGGACCGCCGACCTGGGCAAGGTCCTCGACGCGCTGGCGGGCTGCGGGAAGCCCGGCGCGCCGGACTGCTGGACCGCGGCCCGACTCTGACCGGTTCGGCGTACGCATATGCGCACGATGTGCGCTAAGGTGAGGTCATGCCGACGAACGAACAACCGATCCCCTCGGTGTGGGCAAGACCTCGCCGTGGTCGGGAGCAGCCCGCGCTGAGCCGCGAGCAGATCGTGGCCGAGGCCGTCCGGCTGCTCGACGAGGAGGGCATCGACGCCCTGAGCATGCGCCGTCTGGGCAGCAGGCTCAACGCCGGGGCCACCTCGCTCTACCGCCACGTCGCCAACAAGGACGAGCTGTTCGAGCTCGCCGTGGACGAGGTCTACGGCGAGCTGCCCCTGCCGGAGCAGACCGACGCCGCCGGGTGGCGGGCGGGCATCGAGCAGACGGCCCGCAGCCTGCGCGCCACGATCCTGCGCCATCCGTGGATCGCCGCCAAGCTCGGCGAGGTCGGCCTGGCCTACCTCGGGCCCAACATGCTCCGGCAGACCGAGCACATGCTCGGCGTCTTCGAAGCCGCCGGCTTCTCGCTCGACGAGGCCGACCAGGCGATGAACACGCTCGTCGCGTACGTGCTCGGCGTGTCCACCGGCGAGGCCGCGATGCTGTCCATGATCGCCCGCAGCGGCCAGACCCAGCAGGAGTGGGTGGAGCGCCTGTGGCCGGCGGCCGAGCGGGCCGTCCAGGACTACCCGCGCCTGCGCGCCCGCTACGCCGCGCAGCGCGGCCAGGATCTGCCAGAGTCCGACCAGGACAACTTCGAGTACGGCCTCCAGCGGGTTCTCGACGGCCTCCAGACCCGCCTGGGCTGACCCGGCGTCGCACGAGGGTCATGGACGCTGCCCTGATGGCGAGTTACGCTCCGCTCGCCACAAGATGGGGGGCAATCCATGAGTTACACGCTCTTACGCGGCAATTTCGTGATCCGGTACGCGGATCTCCCGCGACAGGGCCCCGAGCCCGACGGCGACACCGTGAAGTTCCTGCCCGACTCGCCCGCGCTGGTGGAGGCGCTGCCCAGGCGCTCCGGCCGGCCACCGAAGATCAACGGTCGCGGCGTCTCCGTACGCCTGGAGGCCGTCGACGCCCTGGAGACCCACTTCGAGGAGACGCACCAGGAGCTCGCCGGAGCGAACGCGGCGCGGGACGAGCTGCTGCGCCTGCTGGGCTTCACCAACGTGCGTTACTGGGAGGACCTGCCGAACAAGGTGAGGTCCGCGGACCAGGACTCCATCCGCGGTCACGTGCTCACGAACGGGGTCGACGCGAACGGCCGGCTGATCGGGTTCGTCTACGCGGGCGACCATCCGGGGGCCGACGGGTCCTCGGTGTTCCTGGACCCGGCGCTCGCGGACGCGTCCGTGAACGGCACGCTGCTGGCCGCCGGGCTGGTCTATCCGGCGTTCTACGCGACGCTGCCCGCGGAGCTGCGTACGCATCTGGCGGCGGTGTCGCAGGCCGCCAGGGGGAAGGCCGTCGGCATCTGGCCCCGTTCCACCGCCGACCCGAACGGCGCCGCCGCCGTCACCGGCCTGGCGGACGCGGAAGGCCTGGTGATGTGGCCGAAGCTGTTCCGCCGCATCGTGCCGTACCTGGCGGCCGGGTTCACGGACTTCGACGGCTTCGACGCGTGGCTGCGGGCGGACCCGGTCAACCGGGACGACGAGGTGTTCCTGCTGGGCAAGCTCGAACGCGGCAACCTGCACGACGTGATCAAGGGCGCCGGGCAGCAGATCCAGCTCACGGTCTGGCCCGAGGAGTTCGTCATCGCCCCCGACCCGGCCCAGCCGGGAACGTCCGTCAAGCCGCCGCTCGTCGCGGCCGGCGACCTCCTGATCATGGCGGCGCTCCCCGACCCGGCCGGCGCCGACCTCGGGCACGAGACGGTCACGCTGCTGAACCTCACCCCGGCCCCGATCGACCTCGCGGGCTGGGCCCTGTCGGACGCCGCCGGCGGCCGCAAGGCGCTGACCGGCACCGTCGAGGGCGGGGCGGCGCAGAGGGTGACGCTGGACGGGGCCGTGCGCCTGGACAACAAAGGGGACACCATCATCCTGGTGGACCCCAAGGGCACCTCGATCGACCAGGTGACGTACAAGGCGGACCGGGTCAAGGCGGGCCGGACGATCGCCTTCGGCCGCTGACCCCCACGGGCACTCGTCTTCGGGCGGGTGCCCTCAGGTCAGGGGAAACGGTTGACGGCAGACGTCTCCACCGCTTACGGTTCCGGCGATATCGGTGAAATATATCTATATTTTTCCGAAACTTTCGGAGGCGTCATGCTAAGAGGAGTCGTCGCGGTCGCCCTGCTCGGCCTCCCCGCGGTGAACCCGTCCCAGCCACCGGCCGTCACCGTGAACGAGCACGTCAGGCACCAGGAGATCGACGGCTTCGGCATCTCCCAGGCGTTCCGGCGCAACGAGCTGCTCAAGGCTCTGTCCGAGTCCCAGCAGCGGGAGGTCCTCGACCTGTGGTTCGACCGCGAGAAGGGCGCCGGGCTGAGCATCCTGCGGCTCGGCATCGGCTCGTCCCCCGCCGGCAGCCCGTACGACCAGATGGTGTCGATCCAGCCCGAGGACCCGGGTGGCCCTGACGCCCCGCCCAAGTACGTCTGGGACGGCGACGACAACAGCCAGGTGTGGGTCGCCAAGGCGGCCAAGGCGTACGGGGTGAAGCGCTTCTACGCCGACGCCTGGAGCGCCCCCGGCTACATGAAGGACAACGGCACCGACACCAACGGCGGCACGCTGAAGCCGGAGTGGCAGCAGGCCTACGCCGACTACCTGGTGCAGTACACGAAGTTCTACGCCAGGGAAGGCATCAGGATCACCGACCTCGGGTTCACGAACGAGCCCGACTGGACGGCGTCGTACGCCTCGATGCGCTTCACTCCCGAGCAGGCCGCCCAGTTCGCCAAGGTGCTCGGGCCGGTCGCCAAGGGCGTGAACGTGGTCTGCTGCGACTCGTTCGGCTGGAACCAGTCGAAGGCGTACACGGCCGCGATCGAGGCCGACCCCGAGGCCCGCCGCTGGGTGAAGACCCACGCCGGGCACACGTACGCCAGCCCCGTGGACGCCCCGCTCCCGACGAGCAGGCGCACCTGGATGTCGGAGTGGAACCCCAACGGCAGCGCGTGGAACGAGAACTGGGACGACGGCAGCGGCTACGACGGTTTCACGATCGCGCAGGCCGTGCACGACGCGCTCACGCTCGGCAACGTCAGCGGCTACGTCTACTGGCTGGGCGGATCGCGCGGCGCGACCAGGGCGCTGCTGCAGCTCGACGACACGGCGAAGACGTATCACGTGTCCAAGCGGCTGTGGGCGCTGGCGGCGTACAGCAGGTTCATCCGGCCGGGCGCGGTCCGGCTGGACGCGCAGGCGGCGGATCCGGCGCTGAAGGTCTCCGCGTTCCGCAACGCCGACGGCTCGCGGGTCATCGAGGTGCTCAACACCGGCACCGCGCCTGTCACGTGGGAGGGCGTGCGCGGGCGGGCGACCGCGTACCTCACGGACGGCGCCAACTCGCTCACCCCGTCCCCGGTGACGGGCCGCACGGTGATGCTCCAGCCGCGGGCGCTCACCACGATCGTCATCCGCTGACGAGCCGCAGGAGCCCGGGCAGGCGCCGGCCCGGGCTCCTGTCCCGTCACCGCTCGGCCGCGACCGAGGTCAGCCCCACACCTCCTGCGCCGTCTCGACGATCAGCCGGAGCTTGGCGAACTGCTCGTCGGCCGTGAGCTGGTTGCCCTCCACCGTGGACGAGAAGCCGCACTGCGGCGACAGGCAGAGCTGGTCGAGGTCGATGAACTTGGCGGCCTCGTCGATCCGCCGCTTGAGCGTGTCCTTCGACTCCAGCTCCCCCCGCTTGGTCGTGACCAGCCCCAGCACCACCATCTTCCCGGGCGGCACGAAACGCAGCGGCTCGAAGCCCCCGGAGCGCTCGTCGTCGTACTCCAGGAAGAACCCGTCCACCTTCAGCTCGCTGAACAGCGCCTCGGCCACGAAGTCGTAACCGCCCGAGGCGGCCCAGGAGGAGCGGAAGTTCCCGCGGCACATGTGCGTGGTGATCGTCATCCCGGCGGGCTTGGCGGCGAGGGCGGCGTTGATCTGCTTGATGTAGCGCAGATGCATGTGCTCGGCGTCGTCGCCCCGGGAGGCCAGCTCCGCCCGCTGGGCCGGGTCGTTCAGGTACGCCAGGCTCGTGTCGTCGAACTGCAGGTAGGTGCACCCGAGCGCGCCGATCCTGCGCACCTGCTCGGCGTAGGCCGTGCTGAGGTCGCGCCAGAACTCCTCGACGTCGGGGTAGACCTTGGGGTCGATGGCCGCGGGCCCGCCCCGGTAATGGACCATGCTCGGCGAGGGGATGGTCAGCTTCGGCACGGCCGTGCTCACCGTCTCACGCAGGAAGGTGAAGTCGTCGGCGAAGACGGGCTCGTTCAGCCTGATCCGGTCGTGCACGCGCAGCGCGGCCGGGGTGAACTCGATGTCGCCCCGCTCGTTGTGGAAGCGGACGGTGATGTGCTCGTCGGTGGCCTGGCCGATGCCGCCGAGCTGGTAGATGAAGTCCATGTGCCACGACGCCCGCCGGAACTCCCCGTCGGTCGCGCTCTGCAGCCCGATCTCCTCCTGTCTGCGTACCACCTCCCTGATGGCCTCGTCCTCGGCCTCCCGCAGCGCGTCGCCCGCGAGGGCCTCGCGGGCGGTGAGCAGCGTGGACGGGCGGAGCAGGCTGCCGACGTGATCCGCGCGGAACGGCGGCGAGGTACGCATTGACGATCATCTCCTGTGGTCGTGGAGGCCGGAACCGTAGAGCTCTCTGAGGGGGGCCTTGAGCAGCTTGCCTGCCGCGTTCTTGGGTAATTCGGCTACGAATTGTAGATATTTCGGGATTTTGAAACGGGCCAGGCGGCCGTCCAGGTACGTGAGCAGTTCCCCAGCCTCGACCGTCGAACCATCCCGCGCGACGACCAGGGCCTTGCCCACCTCGCCCCACTTCTCGTCCGGCACGCCGATCACCGCGCATTCGGCGACCGCCGCGTGTTCGTACAGCACGCTCTCCACCTCGGCGGGGTAGATGTTCTCGCCACCGGAGATGATCACGTCCTTGAGCCGGTCGGAGATGCGCACGTAGCCGTCCTCGTCGGCCACGCCGACGTCCCCCGAGCGGAACCAGCCGTCCGCCGACAGCGCCTTCGCGGTCTCCTCCGGCCGCCGCCAGTAGCCGGGCGTGACGTTGGGGCCCTGTACGTACACCTCCCCCGACTCGCCGGGACCCGCGGCGGAGCCGTCGGACGCGACCAGCCGGACGTCGGAGAAGAAGCACGGCACCCCGGCCGAGCCCGCCTTGGCGATCGAGTGCTCGGCCCCGAGGAAGAGGGCGCCGGGGGCGGTCTCGGTCATGCCGTACCCCTGGAGGAACGTCAGCCCCCGATCCTGATACATCCGGATCAGCGGCTCGGGCACCGGCGCGCCCCCGCACAGCAGGTGCCGCAGGCTCGACAGGTCGGCCCCCGCCCAGCGCGGCGACCGCGCGAGGAAGCCGAACATCGACGGCACCCCGAACATCACCGTCACCCGCTCCGCCTCGATCAGGTCGAACGTCCTGTCCACGTCGAACGAGGGCTCCAGGATGACCCGGCCACCCTTGAGCACCGTGGGGACCAGCGTCTGGGCCAGCGCCGCGATGTGGAAGAGCGGCGCGCTGACCAGCGTGACCTCGTCGTGCGCGAGCGGCACGTCGACCAGCAGGTTGAAGGTGTTCCAGGTCAGGTTGGCGTGGGTGAGCATGGCGCCCTTGGGCCGCCCCGTCGTCCCGGACGTGTACATGATCAGGCACACGTCGTCCTGGCGCACCGGCTCGTCGATCGGCTCAGGCGAACCGGACGCGATCACCCTCTCGTAGTCGGCTGCCGCGAGGTGCCGCCCCGGCAGCCCGTCTCCGTCCTGCTCCTCGCCCAGGATGAGAACCGAGGGCTGCGCGTCCTCCAGGATGAAGCGGAGCTCGGGCCTGGCCAGCCGGGCGTTCAGCGGGACGAAGACCGCCCCCAGCAGCCCCGCCGCGAAGAACGTCTCCACCATCGCGGGCTGGTTGACCCCGAGGAAGGCGATTCGCTCGCCGCGCCCCACGTCCAGCGCGGACGCCAGCCGGTACGTCCGTTCGCGCAGCTCACGGTAGGTGCGATCACGCCCCCGGTACGTCAGTGCCACCCGCTCGGGCGTCATGCGAGCCCTGCGAGCCGGCCACGAGCCAATCCCCTGATTCCGCATCGGCCTCCTTGACGCTCAAGCCATCAAGTTAGGCCACTATCCGACTGCTGTCACCGTTCTGCCCAACTTTCATCGGGCAGGACGTCGAGGAGCCGTTCCGCGATCCGCGCCGCCTCCGGCCTGAACCGCTCGTGCAGCGCGTGGCAGACCCGCTGCGCCTTCTCCGCGGGCCAGTCGTGCGGCAGGTACCGCAGCGGCAGCCGCGGATCGGTCCTGATGATCTGGAGCCAGCCGGTCAGCAGCGTCAGCGACCGCGCCAGGTCGTCGGGCGCGTCCGGCGCGGGGTCGGCCCGGTCCCAGCGCCCCAGGAACTCGCGGTAGCGCTCGCCCAGGCCCGCCAGGTCGTACGCGTCCCCGACCAGCGCCTGCATGTCGGTGGGGTGCCTGGGCTCGGCGGAGAAAACCTTCACGTTGGCGCCGAGGTCGTCGATCACGCGGGCGGCGTCCACCTCGCCGGGCGCGATCCACAGGCCGTTCTGCAGCGGCCCGAACCCGGCCCAGACCAGCCGCGAGCGGAGTTCGTGCCGCTGCCGCTGCCAGGACTCGGGCAGCGAGAAGCCGATCAGCGTCCAGCGGTCCTCGTCGGCGTCGTTGACGACGCCGCTGTGCCAGATGCGGCGCTCGCCGTCCTTGAGGACCTCGGCGCTCGTGGAGGTGAGGCCGAAGTACATGCGGCGGCCGGAGCGCTGCCGGCGCAGCAGGCCGCGGCGGACCATCCGGGTCAGCGTCGAGCGCGTCGCCTCCTCGGAGATCCCGACCTTGGCGAACGCCTCGATGAAGCTGCCCGAGGACACGCAGATGCCGCGGCCGTACACATGGTCTCCCAGGAACGTCAGCATCACCGACTGAGGCCGCATCGAGAGCCCTCCCCGTATATTGGGCAAACTATTGACAGCCGTAATCTATCTGCCTACATTCAGGGCCACATCCCAGGAGGTCCCTGATGCGCAGGCTGCTCCCGTCCCTGGTTTGTCTCACGTTGACCGTTGCCGCGTGCGGTGGTGGCTCAAGCACCGAAGGCTCGATCAAGGTGGGCCTCATCGTCTCCCTGACCGGCAACTACACCCCGCTCGGCAGCGAGGACAAGAAGGCCGTCGAGCTGGCGGTCGAACAGGTCAACGCGCAGGGCGGGCTGCTCGGCCGCAAGGTGGAGCTGGTCACGCGCGACGACAAGACCGCTCCCGACCAGGGCATCGTGGCCTACAACCAGATCAAGGGCGACATCGACGCGCTGATCGGCCCGGTGTTCTCCAACGCGGCCCTCGCGGTCGAGCCGCTCGCGCAGCGCGACAAGATGCCGTACCTGTCGCTGGCACCCGCGCAGGAGCAGGTCGAGCCGGTCAAGTCGTACGTCTTCGTCACCCCCGCCCTGTCCAGCATGTACGCCGAGCGCTACCTGCAGTACATCCAGGCCAAGGGCATCAAGACGGTCGCGGTGGCCTGGGACTCCAAGAGCGCCTACTCGGTCTCCGGCCACAAGTCCATGGTCGCCCTCGCGTCCAAGTACGGCGTGAAGATCGCCGTGGACGAGCCGTACGAGACCACGACCTCAGACTTCAGCCCGCTCTTCACCCACGTGCGCGGCTCCGCCGCCGAGGCGCTGGTGTTCTGGGGCTCGGGCGCGCCCGGCGTGACGGCGGCCAAGCAGTACGTGGCCTCCGGGCTCAAGACGCCGCTGTTCCTGACCGCGTCGCAGGCCAGCAAGCTCTGGCTGGAGCCGATGGGCGGCGCGGCCGAGGGCATGACCGTGCAGAGTGCCATCGGCGTCGTCGGCGAGCACCTGCCCGACGGCAAGCAGAAGCAGGTCATCGAGCAGATGGCCAGGCCGTACCAGCAGAAGTACGGATATCCGCCGCCGCAGTTCGCGCAGGACGGCTACAGCGCGAGCCTGCTGCTCTTCGAGGCGATCAGGAAGGCCGGCGTCACCGACAAGGCCAAGGTGCAGCAGGCGCTGGAGCGCATGGACCTGGTCACGCCGAACGGCCGCTTCCGCTACTCCGCCACCGACCACTCCGGACTCTCCCCCGAGTTCATCTCGGTCAACACGGTGCAGAAGGGGAAGTTCGTTCCCACCGACTGGGCCAAGGAGCAGCTCGCCAAGACCGTCGGCGCGGGGTGACGCGTGCTGACGGTCACCGGTCTCTCCCGCTCCTTCGGCGGCGTCTACGCCGTCCGCGACGTCTCGCTGACCGTCGCGGACGGCGAGGTCTGCGGCGTCATCGGGCCGAACGGGGCGGGCAAGTCCACGCTGTTCAACCTGATCACAGGGCATCTGACGGCCGACCACGGCCAGATCTCGTTCCTCGGGCACCGCGTGGACCGGCTCGCGCCGCACCGGCGGGCCAGGCTCGGCATGTCGATCGTGTTCCAGGCGGCCAGGGTGTTCCGCGGCATGACGGTCAGGGAGAACGTCATGGTCGGGATGCACGGACGTACCGGTGCCGGGTTCGTGTCGGCGGCGCTGCGGCTGCCGCGGCACCGGCGCGACGAACGGGAGATCGCCGCCGAGACGGACGCCGTTCTCCGGCGGGTGGGGCTGGCCGATTGGGCGGACCGGCCCGCCGACCTGCTGCCCATCGGGCAGCAGCGGGCACTCCAGCTCGCCCGCGCCCTGTGCGCGCGGCCCCGGCTGCTGCTGCTCGACGAGCCCGCCTCCGGGCTGCGCGGCCAGGAGCGCGAGCGGCTCGCGGCGCTGGTGGAGGAGCTGCGCGCGGACGGCCTGACGATCCTGCTCGTCGAGCACGACGTCGCGTTCGTGACCCGGCTGGCCGACCGCGTGGTGGTGCTCGACCTGGGCCGGGTCATCGCGGACGGCTCCCCCGCCGAGGTGCGGGCCGACCCGCTGGTGCTCGCCGCCTATCTCGGCCAGGCCTCATGATCGACGTCAGGGACCTGGTCGTCTCGTACGGCACCGCGACCGCGCTCGACCGCGTCACGCTCACCGTACGGCGGGGCGAGATGGTCGCCCTGCTCGGCCCGAACGGCGCGGGCAAGTCGACACTGGCCAACACGCTCGCGGGGCTGGTCCAGCCGGCCTCGGGCACGGTCGAGATCGGGGGCAGGCTGGCGCTCATCCCGGAGGGCCGCCAACTTTTTCCTGATTTGTCGGTCGCGGACAACCTGGCCCTGGGCGGATGGCGCTCGGGCGAGCGCGACCCCTCGTACGTCTACGACCTGCTCCCCCGGCTGGCCGGGCTGGCCGGCCGGCGGGCGGGGGTGCTGTCCGGGGGCGAGCAGCAGATGGTGGCGTTCGGGCGGGCCATGATGTCGCGCCCGTCCGTGCTGGTGGTGGACGAGCTGTCGCTGGGGCTCGCGCCCAACGTGACCGCCGACCTGGCCGGGCACCTCGCCGAGCTGAACCGGGAACAGGGGCTGACCGTGCTGCTCATCGAGCAGAACGCGCGGCTGGCGTTCGAGCTGTGCGGGCGGGCGTACGTGCTGGAGTCCTCCCGCGTGGTGGCCGAGGGCGAGTGCGCGGAGCTGGCCGGCGACCCGCGGGTGGCGGGCGCGTACCTGGGCGGGGCGATCACATGAGCGCCTTCCTCACGTACCTGCTGAACGGGCTAGCCGTCGGCTGCGCGATCGCGCTCGTCTCCGGCGGCCTGGTCGTCATCCACCGGGTCACGGGTGTGGTGAACTTCGCGCAGGGCACGTTCGCGGTCGTGGCGGGGCTGTGCACGTCCTCACTGCTCGGGCTCGGGCTGCCGCACGGGCTGAGCGAGGTGGCCGCCGCCCTGGTCGCGGCGCTCGCGGGCCTGCTGACCGGGCTCGCCGCCATCGGCAGGCGGGGCACCACGCCGCTGTCGTCCCTGATCGTCACGCTCGGCGTGGGCGTGCTCGCGTACGCCGTCGAGATCGTCCTGTGGGGCGACCAGCCGCGTTCGGCGCCCGGCCTCGCGGGCTCGGTGACCGTGGCGGGCGCGCGGATCCAGACGCAGTACCTGCTGGTCATCGGCGTGACGGCGGCCACGTTCGCGCTGCTCGCGCTCTTCTTCGGGCGCACCTACCTGGGCAAGGCGCTGACGGCGTGCGCGTCCAACCCGTACGCCGCCCGCGTCGTCGGCATCGACACGCGGCTGATGGGGCTGATGGCGTTCGCGCTGGGCGGGCTGCTCGGCGGGGTCGCCGGGGTGCTGGTGACGCCGCTGCGGCCGATCTCGTTCGACACCGACGTGACGCTCATCGTGAACGCCTTCGCCGCTGCCGTCTTCGGCGCGCTCACCCGGCCCGTGATCACACTGGCCGGCGCGCTGCTGCTGGGCGTGGCCGAGACCATGGCCGCGGGGTACGGCTACGGGTCGCACCAACTGGAGGTGGCGCTGGGTCTCATGATCGTCGTGATGATCGTACAGGTGAGCCGGCGCCCGGCCGTCTCGCAGGAGCCGACGTGATCCGCGCGGCGGCCGGGCTGCTGGTCGCGGCCGTGACGCTGGCGCTGCCCGCGGTGCTCGACGACAGCGCGCTGGCCGTGTACATCCTGCTCGGGCTGGCCGCGATGGTCACCGTCGGGGTGTCGCTGCTCATGGGGTACGCCGGACAGGTCTCCCTGGGCCAGGGCGCCTTCTACGCCATCGGCGCCTACACCGCCGCGCTGCTGTCACTCCATGGCGTGCCGCCGCTGGCGGGCCTGGTCGCCGCCCCCGTCGCGGCGGCCGGGTCGGCGCTGGTGATCGGCGTGCCGCTGCTGCGGCTGCGCGGGCACCATCTGGCGTTCGCCACGCTGGCCGTGCAGCTCATCCTGCTCTCCCTGGCCGGGCAGTTGGAGATCACCGGCGGGGACATCGGGCTGCAGGCGATCCCGCAGTTCGCGATCGGCTCGTTCGAGGCGGGCTCCGCGGCCGCGTACGCGTACATGACCTGGGCGGGGCTGGCGCTCGTGATGCTGGTGACGCGGAACGTCATCGACTCCCGGCCGGGCCGCGCCCTGCGCGCGCTGGCCACCAGCGAGACCGCCGCCGCGTCCTCGGGGATCCCCGTCGGGCGGTACAAGCTGGTGGTGTTCGCGCTGTCGGCGGCGTTCGCGGGGCTGGCCGGCGGGATCTACTGCTTCTACACCGGGTACGTGGCGCCGGGGTCGTTCCCCGTGCTCATCTCGATCCAGTACATCGTGATGGCCGTCGTCGGGGGGCTCGGCACGATCTGGGGCGCGGTGGTGGGGGCGGCCGCGATCACGCTGCTCGTGCAGGGGCTGAACAGCCTGGCCGCGGTGCCGGGGATGCCGTCGTCCGCGCCCAGTGTGCTGTCGTACGCCGTGTACGCGCTCGTGCTGATCCTGGTCGTGCTCTTCCTGCCGCACGGCCTGCTGCCCGCACTCTCGGGACGCCTCTCCCGGAAGCGGGACGCCTCGCCCGTGGAAACCCGCTGATCGTCGCCGGTTACCGCTCGCCCCCCGGGTCCAGGACAGGTTTCACGTCCAGGACCGGCGTGCCGTCGAGTGCCTCGAGATTCCGCACGCGCAGCCGCAACCCGTCGATCGAGACGACCTCCACGCGGTGCAGCCCTATGGGGTTCGGCCGGTGCGGCGAGCGGGTGCTGAACACCCCCTGTTCCGGCCGGCTGAGGTCGCCGCGCGGATGGACGGTGAGCACGTCGCGGCGCGCGCGATCAAGCCAGGTCAGCACGAGGACCTCGGTTCCTGGCCGCAGGCCCTGGATGCCGTCGCGCACTCGTTCCTCGAACACCAACCAGGCTTCCGGAGAGCCCTCATCGCCCTGCAACGGAGCTGTGCCGGCATTCGTCAGGGGTGATTCGACCCGACCGATCGGCTCCAGCCATAACCCTGCTTCAGTCACGTTTCCTCCGCCGTACCGAGATGTCGTACAGGCCAGCAGAGCCATGAGCGTAGCCGAGATCAATGGGCCACGCGGACCGCCTCCGCCGCGGGAACGCCGACTGGCACCTCCCGTGCCTGGCCCGCGTAGCGCCCGACCAGCACCTGCTGGGCGTCATCGAGCCGCACGTGGGCAGCCACGAGCCCGCCCCGCTGCCGAAACGGGCAGCACCGGGAAGCAGTACACCCTGTCATATTGACGATCGGAGCCAGCTCGGCGCTGGGTCCCCGAGCGTTGGCTTGAGCGGATGGGGTCCGCCAAGTCGAGGTCATTGCCGGCGGCGACGATCGAGGGTCGAGGCGTCGTTGTCCGTGCGGGCATCGTTGAGCACCGGCGCCCAACCCAGTCGCTCGGCCAGCTCTCGGGGTGTCTCGTGAGGGTCGCTCTGGAGATCTGGGTCGGCGCCGTAGCGGAGAAGCACCGCGACGACATCCAGCCGTGGCGTCAGCAGTGCGCCGTGCAGTGGTGACCACCCGACGGCGTCGGCCGGTCCGTTGACAGCGGCTCCTGCCGCAAGTAGCGCCTCCACAATCTCGACCGGCCCGCCGAGGGCCGCAAACAGCGGATACGTGCCCCCCAATCGAGCTTGAGCGTCGGCTCCGGCGTCGAGCAGGCGCCGGACCAGATCAACGTCCTTCCATTCGATGGCCCGGAACAGCATGGGATCCGTAACGGCAGACAGCGGGCGCGGCCCATCTGGGTGAGGATCGTAGCGATCGATGATGAGCTGAAGATCGCCCCAGTCGCCGCCGTAGACCATGTCTTCAGCGGCACCAGGCTCGCGACTGTGCGCCAGCTCGTTGTACTTGTCCCAGGCGAAGAACACGTCACCGGGACCAAGGTGGGACCAAGGCAGGCGTCCCCATATCTCGTCGTCGAGGACTGTGCGCACTCTCAGGATGAGGTAGTAGTCGGAGTCGTCTCCATTGACGCGCGGCAAGTTGCAGTTGAGCGGGTCAGCGAGAGCAGCATGTCTACCCTCGTGCCGCACCACCACCGTGCGGTGAAGCGACACTCCGTTTGCCCCGTAGTAGAACCGATCGCCAGGTTCACCGACGATGAGGGCGCGCCAGTCGGTCCCCAACCACTCGCCGTCGGCGTCACGGGCAGGCAGCGGCACGTCGAAGTACGCGACCGTGTCCCGACTGGCCGAGGCGCCACCGGACACTGCCATGGTGGCAAATGATAGCCCGGCGCATCGAGCACCCGACCAGCCCAAGATCGCCATGAGGATGGACGGACTCCCTCGCCTCTGCTTGCAAAGCACTGAACACACGTTTAGTGTATTGAACATGTGTTCAGCCCATCTGGGAGACGAGGGCTCGGCGGATCTGACCGCCACCGCCAAGATCCGCAATGCCGCCATCGCGCACTTCGCCCGCGACGGCTTCCAGAAGACCAACCTGCGCGCCATCGCGGCCACGGCAGGGGTGAGCGCCGCCCTGGTCATCCACCACTTCGGCAGCAAAGAACAGCTCCGCAGCGCCTGCGACGACCATGTGCTGCGCGTCCTGATACGGCGCGCTCACGGCGTCGCCGACCCGGTCACCATTCAGGACATCTCCCGGGAATACGTGTCCGACCCTGAGGAGTACGGCCGCCACGTGCGGTACATGGCACGCGCGATCGAGGAGGACACGCCCGCGGCCGCCACGTTCGTCAACACGCTGGTGGACGAGTCCGAGCAGATCCTGCGGGCCGGGATCGCCGACGGCTCGCTGCGCCCGTCCTCGGACGTGCGGGCGCTGGCGGTGCTGAGCGTGCTGATCAGCCTGTCCACCCTGACCATGGCGCCGCCACTGACGCGTGCGCTCGGTTACGAGCAGGCCGGTCCTGACGTGCTGCACCGCCTCGGGCTGACCATGCTGGAGCTCTTCACCCACGGCATGTACGCGGACGACACCACCCTGAAGGCGGCCCAGGCCGCCTGGGAAGCATCACAGGACTCCCCGAAAAGAGATGAATGACCGATGCCATTCGCCATCCCGGCTCTGACGCCGTTGCAGGCGAGCCTGTGGCTGACCCTGTGTGGCAGAGCGCTCGACAACCGCCTGTCCCACCCGATCCTCGGCGACACGATGGCCGACGAGGTCGTGCGGAAGGTCGGCTACGACTACAAGAGGCTCCGCATCCCGTCGAGCAGCGCCATCTACATCGCCCACCGGGCCAGGAAACTCGACGAGATCGCCCGGCGCTTCATCGCCCGCCACCCCGACGCGGTCGGCCTGGACCTCGGCGCCGGACCGCTGACGAGCGCCATGCCATGTCCACGGTCCGAGGTTCGCGCTCACTTTCTCGGCGGTGGGCAGCCGCCTTGAAGCGGGAACGCGATCTCCACCAGGAGTCCTCCAGCAGGAGCGGCGTGGGCGGTGATGACCGCGTTGTGGGCCGAGGCGATGGCCTGAACGATGGACAGGCCGAGGCCGTGGTGCCCGTCGTCGTACGTCGTCCGCTCGGTCCTGAGTCGCTGGAACGGCGCGAACAATCGCTGGATCTCCCCTTGCGGGATAACCGGCCCGGTGTTGGAGATCGACAGTAGAGCCCGCCCATCCCGAACCCCGGTCGAGACGTTCACCCGGCCGTCCGGCACGTTGTAGTACACGGCGTTGTCCACAAGGTTGGCGACAAGTCGTTCGATCTGGGCCGGATCGCCCGAAGCGGGCGCGGACTTTAGCACCGCCTCGATCCAGGAAGGCGAGGTGTGCAGCACCCGCCGGACGACAGCGGCCAGGTCGAAGTGCTCTTGCCGGTCCAGCCCGCGCTCGCTGTTGGCAAGCATGAGCAGCGCTTCCAGCCGACGGCCCTGGTCCATGCTGAGCGCGAGCAGTCGTTCGGTCATGGCACGGTACGACGCCAGCGTGGCCTCGCCATCGGTCAGTGTCTCCTCCAGCAACGCGCGTTCGAGGGTCAGCGGCGTGCGAAGTTCGTGCGCGGCGTTGGCGACGAAGTGCTTTTGCGCGTCGAACGCCGACTCCAGCCGAGCCAGCAGCCCATCCACGGTGTCGGCCAGGTCCTTCAGCTCGTCGTGGGGCGTCTGGACCGAAAGCCGCTCGTGCAGGTTTCGGGCGGAAATCTCCCGAACGGTGGCCGCCATCGCCGCCATGGGCCGCAACGCGCGGCCCGCGACGAACCAGCCCAGCGCCACCGAGAAGACTCCCATGATGGCCAGTGCGATCCCCGACTGGACCAGCAGCTCATGCAGGATGCCCTCGCGCTGGCGGGCCCCCTGTGCCCAAAGCTCGCGGGCGATCCCGGGCAGGCTGGGCAGTCGGTCGCTGTTGTACGAGACGTCGCCTTGCTGTGGCCCGCCGAACTGTCCCGTGCCGTAGAAAACTCCTGCGGCATGGCTGACCAGCAGATATGTGATGCCGAGCAGGATCGCGCCCGAAACGGCGAAAACCGAGCTGTACAACAGGGTCAATCGCAGGCGCAGGCGCATGGTGAGGGCGAGCAGGCGCATGGCTCAGATCCGATACCCGCTCCGGGGCACGGTCTCGATCAGCGGCGGATCGCCCAGTTTGGCCCGCAGCCGGTTGATCGTCGCCTTGACTGTCGTGGTGAACGGATCGGCCGCCTCGTCCCACACCCGTTCGAGCAGTTCCTCGGAGGAAACGACGCGGCCCCGCGCGGCCAGCAGGTACTCGAGTACCGCCAGTTCCTTGGGGGTGAGCGCCAGCCGCAACCCGGCTCGGGTGGCGATCCGCTGCCCCGAGTCGAGCCGAAGATCGCCGTTGGTCAGGACGGGCGGCACCGGCGGCTGCGCGCGCCGGGCCAGTGCTCGGATCCGCGCCACCAGCTCCGCGTACGCGAAGGGCTTGGCCAGATAGTCGTCGGCCCCCAGACTCAACCCCTCGACACGGTCGGCGAGCGTGCCCGACGCCGTCAGCATGAGCACGCGCGAGGGGACCCCGCGGGAGATCAGCCTGTCGCACACCTCGTCCCCGTGGATCCCCGGCAGGTCGCGGTCGAGCACGACGACGTCGTACGAGGTCAGCTCGGCGCGTTCGAGCGCGGCGGCGCCGTCGTGGACGACGTCGATCGCCATCCCCTCACGACGCAGCACCCGTGCCACCGATTCCGCCAGTTCGAGATGGTCCTCGACGACCAGCACCCTCATAAACGGCGAGCATACGTGCCGGCGCGGTCACACCTGGGTCACAGAATCACGGACCGGGCTGTGACCAGCTGATCCGTACAAACAAGTCCTGACACGAAAGGACCTGACCTCATGACGAGACGAATCATCATGATCGCGATCCTCGGGCTGGGACTGGCTGCCTGCGGCGGCGATCCTCAGGCAGCGACGCGAGCCCCCTCGCCCTCGGTCGACGAGAACACGGCCAAACTGGTGAAGTACGCGCAGTGCATGCGCCAGAACGGGGTCCCCGAGTTCCCCGACCCGGTCAACGGCAAGCTGGAGCTCAAATACGGTGGGGACAAAGCGCTCGACATCAACACGCCGCAGTTCAAGTCCGCGCAGGAGGCCTGCAAGTCGCTCGCCCCGGCCGGTACCCAGAGCGGGCCGGCCGATGGCCAGCAGGTGCAGCAGATGCTGAAGTTCGCCAACTGCATGCGCGAGAACGGGGTCAAGAACTTCCCAGACCCCAAGGACGGCAACCTCATGATCGACGGCGTCGACCCCAACACGCCTCAGTTCAAAGCCGCGATGCAGACGTGCCGCAAGTTCATGCCGGGCGGCGGACCTGCGGGTGGCCAATGAGCGGACGCAGGCGCGGACGGCTCTTCGCCGGTGTTCTCGTGCTGACCGCGGTGGTGGCGGGGGCGGCGGTGGTCATCGTCACCGACCCGTTCAAAGCCGAGGAGGGACCACGCGCTGCCGTGGGGACCAGGACGGCTTTCGCGGCAGTGCGCAAAGGGCGGCTGTCCGCACAGATCAACCAGAGCGGCACATTGTCCTACCTCGCGCAGGCCGACGGCTCGCCGTACTCGATCGTCAATCACGCCACCGGTATCTTCACCTGGCTGCCGAGTCCCGGCCAGCAGATCAAATGCGGCGCCATGATCTACCGCGTGGGCGACACCCCGGTGGTGTTGCTCTGCGGCCGGGTCCCCCCGTACCGCGACCTGGCGAACGGCGACAGCGGGCGCGACGTACGCGAGCTGAACAAGAACTTGGTGAGGCTCGGGTACGCCGACGGTAACGGGCTCAAGGCGTCGTCCGACTACTTCGGTTGGCGGACCGAGGCCGCACTGGAACGGTTGCAGGACGACCTGGGCGCCGATGAGACCGGCACGCTGGATCTGGGCGAGGCCGTGATCCTGCCTGGGCCGTTGCGCGTCGGGAAGGTGAACGCCAGGCTGGGCTCCAATGCCGGGATGGGCGCGCCCGTAGCGGAGGCGACCTCGAACGACCACCAGGTGACCGTGAACCTGAACCCCTCGCAACAATCCGAGGTCAAGGTCGGCAACGCAGCGCAAATCACCCTGCCCGGCAACCGCACCACCGTCGGCGTCGTGCGCCGCATCGGCACCGTCGCGAGCGCGGGTACGGGGCAAAGCGGAGGAGTCGGGGCGTCGAACGCGACGATCCCCGTCTACATCAGGCTCAAGCGCCCGAAGGACGCCCGGGGCCTGGACCACGCCCCGGTCCAGGTGCAGATCACCACCGCCGGGGTCAAGAACGCGCTGATCGTACCGGTCACCGCCCTCGTGGCGCGGGCGGGCGGCGAGTACGCGGTCGAGACGCGCGACGCCACCGGCGCGCGGCGGCTCGTGCCGATCAGCCTCGGGCTGTTTGACGACGCCAACGGGCTCGTGCAGGTGAAGGGCGACCTCACACCCGGTCAGCAAGTGGTGGTGCCCGCGACATGACAGCCAGACAGCAGATCCGCCCGGCAGTCGTGGGCGGCGGCAGCGCACCCGCCGTCCTCGAACTGGAGGGGGTGACCAAGACCTACGGAGAACAGCCGCCCGTGGCGGCGCTGCGAGGCGTGACCTTCACCGTCCGCCAGGGCGAACTCCTCGCGATCGTGGGACCGTCCGGGTCGGGGAAGACGACGCTCCTGCATGTGATGGGGACACTCGAACGGCCCAGTGGCGGTGTCGTGCGGATCAACGGAGTCGACGTCGCGGGCCTGGACGACCGGCGGCTCGCACGAGTGCGCGCCCGTGAGATCGGGTTCGTGTTCCAGCAGTTCTTCCTGGCCGAGCACTCGACGGCACTGGAGAACGTGGCGGACGGGCTGCTCTACGCTGGGGTGAACGTTCGTGAGCGGCGAAAGCTGGCAGCGGAGGCGCTGGCCCGGGTGGGACTCGCCGAACGGGCTGGATTCCGTCCAGGGAAGATGTCGGGCGGGCAGCGGCAGCGTGTGGCGATCGCCCGAGCGCTGGTAGGGCGTCCCGCGATCGTGCTGGCCGACGAGCCGACGGGAAACCTCGACAGCCACACGGGCGCGTCCATCATGAAACTGTTGCGCGAGCTCAATGCGGACGGGGCCACGATCATCATGATCACCCACGATGCCCAGCTGGCTGCCGGCTTGCCGCGCCGCGTGCAGGTTCTGGACGGTCAGATCGTCGCGGACAGCGACCTCATCGGGTGCGCGGCCGCCGGCCAGGGCAGCGGGACGCCGGTCAGCGGAGTATCGGCCGACGCGTTGCCCGACGGCAGGAGGTCGGGCGGCGACAACGAATCGAGAGTGGGAAGAGGGGATTCCTCATGAGCGGCCCGCGCGTTCGCAGCCGCCTCACACTGGGCGACCATACGCGGGTGGCGAGCATCGGACTGCGATCCCGCCCGCTGCGTGCCACACTCTCGGCGTTGGGCATCGCCATCGGCGTGGCCGCCATTGTCGCCGTTCTCGGACTCTCCTCCTCCTCCCAGGCGGGACTGCTGGCCGAGATCGACCGTCTGGGCACCAACCTGCTGACAGCCGAGACCGGCCGGACGCTCTCCGGCCAGGATGCCCGGCTACCCTTGGAAGCGCCGGCGAGAGTCTCCCGGATCGAATCCGTCGAGCAGGTGGCCCACACGGGTACGGTAGGGGGCGTCAAGGTATACCGCACCCCGCTGATCCCCTCGGTGAACACCAACGCACTGCAGGTCAAGGCGGCCAGCTTGAACCTGCCGCCCGTGGTCGCCACGGCCGTCGCCCAAGGCGCCTGGCTGAACTCCGCTACCGCCACCCAACCCGTCGCGGTGCTCGGCGCGCTCGCCGCACAGCGCCTGGGGATCGACCACGTCTACCCGGGACAGCGGATCTGGGCCGGCGGCCAATGGTTCTATGTCAGCGGCATCTTGAAGCCGGCCACGCTCGCGCCGGAAATCGACGCGAGCGTGCTCATCGGCTATACGGCAGCCCAGCGGTATCTGAACCACACCAGCATCGTCCACGGCAAACCGAGGGAAGGCCCTTCGACCACCATCTATGTGCGGGCAGAGACCAGCCAGGTGCGAGCCGTGCAGTCGGTTCTCGCCCGGACAGTGAACCCGGCGGCCCCGAACGAGGTCGACGTAAGCCAGCCATCGGTCGCACTCACCGTCCGGGCCGCAACCGCAGGGGCGTTCAACAACCTGTTCCTGGGGCTTGGGGCAGTCGCCCTGGTGGTCGGCGCGGTGGGCGTGGCCAACATTATGATCATTTCTGTGCTGGAGCGCCGATCCGAAATCGGACTGCGCCGGGCGCTCGGAGCCACGCGAGGGCAGATACGCAGCCAGTTCCTGGCCGAATCGATCATGCTTGCGGCCATCGGTGGCACGTTCGGCGTGGCCGCCGGCCTACTGGCGACGGTGATCTACGCCAGCAGCAGGCAATGGGCGGTGGTGGTCCCGATGGAGGCCTGGGCAGGAGGAATCGGAGCGGCGATTCTCATTGGAGCCGTCGCGGGCCTCCTGCCCGCCGTCCGCGCCGCTCGCCTGTCACCAACCGAGGCCCTGAGAACGGTGTGACTGCTCCTTTGGCGCGGGCCTGCATGACGTGACCGGCCGGCCGCCAACCAGCATTGTGTCGGCGTCACGGGTGCTAGCGTCGCGGTCTGGCCCGACCTTGGTGAGCACGATTTGCGAGCAGATGCAGTTGCACCTCTGCACCGGTTGCTCACCATCCTCCAGGTGGAGTGGCCGATGATGCCCCCGCTCGGCGGGGCCCGTCCTGGCGATCAGGCAGATGTGCTCGCGCGCCTGCTCACTGATCGCCGGTGGCCGGCCGGCTGGCACGCCTACCCCCGACGGCCGTGCCGTCGACGGCACCTGGTCGCAGGTGCGGTTCGACATCGTGCTCGCCCCCGCCGGCGCCTGATCCGCGAGGCGGCGCGGCGCCGTGCACGCGGTGAGTACCCTCGCCAACGGCGGCTCGGGGCCGGTCACGACACTGCGAGAGCGTACGGGGAGGCGGGTCGCGGGCTGCCGAAGCGGTAACCGTCGGGCTGGTGGCGGATCACGGTGACATCGCGATCGTCGTGCCGTTCCTCGCGCACCCTGACGATCTTCCACCCGCGGGGGATGCGGAGACCGGTACCGTTCAGCTTCGACCTCGCCGGAGCACGCTGGGGCCTGACCGGCGCCGAAGCGGTGTTGAAACTCCGCGCGCTGACCGCGTGATCGTTTGGGCCACTGAGCAAGAGTTACACCGATGGAGGATCACGCTCCCGCCTGCGGACAACGTCAAGCCCACTCGGTGACGCGGAAGACCGAGAGCATGTCGTTCCGACGAGGATCCGCCTGGTCGTTGTACGGGTAGAAGGAAGCCTCGACGCCGACCCAGCCACGCCACCTGGCCTCGTCATCGATGATCTGCAGCAACGGGTAGACATGGGAGTTGCCCTTGTAGCACTGGCTGCCCTTCGCCAGGCAGCTGCACCAGTGCCAGTGCGTGTCACGGCGGTCCTTGCTGGTCACCTGCTGAATGTAGTTCTGCAGGCTTTGGTCCTTGTCGTACGGCGCCGCGCACTTGCAGTTGCTCGTCGATGCGGTCTTGTAGGTCAGGCACCAGGTCGTGTCGGTGCATCGAATGTACTGGCCCATGTTCCAGGTCCTGTCGACGTACGCGATGCTCCCCTTGGTCGCGCGGTGATAGGTCATGGTCAGCGGCGCGTCATGCCCGAGCACGGCCTCCATCGGCCGCCGCATGGTCAATCCGGCGTTGCTGCCGTAGCCGTAACCGTGGGTGAATTTGCGGGCGTACTTGAACGTCAGGCGCGCGTACGTACCGTCAGGCGCGGTTTCGACCCACCATTCCTCGGTGCGCCACGCGGTCTGGTCCCAGGCGATGTTGACGTATTGACGTCCGGAAGCGTCGGCGTGCATCGTGAAGGATCCCGCCCTGACCTCTGTCGCGGGGGTGAGAAACCCGTTGGCGGTCTTGATGTCGCACGGCCTTACAGTGGTCGACGTGCCGGAGCACTTTCCCCCAGGAACGGTGCCCGTGCCGACGCGCGCGGCCGGTGCGGTCTGGCTCCAGGCCCAGGTGTCGCTACGGACCCGGCCGTTGGAGGTGAATGTGTAGGTGCCCAGGCGCACCCAGTTGCTTCCGGATGCTTCGTGAAGTGATCCGAACGAGACGACGTAGTTCGTCTTCTTTCCAGGAAGTGCGGCGGCGCTTGCCGGACTTGCTGGGCCGAACAGCGCCGCTACCAGTAACAGCACGGAGCCGATGTAGCGAATCATAAGCTTGGTTCCCTTGGTGACGATCATGAGGCGGGAACTGTATCGTCCGGCGGTATAACGAAGGTATGCCGATATCGACGGTGTGCATCGGACGGGTCCAGGGTGCGGGCGCGCCCCGCCAGCCTGAGGGAGCGGCGGCCGCGCCGCTCACGTGCTCCAGCACCGCGGCGTAGTCCTCCGGCTCGAGTTCAGGGGCTCACCCGGCGGCATATAGCTTGGCGATGCGCGCACCGAGGTCGGCGCCGTAGTTCTCGTGGTAGTCCTGGGCGGAGCAGTAGACCGCGCCGCCCTGGCGGGCCAGGGTGGGCGTCCAGACGGCGGCGTTTTCCACGCCGGGGTCGCTCATCGCCAGGCCGATGAGCGCGATGTCGTCCACGCTGACGTCGATGACGTAGTCGCTCACGCCCTTGCGCTCGTACAGGCGCCATTGCAGCGACGCGCTCGTCGCCCCGCTCAGCATGGCCGTGAGGTCGACCGTCGCCTTCACCCAGGTGTCCGCCGCGTCGGCGGCGACGTCCCGCTCCCAGACCACCTTGCCGTTGAGCAGGAGCTGCTTGATGTGGTATCCAGCCGGATGCTCCGGCCCGCGGGCGTCGCGGTGCCAGAAGCTCACCACCCGCTTGGCCGCCCCTGAGGTCAGGACGGTCTTCCGCGTCGCGCCACACGACATGCCCGCCTTGGTGGCCGCCTGCTTCTGGACGACGAAGCTCAGCCGCCCGTCGCCCGTGCGGGCCAGGTTGTCGGCCGCGGGGCGCGTCCATGCCTGGTCGCGGGAGACGAACGGGAGCTTGTACTGCAGGACCCCGGCGAGTTCGCCGCTACGGACGTGCTCGACGCCCTTCTTGGTGACCGCCTCGACGTAGGACACCGTCGGCTTCTGAGCGGCGTGGCTCAGCGGGTAGGCGTATGGCATCAGGTAGACCTCGGTGCCGGGCAGCCGCTTGGCGAGCTGCTGCACCTGGTACGACAGGCTCCACGGCCAGGAGGTGTCCCGGTACGGCTCGTCACGGAAGGGAAAGACCACGCCGTCCACCAGCGGGATCTGCTCGGCGATGAACGCGTCAGTGAACTGGACGTAGTAGACGGTCGGGACGAACTTGAGCGCGGGGCTGATCGCCTTGGCCACCGACCGCATCTGCCCGACGTAGGCGGGGGTGAACGTCATGAGGTCGTAGGCGTAGTCGTCCACCGTCCAGCCGACCAGGTTCGGGTGGCTCTTGGCGAGGGTGGCGATCTCGCGAGACCAGGCAACGTAGTCGTGCTTGAACGGCCGGGACACGCAGCAGCTTTCCTGGCTCGGCGAGTACACCAGCACCCAGACGTCGATCCCGGCGGCGGCCGCCGCGGGCAGGAACTCATCCCGCAGGTCGGTCCAGTGCACGTTGTCACCGGCCATCGGATAGACGTAGGTGTTCGCGTTGAGTGCTTTCAGCCCCGCGATGATCGCCTTGGTGTCCACGTGCCTGATCCCGTCGGCGCGCGGCTGCTCTTCACGCATGAGGTTGCCCGCCGTGCCCAGCGCGCCCGGAACCCTGGCGTGAGACACGCCGGGAATCATCGACAGCAGCACGGCGAAGACGGTCACGAGCGCGAGACGGATCACGAGAGTTCCTTCGGACATGATCAAGTACGGACCCGTCACCGTAGCGAGCTCCGGTATGTCGCCGGTATATCCCAGGTGAAGCCGATCAGGTGGGGGTAACCGTCGTTGTACAGGTCCTTGAGCCCGTCGGGCGGCAGCACCCGATAGGGTCTCAGCCGGCCGAGGTGTTGCTCGGCTCGTCGGGAAGGAACCGGCCATCTCGGACAGGGCCAGGCTGCCGATGTGTCCGGCCTCCGCGGGGGTGAGGCTCCAGTCCTTTTGACCTGCTCCCCGCCGGAACCCCGCCTCCCAGCACAGGGAAGCGGGGTTTATACATGTCAGAGGCTACTTGGCCAAGTGCCTACTGATCACCAGGCGCTGGATCTGGTTGGTGCCCTCGAAGATCTGCATGATCTTGGCCTCACGCATGTACCGCTCCACCCGGAACTCACGCGTATACCCATACCCCCCGAACACCTGCACCGCGTCCGTCGTCACCTTCATCGCCGCGTCCGTGGCGACCAGCTTCGCGATGCTGGCCTGCTTGCTGTACGGCAGCCCCGCGTCCCGACGGCGGGCCGCGTCGAGGTACGTGGCCCGGGCGCTGGCCACCCCCGCCGCCATGTCCGCCAGCAGGAACCCGAGCCCCTGGTGGTCGATGATGCGCTTGCCGAACGTCTGCCGCTCTTTCGCGTACGCCACCGCCTCGTCGAGCGCGGCCTGCGCGAGGCCGGTGGCGCAGGCGGCGATGCCGAGCCGGCCCGAGTCGAGGGCGCTGAAGGCGATCTGGAGGCCCTGCCCCTCCTCGCCGATCAGCCGGTCGTCCTCCAGGATCGCCCCGTCCCAGTGGGCGCTGGTGGTCGGCACGGCGTGCAGTCCCATCTTCTCCTCCGGCCGCCCGAACGTCAGCCCGTCGGCCGCCCCCGGCGCCAGGAAACAGGAGATGCCCCGGGAGCCCTCGCCCGTGCGGGCGAACAGCGCGTAGAAGTCGGCGATGCCGCCGTGGGTGATCCACGCCTTGCTGCCGGTGATCCGGTAGCCGGTCTCGACCCGCTCCGCCTTGCAGGCCAGCGCCCCGGCGTCGGACCCGGCCTGCGGCTCGGACAGGCTGTAGCCGCCGATCAGGCGGCCGGCCAGCATGTCGGGCAGCCACCGCTCGCGCTGCGACGGGGTGCCGTAGGCGGTGACGGGGAAGCAGGCGAGGGTGTGCACGCTGGTGGCGACCGCGACGGCCGCCCACCGCATGGCCAGCTCCTCGATCACCTGCAGGTACACCTCGTACGGCTGCCCGCCGCCGCCGAACTCCTCCGGGTACGGCAGCCCGAGCAGCCCCGCCGCGCCCAGCGTGGCGAACAGCCCCTCCGGGTAGGTCTCGGCGCGCTCGTGCTCGTCGACCCGGCGCGCGAGCTCCTTGTCGGCGATCTCGCGGGTCAGCTCGATGAGGTCCTTGGCGTCCTGATCGGGCAGCAGCCGTTCGACGGTCATGATCTCTCCTGGCTCATGGAGGACTCGTCCAGCCGTGCGAGCGCGGTCCTGACACGCTCACGGAACTCCGCTACCCGCGCGAGCTTGATGTCCTCGTACCCCCGGATCAGCTCGGGCAGGCCCGCGATCTCCGCGACGGCCTCGGCGGTCGAGGGGGTCAGGCGGGTCAGCGCGGTACGCATGAGGTCGCGGTACTCGGTGACCAGCTCGCGCTCGACGCGCCGCACCTGGGCGTGGCCGAAGACGTCGAACGCCGTGCCGCGCAGCACCTTGGCGGCCCGCAGCCCGCGGAACAGGACCCCGGCACTGCGGCGTACCTTGATCTTGCGCTTGAGGCCCATGGCCCGCAGCAGCGGCGGGTGCAGCAGCACCGACACGACCGCGTCCGCGCCGAACTCGCGCTCCCTGCGCTCCTTCTCGGCCGGGTCGAGGTGCAGGCGGGCGACCTCGTACTCGTCCTTGTAGGCCATGAGCTTGTGCAGGGCGCGGGCGTACGCGAGCCCGATCGCCGTGCCCGCCTCCTCGCCGGCCCGCTCGACCGCCTCGGCCGCCACCCGCCGCACGTCCTGCTCGTACGTACGGGCGTAGGCCGCGTTCTGGTAGCCGGTCAGGTCGGCGACCCGCGTGGCCACCGCCTCCTCCAGCCCTTCCGGTTCCTCCGCTTCCTCCACCCGGGGGTTCGCCACGGCGGCGCGGCCCCAGCGGAAGGCGGCGAGGTTCTTCTCGACGGCGGCCCCGTTGAGCGTGATGGCCCGCTCGATGGACGCGGCGGAGACCGGCAGGCAGCCGTGCTGGTAGGCGGCGCCGAGGAGGAGCAGGTTCGCCGGCATGTGGTCGCCGAACAGCGACTCCGCCAGCCCCTGGGCGTCCAGGCACTCGACGCGCTTGGCGGCGGAGGCGACGCGCGTGACCGCGTCGGCGTGCCCGGGCACGGCCACCCGGCCGGTCACCATGGCGGCGGTCGGCAGGATGGAGGTGTTCAGGATCGCGACGGTGCGTTCCGGCGCGGCGACGGCCAGGTTCATCTCGGCGGCCGCTCCCAGCAGGTCGAACCCGATGACCACGTCGGCGCTCCCCTGCGAGGCACGCACGGAGCCGTCCAGGGGACGCGCGGAGATCCGGACGTCGCTGACCACCGGCCCGCCCTTCTGCGCCAGCCCGGTCTGCTCCAGCCCGGCCGCGTGCAGCCCGTCGAGGTGGGCCGCCATCTGCAGGATCTGGGAGACGGTGACGACGCCGGTGCCGCCGATGCCGGGCATCCTGATCAGGGCCTCGCTCGGCCTGCCGGCCGGCTCGGGCGCCTCCGGGGGCGGCGGCGTCTCCCTGCGCGGCCTGGTGCCCGGCTCGACCAGGAGGAACGACGGGCAGTCGCCCTTGAGACAGCTCAGGTCGGTGTTGCACGAGGCCTGGTGGATGCGGGTCTTGCGGCCGTACTCGGTCTCGACCGGCTGCACCGACAGGCACGTCGACGCCTCGCCGCAGTCGCCGCAGCCCTCGCAGACGCGCTCGTTGATCACGACCTTCTGGGTCGGGGTGGGCAGCTTGCCGCGCTTGCGCAGCCGCCGCTCCTCCGCCGCGCACCGGTCGTCGTGGATCAGCACGGTCACGCCGTCGAGCTCGGCGAGCTCCCGTTCGACCTCGGGCAGGTCGTCGCGGTGCCGTACGGACGCGATGCCCGCCAGCCGCACGCCCCGGTACGTCTCCGGCTCCGGCGTGGTGACCACGACGCGGCGCACGCCCTCGAGCGCCAGCTCGTGCGTCAGCGCGGGCACGTCCAGCCTGCCCTCGGCGCGCTGACCGCCGGTCATGGCCACGGCGTCGTTGTAGAGCAGCTTGTACGTCATCCGCACCCCGGCCGCGACGGCGGCCCTGATCGCCAGGGAGCCGGAGTGGTGGAAGGTGCCGTCGCCGAGGTTCTGCACGAAGTGCCGGTCACCCGTGAACGGCGCCAGCCCGATCCACTGGGCCCCCTCGCCGCCCATCTGGGTGATGCCCACCTGGGTGCCGCGGCCGTGGCCGTCCAGCGCGATCATCGCGTGGCAGCCGATGCCGACGCCGACCAGCGTGCCCTCGGCGGTGCGGGTGGAGGTGTTGTGGGGGCAGCCGGAGCAGAAGTAGGGGGTGCGCGCGGCCACCAGCGGCAGCATGACGCGTCCCTTCTTACGGGGTCGCGGGGCGGGCTCCTTGCCCAGGCAGGTGGCGATGGCCTTGGCCACGTCCTCGGCGCCCAGGGTGCCGCGGGCGGTGAGCAGCTCCCGGCCCACGACGGCCGGCGCGCGGCCGCTCCCGTACAGGGCCTGCTTGAGCTGGCCCTCCAGGAACGGCACCTTGTCCTCGACCACCAGCACCTTGTCCAGGTCGGACGTCATGGCGGCGAGGTCGTCATACGCGAGCGGGAACGGCATCGCGAGCCTGATCAGCCGTACCCCGTGCTCGTCCATCGCCGCGGCGTCGAGGCCGAGGTCCGCCAGCGCGCGCAGCACCACCGCGTACGTCGTGCCGGAGGCCAGGATGCCGAGCCGGGTGTTGCCCTCCCCGGACATCACCCGGTTCAGGCCGTGCGTGCGGGCGTACTCGCGGGCCAGGTCGAGGCGGCGGGTGAGCATGTCGTGCTCGGCGTCCAGCGCGGCCGGGCCGAGCAGGATGGGTGCGGGGCCGCGCTCGCGCTTGTCGGGCACCGGGATGCCGGCGCGCAGCGGCCCGAGGTCGACGGTGGCGGACGCGTCGGCGATGTCCGCGACGATCTTCAGCCCCGCCCAGAGCCCGGTGGCGCGCGACAGGGCCACCGCGTGCAGCCCGAACTCGATGATCTCCGCCACCGAGCCGGGCGCGAGCAGCGGCATGGACAGGCTCTGGCACATGGGCTCGCACGAGCTGGGCAGCGTTGACGACTTGCAGCCGGGGTCGTCGCCGATCCAGGCCACCGCGCCGCCGAGGGGCGCCGTGCCGGCCACGTTCGCGTGCCTGAGGGCGTCGGCGGCCCGGTCGAGGCCGGGGTTCTTGCCGTACCAGAAGCCCGTCACGCCGTCGTGCCGCCGGCCCGGCACCTGGTCGAGCAGCTGGGTGCCGGCCACCGACGTGGCGGCCAGCTCCTCGTTCAGGCCGGCCTGGAACACCACGCCCGCCTGCTCAAGGAAGCGCGCCGCCCGCCCCATCTCCATGTCCACGCCCGCCAGCGGCGAGCCCTGGTAGCCGGAGACGAACACCCGCGTGTCCAGCCCGCGCTCCTCGTCCAGCCGGCGCTGCTCCAGCGTCAGGCGGACCAGGGCCTGGATGCCGGAGATCAGCACCCGACCGTCCGCCGCCGTGTACTTGTCGTCAAGCGACACGGGAGTCTCGCTCACGCTCACGCGAACCTCCTGGCTTCCTACCGCACATCGGGATTCCCCGTTGATTCCCAGCACAGCAACGCGGACATGACATGCGCAAGTATTAGATGAGAAAGTAGGTGGAAGACGCAAACTATGTGAGGGCTACGGGCTTGGTGGCTGACGTTCTTTGCGCCTGATGGAGGGGTTCTCGCATGGCTGACGTGGACGACATCGATCACCGGGTGCTGCGGCTGCTGCGTGAGGACGGGCGCAGGACGTTCTCAGAGATGGCGCAGCTGGTGGGACTGTCGGTGGCGGCGGTGAAGCGGCGGGTCGACCGGCTCAGGGAGATCGGGGTGATCACGGGGTTCAGCGTGCAGATCGACTACTCCAAGCTGGGGTGGGGCATCGAGGCGTTCACGGAGCTGCGGTACCCGGGCACGACGCCGGTGAGCGAGATCATCCGCACCGCCGCCGACGCGCCCGAGGTGCAGGCGGTGTTCACCATCGCGGGCGATCCGGACGCTCTGATCCATGTACGGGTACGCGATCTCGGGCATCTGCAGCAGGTCATCGACCGGTTGCGCCGGGCCGGTGACGTGACCGGGACCAAGACGCTGCTGGTGCTCGGCTCGTGGACCCGGGACGCGCTGGCCTCCCGCTGAGCTCAGGACACCTCGCCGGGCTGCTCCCGACGCCCCGCCGCGCGGCCGGGACGTCCGGCGACGACGCGGTCGGTGCCGTCGCGGCCGGTGCCGTCGCGGCCGGTGCTGGAGCGTCCGGTGCCGGGGCGGCGGCGGTTGGAGCCGGAGAATTGCCATACGAGCAGGCCGATGGCGACGAGCATGGGGACGCCCAGGCCCACCAGCCACACCGACACCCCGGTCAGCGGAAGGACGGCGCCGTCGTCGTCCCGCCTCTCCGCTTCTCCGGGCGACGGGCGCGGGCGGCGCTGACCGGAGCCCACCTCGGCGGCGGGCTGCTCGTCCGACCCTCGCCCCTCACCGGGACGGCGCCGGTGCGGCCCCGCGGTGGGACCGCCCTTGATGATGCCTCCGCCGTGAATGACGTGGAGCGCGCCTTCTGTCCCGCCCAGGGCGGGTGGCTGCCCGCTCCCGGGCCTCGTACCGCCGCCTCCCGCGGAGCTCCCGTACGGGTCCGGCTTGGACGGGACCGAAGGCGCGGAGCCACTGACGGGAGCGGGATCGGCGGCCCGAGTGGGCTCGGTGCCGCGGGCCGGATCGGTGTCGTGCGCGGGAGACGTGGCCGGGCCGGCGCTCGGCGGCTGGGCGGGCTCGGCACCGCCGGCCGCGCACGGGCGGCCGTTCCCACCGTTCGCGTTGGGAGCGCCCTGGTGAACGGTGGCGCATTTGCCGGAGCCCCCGGCGTCAGGGGCGGCGGGCGGACCTGCCTTGGCCCGCGCCCGCGCCCGCGCCGGGTTGATCATCCGCGTCGAGCGGCCGTCCGTCCCCGTGGCCGAGACCTCGACCTTGTTGGTGACGCGCGTGCCGTCCGGAAGTGCCGGGTCGAGCTCGACCGGGATCTCATACGTCACGCTCGACCCCGGCGGGATCGCCAGCCCCGCACCGCAGACGACGGTGGCGCCCCGGTTGACGAGGGCGCAGTCGTCGGACAGGAGGCCGGCGGTCGTGTTCGGATCGAGGTTGTTGACGATCGTCACGTTCTCGGCGTCGCCGCGTCCGGCGTTCTCGACGGTCACCATGTAGACGGACTGCGCGCCGATGACCATGGGATCCGGGGTGACGGTCCCGGTGACCCGCAACAGCGGCCCGACCGGAGCCGCAACAGTCCCGCCACCCAATGCGGCGAGCGCGACGACTCCCGCGATCCCCCGGATGACCATCTCGTCCCCTCCGCCGCACCCTGCCGCACCTGCCTGACCGGGGACGATCCTGCTCCCACCCGCCGAACCCATGGGGACGCCCCAACCGGAACCATGCGCCCCTATGGCGAAGCCTTTACCTCGGATGCGGCGTTTCCCGCTCGGGTCCGGCGGTGTTCCGCGCTCGACGAACACCGGCCGGCCCTGGATCCTTGGCGCGTAGTGTCGGGATCATGACAGGTGCTGCCCGCTACGACGACATCGCCGACTTCTACGCGGAAGGCTGGACCGACGTCCTCGACGATCCTGCCTCCGTCCGCCTGCTCGACCTGCTCGAGCCGGTCGCGGGCCTGCGAGTGCTGGACATCGCCTGCGGTCACGGCCGCATCAGCCGCGAGCTCGCCCGCCGCGGCGCCGCCGTCGTCGGCGCCGACATCTCGGAAGCGCTGATCGCCAGGGCGAGGACCGCCGAACACGACACCCCGCTGGGCATCCGCTACCTCCACGCCGACGTGTCCCAGCCCTTCGAGCCGGACCTTCCCCCGTTCGACGTGGTGGTCTGCGCCTTCGGTCTCTCCGACGTCGACGATCTCGAAGGCGCCGCCGCGACCGCCGCCGGCGCTCTCCGGCCCGGAGGCGTCTTCGCCTGCTCGATCCTGCACCCGTGCTTTCCCGGTGGCCCGGGCGTCTCCGGCTCATGGCCAGGGGACGCGCGTTACCACATGGAGGGCTGGTGGCGCGCCGACGGCGAGCTCTCCTCCCTGCGCCGCCGGGTCGGCGCCAACCACCGCACGCTCTCGACGTACGTCAACACGTTCCGCCGCCACGGCCTCCGGCTGGACAAGCTGGACGAGCCTGAACCGGCCCCTGCCTGGGCGGCCGAACGGCCGGAGGCCGCGAAGTTCCCCGTGTTCCTTGTCATGAGATGGGTCAAGCAGTGATGCCGCATCGGGCACAGCCGCCCGCGGCGGCGGCGCATGAGACCGCCAGGCTCGCGCGGATCGCGATGGGCGCCTTGACGGGAACGCTCGCGCTGCTCGCGACGCTCGTGAGCTTCATCCCGACCAATCACGACTGGGACTCCGAGATGCCGGAGTACAGCGACCCGGACTCGGTGATGCTCGCGACCACGGCATCGGCTTTCGCCGTCTTGTTCACTCTGGCGGCGACGGCCTTCCTGTGGCGGAGCAGGGCGGCCTTCACGGCTTTCTGCCTTCTCCTCGCCGTCGACCTCTACCAGTTCGTCACCTTGGTCCCGCACTACACGGGCTGAGGCCCCGGACGGGTGTGTGGTGTGGCGGCACCCGGAGCACACCACACCACACACGAACAGGGGTCAGCCCACCCGGCAGGACACCGCGGGCGTGCTGGTGCCGGACACCGCGACGGACAGGTTGAAGCGGTCGCTCCACTGCGAGCCCTGCGTGACGGTGGCCGTGCAGTTGCCGCTGCCTGGAGGGGGCGTGCTGGAGCTGATGCCGGCGCAGCGTGAGACGGCCAGGCAGGCGTTGACCACGCCGCGTGCGCCTGCGACGAGCCCGGGCTTGAGACTCATGATCCTTCCTCCGGAACGCTGGGGCGGACATCGCGGTACGGAGAGCTCACCTTGGAAGGTCAGTCTGAGGAGATCGTCGAAATGTGTCAACACACAACAGAAATGTTTCGGCCAGATGCCGGCTATCATCTGCTGCCACCTGCGATGACATAGTCAGAAATATTTCGGAATCCATGAAAATAGCGCAGGGTGGATCGATACGTAGATTTTCGGATGCTTTACCAGCCGGTTCTGCCTAATGTCGGCCGCGACAATTGCCGCCCGAGAAGGTGGGTTCATGCGTGCGCTGACCGTGCTCCTGTCCAGCCTTGTGCTGGTCACGACCGTCTCCGCCCCCGCCGGTGCGGAGATCAAGCCCGCCGCCGTCACCCCTGACGTCGTCTTCCAGCGGGCCGACTTCGCCACCGGCACGTACGAGGGCACGGGAGCCGGGAACGGCCTGGTGTTCGGCCAGGCCGTCGGCACCGTCTCCTACACCGACGCGCTCGGCACCAAGACCTGGGAGTACGCCCGCTGGACCGGCCCCGAACGGGCCATCGGCTTCCCGGCCACCGAGCTGATCGCGTCCTGGACCGCCGACGTGCCGCCGGGCAGCTGGATGCAGGTCGAGGCCCGGGCCAGGAACGCCGAAGGGCTGACCAAGTGGTACTCGCTCGGCCGCTGGGCGTACGCGGAAGGCGACATCCGCCGCACCTCCGTACCCGGACAGGGGGACGCGAACGCCAGCGTCGCGGTGGACACGCTGGTCGCGGCGACCGGCAAGCCCATCAGCGGCTACCAGCTGCGCCTCACCCTCTACCGCGCGCCCGGCTCGTCGGTGACGCCGCGCGTGCGCACGTCCGGTGTCATGGCCTCCAACGTGCCGGAACGCAAGACCGTGCCGGTCAGCCCGAGCGGCGGCGCGTGGGGGACGGAGCTGGCCGTGCCGCGCCGCTCCCAGAACGTGCACCAGGGCCACTACCCCGAATGGGACGGCGGCGGCGAGGCGTGGTGCAGCCCGACCTCGACCACCATGGTCCTCGGCTACTGGGACAAGTGGCCGAGCGCCGAGGACACCTCCTGGGTCGATCCCTCCGATCCGAACCCCGAGGTCGACTATGCCGCCCGTTACACGTACGACCACGCGTACCAGGGGGCGGGCAACTGGCCGTTCAACACCGCTTATGCGGGGCGGTACGGGATGGACGGGTTCGTCACGCGGCTGCGGTCGCTGACGGAGCTGGAACTGCTGATCAAGGCGGGCATCCCGGTCATCACGTCGCAGTCGTTCAAGAAGGGCGAGCTGCCGGGCGCCGGGTACGGCACCAACGGGCACCTCATGGCGATCGTCGGCTTCACCGCGTCAGGTGACGTGATCGCCAACGACCCCGCCTCGTCGAGCAACGACGCCGTGCGGCACGTGTATCCGCGCGCCGACTTCGAGAACGTCTGGCTGCGGAGCTCGAGCAGCGGCGGCGTCGCGTACATCATCCACCCGCAGGACCGCGCGCTGCCCGCCACGACGCCCGGGCTGCCCGCCAACTGGTGACCCGGCGGGGGCGCGGGACGCCCCGCGACCTGCGCCTCGGTGACGGCGAAGTCGGCGAATCCGGCCAGTTCGAGCGCCTGCCTGGCCCGCTCCGAGATCTGGGCGGCCGTCATGCCGAGCCGCGGGGACGGCGCGCGGAAGACGATGAGGCTGTGCCGGCGGTCCGTGGGATCGGCGAACCGCGCGGTCTCCCAGGGGCTGTTCCTCAGGTTCGGCGGCCGCTCGTCCCACCCCCGCGGGACGTGGATGGCGTAGCCGTAGTCAGGCTTGTCGAAGCGTTGCCACTGCACGATGTGCTCCTTGGCGTCGATGCGCCGAAGGTGGCGGAGGGCAGCGGTGTAGGACTCCCCGGTACGGCGGGCACGGTCGCGGACACGCCGCTTGAAGTTCTTGTTCGCTGTCATCCCGACCCTCGACGATCACGGAACTCACCCCGGCGAAGAGCCCGTGACGGGCAGATGACCAGCGATCTGAGGATCAGTCCCCTTTGCCCCCGTCGAGCAGCCCTGCCGGGAGGGGCTGATGGAGGTTGGGCGGTGGATCAACGCCTGCCACAACGATAAGCCGCCGCCCGACGAGGCCGCAACCGCGCAAAGCTCACGGGTGACGCGGGGGTGCGGTGGACTCGCGGACGATGAGGCGCGGCGGGACCAGGGAGATGGCCGGTTGCGGGTGCCCGCCCAGCTCGGCCAGCGCCGCGTGGAAGCAGGCGCGGCCCAACCCCGCGAAATCCATCCGTACGGTGGTCAGCGCCGGCGTCCAGAAGGCCGAGCCGGGGATGTCGTCGAAGCCGACGATGCTGACGTCCCCGGGAACGTCCTTCCCCGCGTCGTAGAGCGCCCGCCGAACCCCCTGCGCGATGTCGTCGTTGCCGCACAGGATCGCCGTCACGTCCGGGGACCGGGCCAACTGCTCTCCCGCCGCGTACGCCGACTCGAGGTCCCATCCGCACGCCAGCACCGAGGGGATCTCCGCGCCCGCCCGGCACAGCGCGTCGCGCCAGCCCTCGTGCCGTCCTCCGGCGCGGCCCTCGGACGGGATGGCCACGTGGTGGACGGTGCGGTGCCCGAGGTCGAGCAGGTGCTGGGTGGCGTCGGCGGCGGCCCGGCGCTCGTCCAGGGCGATCGCCACCCGTCCCAGGTCGGGGGCGACCGGCTCGGTCACCAGGATGGCCGGGATGTGCGGCGGCAGCGCCTCGGCCACCGCCGTCCCCAGCGGGTCGAACGCGATCACCACCAGCCCGCCCGCGCTCGGGTCGCTGACGTAGTCGACCGTCTGCCGCACCTCGGCGGACTCCACGACCCTGATCCCCAAGGCCACACCCTCGGTCCTGGCCGCCTCCTCGATGCCCTGGAGGGTGGCGGCGTAGCCGTACAGCATGGTGTTGGAGGTCACGACGGTGACGCCGCTGGCCCGGCCGAGACCGAGCGTGCGGGCGGCCCGGTTGGGACGGAACCCCAGCCGTTCGATCGCGGCCAGCACCGCGGCACGGGTGTCGGGCCGCACCCGGGGTGAGTCGTTCAGCACGCGCGAGACGGTCTGATGCGAGACGCCGGCCGCGGCGGCGACGTCTCGGATACTCGGGGCAGCCCCTTTACGGACATGTCGGGGGCTCGCGGTCACGATCACATCGTAGTCGGCCCTGGAGCGGAGGTCAGAAGCGGTTCCGAGAGCGTGATCAATCGCCGGTGAACATCACCGTGCTCCCCGGGCGGAGGGTGAGTGCTCCGTAGGGTGTCAGGCGTCCTGGGGGACGGTGTCGTCGATGGGCGTCGCCGCCTGGTCGCCGGTGGCGCGCCAGGTGCGGGCGATCCCCCAGCCGACGAGGGCCGCCGCGACGACTCGGCCTTCGACGGCGACGCCCCGCTGCTCGCCGCCTTCTTCATCGCCGGCTACACCGCCGTGCTGGTGGAGACCGCCCGGCGCCTGATCGCGGGGGAACCGGCTGACACCGTCGCAGACGACCACCGCGCGCGCCTGGAGCACCTGTTCGACGCCCTCAGCAGTGGAGTCGTGCCCCGGCCGTGAGGATCACCGCCGCCACTGCGCGCAGTGGCGGCGCGTTCGTCGCCGTCGACCACGGGGCGCCTTCCACCGACCCGGCCGCGGCTTACGGCGGTGGCGTCGAGATCAGCGTATTGGCTGCCTGCGGCTTCCGCCTGCTTCAGCACAGCGTCGAACGCCCCTGGGGTCCGTATGGCGATGAGGACGTTCGCATCAGCTGCAGCAAGATGAGCGATCTGGTGGGCGATCGTCCACCCCACTGCCGGCGTCGGCTTCGACCAGTCGGCATGCGCTGATATCAGCGCGTCAAGCTCATCCCCCTCAGCCGCCAGGTCGGGGAGAGCCCGATCGAGCTCCACATCGGACAGGTCAAGGCCGTAGTTCAACATCGATGTTCCCCCACACATTGACGGCAACGGGCCTGTCCCGCTTGAACGGGCGAAGTTGACCTGGCCGGGTCAGGCTACCTGAAGTTGATCTAGGCAGGTCGAACTGGTTCTGGTTCACGCGTCGCCGACACCGCCCCTAACAGGTTGAGAACCGTGGGCGGCCCCGGCCGGCGCGCTCGGCCCACTCCAACATGACCCCGTACGGGGAGATCCAGCTGCGCACCGACCGCGCCGGTCCGTGACCCGGTTTGATGGGGTCAGAGCAGGGCGGCGAGGTCTGCTGGGCGGGAGAGCATCGGCCAGTGGCCGGTGGGGAGTTCGGTGAACGTCCATTCGGGGGACGCGATCGGGGCGAACAGCGGGTTGCCGGAGTCGATCAGCTGGCGGATGACCGCGAGAGGCATCGTGGAAGTGATCATGGTCTTGGGGGTCGTGGGGATCTGTTCCGGCCGCAGGATGGACTGGATCACCGCACCCCAGGGTTCCGGGGTGGCCTTCGCCCGGATCAGCGCCACGTGCTCATCGGTCAGGCCCGCGAACTGTCCATCGCCCTGTTCGAAGTGCGGCACGTCGAGGGCGTACCCGTCGCCGACCTGGGTGCGCCAGGCCTTCTGGGTGTCCGGATCGTTGAAGTCGATCACGGCCATGCCGGACGGCAGGGGTGCGGTGTCGACGTAGACGACGCGGCGGAGCCGTTCGGGATGCCGGTCGGCGACCGCGGTCACGGGGACGTTGGCTCCGCTGTGCCCGACGAGGACGACGTCATCCAGGCCGTCCATCGCCGCGAGGATGTCGGCGATGTGGGTCTCGATGCCGACCTCGGCCGACAGCTCCCCCGCCCGCTCGGCCAGCCCGGTCAGCGTCACGGGCCGCACTTCGTGCCCGGCCTCGCGCAGCTCCTTCGCCACCCCGTCCCACACCCAGGCTCCGAGCCAGAAACCGGGGATCAGCACGTAGTTCGCCATGGTCATCGTCCTTCCGTTCGACCGATGGCGACACACTAAGCTCGATACCGGGCAGAACCCGTCCGGATAAAGAGAGAGACCTGTGTCACAGCCGACAACCCGTGTGCTGGCGATGCTCGAGCTGCTCCAGGCCCATCACCGGCTCGGCGGTCGCGACCTCGCCGACCGGCTCGGCGTGGACGAGCGGACCGTCCGGCGGTACGCGGCCCGGCTCGCCGATCTCGGGATCCCGGTCACCGCCGAACGCGGCAGGTACGGCGGCTACCGGCTGATGCCCGGCTACCGGCTCCCGCCCCTGATGCTCACCGACGACGAGGCGACGGCCGCCGCCGTCGGCTTGCGCGCCGCGCGTCGCCTGGGCCTGGTGGCCGGGGCCGCCGACGCCGCCTTGGCCAAGATCCTCCGGGTCCTGCCGGTGCGGCTGCGGGATGAGGTCGGAGCGCTGGAGGAGACGCTCGACTTCACCCTCACCGAGCGTGCCGGCGCGGCACCGGCGAGCCGGGCCGTGCTGACGCTGGCCGCCGCGATCCGCGACCGCCGCCGCGTCACCCTCCGCTACCGTTCGTGGAAGGGCGAGGAGACCCAGCGCGAGCTGGACGGCCATGGCCTGGTCTTCCACTCCGGACGCTGGTACGTCACCGGACACGACCACCGGTCCGGCGAGACCCGTACGTTCCGCGTCGACCGGATCGCTTCGGTCACCCCAGGCGCGGCGACCTACGACATCCCCGAGGACTCCGACCCGGTCAGGCATGTCATCTCATCGCTGGCCCGTGTGCCTTACACCCACACCGTCAAGGTCCTTCTGCATGTCCCGCTCGCCGAAGCCGCTCGGCGCATCCCGCCCTCCGTCGCGGAGCTCACCGCCGTACCGGACGGGACCCTGCTGAGCATGCGCGCCGAATCCCTCGACGGCGCCGCCACCATGCTCGCCGGCCTGGGCTACCCCTTCACCATCACATCCCCGGACGAACTACGCGCCAGCCTCCGCCACCTGGCCGAAACGCTCCTCGATCAATCCCGAGACCCCGCCCCAGGTCTGGGACGACCGCCTCGATGACCCGGATGGCCGGGACGTGCGGCGGCAGCGCCTCCGCCACCGCCGTCCCCGGCAGGCCGCCCGCGCTCCGGTCGCCGACGTAGCCGACCGTCTGCCGCACCTCGGTGTTCCGCCCTTCGTACACAGGGTCAGGACAGGAGGTCGAGGGTGCGCGCGACGGCCTCGCGACCCTCGCGCACCGCCGCCGCCAGATCCTTGCCCGCAGGCCCCTGCCAGGTCAGGCGGGCGACCGTGGTGCCACGCCGCACGACCACCTCGACATGCGCGACCGAGTCACGGGCTGTCGGGTGGGGCGGCAGGTCGGGCCGACGCACGGCGAGGCCGGCCAGCTCTCCGCTCCACGGACCTCGGGTGAAGGGCTCGATCTTGTACGGGACTCTGACGTACTGGACGTCGTCCTGCTTGCCGCAGGGGGTGACGAAGGTCTTCCCGTCATAGCTCTTCAGTTCGTCCTCTGGTGTGACCAGCAGGCGGCGCGTCCTCTCGGCCGTTCTCTCGTCCGGCAGTACGGCCACCTCTTCGCGCACGGTGACCCGGCCCGTGAGCGTACGTACGAGTACAGGCACGGCGCCGGGCATGCGCTTACTCTCCAGCAAGCTCCTACAGGTCAGGTCGGGATCTTCCATACCGTCCCAGACCGTCATGTCTTTCCCGTACGCCGACGGCGGCGGCAGCGCGGCGGCCAGAGCGGCCGTCCTCCCCGTCGACTCAGGGCCCCGCCCTTCCGGATCGCCGCCGACGGCGGCCAGCACGGACGCGACGGCGGCGGCGCCCTGCGACACCTCCTCTGGAGCCGGACCTTCGCCGTACTCGGTGGCCCAGTACCACGACACCTCGGCCAGAAGGGGCCCGCGGGCGGCCACGACGACACCGTCGACGGCCCAGTCACCGTTGTCGGAGCTGTGCGGCCCGGCGGTCGCCAGCAGGGTGCCGCGCCAGCCGCCACGGGCATAGTCGCCGATGCGGGCGTCGCCGGAGTCGCGCGCGCACACTTCGGCCGCGTGACGGGCGGCCTCCAGCAAGTCGTTCGCCTGCCCGGGCGAGGTGAGCCAGAACCGCACCAACAGCGGCGACGCCGGCAGCTCCACCACCTTCAAGCCCGCGCTGTAGGCGGGCACGCCTTGTGGCGACGACAGTTCCTGCTGGCACTGCGACAAAAGGGGCACCTGAAGCGACCAGGCGCGGTGCTGTCCGTCCTCCGTGAGGGCCGCATCCAGGTACCCCCTCAGCCGGTCGGCGATCTCCTCGGCCGACATGACCGCCTTGTCGGGCACGGGCAGCGGGGGCGCGTGCGGTACCAAACAGCCGTAGACAACCAGCAGCATGGCCGCTGCCATGACGATGCCCATCGCTCGCCGCCTTGTATGACCCATGAGATCTTGGACGCGGAGGGCGTAGCCGTGGTTCTGATCTCGCCTCAGGTGTCCGTGCCGACGTATCTGGTGCAGGTTGCTGGTTGTTGCCGGCCATGGCGTTGTCGTCGGTGGTGGTCACGGCTGAACTTCATCAATCCGGCGCGAGCGGTCGGATCTTGTCGCCAGTCGCTGACCGGAAGACGATACTGCTGTGACCAGCGGGAGAACCTCGCTGCAGCGGGTATCGGCTAGAGGCGTGTCGCGGTTCGGACGAGGTCGGCGACGGCTTTGGATCTGCTGTGTGGCGGCCAGGCGATGACGGTCGTGACGGCCGGTGCGTCCGGCACCGGCACGACGGCGTGGTCGTCGCGCAGCTGGTCTCGGAGCGACTCGGGTACGACGGCGCAGGCCAGTCCGAGCGCGATCAGTTGGAACAGTTGGGTATGGTCGCGGATCTGCGGGCCGGGGCCGTCCGGATGGCCGCCACCCCGTCCAGGCCAGCGCGGCAGGGGCAGGTCCGTCTGGGCATTGACCTCGGCCAACGACAGATGCGCCCGGTTGGCGAGGGGATGACCCTTGGGCAGGACCACGACCTGCTGTTCGGTGTGCAGATCCTCGGTGTCGAATCCGGCTGTCGTGTCGTAAGGCCGGTGGAGCAGAGCAACGTCGGCACGCCCGGTGCGCAGCAGACTTTCCGGCTCGCCCGGCCCGCACAGCATCACCTCGACGGCCACGGCGCCCGGTTCGGCGGCGTAGGCGTGCAGAAGCTTCGACAACAGTTCCCTGGACGCTCCGGCCTTGGTGGCCAGGACCACACCGGGCCGGTCAGCCGCGGCGCGGCGGGTGCGGCGCTCGGCGGCTTCGACCGCGTCGAGCGCGGTCCGGGCCTCCCGTAGCAGCACCGACCCGGCCTCGGTCAAGGCGACGGCGCGAGCGGTGCGGTGCAGCAGAACGACTCCGAGCCGCCGTTCCAGCTGCTGGATCGCCCGCGACAGTGGTGGTTGCGCCATCGCGAGCCGTTGTGCCGCCCGCCCGAAGTGCAACTCCTCGGCTACGGCGACGAAGTAGCGCAACTCCCGCGTCTCCACCAGCTCATCGTATCCGGCGCTGACCACGACCAATACTCGTGCGGTATCGCCGCCCACCTGACCGGTCTTGGACGCCCCACCCGAGTCCGCAACATGATCGACGGCATGAGTGAACGGACGATCGCGCTGGTGACCGGCGCGAACAAGGGAATCGGATACGAGATCGCCGCAGGCCTGGGCGCCCTTGGCTGGCGAATCGGTGTGGGCGCGAGGGATCAACGACGCCGCGACACCGCGGTCGAGAAGCTGCGCGCGGCCGGGGCCGATGCGTTCGGCGTGCCGCTCGACGTCACCGACGACGAAAGTGTCGCCGCCGCGGCCGAACTGATCGCCGGCCATGCCGGAGGGCTCGACGTCCTGGTCAACAATGCCGCGATCACCGGCGGCGTGCCACAGACACCGACCACGGTCGAGCCCGCGACCGTGCGAGCTGTCGTGGAAACCAACGTGATCGGCGTCATCCGGGTCACCAACGCGATGCTGCCGATGCTGCGCAACTCGGCATCACCGCGGATCGTCAACATGTCCAGCAGCGTCGGCTCGCTCGCCCTGCAAACCACCCCCGGCATCGACATGGGCCCGGTTCCCGCCGCCTACCTGGCCTCGAAGACCTTCCTCAACGCCCTCACCATCCAATACGTCAAGGAACTGAGCGGCACCAACATCCTGATCAACTCCGGCTGCCCCGGCTTCACCGCCACCGACCTCAACGGCTTCCAAGGCGTCCGCACACCACAACAGGGCGCGGCCATCGCGATTCACCTCGCAACCCTGCCCGACGACGGACCGACCGGCGGATTCTTCGACGACGCCGGAACGGTGCCCTGGTAATAGCCCCACCGGCACGAACCATTCCCGTTCTCGACGTCAGCCGCGCATCGCGCGCCACAGGAGAAGCAAGACCGCCGGCGTCGCTGGTGCCCGTCCGCGTCAACAACGTGCCGGCCTCATACAGCCAGTGATCCGACGCCCTCCAGATCGGCGTCGGCGAACCACGCAACGTCGGGGTTCTTGGGCCCTGATTGCGCGGGACCCGGTCCTGGCTGTCGACGAGGAGGACGCGGGCAGTGGGGCGCATGATCGGCTCAGGCACGAGCACGACCCTACGCCGGTAAGGCGCTTACCTGGCACGTAATTGGCACGCCTACCTCCACACCGGAAGACTCGTCTCATCAGCACCGCACACCTACCCGCACCACGACATTGGGAGCACTGAGATGTTCTTCGAGACGAGTGACGGCACCCGCCTGGCCTACGAGGACTACGGCCAGGGCCGGCCGATCGTGTTCGTGGCCAGCGCGATGCTCTGCGCCGACATGTGGGAGTACCAGATCCCGTACTTCGTGGAGCAGGGCTACCGTTGCATCGCCCTCGACCGCCGCGGGCACGGCCGATCCGACCGTCCCAGCACCGGTTACGACATGGACACCGCGGCCGACGACCTGGCCGTGCTGATCGAGCTTCTCGACCTGCGTGATGTGATCCTGGTGGGGCACTCGATGGGCGGCGCCGAGATCGCCCGGTACCTGACCCGGCACGGCGACGAGCGGATCGCGCGGATCGCGCTCATCTCGGCCATGCTGCCGTTCATGCGGCAGACCGACGACAACCCCGAAGGGATCCCCGGCGCCCTGCTGGACGCGTCGATCGCCGCGCTCGACGCCGACCGGCCCAAGTGGCTGGCCCGGCAGGCCCAGGCGTTCTTCGCCACCCACCTGGGCAACGACGTCTCCCCGGCGCAGGTCGACTTCATTATGCGCCAGTGCCTGGAAGTCTCGCCGTGGGCGGTGCGCCAGGCCCAGCGCAACGTGGTGAACTTCGACCACCGGGCCACCCTGCCCGAGATCAAGGTCCCCACACTGGTCGTCCACGGTGCCGCCGACTTCTCCGCGCCCATCGACGTCACCGGCCGCCGCACCGCCAAGATGATCCCCGGCGCCGCCTACCACGAGTACCCGACCGCCGGCCACGGCCTGTTCGTCAGCCACCGCGACCAGCTCAACAGCGACCTGCTCGCCTTCATCGAGGGGCGTTGACCCACCGCCGGCGCGGCTCCTCAGCGGCGCAGGCGCTCCAGGACGAAGGCGACGCGGGCGGCATGGGCTGGCAGGTCGTGGACTACAGCAAGCCGCAGGAGGAGATCGTCGGCAACCTGGTCCGCAGCGAGCGAACCCAGGCCGACTACCTGTCCACCGTCCTGGAGGTCTTCGACTCGATGAACCTGTACGGGGCGCTGGTCTACCAGTTCGCCACCCCCGACGCCCCGCACCGCCGCGAGCCGCGCCTTGACCTCGACATGGCCAGCTACAGCCTGGTCAAAACGATCAGAGACTCTCCGTCGAGATGGCATTGGGAGCCGAAACAGTCCTTCCATGCGGTCGCCCGCCAATTCGCCCGTCGGCCGCACTGAGCGTATGGAGCACGTGTCCGGGTGCCTGCGCCGCGAGCCACGGCCCACCTACCCCTGGGCCAGGCGGAGGACGCCCCAGTGGCTGGTGTCCAGGTAGCTGCGGCCCGTGCTGTCGTTCCAGGTCACCGCGCTCGTTCTGGCCGCGCCCGTCGCGTCGTTGACCTGGATGTCGAAGCCCAGCAGGGTGCCGGGCGCCAAGGTGATCGTGGGCAGGTCGACGGCCGCCTCTACGACGTAGCCGCCGGGCACCGCCCTGGTCGCCGCCTTCACGTGGTCCTTGACGCCGCCCGCGTCGAACGTCCCGCCGACCGTGACCCGGCCCGAGAAACTCACCCGGTACTGGCCGTCGTCGTCCTCGTACCCCTTGGTCTTGCCGTTGCCCGGGTCCACGAAGATCTCGACGGAGTCCTGCTCCCACGGGTTCGGGGACTCCTCGCTCAGCGCGGGGTCGGAGACCTGGGCGAGGACGTACAGCGTCGATCCGCTCCACAGCGAGCGCACCTTGGCGGTGGCGCCGGAGGTGCCCTGGATCCAGGTCCCGGTGCGGATCTCCGGCGCGGCCGACCAGGCCCGGTCCACGATGCCGTCGAGCACGGGCGCGCGGTGGGCGGCCGACGTCAGCTTGATCGCGGCCGTCGGCGTCACCTTCCCGTTCCAGACGGCCTCGCCGGAGGAGTCGTGCACGGTCACGGTCACGTCCGTGCCCATCCCGACCAGCGCCTCGACGCGGTACCCGGTCGTAGTCCGCCGCACCGCCGCCTTCGGGACTCCGTGTTGCCCGCCCGTCGCGCCGCCGGAGAGACTCCCGCTCTGCCCGTCCGTCGCCCCGCCCGAGAGACCCCCGCGCCGCCCGACCACGTACGGCGTGCCGTCCACGGTGAACGTCACCCGGTCGTCCTTGCCGGCGGTCGGATCGGTGACCTCGGCGAGCAGGTAGAGCCCCTTGGCGGACGAACGTGCCTGGAACCCGGCGGACACGTCGCCCACGCGCGCGATCGGCGAGTCCGGCAGCAGGTCCCACTCGAGGTCCCGGCCGCCGTCCACCTTGGGCGTCCCGGCCGGCGCCTCCAGCCTCCGTACCGAAGGCGCCAGCCGGGACGGGTCCACGATGCCCCAGTACGCGGGCTTGGCCTGCAGCTCGTCGTCGAAGGGCAGCGGCGCGTTCAGCCGGGGGATCGGCCAGGACCGCAGCCAGCTCACGTCGTCCGACTCGCCCCACACCGTCACCGAGCTGAGCTTCGCGGCCTGCCGGCGGAAGACGTCGAACAGCTCCTTGTACCGGTAGCCCTGCTGGACGAGTAGTTCAGGCGGGATCGTGTCGTACGAAGAGACGAAATCCGTATAAATGCTGACATCGAGTTCGGTGATCTGCTGGTCCACGCCGAGCGTGGCGAAACGCTCGATCGTCGCCTCGACGGCGGAGGCGGGCGGGTGCTCGATGTTCAGGTGGAGCTGGTGGCCCACGCCGTCGATCGGCACGCCTTCGTCCTTGAGCCGCTTGACCAGCGCGTACAGGGCCTCACGCTTGCGGGGGAACTCGGTGTTGTAGTCGTTGATGAAGAGCTTGGCGGCCGGGTCGGCCTCGTGCGCGACGCGGAAGGCCGTGCGGATGAAGTCGAGGCCGGCGATCTCGTACCACTTGGAGTGGCGCAGGCCGTCGGGCTGGTTCTCGTCCACGACCTCGTTGACCACGTCCCAGGCCGCGATCTTGCCCTTGTACCTGGTCACCAGCGTGCGCACGTGCGTCTCCAGGCGCTTGAGCAGCAGCTCCTTGTCGGCGTTCTGGAAGACCCAGTCAGGGGTCTGGCTGTGCCAGGCGAGCGTGTGACCGCGGATCGTCATGCCGTGCCGGGTGGCGAAGTCCACGAGGTAGTCGCCGTCGGCGAAGGTGAACTCGCCCTCCCTCGGCTCGGTGGCGTCCCATTTGAGCTCGTTGCCGGGCGTGACGCCGTTGAAGTGCCTGGCCAGCAGCTCGCCGTGCACGCCGAGCGTGTCGGGCCGGGTGAACGCCGAGCCCATGACGAAGGGCACCTTGTCCTTGAGCGCGGGGATGTCGGTCTGGATCGGTTTCGGCTGGACGTACGTCATGGAGAAGTCGTCCAGGTAGAAGGGGAACGTACCGCTGTCGGACTCGACGTACAGGCTGAGGAAGTCGACGTCGTACGCGAGCGTGTACGTGCCGGACAGCCGCACCCACTCCCCGGCCGGCATGTCCTTCGGCGAGACCACCCGCTCGTAGCTCGGAGTGCCGCCGCTCCTGCGCTCGATCGACAGCCCGAGCCGGCCCGACGCGGTGTCCGGCCCGAGCCGCACCCATACCGACAGGGCGTACTTGTCGCCCTTGGCCATCCGGCCGAGCACGTTCAGCGCGGGGCCGTCCCAGGAGGCCGACCGGCCGCCGACCGCCAGCGCGCGGCTGCCCGCGTGCGCGGCGGCCGTACTGGACTCGAGGGTGGCGGCGGCCCTGGGGGCCCAGTCCTGCGTGGTGCCGTCCTCGAAGTCGCTGCTGATCGGCTCGCGCGTGGGATCGCCGAGCGGGGTGATGACGATGTCGTCCAGATAGAACCGGCCGGTGGCGTCGGAGCTCTCGGCGTAGAGCTGCACGCCGGTGGACTCGGCGGTGAACTGGTAGGTGCCCGTCAGCCGCACCCATCCCCCGTCGGTCACGGTGGCCGCCGCGACCCGCTCGTACGTGGTGTCGCCGCCGGCCGGGGTCCGCTGCACGGTCAGCGCGATCGCGCTCGACGGCTGGCCGCTCACGAGCCGCGCGTACGCGGTCACGGTGTAGCCGACGCCCCTGACGAACGGCGCGTCGATCGACGCGCCGTGCCACGTCGCGGTCCTGCCGGTCGTCAGGAGGCTGCTCGTCCCGCCGTGGGCCGCCTCCGCCGTCACCGTGACGGAGACGCCGTCGCCGCGCGGGCCCCATCCCTGGGTGGTGCCGCCCTCGAAGTCGTAGCTGAAGTCTGCCTTGGAGGACGTGAGGTCTGTCGCGGCGTGCGCCGAGTCCGTCGCGGCGTGCGCGGAGACCGCGGGCACGAGGCATAACAGGGCGGCGGCCACCAGGGCTCGAAGGATGCGCACGATGCTCCCGCTGAAAGTTTCATGAAAGCGCCGATAAATAGCAGGCGGACTGTAGATGTGGCGCGCTCCAGCAGTCAAGATCGTCCACTATCTTAGAATCGATTGTTGCTGCAATAGTGCAATGTCGCTGCAGGCCATTGACGGAGTGAGCCTGCCAAGTCAGCGTTTCGTACAACCGATTGCCGCACCCCCTCGGCGAGGTTGCAGCTCACCCCCGAACAGGCCGCCGCCTTCACCCCGGAGAGGTACCTGGCGGGCGGCGACGGCTGGAACCCGGTCCGCCGGCACCGCCCGACCCCGCGCGAGCCCAGCCGCGAGACGCTGCCACGCGACGACGGCTGGGCGTCGGCCACCACCGGCACCACCGGTGGTTCGGCCGCCCGCCCGCAGGACGTCCACGTCGTCGGCACCAGGGCCGAGCTGGTGGCGGCGCCCGGGAACCCGGCCGACAACACCCCGAGGATCGTGTACGTGAAAGGCGCGATAGACGCCCGCACCGGCCCTGACGGCACGCCGCTGACCTGCGACGACTACGCGGTGAACGGCTACAGCCTGGCCGCCGCGGCGTGGGCTTCGGCTCCAATGTCTACGCCGAGAGCAACGCCTTCGACGGCATCGCCGCGGCGAAGGTGCTGTCGGTGTTCAAGGGCACCGCGATCACCGCGAAGAACAACCTGATGGACGGCGCACCGGCCGACCTGGTGGCCGCGTACAACGCCGCCAACGGGACGTCACTCGGCGCCGACGCCGGCTGGACGCCAACCCTGTTCACCCGCATCCACCCGCCCCAGGCGGTGCGCCTGCTCGTCGCGGGCGCGGGCGCCGGCCGCCTGCGCTGAGGTGGCCGGCGGCGGACTGCTTACCAAGAACCCGCAGAAAGCCATCGGCCTTCAGGCCGTGGATGAATGCGGCCCCGCCAGGGGATGGCCCGCCGAAGGCGGGGCAGACCGGAGCGCACAGCGCGGACCCGGAACCTTGCCGAAATCACTTGCAGCAGTGACGTGGCCGGGTCTACAGTCGGTGACGGTCGAACAAGCGAGCGATAACCAAGCCGCGCGGAAGATCGCTTTTATGGAACAAGGCGGCCGGGCTGGTCGTCTCAGGACGTGGAGACTTCGGGGTTGCCCGGTCTGTGAAGCGTCAAGCACCCCGTTCCATAACCTATGGCGTCCAGCGCTGTGGGTTGCCGCCGCAGGCGGCACGGGAATCCTCGTCCCTTCAGGGCGAGGTGCAGGTCAAGAAGCCCCGGTGTACGGCGCGATGGTCGTCGCGGTGAGCGCGGTCCCGAGGTAGCCGGCCAGGGAGTGAAAATTTCCCAGGCCGATGAACGCCTCGTCGTGGAGATCAACGGGGAAGCGATCGCCGAGCCGCTGGGGGACGGCGACGAGGTCTCCCGGGTCGGCCAGGTTGACCCACCTGGCCGTGCCCGGAGGCCGCGCGCCTTTCCCGCCGACCGGCCCGGGCTCGAGCACGTCGAAGACGGCTCCCGGCAGGCCGAGCGGCGAGCCGAGCGTGACCAGCAACTCCACCTCCAGGTCCGGATGAGCATGCAACGCCTCGTAGGTGACCACCGAGCCGAGCGAGTGTGCCAGGACCACCCGGGGCCGGTGCTCGCTGATCGCCTCGGCGACCTGCGCGCGAGCCTGCCGTCGCCGCTCTGGCGTGGCGAGATAGGCGTGCACCTCCCTGGCGAACGCCACCGCGATCCGGGCCAGCAGGCTCACCGGCACTCGGCGGCGCCGCGCCAGCCAGTCGAGTCCTTGCCGGACAGGCATGGTCACCGGACCCTGCGCATCCGCGGGGTCGGGCACGCCGGCCCCCCCGCAGCCACGCCCAGGCGAGCGACGCCTCCTCCGCCGACAGGGACTCCACCCGCTCGTCGTCGCCCGCCCCCTGCGCTTCCGCGGCGGCGAGCAGGTGAGCGTAGTAGGCCGCCCGTAGCTCGGGCACGGGAGAGGTGAAGCCGGCCGCCGCGAATCCCCTGGCGAGGTTGGGCTGCCACTTCCCGGCCAGCGCCGCCGCCGCCTGCACCGGGTCGAGCCCGCGCTGCCGGTTGCCGATCCCGTGCACGGCAAGGACCGGTGACGTCACGTTCATCGAATCTCACTTTCGCCGGGCAGGGAGAACAGGGCCAGCTCCGGCCCGAAGCTGACGACGAAACCGCGCGGATGCGGCAGCAGCCATCGCGCCGGGTACGGCACGATCAGCGGCGGTCCGTCGGGTTCACCGGTGGCCGCATCCCACAGGCACACCCGATGTCCGCTGGTGGTGACCAGCCGCGCGCGACCGCCGGCCTCGGTCACCACCGCCGATCCCACGGCCTCGTCGTGGGTCAGGTCCATGACCGGACGGCGATCGGACAGGTCCAGGACCCGCACCCTGTTGGCGGTGCAGATGAGCATGTGAGCACGTCCGTCGATGTCGGCGAGCTCGCCGTGCGTGATCGGCCAGCCGCTCCCGGGAAGGGTCCAGACCACGCGGCCATCGGACAACCGGATCACCCGGAAGGTGTCGCCCGACGTCATGAGGGCGTGCGCCGTGCCGTCGATGCCGGCCGCCAGCAGCTGCCTGCACCGGGACAGGTCCCGGACCCACCGGGTGGAGGCGTTCACCAGGTTCCGCGCGTGCAACCAACGGCCGCTACCGACCACGGCGTGGGGCCGCCCATTGATCTCGGCCGCCATGACGCGGTGAACGGGCCTGGCGAACGCGAGGGTGTGCAGGAGCACCGCATCAGGGAGGCTCCATACGTGCACGAGGTGCTGCGGCCCGGGACAGGTGGTGAGCGCGTGCGCACGGCCCTGGAGGTCGGACACGGTGAGCACGCTCACGCGCCGGTCATGGCGGAGCCTCTGTACCTGGACACCGTCGGCCAGATCCCACACGCGCACCTCGTTGCCGCCCGAGGCGGTCAGTCCATAGGCGCGGCCGTCCACGGTGGCCACCACCGCCGAACCGATAGGCCGGTCGCTCCTCAACGTGCGCACGAGGATCCCGTTGGCCAGGTCCCACACCCGCGCGTCCCGGTCGCCGGCCGTGGTGAGGCCGTAAGGTCTTCCGCTCACCTGGGCCGCCGCGATCGTCCCCACGGGGGTTGAGTGATGCCTGATCCCTCCGGCCACGTCCCAGACGCGGACGACGTGGTCGAGGTCGGCGGTGAGGGCCAAGGGCCGCTCGCCGTTCCAGGTGAACGCCGCCGCCTGGACGTTGCCGTGGTGGCCGGAGAAGGTGTGGTGCAGGCCGCTGCCGGTCAGATCCCACGCGTGCAGGCTCTTGCCGCTGACGGTGAGCGCATGAGGCCGCCGCAGGATCTCGGCCACATCTACCACCTCTGCCGGTCCCTTGTGGACGAGCTCGTGGTGGAGCACGCCCGTGTCGAGGTCCCAGACGGACACGACGTTCCTGCTGGTGGTGAAGGCGTGCGGGCGTCCGTCGAGCTCGAACGCCGTGATCTCGCGCACGGGGTCGAGGTGGTCGAGGGAGCGGCGGAGCGCGCCGTCGGTGAGGTCCCACACGCGTACGCCGTTCTCCGCGGTGGTGACGGCGTGGGGACGTTTGCCGATCTCCACGCCGGCCACCGCGCGCAGGCCGCGAAGATGGCGCAGGATCCGCCGCTCAGCCCCGTCGGTGAGATCCCACAGGCGCAGGCCGTCCTCGGCGTAGGTGAGCGCGTGCGGGCGCTGGTGCACGGTCAGCGGCTCCACGTGCCGCACCGGTGCCCCGTGTCCCAGTTTGCAGCGGCGTACGCCCCCGGCGAGGTCCCAGACGTGCACGGTCTTCCCGGCGGTGATCAGGGCGTGCGGGCGGCCGTCGATCTCCGTCTCCCCGATCCCCTGAACCTGGGGGCCGTAGAGGGTGGCGTGGCGTTGCGTGCCGTCCGTCAGGTCCCAGAGCCGCACCTCCGTCCCCGCGGCGATCAAGGCATGGGGACCGCCCGGCATCTCTGCCACCCGGACGGCCTGCACCTGCTGCCCGCAGGTCAGAACATGTCGCTCCGTGCCTTGCTCCAGGTCCCAGAGCCACACCTGCCTGCCCTCGGCGGTCAGGACATGGACGCTGCCGCCGATCTCCGCCGTCGTCATCGCTCTGACGTGGTGGCGACGGCTGAAGGCACGCCGCAGGGCAGGATGGATGTTCGCGTTCGTCGCCCATACCGGGCGTGCGGCGGGCGAGCCGCCCTCGGCCACGGCGTGGGCGAGCTCCGGATGGCGCCAGCGGACCGCGTCCAGCTCCAGCAGGCGGCGGCGGTCCTCGGGGGCCCGTCCGGGATGATGCTTGATCGAGGTGTCGAGGATTCGGGCGTGGAGCTTGGCCGTACGGTCGGTGGCGCGGTGCGCGTTGGCCGCCGACGTCACCGGGTCGGCGTGCACCAGGAAGCCGGGGTCGAGCAGCAGGGCGTTGACGGCCTGCGGACCGGCCGCGGCGGCGTGCTCGACGAGATGGCGGCGCACGTACGGCGAAGCGAGGTCCCACAGCCGGCTCCTGCCGTCGGGCGCAAGGGGGACCGTGTCCCGCAGCCTGGTGAAGACCGCTTCGGCGAGGCTCCGGCCGGTGATCCCTTCGCCGGGCCGGTCCTTGCGCAGGTGCTCGACGACGGCGTGGTGGAAGAAGCGGTAGAGCTGGCGTCCGTCGGGGCCGGTGCTGGTGCGCAGGTAGAAGGTCGCCGCCGCGAGCGCGCGCCGCGTGTCGGACGACGTCCGCGCCAGGACGTGTGACCCGAGATCGCTGCCGGTGGCGAAAGTGGTGGCCACCGAGTGGAGGGCCTCGAGCGGCATGCCCTCGCCGCGTGCGAAGGCCACTGCCCGCAGCACCGGACGCAGCCATGGGTCCTGCTCGATGAGCGTTTCGAGGTGCAGGTCGAGCATGCCTGGCAGGTCGATGGGGAGGCGCTCGACGCTCGCACGGGCATCCAGCGGGGCGCGCAGCCGAGTGAGGTAGTCGGCGAACAGCACGGCCAGGAGGAAACGGCCGTGATGGCGGGCGCGGGTGAGCCGATCGGCGACCTGCCGTGCGACCTCGGCGACCGCGCCGGCCGGGCCGTGAGTCGCGAGCGGCCACAGCGCGTCCTCCAGGTAGCCGGCGAGGTCCACGGCGAGTTGCGGGGCGGGCACACGATCCAGGTCGATCAGCTCGCCGTCGCTTCTGAGGCGTTCCCGTAACGCGGGGAAGCCGCGCCAGGGGCGGGTGCCGATGAGCACCCGGCACAGCGGCCGCCCGTCGCGGGTCGCGGTGACGAGGGGCAGCACGACCTCGGTGACGATTTCCTCGGCGCGCAGGGCCTCGTCGAGGGCGTCGAGCACGACGACAGCGCGCTGGGATCTGTCCCGCAGCCGCTCCAGCACCGCCTGAGTGGTCCATGGGCCGCCGGCAGGAGGATCGCCCAGGCGGAGTTGGCGGGCGAGGGAGGAGAGGATCTCGGCCTGGCCGCGCTCGCGGGTGTGGACCGCGGCCAGGAAGGGATGCACGTTCGGCCGCTCAGCGGGGAGGATGCGGCCTCGGATGGAGTCCGCGATGTCGTGGAGGTCCTGGTGCGCCAGGCAGAGCGTGACGCCCAGCAGAGCGGACTTGCCGGCGCCGGGCCCGCCCGTCACCACCAGGAGCGACGGTTCGGCGCCTGCCGGGTCGTCCAGCCAGGCGTTGATCCGCAGGCGCTGTTCGCGACGGCCCGTGAAGCGGCACTGCGTCGCCGCCTGCGACGACGTGCCGGAGGCGCGGGAGAGGAAGTGCAGCGGGTCCAGACCCGGGGCCGCGTCGGCGGCGAACTGCCACAGCGCGCTGTCGCGCCGCCGCTGGAACTGGTCGGACAGGTTGTCGGCGTAGGCGGGATTGGGGAAGAACGGCGGCGGCTCGGCGGACGCCTCCAGCCGCGGCGTACGTACCACCGTCTGCCCGAAGCGCTGCTCGTCCTGCTCGGCGAGGCGGGCCAGCTCGCGGTCGATCTCCTCGGCGAGGGTCTCGACCGGGATGTACGCGAGCGCGGGCGAGACGTCCAGCAGGCCGTCGCGCAGGCGTTCCAGAACGGTCGTGGTCGCCTGGGTGAAATGCGCCTTGTACGCCTTCTCGTCCTCCGTGCACGCGGCAATGACCCAGGACCTCCTGTCGCGGGCCCGGATCCCTTGCACGAGCTGGTACACCGCCGCCCGCCCCGCCCCGCACACGTCCAGCAGGAACAGGGTGGGAGCGCCGTCCCGCGTGTTCTCCACCTCGTCCAGCCACGCGTTCACGTAGACGGCGGTGCGAGGCAGAGAGCCTGGGTCGCTGTCGCGCGCCGCCAGATACAGGCTCGTGTCCGAGCTGCCGAGCACGCCGTGCCCGCTGAAGTGCACGATCAGCGCCTCGCCGGCTGCGCGCCCGCGCAGTTCCTGCCACGCCTCGTCCACTTCGGCCAGCGAAGGGTGCAGCAGCGGCGCGTCGCCGTGCACGCGCAGCCCCTGGAGGCGGGCCATTGCTCGCGCCAGGTCCGTCACAGCGGGGGCCACGCAGGCCAGCGACTCGAACCCCGTCTCCGCCGATCCCATGGGATCCCACTCGCCCTGCTCCACCACCCGGAACGAACCGGCCCCCACCACGAGCGCCCGTGTCACCGTGCCCCGTCCTCCTCATAGGTCTGGCCAGATAATCAAGCCTAGGAGAAGAACGCCGCGGTGTCCCATCAGAGACCCGAAGGGGCGGGTCCGCGCGACCCGCCCCTTCGCATGTGTCACGTCGCGTAGGCCTTGACCTCCAGCAGGCCCACGGAGTTGCTGCCGTTACCGGTGAGCAGCACCCGCAGGCGGGTGGTGTTCGTGGCGGTGAAGGTGACGCTGTTGTAGGCGTTCTTGTTCAGCGTGTACGCCGACGCGCCCGGCACGTCCACGTACGCGCTGCCGTTCCAGTACTGCAGCTTCCACGACGCCGGCATGTCGATCCCCTCGTCGTCGTCGAAGAAGTACACCTCGGCCCGCTTCACGGACTGCGCCGAGGACCAGGTGAGGTCCACCCACTGCTGCCCGGTCTCCGGCCAGCAGCCCCAGCGCGGGTTGACGGTGTCGTTGGACGACGGCGGGTCGATCCCGTCGTTGACCGCGGCCACGCTCTCCCACGACGAGGTGTACGACGCCGACGGCGTGGCCGACAGCGCCAGGTTGGGGTTCTGGGGCGGTTGCACGCCGCCCCGGTTGTAGACCTTGACCTCGGTGAGGCCGGTCCTGGCGCCGGAGGCCGCCGTGGCCAGCACCCGCATCCGCTGCGCGATGATCGCCGAGAACTGGACGACGTTGTAGTTGGCCCGCGGCGCGGCCGGCGTCTTGGCCTGGCCGGGCACGTCCACCCAGGAGCTGCCGTTGTAGTACTGGATGGTGTAGGACGCCGGCGCCCGGTAGGTCGCGCTGGCCGGCCGGCTGTCCTTGAAGTAGAGCCGGACCTCGTTGAACGTGCGGGACGCGCCGAAGTCCAGCTCGTACCAGTCCTGCCCCGCCGTGGTGCCGCCCCAGAACGGCTCGTTGATCGGGAACCCGTCCTTCGCCCCCGCCGTGGAGCTGCCCGAGGCGGTGGTGGAAGCGCTGGCGGTGGCGTCGGCGGCGAGGTTGGTGAGGTTGTCGGTCAGGTCGACGCCCGCCTTGGCCAGCATGTCGACCATGCGGGCGCTGGACTGGACGACCTGGGAGGGCGCCTGGAGCCCGGGCACGGCCACGTGGTACGTGACGGTCCCGTTGGTGGTGACGTTGCCGGTGGCCGGATCCCACGTGAACGGCACCAGCGACGACACCGTGGCCGCCCGGCTGCCGTTGATGAAGATCGAGTAGCCCTCGGGCACGCCCGGGTAGCGCACGACGCCGTCGGACGGGTCGTCCCAGACGATGGCCAGATCGGCGTTGCGGTAGCGCAGGTTGTTGACGGTGAAGTTGGGCCAGCCGATGTTGATCGGCGAGAGCTCCACCTTGGCGTCGTTGCGCGGCCGCAGCCCGGCGACGTCCTCGATCACGGTCCAGTTGCTGCTGCCCAGGATGTTGTGGTGGATCCAGGAGCGGTACGTGATCGACGAGCCGTTCCAGTCGGCCCAGAACTCGTTGGCGTCCGGGTACTGGGTGTTGCCGTTGATGTACTGCGCCCAGGCGTTCCAGTAGAGCAGCTTCTTGTACCAGTTCGTGTCGATCCACTGGTTGGGGTAGTTCCGCAGCACCGAGGAGAGCAGGCGGAACTGCACGGTCGAGTTGATCGTGGAGAAGTTGTTGCTGCCGGTGCCCGAGGCCGCCTTGTCGGCCTGGTTGGCGGTGTAGAAGGGGAAGATCGGATACTGCGCCGGGTCGTTGAACAGGCGCAGGGCCTGCTTGTAGGTGTCCGTGTTCGGGATCGCGCCGACCGCGAACGGGTAGTAGTTGTTGATCTCCTTCCACGGCACCCATTCGTTGGTGGACTTCAGCCGGTGCTCGAACAGCTGCCGGTTCGGGTTCCACAGCACGTTGACGATGGCGTTCTGGATCTGCGTGGCCAGCGTGCGCATCTCGGTGGCCTTGGCCGTGTTGCCGATCGCCTCGTACGCCTGCGCCGCGGCCAGCGCCCCGCTGTACTGGTAGGCGGCCTCGGCGCGGTCCATGTTGCCGCTCTTCCAGTGGAACGACACGGCGTCGGCGTCGTTGCCGGTCAGGGCGCCCCAGTCGTACTCGACGAGCTTGTTGTTGTCGTGGTCGTAGTAGGCGAGCTGGCCCTTGACGTCCTGCTCGGCGTAGCGGGCCAGGTTCGCGGCGATGGCGGGCTGGCCGCCGTGGATCTGGTAGCTCTTCCAGGCCGCCTCGGCGATGTACTGGGTGTAGCTGTTCGACCAGTTCTCCGGGTCGCCCGGGTTGTCCACGAAGCGACCGTTCTTGGAGACCTGGCCGACGCTCAGCCAGTCGCCGTAGGAGTAGATCGGGTTACGCAGGTACTTGAGGTCGTCGATGTGCATGGGCTGGGTCAGCACGATCGCGTTGTTGTAGCCCAGCGCGCCCTCGACGGACGTGGGGAACTGGAACGTCTGCCCGGGGATGTCCGCGTCGAGGTGGTTGAAGCGCATCAGCCACCAGCGGTAGTAGATGTTCTTCTTGATGGCCGGCTCGGGCACGTCGATGTAGGGGACGTTGTCGGCCCACCACTTGTTGTACGCGCGCACGTGCGTGGCGAACGCGGTGGCGGGCGTGTAGCCCGCGTAGGCGTCGTAGTCGGTGCGGGAGGCGGGGATCTCGTTCGTCACGAAGCCCATGACGACCTTGACGGTGACCGTCGCGCCCGCCGCGACCGTGACGGACCTGTTGAGCCCGCCGCTGGAGACCGTGAACCCGTCACCGGTGAGCCTGGGGTAGATCGTGGTGAGGTTGTTGTAGGCGTTCACCTGGCCGGTCAGCTCGCTGCCGCTGCCGGAGGTGGCGTACGGCGAGGTGGCCCGCAGCTGCAGCGTCGTCGAGCCGGAGCCGCCGTTGGTGATGGCCAGGTTGGCCACCGCCACGTTGTTCTCGGTGATGAACTTCGTCTGGCCGATCGTGATGGAGCCGCTGGTGTGCCGGCTCTTCCAGTAGCTGGGCGCCTGCCAGCGCGAGTTCACCTGCTCGGTGAAGGTGCCGGGGGTGACCGCGACGGTGAAGGCGTCGTTGTTGCTGATGCTCTCCCAGTACGCCACCTGACCGGCGAAGCCGAGCGTGCCGGGCGTATGGGTCTTCATGAACAGCGCACGGCCGCGCGACATGAGCCACGTGCCGGCGGGGTCGTTGCCCGAGCGGGCCAGCAGCCGGTCCATCCAGAAGTCGGTGCCGGAGCTCTCGGCGTCGTAGATGGCCTGCATCATGTTGCCGGTCGTGTACGACGCCGGCGGCGCGGGGATGGCCGGGCCGTTGAACGTCGGGAAGCCGATGGTCTGGTCTGCCTGCGCCGGCGAACCGGCGATGACCAAGCCCGCCACGAGCAGCAGGGCGAGCAGGATACGCCTCATGAGAAGGCCCTCCATTCGAGCACACCGGTCGAGTAGCCGGACTTGGAGGTGATGTTCAGCCGCAGCCGGGTCGTGTTGACCGAGGTGAACGTCGTGGTGTTGAAGGTGTTGCCCGCCACGCCGCAGGACGACTGGCCGGGCACGTTGACGTAGGCGCTGCCGTTCCAGTACTGCACCTGGCACGAGGCCGGCAGGTCTATGCCGAGGTCGTCGTCGAACCAGTAGGTCTGGATCTTGGAGATGTTCTGGGCGCTGGACCAGCGGTACTCGATCCACTCGGTGCCCTGGTGGTCCCAGTTGCCGTAGGCGCCGTGACTGTGGTCGGCCGAGTTGGCCGGGGTGTAGCCGTCGTTGACCGCGGCGAGCGTCTCCCACGGCGAGACGTACGAGGTGGACGGGGTGGCGCTGGTCGCCAGGTTGCCCGGAGTGGTCGGGCCGCCGCTCGTCTTGACGACCTTCTGCATGGTGCCGTCAGCGTTGAAGTAGAGCTTGTCGATGGTCACCGAGCGACGGAAGTCGCCACCGCCCGGGGCGCTCGCGTTGTGGTAGACCATGTACCACTGGCCCTTGTACTCGATGATCGCCGGGTGGTTCGTGGTCGAGCTGACCTGGTCGAGCACGACGCCCCGGTGCGTCCACGGGCCCAGCGGGTTGCTCGCGGTGGCATAGCGGATGCAGGCGTAGCCCGGCGCCGAGCAGGCCGAGTCGTTGGCCGAGTAGGCGAGGTAGTAGACGCCGTTGCGCTTGAACATCCAGGGGGCCTCCCAGAAGTTCGACACGCCGCTCGGCGTGATCACCGAGCCCTGGGTGGAGGTCATGTTGGCGTTGAGCTTGACCGCGCGCAGGCCGTAGTAGGAGCCCCAGTACATGTAGACCTGGCCGTCGTCGTCGGTGAAGACGGTCGGGTCGATGTTGAGCGGCGAGGAGTTGGGGGTGCTGTCGCTGATCAGCGGGCCGCCCTTGGCGTCGCGGAACGGGCCCAGCGGGCTGTCGCCGACGGCCACGCCGATGTCCATCCAGCCTGCGCCGTTGCCGTTGACCGGGACGTACCAGTAGTACTTGCCGTCCGCGCCGCGCTCCACCTCGCCGGCCCAGGCGTCGGCGCCCGCCCAGGAGAAGTTCGAGATCGAGAGCTTGGCGCCCTGGTCGGTGAAGGTGGCGGCGTCGGTGGAGGTGAAGACGCGCCAGTCGCGCATGACGAAGTTGGTGCCGCCCTGCGGGGCCTCGTCGTGGCCGGTGTACAGGTAGAGGGTGTCGCCGACGACCAGCGCGGCCGGGTCGGCCGTGTAGATCGCGGTGGTGATCGGCGCGCCCGCGAACGCGGGCGTCGCATTGCCGAGGATGAGCACGAGTGCCGCGGTGAGGGCCGCTGCCCAGCGTCGTCTCATGAGTTCGCCCCTTACAATCCAGCGGTTGCCGGTGTTAGCGCTAACAGGGATCGAAGCCGTCCGCCTAAAAGGTTTTCGGGAACGTAGAACGGCTGGACGGGGCTGTCAATCGACCCTTGCGGCCATCCGTATGTACCGTGAACTGCGGATGTCCAGGATTGCCTTCGCTGATCAGCCAGGGGGCAGCTCGGTTACAGTTTCATATCGCCGAAAAGGCTTTCGATGAACTCATGAAACGTTCATCCAGCGCAAAGAGGACGTCCAGGGACCGCCTCGTACCGTGAGGTTCCGGAACATCCCACACCCCCAGAAGGACGCCGCAGTGGGACACGATCCCGAAGGCCAGCGGGTCAGCCGTCGGCGGCTGTTCGCGGGCATCAGCTCGCTCGGGCTCGGCAGCCTGCTGGCGGCCTGCTCCGGAACCGAGAACGCCGGGGGCACCGGGGGCACCGGGGGCACCGGGGGCACCGGGGGCACCGGGGGCACCGGGGGCACCGGGGGCACGGCGACCGTCACCACGTCCACGGGCGCGAGCGTGACGCCTACGGCGACCACGGCCAAAGACCTCACCGCGCTGTTCACCGCGCCGTCCACTGCGCCGTCCACTGGGGCCGGCACCTGCAGGCTGACCAGCACCACGACGCAGGGCCCCTACTACTTCGACGCCGACAAGATCCGCAGCGACATCCGCGAGGACCGGCAGGGCGTGCGGCTGCGGGTCGCCGTCAAGGTCCAGGACAGCGAGACGTGCAAGCCGCTCGGCAACGCGGTGGTGGAGATCTGGCACTGCGACGCGGCCGGGCTCTATTCGGGTGCCGAGGCGCAGTCGACGGGCGGGGGCGGCAACCCGCCCGGCGGCGGTCCCCCGAGCGGCGCCCCCACAGGCGCGCCGCCGAGCGGCGGCCCGGGCAACGGCGGCGGCGGCGGCGACATGGCGGATCTCACGCCCACCGACGACAAGCGCTACCTGCGCGGCGCCCAGGTCACCAAGGAGGACGACGGCTATCTCGGCGTCATCGTCCTCGCCGCCGACTCCGACCAGGACAGCGCCTAAACCCTGCGCACCACGTGCAGGAGGTACTCCTTCCTGTTGAGCGGGTTGTGGTCGGTGCGCGGCCGCTCCGGCACCTGGCCGCGTACGGGCTGATAGCGGTCGAAGTCGCACTCCAGCACGCCCTCGCCGCGGGTGAGCCCCGGGAGCAGCTTCTCCAGCTCGTGCACTTTCGCCGCCGGGATCTCGCCCTCGACCAGACCCGGCGCCCGGCTCAACGGGACGGCGCCCAGGCGGGCCAGCGCGGGCAGCACCGGGCCGAGCGTGTCGGCGGGCAGCTCGAGCCGGAAGCGGTGCATCGGCTCGAGCACCCTGGTCCCGGCCCGCTTCAGCGCGCTCATCAGCACCAGCGGGGTGAGGTTGCGGAAGTCGCCGGCGGTGCTGGACATGCTCTTGTCGAACACGCCGCCCGAGTGGCTCTGCCTGGCCCAGTAGCCGGAGCGGGTCAGGGTGACCACGCAGTCCTGGACCTCCCAGCCGTGCAGCCCCTGCCGGAGCGTCTCGCGTACCGTCTCCTCGATCGTCCTCATGAACGAGTACGGCAGCGAGCCCAGCTCCACCTCCAGCCGGAACTCCACTCCGCTGCCCGCCACCCCCGGCTCGACGCGCAGGCCGACGGTCGCGAGGAACGGGTTGGGGTCCTTGCCGATCAGCTCGAACGCCTCGCCACTGCCGATCGGGCGTTCCACGCAGATCGTGGTCGTCTCGCGGAAGTCGACGTCCAGGCCGAAGTCGTTCATGAGCGTGGCCTGGATGACCTCTTTCTGCACCTCGCCGTAGAGGGAGACGGAGACCTCCTGCCGCAGGTCGTCCTGGCGCAGGCCGATCAGCGGGTCCTGCTCGGCGAGCTGGGCGAGCGCGAGGTGGAGCGCGCCCTTGCCGGCGGGGTCGCGCGGGACCACGACCGTCTCCAGGGTCGGCGGCGCGAAGTGGCCCTGGGCCTCGCCCTTCCTCGGCAGGCCGATCGCGTCGCCGATCCGGACGTCGGCCAGGCCCCAGAGCCGGGCGATCCGGCCTGCGGCGGCCTCCGGCCCGCGTACCGCCGTGCCCCCGTCGAACACGCTGATCGCCGTGACCTTCCCCTCGCGTCCGCCCTCGAAGCTCAGGCGGTCGCGGGCGCGTACCGTGCCCGAGAACATCCGCACGTACGCGATCTTCTCCCCCGCGTCGCCGCGCTCGATCTTGAAGACGGTGCCGGAGGCCGGGCCGCCGGAATCGCCCTGGGCGGCGGGGAGCAGCTCTTCTATCCCGGCCATGAGCGCGTCAACGCCCGCGCCCGTGATCGCCGAGCCGAAGAACACCGGGTGCGCCAGCGCCTGGCCCGTCTGCGCCACCAGCTCGGCGCGGAGTCCGGCGTACGGAATCGGCTCGTCACCGTCCACGTACGCGGCCAGCAGCGTGTCATTCTGCTCGGCCAGCACCTCCAGGAGATTCGCCGCCCCGTTGAACGGCGTGAAGGAGGCGGCCCGCGTGCCCAGCCCGGTGGTGGCCCCCATGGCGACGGCGGCCACCGGGAGCTTCTCTGAAATTTCGCGCAATATCCCGTCATAGCGGGCACCACGGCGGTCGATCTTGTTCACGAAGACGAGCGTGGGGATGCCGAGCCGGCGCAGCGTACGCATCAGCACGCGGGTCTGGGCCTGCACGCCCTCCACGGCCGAGACGACCAGCACGGCGCCGTCGAGCACGCTCAGCACCCGCTCCACCTCGGCGATGAAGTCGGGGTGGCCGGGCGTGTCGATCAGGTTGACCGTGGTGCCGCCGACGGCGAACGAGACGACCGCCGACTTGATCGTGATGCCGCGCCGGCGCTCCAGGGCCAGCGAGTCGGTCTGGGTGCTGCCGTCGTCGACGCTGCCGATCTCGTCGATGACTCCGGCGGCGTACAGGAGCCGCTCGGTCAGGCTGGTCTTACCGGCGTCTACATGCGCCAAGATCCCCAAATTGAGCATACGCAACGAACGTCATGTCCTTGTGATAGACGGCTCTTCCTTTCTTGGGGGGACATGAGCGTTGTCAGCATTTCCTGCTCCTCGCTGTCGTCGCTGATTCGAGCTCAGCACACCAGAGGGCTTTCGGCTCGGGCAACCGGTTTACCGGCGCGCCGTCCTGGAGCCCCGGACAAAAGGGCTGGTTAGCACCCATATGGCCGAAATCGCCGCTCCAGCCGCGTGCTCCTGCGCAGGACCCCCTAGGGTGGTGTCCATTCTCGACAAGAGAGGAAGATCCGGTGAGCGGTACCGGTGGGCTTACGGTCCCGGCGGTCGTGGAGACCCCGTCCCGTCCAGCGCCTCCGTCCAGCGCCCTGGCACGCTGGCTGCTGCAGCTGCGCGTGCAGCCGACGGGCCCCGAGGCGAGCGAGGGGCACGCCGAGCCGCAGGCCTGGTGGAAGGTCATGTGCCTGACCGGCGTCGACTACTTCTCGACGCTGGCCTACCTGCCCGCGATCGCCGCGCTGGCCGCCGGGGCTCTGTCGCCGCTGGCCACGCTGCTCATCGTGGGGCTGACGCTGCTCGGCATGCTGCCGATGTACCGCAGGGTCGCGCGGGAGAGCCCGC